>DASQOR010000072.1:0-2966 GCA_035644395.1 Steroidobacteraceae bacterium
CGTAGTCGATCTGTAGGCCGAGCGAGCCGGACTTCTTCGTGTCGCGCCGGAATCGGACGCCGAGCGTCGGGCCTCGTCCTTCCATCGGTCCGCCGAGGCGCGTCAGGATGCCGACGGCGGGACCGAGGGTTCCGTTGAGCAACTGCGTCTGGCGCGGCTTCCCAAACGCGAGCGAGACGTTGGCTCGACCCTCCAGCGCCTGGATCGCGCTGTTGGGAACCTGAAAGAAACGGCCCTCGAGGAGTGCCGCGGCTTGGGCGCCGATGTTTAGACGGACGCCGAGGCCAAACCCCAATCCGATTTGATTCGTCGCCGTGGGCGAGGGCGTGAGAGGTCCGCAGCCGAGCAACTTGATGTCCTGATCGGTGACGCGCGCCAGTCCGATGGCGGTCGAGGCGAAGGGTGCGACGCCTTTGGATCCGACCGGATAGTAGTTCGACTCCACCCCAACGAACGTCAGCTTGCGGACGCAGTTGTCGTTCGACAAATCGCCGTACCGGGACACGGCCACGCCAATTTCGCCGTCATCGCCGCTGAGAAACGCGAAGCTGCCGCCAAACGACGTGAACGAATGACTCCCGCCGGAGCCGTCTTCGATGGAGATCGTCGAAACTGTGGGACCGATGCGCGCGCGGCGTTGCGCGGCGCTATGGCCGGCGACGGCGAGCGCGACGAGGACCAGCGTCAGGGTACGCATGAGGAAACTTCTACCTCGTCGCGCTCGCGAGTGCCGTGACTCCGATCACTTCACGAGCAAACCCACCGCCAGACCGGCCGCGTTCATGCGGATCAGCCAGGCCCAGCAGGTCGCCATCTGCAGCGGCTTCGCCTTGAGGTACCAGACGCTACTGCCGACGGTCGCGAGCAAGATCGTCGGCAACCACAGCACCGTCGCGAACTCCATGCCCGCGAGCGGTCCGCCGCCCTGCACCCAGAGGGCGCCGCGGAAACGACCGTAGAACCACGCGAACAGCAGGCCGAACGCGAGCGACAGCACCGCCGACTTCGCCAGGGCCGGACCCATGAACCGCTTCATGTCCTCCGGCGTCATCGTGACCATGAATGCGTCCATACCTTTCGTGAACACCTTGCTCCACACCACCCAGTCCACGAGGTAGACCACGACGCCTGCGACCAGTCCCGCGATCCAGTTCATGCGTGCGTCTCCGTTGTGAGAGTCACTGCTTCTTCCGCTCTCCCGGCACACCCAGCTCCGTCATCGCCCGCAAATCGAGGACTTCGTCGAGCTCTTTGCCTTTCAACAGTCCCTTCTCCATCACCAGCTGGCGCACGGTGACGTTCTTGGCGACGGCTTCCTTCGCCAGCTTCGCCGCTTCGGCGTACCCGATTTTCGGCGCGAGCGCCGTGACAAGCGCCGGGCTGCGCTCGAGCCAGTATGCCGACTGCGCCGCGTCGGCCTCGATCCCCTCGACGCACCGCTCCGCCAGCACGCGCGTCGCGTTGGTGAGGATCATCATCGACATCAGGATGTTGTGAGCGATGACGGGCATCATCACGTTCAGTTCGAGCTGCCCCGCCTCCGCCGCCGTGGTGACGGTGACATCGTTGCCCATCACCTGGAAGCAGACCTGGTTCACCATCTCGGGGATGGACGGATTCACTTTCCCCGGCATGATGCTCGACCCGGGCTGCACCGCGGGCAGCAGAATTTCCGCGAAACCGGTGCGCGGGCCGGACGCGAGCAGCCGCAAATCGCTGGCAATCTTGCCGAGATCGGCGGCGTAGGTGCGCAGGGCGCCCGAAAACCCCGCGGCGTCGCCCATCGACTGCATCAACTGCACGCGATCCTTGCCTTCGCGCAGGTCGAGGTTGGTCATCGCGCGGAGATGCTTGACCATCAGCGCGGGGTACTGCGGCTCGGCATTGAGTCCCGTACCGACGGCCGTACCGCCGATGCCGAGATCGCGCAGATCGTCGGCGGCGCGCGTGATGCGGTCGCGGTTGCGCTCGACGGTGTGCCCGAACGCGGTGAACTCCTGGCCGAGACGGATCGGCGTCGCATCCTGCAGGTGCGTCCGTCCCGATTTCACGATGGTGTCGAACGCCTTGCCCTTCGCGAGGAAGGCACGCGCGAGACGCGTCAGCGACTCCGCAAGCGCCGCCAGCTGCGACAGCGCGGCGAGCCGGATGGCGGTCGGAATCACGTCGTTGGTGGACTGCGCCATGTTGACGTGATCGTTGGGATGCACCGGCTTGTAGTCGCCCCGCTTGGCGCCGAGCAGCTCGTTGGCCCGGTTCGCGAGCACCTCGTTGCAATTCATGTTGTGCGACGTGCCGGCCCCCGCCTGGTACGGATCCACGACGAACTGGTCGCGGTGTCCCCCGGCCAGCACCTCGTCCGCCGCCGTGATGATCGCATCGGCAAGCTTGCGATCGAGGCGTCCGGTCTCCCGGTGGGTCAGCGCGGCGGCTTTCTTGATCAGGATGACGGCGTCGACGAAGGCGGGCAGAGGTCGCAGATTGGAGATGGGGAAGTTTTGCCGTGCCCGTTCGGTCTGGACGCCCCACAGCGCTTCGGCGGGGACCGGCAGCTCCCCGAGGGGATCACGTTCGATACGCGTTTGGCCCACCGCCCCTCCGTCGATTCGACCGCCGTCCGTCTCGAGCCAGGAATCGCCCATGGAATCCCGTGAATTGATTCAGCACCTGCCGGACCGCGCCATGTTTCGAGCCGACGCCATGACGAAAGTCGACTGTTTTCGATCGCATCGGCTCATTGTCGGGCTCAACTGCCTCGAGCCCGGCCAGGCGCAGGCCGCTCATACCCACGCCGGCGCCGACAAATTCTATGTAGTGCTGAGCGGAAAGGCCACTTTCCTCATCGGCGAGCGCGAGGTTGCCGCCGGTCCCGGCGATTTCGTTGCCGCGCCCGCAGGCATTCCACACGGCATCGCGCGCGCCGCCGAGCGCACGATCGTCCTGATGGCGATGGCCCCCGCCCCCGC
>DASQOR010000073.1:0-2747 GCA_035644395.1 Steroidobacteraceae bacterium
GACCGCGCAAAAAGCGCTGGCCGGAGAAATCGACGCGCGCGCCGAGAAATTATCGGCCGCCCCCGACGACCAGTTTGTGCTGACATCGGACGCCACCATCCGCTGGACCGGCGACGCCGTGGCAAAGCTGGTGGCGGCCGATGACGCGCTGCATCCACGCATCCGCATCATTTCCGACGATCGCTTGACCGGCGCGCCGCGCGAAGCGGTACAGACGCGGCTCGATCTGTGGCTGAAGACGCATATCGAAAAGCTGCTGGGACCGCTGTTCGACCTCGCCAAGGCCGAGGACATCACGGGGATTGCGCGTGGGATCGCATTTCAGCTGATCGAAGCGCTGGGCGTGCTGGAGCGTTCGAAGATCGCGACCGAGATGAAGGATCTCGACCAGCCGTCGCGGGCCTCGTTGCGCAAATACGGCGTCCGGTTCGGGGCCTATCATATCTACCTTCCGGCGCTCCTGAAGCCGGCGGCGCGCGCGCTGGCGTCGCTGTTGTGGGCGCAGAGGCAGGACAATGTCGACCTGTCGGCGCTGTCGGGTGCGCAGCACCTCGCGGGCAGCGGCCGCACGTCATTCCCGGTCGACAAGCTGCTCGATCGCGATGCCTATCGCGTGCTGGGCTATCGGCAATGCGGCGAGCGCGCCGTGCGGGTCGATATTCTGGAGCGTCTCGCCGATCTGATCCGCCCCGCGCTGTCATGGCGCGAAACGGCGCCGGGTGGAAAGCCTCCGGGCGCGTTCGACGGCCGCGGCTTCGTGGTCACACAGGCGATGACCTCGCTCACCGGTTCAGCCGGCGAAGACTTCGCCTCGATCCTGCGTGCGCTCGGCTATCGCATGGAGCGCCGTCCGGCGCTACCTCCGAAGCCGGCTGCGATCGAAGCAACCGTGGCAACCGCGCCGCTTGATGTCGCCGCTCCGGAGATTTCGTCTCCAGAGGCGTCGCCGCCGGAAAGTGCAGCTGCCGACGCCATTGCGCCGGAACCGGTGGCCACCACTGAGACAGGCGACATCGCAGACGTCGCCGTGGCAGACATCGCCCATGACGCGCCGCCGGCCGCTGAAGAGGCGGCGGCATCGTCCGCGACGTTACTTCCCAACGTCGCGTTCTCATCGGTTGCGAGTGAGCACGAGGCCGCGGCAGTCGAAGCCAATGTGATCGAAGTCAATGTGATCGAAGTGCTGCCGGATCCCGCGGCTTCAACCGAAGCTGCAAAGTCGGAAGCTCCTGCGACAGAAGCTCCAGCGCCAGAAGCGCCGCAAGTTGAGGCCGCCGCTGAAACAGCGACAGAGACCGTCGCAGCGGGTGACATTGCAGCGGCGGATGCGGGTACCGCTCCCGCAACAGCTCCCGATGCCATTGCGGTTCCGGAGATGGTGGATGTCTGGCGGCCCGGTGGCCGATCGGAAGAGCGCCGGCCGCGCCATGACCGCAGCCGTCATCGCCATCACGGCCATCAGGACCGTCCGCAGGAAGGCGTTCAGCCGGCTGCCGCTGCGGCCGAGGCCACTGACGGTGCCAAACGCGAGCGTCACGGCCGCGGACGGCGCGACCGCGGCAACGATTTCCGTAAGCCCCGTGGCGATGCGCCGGTCGAAGCCGCAGCGGCGGCTCCGGCGGAAGGTGCGCCGGTTCGCGAACCACGTGACGACAAGGGCCGCCCCTCCCGCGAGCGCTTTGCGGGCAAGGGCAGGGAAGCGGACAAGTACAAGGGCAAGTCCGGCGGTGGGCGCGACCACGGTGGCCGCGACAAGCGCGAGGGCGGGCCGTCGCATCGGCAGTTCGCGACCACCGCGCCGCCGCGCGAACGCGAGCGCCCGGTCGATCCCAATTCGCCGTTTGCCAAACTGGCGGCGCTCAAGGAGCAGCTCACCGCCAACCGTAAGGATCAGCGCTAGAGCATGATCCGGAAAAGTGGGTACCGGTTTTCCGAAAAGATCATGCTCAAACAAAAAGATAGAACGGGATGACGATTCGAAGAAAAGTTATCCCGCTCTAGCGCATGATCCGGAGCCGAATGACCGTGATCGCGCAAAGTAGTCCCCGTTTTTTCCGGATCAACGATTTCGTTTGTTGAGTGATGCTGCTCAAGACAAGCGGATCGCGCGTCCGGTCTGTTCTCGAATTGGTGTTGCTTGGAGCGCCAGCGTCTCGATAAGTGGTTGTGGCACGCGCGGGTGGTGAAGGCCCGCACCAGCGCTGCCGCGCTGATCGAGGCCGGCCACGTCCGCATCAATGGCGTGCGCGAGAAGGCGCCCGGCCATGCCGTGAAGGCCGGCGACGTGCTGACGATCGGGCTTGATCGTACCGTCCGCATCCTCAAGGTCGTCGGATTTGCAGAGCGGCGGGGCGATGCGTCCGCAGCGCGCGTGCTGTACGACGATTTGCAGGACCGGCGGGAATAACTATCTGCATCTTGGTGAAACGAGCCGCCGTAGAACCGCTTGAAAACGGCTCTCGGGTGCGATGTGCTTCACTTGCGGCTGCGGAGTTCCTGCGCTACGCAAACTACACAAATTGACCCGTTCCGGAGCCTTGGATGACTTACGTCGTCACTGAAGCCTGCATCAAATGCAAATATACCGATTGCGTCGAGGTCTGCCCCGTGGACTGTTTCTACGAAGGCGACAACATGCTGGTCATCCATCCGGACGAATGCATCGACTGCGGTGTGTGCGAGCCTGAATGTCCCGCGGATGCCATCAAGCCCGACACCGAGCCCGGATTGGAAAAATGGCTCGAGGT
>DASQOR010000074.1:0-93835 GCA_035644395.1 Steroidobacteraceae bacterium
CCCCAAGACCCAGGCGGAACTCGATGTGCTCCGAATCTCCCTCCTCTCCCAGGAGGAAGTGATGGCCAAAGACCGTGACCTCTTCGCCCGATGGCCGAGCCTTCCTCCCGAAGAGAAGCGCACCATCGTCGAGACGATCACCGAGAAGATCATCGTCGGAAGCGGCGACGTGTCCATTTCTCTCCTCTATGACCCCCCAACTGACTCTTCACCCCCCGATTCTTCGGGCGGGGGACCTTCGTCCCCTCCTCTCGGAAGTACCGGTATCTTGGCAACGCAACCTCAGGGATTCATCGCCGCGATGAGTTGAAAGCGGGCCGGGTACTCCACATGCGCGGCCGCCCGTGCAATGGTGATGACTCCCGATTCCAGCGGTTCGCGCAGCACTTCGAGAACGTGGCGGCTGAATTCCGGCAACTCGTCGAGGAACAGCACCCCGTGATGGGCGAGTGAAATTTCACCCGGCCTTGGATCGGGCCCGCCGCCGACGAGCGCCGGCGCGGACGCCGTGTGGTGCGGGGCACGGAACGGACGGCGGCGCCAGGCACCCGGACTGATCGGACGGCCGACGATCGACAGCACGGCGGCCGTTTCGAGCGCTTCCTCATCGGTCATCGGCGGCAGGATTCCGGGTAGCCGCTGCGCCAGCATGCTTTTGCCCGTGCCCGGCGGGCCGACGAACAGCAGGCTGTGCGCACCTGAGGCTGCCACTTCAAGCGCGCGCCGCGCCTGCGCCTGTCCGTAAACCTCACAAAGATCGGCCCCGCTCGGTGCGGCCGGCGGCGAAGCGTTGCACTCGATCCGCGGAAGACGCGCTTCCTCGCGCAGATGCGCGCGCACGTCGAGCAGGGTGCCCGCCGCGTAGGCCGTCGCGCCCTGGGCAAGCGCGACCTGATCCGCGCTGGCGGCGGGAACGACGAGGGAATTTCCGCAACCGCGCGCAGCGAGGGCCGCGGGCAGCAGGCCGCGCACCGCCCGAACTTCGCCCGTGAGCGACAGCTCGCCGTAGAACTCAGTGCCCGCCAGTTTCTCCGCCGGCAGCTCGTGCATCGCGGCCAGGATGCCGAGCGCGATGGGCAGGTCGTAGCGGCCGCCGCTCTTCGGCAGGTCCGCGGGCGCAAGATTCACGATGACGCGGCCTGACGGAAAATCGAAGCTCGAGTGTTCGATAGCCGATCGCACGCGGTCGCGACTCTCGCGCACGACGGTCTCCGGCAGGCCGACAATATTGAAGGAAGGCAGGCCGGGACCCGTGTGAACCTCGACCTGCACGAACGGCGCTTCGATGCCGACCTGCGCCCGGCTCAAGGCAACGGCAAGGCCCATCGTCCCTCCCTGGACGAAAAGGGGACAGATTTATTTTTTCGCATATCGGGTGCCGACGACCGGATACTCGAAAAAATAAATCTGTCCCCTTTTCCCCTATTTGCGTTTCTCCGCTTCCAGCTCCGCGAGGCGTGCCTCGAGCTTCTCCAACAATTCGCGCGTGCGCCGGAGCACGGCCACCTGCACGTCGAATTCCTGGCGCGTGACCAGGTCGAGCTTCACGAGCCCCGACTGCAGGATGGAGCGGAAATTTTCCTCGAGATCGCTCTTGATGCCGAGCACGCCGGCTGGCACGGTGCGCGCGAGGCGCTGTGCGAGGTCATCGAGCATCTTCGGGTCGATCATGATTTCTCCATGCTAGCGAGTGCGTGTGAGGTACCGGAGCAGGCAAAACTGCGCAGTCGGTCCAGAAAGCGCCCGCGGGGGCGCAGTTCACATCTAAGCCATTGAAAAGCATCGATTGCAGGTCCCTTCCGGCCTCCCAATCGGGGGCATTGACAATTACTGTTAAACTGCCGCCCGTAACGTATTGGGGTGATTCATGAAAATGGTGACCGCGATCATCAAGCCGTTCAAGCTCGACGACGTCCGCCAGGCCCTGGCGGAGATCGGTATTCAGGGCATCACTGTGACCGAGGTCAAGGGCTTCGGACGGCAAAAAGGTCACACTGAACTGTATCGAGGAGCCGAGTACGTCGTTGATTTCCTTCCAAAGGTAAAGCTCGAACTCGCGGTTGACGATAACCGGGTCGACCAGGTGGTCGAGGCCATCACCAACGTAGCCCGGACGGGCAAGATCGGCGACGGCAAGATTTTCGTGACGGAACTGTTGCACGCGGTGCGCATTCGCACCGGGGAAGTCGACTCGCAGGCCCTCTAGGCCCGGAGGTTCATATGTTGCGGTCCCTGGCATTCATTGCGGCATTGGTCCTGTCGGCAGCTGCTTCGGCGGCGGTCTACAAGTGGATCGACGCCCAGGGCAATATCCATTACAGCGACCGCCCGCCGAGCGAGACCATCGAGGCGCAGGTCATCAACATCGACTCGCGTCCGTCAAATCGCGAGCGCGTTGCCGTGCGCCGGAGCGCCAGCCAGCAGCAGAGCCAGTCCACGGCGCAGGCCGACGGTAAACAGCGGGCGGAACAGGCGACGCAGCAGGCCGTCAATTCGGACGTAGCGAAGTCGCGTGCGAAGCAGTGCGAAGAAGCGAAGACGCGGTATCAGACCGCGGTTGAATCGCACAAGCTCTACAAGTTGGGCAAGAACGGCGAACGCGAATACCTGAGCGACACCGAACTCAGCCAGGCGCGGCTCGACGCACGCCGCAACCTCGACGAGTCCTGCGGAAGCTCGGCGTCCTAAGCGCGCCGCGCGCCCTCCTCCTCGACCGATCGCCGGGTGATGTAGCGCCCGGCTTCCTGATACATTTCCCCGCATGAACGCTGGAATGATCGGCCTTGGCGCCATGGGCATGAACATGGCGCGGAACCTCCACAAAGCGGGCCTGCTAAGCGGCGTGTGGAACCGTACGTCGGCCAAGGCCGAGGCGCTCGCCGCCGAACTCGCGTCGAGGGCGGCGCCGAGCATTCGCGAACTGGCGTCCGTCTGCAACGCACTGGTCCTGTGCGTATCCGCCGACGAAGATGTCGCGGCGGTGGTCGATGAGCTCGCGCCGGCGATGCAGCGCGGCGGTCTCGTGATCGACTGCTCGACCGTCAGCGCCGGCACGGCGCGTGCGGCTGCGGCCAGGCTCGCCACTCACGGCATCGACTTCCTGGATTGTCCGGTGAGCGGCGGCGTCGAGGGCGCGCGGCTTGGAACGCTCGCGATCATGGCCGGTGGCGATGCCGCGGCCTTCGAACGCGCACGGCCCATCCTGCAGGCGCTCGGTAAGACCATCGCCCGCATGGGCCCGAGCGGCGCCGGACAGGCGACCAAGGCCACCAACCAGATCCTCTGCGCGGGCGCGATCCAGGCTGCCGCCGAAGCGATGGCCTTCGCCGAAGCGGAAGGGCTGCCGCTCGCGCAGGTGATCGAGATCCTGAGCAAAGGCGCGGGTGCGAGCTGGTACTTCGTCAATCGCGCGCCCTTCATGGTGAACGGTTCGTTTCCCGCCGGTTTTCGCGTGCGCCTGCACGAAAAGGACCTGCGAATCTGCCGCGACATGGCCGCGCGTCACGGCGCGACGCTCCCGATGGTCGAGTCGACGCTCGATGACTACGAGCAGCTGATCAATGGCGGGCACGCGGATGAGGACATCTCGGTGCTCTTTCGCCTCAAGGAAAAGCCGTTCGGCGGAACTTGAATGAACGCGGCCAACCCATCGCCAGTACCGGCGGCGCGGGATGCGGTCGGAGCGGCGTTCTACCTGCCGGATTTCTGCTCGACGCGGATCGTCTTTCTCATCGTCCTCATCGCGGAGCTCGTCGCCCTCGTGCTGACGCTCGCGGGCACGTCCGAACTCGATTTCTGGAGCATGCTCGCGCGCACGAGTTTTTTCCTGCTGTGGATCGGCCTCGGCTCGGCGGTCGTCCTGTGTGCCCTGCGCTCGAGCCTCGCCCGGCTGACCGTCGCACGCGCGTCCGCGATGGCGCTCCTTTGTGTCCTCGCGACGACGCTCCTCGTTTGCGAACTGGTGTATCGGCTCGGTGAGGCGTACGCGCCGGCCGGAACGGAGATCGGGGCGCTGTTCCCGTCGGATCACGCGCCGTTTCTCGTGCGCGGCGGGTTCATCAGCCTGATCATCGGCGCGCTGGTGCTCCGTTATTTCTACGTGACGCACGAGTGGCGCCGCAACGTCGAGATGGAAGCGCGTTCACGCATTCATGCGTTGCAGGCGCGGATACGGCCGCACTTCCTCTTCAACAGCATGAACACCATCGCGGCGCTGACGCGCAGCAATCCGCGACAGGCGGAGGAAGCGGTCGAGGACCTGGCGGATCTCTTTCGCGCCAACCTGAGCGAGGCTCGCGCGCAGATACCGCTGAAGGAGGAACTCGAGGTCGCCCGCATCTACCAGCGTATCGAGGAGCTGCGCCTCGGCAAGCGCCTCAAGGTGGAATGGCGCGTCAACGAAGTGCCGATGCGGGCGCTGGTGCCGAGCCTCCTCATCCAGCCGCTGCTCGAGAACGCGATCTATCACGGCATCGAACGGCTGCCCGAGGGCGGCACCGTCATCGTCGCCGGCGAGCGTGACGGCAACAGCTTGAGGCTCTCCGTCGCCAATCCCATGCCGACGGAGTCGCAGGCGGGTGAGCGGGGCCGCGAAGGCAATCGCATCGCGATCGCCAACATCACGCAGCGGCTGGAACTGGCATTTCCGGGCAAATCCGGCATCGAGACCGAGCAGTCCGACGGCAATTACATCGTCACGCTCACCTTTCCCTGCGTCGAGCCGTCGTGAGCGGGCCGCTGAAAGTCCTGATCGTGGACGACGAGCCGCCGGCGCGCGATCGCCTGCGGCGTCTGGTCGAGGAGCTGGGAAGCTGCGAATGCGTCGGCGTCGCGGGCACCGGCCAGGAGGCGCTCAAGCTGAGCGATGAGCTGAAACCCGACGTCATCCTGCTCGATATCCGCATGCCCGGCATGGACGGCGTCGAAGCCGCGCGCCATCTCGCGGGGTTCGAAACGCCGCCCGCGGTGATCTTCACCACCGCCTACGATCAGTACGCGCTCGATGCCTTCGAAACACAGGCGGTCGGCTATCTGCTGAAGCCCGTGCGCCGCGAAAAGCTCGAGCGAGCGCTCGAAGGCGCCCAGCGGGCGACGCGTGCACAGCTCGCAAGCCTCGCGAAAGTCAGTCCCGGCGCCGCCCGGCGGTCGCATATCGCCGTGCGCACGCGTGAAGGGCTGAAATTGCTGCCGGTCGATGAAGTCCGGGCATTCATCGCCGACCAGAAATACACGACGATCCGCCACCCCGACGGCGAACACCTCATCGAGGAATCACTGCGCTCCCTCGAGGACGAATTCGATCCGGACTTTGTCCGTATCCACCGCAACGCGCTGGTGGCGGTGCGGCACATCGAGACGGTCGAACGGGTCGCCGACGGCGGTTATGCGGTCCGGCTGCGCGGAATCGCGGAATCGCTCACGGTCAGCCGGCGCCTGGGCGGCGACCTTTTGCGGCGCATTCGATCCCACGACTGATTACTGTGAGGCCGCTCATGGAAAAGCGGCCGCCAAAACGGCCGAATAGGCCCCCGAATCCAGGAACGCAAGACGCGTACCCCATGAGCGCCGCCGATCCTCTCGCCGATACCCTGCCGAATCTCGAGCTGGGCGCCCGGCACCATACCGAGCTCTCCGCCGTCCGTTTCAGCCTGCTCGCCGTCATCGCGCGAGTGACGACGACGCCGAATTCACACGTGGACTCCGTTGCGGCCCTCGCCCGAAACCTCGAGCGTGCGGTCGTCGTCCTCTCCAACCCGAATCCGGTGGAGTCGGCACGCCGCTGGCTGACGGAATCCGCGCGTGCCTGGGCGACGCTCGACGTGCTGTTCGCCGACACCAAGGGCAGGGACGAGCGCGCCGGCCGCTGCGCGTGGCGCGGCGTCACGGGACAGCTGCAGAGCGAGCTCAGGCGCGTGCTCGAGATCGAATACGCCCATCTCCTCGCGGGCGGCGGGAGCGTCAAGCAAGCGACGGAGCGCCTGCGGCGCGATTGCAATGACCTTTCGATCGACGTCGCCGCGGCCGATGCGCTGCGCCGGGCGCTCGGCGACGCCGACATCGACGAGAAGCAGGACTGGTTCGGCACCTACCTGCAGCAGTGCTTCGCGCTCGCGGAGTACATGCACCGCAACGTGCTCGGGCTGAACCAGATCCTGAGCGACCACGAAGCCATGCGCTGCGCGACCGCGATGAGCGGCGCCGTGCGCGTCAGGGCTCCTTAAGCAGACTCACCGGGATTGGATTGGCTTTCGTCAGGGTCTCCCTGGCGTGCGCGCCTGTGAATCCGGCGCGTAGTCGAACGAATCGAACAGCAGCTCCCCGTCGGCGAGGTCCGCCTTCGGGTACCCGTGGCGAATGGCATCGATCATCGCCGGCGGGCCGCTCGCGTAGACGGTCGCTTGCGCGAGCGAACCTTCTTCGACGAGCGCCGCGTCGTGCACCCATCCCTTGCGACCTGGCCAAGGGTCGTCCGCCTCGACGTTGGAGAGCACGGGGCGATATTTCAAGTTGGGATAGCGCCGCGTCCACCCGTCCACCTGCGCGTGCTCGTAAAGATCGACGGGACGGCGCGCGCCCCAGTAGAAATGAAACTCACGCTTCGATCCCCGCTCGAGGGCATGACGCAGCATCGACTTGAGCGGCGCGAAACCGGTGCCGCCTGCGATCAGTACAGCCCGCCGCCCGGCATCCTCGCGATAGATGAACTGGCCGATCGGTCCCTCGATGCGCAGGAGCGCCCTCGGCTTCATCGTCGTGAAGACGCTCTCGGTGAATTCGCCGCCCGCGACCCGGCGCACGTGAATCTCGATGAGCGCGGAATCGTGCGGCGGGCTTGCGATCGAAAAGCTGCGGCGGCGGCCATTCGTCAACATCACGTCGACGTATTGCCCGGGCTGGAACACGAGCGGCTCCACCGCCGGCATGCGCAGGAACACGGCCATCACGTCGGGAGCCAGCAGGTCCATGCGCTCGACGCGGCATGGCAGATTCTTGATGGGCGCTTCGCTCGCGCGAAAGATCGCGCGCGCCTCGATGACCAGGTCCGAGTCCGCGCGAGCCTGGCACAGGAGCCCGAAGCCGGCACGTTCCTCTTCGTCCATGAGCCCGGGCGGCCGCCCGGCCGGATAATGAATGCGTCCGCTCAGGATGCGCGCACGGCAGGAGGAGCAATTGCCGCCCTTGCAACTGTGCGGCAGGTTGATGCCGGCGCGCAGCGCCGCTTCGAGAACCGGTTCGTCGGGATTGGCGTCGAAGCTGCGTCCGTCGCCAGCGATTGTGACGTGGTGCCTCAGGCGGCCTTGTTGGCAGTGACCGGCTGGCTGCGCCGGCTACCGAGCCATTCGGTGATCGGCTTCCACTGTTTCCAGTCGGGCCAGGCGAGGTATTCGGGCAGCTCGAAGATGCTCAAGCCCCGCGTGTAGGCACGCACGTAGTTCTGCGCTTCGCGCAGGGCCGCGAGATAGGGAACCTTGATCTCTTCCAGAAAATCGTCGAGCTCTTCGAAGATGAGCGTGTTTTCCTTCACGCGGTTCGCGACGACGGCGACGCGCGCGAGCTTGTTCTCGATTTTCGCACGGCCGAGGAGCTCGCCGAGAAATCGCTGCGTCGCCCGGATATCGATCGTCGACGGCAGCACCGGCACGAGGATGGTATCGGAGCGGCGCAGGAGTTCGGAAAGGTCGGGCCCGTGGATGCGCGCGGGCGCATCGATGATGACGGCGTCGCAATCGCGCGGCGTGTGCCGCAAGCCGTCGCGAAATCCCTTGACGCCGATGACGGGGACCGCGTCCTGCGGGCGGGCCGCGAGCCAGTCGAGGCTCGACTGCTGCGGATCGAAGTCGGCGAGAGCCACCTTGTCGCCATTGACGGCGCAGTAAGCCGCGAGGTTAGTCGCGAGAGTACTCTTGCCGCTGCCACCCTTGGAATTCAGCACCATGATGTGACGCATGCAAACACCCCTTCGCTGCTCGCGCGTAAATTAGCTGTGGACGGGCGCGAAGTAAATGCGCTTGTGGGCGCTAGTCGATGCCAAGCCCCGGCCACAGCTGGTCGATTCTTGCACGGACCTCGGCCGACATGGTGATTTGCCTGCCCCAGCGCCGGGTGGTTTCCCCGGTCCACTTGGCGGTCGCGTCGAAACCGATCTTGGAGCCGAGGCCGGCCACGGGCGAGGCGAAATCGAGGTAGTCGATCGGTGTGTTCTCGACCAGGACCGTGTCGCGAGCGGGGTCCATGCGCGTCGTCACGGCCCAGATCACGTCCTGCCAGCTGCGCACGTCGATGTCGTCGTCCGTGACAATGACGAATTTCGTGTACATGAACTGCTTCAGGAACGACCAGACACCGAACATCACGCGCTTGGCGTGGCCCGCGTACTGCTTCTTCATGCTCACGACCGCGATCCGGTACGAACAGCCCTCCGGTGGCAGGTAAAAGTCGACGATTTCCGGAAATTGCTTCCGGAGAAGCGGCACGAAGATCTCGTTCAGCGCGAGTCCCAGCATCGACGGCTCATCCGGCGGGCGCCCCGTGTAAGTGCTGTGATAAATCGGGTGCTTGCGATGGGTAATGCGCTCGATTTCGAGCACCGGAAAGCGCTCGACCTCGTTGTAGTAGCCGGTGTGGTCGCCGAACGGTCCTTCATCGGCGTCGTCGCCCGGTGTCATGAAGCCCTCGAGCACGATCTCCGCCGTCGCCGGCACCTTGAGATCGTGTGAAAGACACGGCACCAGCTCCGTGCGGCCGCCGCGCAAGAGGCCCGCGAACGCGTATTCGGACAAAGTGTCGGGAATTGGCGTCACCGCAGCCAGCGTCGTCGCGGGATCGGCGCCGAGCGCGACGGCCACCGGGAACCGCTCGCGCGGATGGGCACGCTGCCAGTCGAGGAAGTCGAGCGCCCCGCCGCGATGCGCGAGCCAGCGCATGATCACGCGGTTGCGCCCGATCACCTGCTGGCGGTAGATCCCCATGTTCTGGCGCGCCTTGCCGGGCCCCCGGGTCGTGACGAGGCCCCAGGTGATGAGCGGCGCCACATCCTCCGGCCAGCAGGTCTGGATCGGAAACTTCGCAAGGTCGACGTCCTTGCCCTCCAGCACTACCTCGCGGCAGGGCCCGTCGCCGACGTCCTTCGGCGCCATGTCGAGGACCCTCTTGTAGAGAGGCAGCTTCTGCCAGGCATCGCGCAAGCCCTTCGGCGGTTCGGGCTCCTTGAGCGTCGCCAGCAGGACGCCCAGCTCGCGCAGTTCCGCTGGGGTCTCCTGGCCGAGAGCCGCGGCAACGCGTCCGACGGTGCCGAAGAGATTGCCGAGGACTGGCATGTCGAAGCCGCGCGGCCGCTCAAAGAGGAGCGCCGGCCCGCCGCGCTTCAAGGTCCGGTCGCAGACCTCGGTCATCTCGAGGATGGGGCTGATCTCTGCCTTGACGAGCGTCAACTCGCGGCGCGTGGCGAGCTGGTCGAGGAAGTCACGCAGGTCTTTGTACATGGAGATGGGGACGGCGAAGAAGGGGACAGGTCCATTTTTGCACCAGGCGAAGATGGGGACAGATCTATTTTTGCCCCAGGCTTCGCGTCATGATTCGGTGATGCCTCGGGCAAAAAAAGATCTGTCCCCGGCCTGCCGCGCTCTCACTCGCCGCGACTGGCCTCACATCGAGACGCTCTTCGGCGAGCGCGGCGCGTGCGCCGGCTGCTGGTGCATGTTCTGGCGCGTGCCGGGCTCGAGGACCCAGTGGCAGGCGCGCCTCGGCGAGCGGAACAAGCGCGCCTTTCGCAGACTCGTCGAAGCGGGCCGCGTGCGCGGATGCCTCGCGTTCGCGGGCCGCGATCCGATCGGCTGGGTGAGCATCGGTCCGAAGATCGAGTTTCCCTATTTCGAACGCAGCCGATCGATTCCTGCAAGTGCGGATGCGCGCGAGTGGTGCGTCACCTGCTTCTACGTTCCGGCGCGCTGGCGGAGCAAAGGTGTCGCGAGCTCGCTGCTGGCCGCCGCCGTCGAGCTCGCCGGCAAGAGCGGCGCGCGCCTCATCGAAGGCTATCCGCTCGTGCCCAAGCATGCGCACGCGCGGGCGCCTGCGGCATTCGCGTGGACCGGCGTACCGCGGCTCTATGAGCAATGCCGCTTCGAGCGTGCGGCGAACCCGGTTGCGAAGAAGGTCATCTATCGGCGTCGGTTGACGGCTTGAGGTATCCTCGCGGGCCATGCGGATCGACTTCACCAAGATGCATGGACTCGGCAACGACTTCATCATCTTCGACGCTCCGAAGGGCCCGCTGCCGGATGCCGGGCGCTGGCGACAGCTCTCGAACCGTCACAACGGCATCGGCTTCGACCAGGCCCTCGTGCTCGAACCGCCGCGCGATGCCGGCACGGCCGTCTTCTACCGCATCTTCAATGCCGACGGCGGCGAGGTCGAGCAGTGCGGCAATGGCGCGCGCTGCGTCGCGACGCTCGTCAGCCGGCGGCTTGCGCGCGGCCCGGGCGAAATCGCAATGGACAGTCCGGGCGGTGTCGTTCGCGCCCGGGTGCTCGACGACGGCTGGGTGTCGATCGACATGGGCGCGCCGAATTTCGATCCGGCTGCGCTGCCGTTCGAGGCTTCGTCCGAGTCCTACGTGTATCCGCTGCAGGTCGCGGGCACGGAAGTCGAGATCGGCGCGGTATCGATCGGCAATCCGCACGCGGTGCTCAAGGTTGCCTCGGTTGCGAGCGCGCCCGTTGACCGGCTGGGCCCGGCCATCGAGAGACATCCGCGCTTTCCACGGCGCACGAACGTGGAATTCATGGAAGTCGTGGGCCCCGATCACATCCGGTTGCGCGTCTTCGAGCGCGGCACCGGCGAAACCCTGGCTTGCGGCACCGGCGCCTGCGGCGCGGTCGCGGTGGGCAGGCGCCACGGTCTCCTCGGTGAAAAGGTCAACGTCGACCTGCCGGGCGGACGGCTTATCATTGAGTGGGCGGGTCCCGGCCAGCCGATCTGGCTGACGGGTCCGACCGAAACGGCCTTCCAGGGGTCTGTCGACATCTGAAGCGAGCGAGGGAGCACAACAAGTGACCAATCAAGCCCGCGGCCTGCGCGCCGAAGTGCTGTCGGAAGAAAGCATCGCCCAGTTCCTCGAGAACAATCCGGACTTCTTCGAGCGGCATGGCGCGGTACTCGAGAAATTGAGCCTGCCGCACGTGCGCGGCGGCGCCGCGGTCTCGCTGGTCGAACGCCAGGTCGACGCGCTGCGCGAGCGGCACAAGGCGCTCGAGCGGCGCCTGCGCGAGCTGGTCGAGGTCGCGCGCGCGAACGAAGAGCTGGGTGAGAAGGTGCATCGCCTCGCCCGGAGGCTGATCGGCTCCCATGGGCGCGAAGCGGTCGTTGCGGTCGTGGAAGCGGCGCTGAGGGAAGATTTCAACTCGCGCAATTCGGTGCTCATCGTATTCGCGGCGCCGGCCTCGATGCCGCAGGCGGGCACGTTCCTGCGCGTGCTCGAGCGTTCCTCGCCCGAACTGAAGATGTTCGATCCGCTGCTCGAGTCGGGGAAGCCGCGCTGCGGGCAGATCCGCGACACCCAGCGCGATTTCCTCTTCGGCAAGGAAACCGTGGAAATCGGCTCCGTCGCGCTGCTGCCGCTCGGTCTCAGCGGCTCGATCGGACTGCTTGCGATCGGCAGCGCCGATGCGCAGCATTTCCACCCGGGCATGAACACGGAGCTCCTGGTCCGCATCGGCGAGCTCATCGCCCAGGCGCTCGTCACCTGATGGACGCCGCCGCGCTCGTTTGGGTCGAGCGATATCTCGCTCACCTCAAGACCGAGCGGCGGATGTCCCCGCACACGGCTACCAATTACGCGCGCGACCTCGCGGCGCTCGAGGGCTATTGCCGCAAGAAAGGCGTCGCCAGCTGGCGCGCCATCGACAGCCAGCACGTGCGCATCTTCGCGGCCGAGGAACACCGCGATGGACTCGGGCCGCGCAGCATCCAGCGGCGCCTGTCCGCGGTCCGCGGATTCTTTGAATACCTCATTCGCGAGGGCGAGCTCAAGGCGAATGCCGCGCGCGAAATCCAGGCGCCGAAGGCGCCGAAGCGCCTGCCGATGACGCTCGATGCGGACCAGATGGCGCGCCTGCTCGATTTTCGCGGCGGCGGCAAGCTCGATGCGCGCGACCGCGCCATCATGGAGCTCTTCTATTCGTCGGGGCTGCGGCTCGCGGAGCTCGCCGGCTTGAGGCTCACCGATCTCGACCTCAAGGATCAGACCGTGCGCGTCACCGGCAAGGGCAACAAGATGCGCATCGTGCCCGTGGGACGTCACGCCGTCACGGCCTTGCGTACCTGGCTCGGTGAGCGGGCGGCGATCCGGCAGGTGGAGGATCACGCGCTCTTCGTGGGGGCCAGCGGGCGGCGCCTGGGCGTGCGGGCCATCCAGTTGCGCATCGATCACTGGGCCCGCAAGCAGGGTCTCGGCGTCAAGGTCCACCCGCACCTCTTCCGGCATTCGTTTGCCACGCATCTGCTTGAATCGAGTGGCAATTTGCGGGGCGTGCAGGAGCTCCTGGGGCACGCTGATATCTCCACGACCCAGATCTATACGCATCTTGATTTCCAGCACCTGGCGCGCATATACGACCGCACTCACCCTCGCGCCAGGATCCGCAAGACGGCCAAAAACGCGGATTGAAAGCGAATGGCGACCGACTGAAGTCTGTCCGATTGAATGGGGACAGACTGAAGTCTGTCCCCACTCCCAGGAGCATCGAGTCCATGACCGATTCGGCATTCAATCCACATGGCACAACGATTATTGCCGTGCGCCGCAACGGCGCCGTCGCGATGGGCGGGGACGGGCAGGTCACGCTCGGCGCCACGGTCATGAAGGGCAACGCGAAGAAAGTGCGGCGCCTCTTCGACGGCAAGGTGCTCGCGGGTTTCGCCGGCGGCACCGCGGACGCGTTCACGCTGTTCGAACGCTTCGAAGGGAAGCTGCAGAAATTCGGCAACCTGACGCGTGCCGCGATCGAGCTCGCGAAGGACTGGCGGTCGGACCGCTACCTGCGCCGCCTGGAAGCGCTGCTCGCCGTCGCCGATACCTCGGCCTCCTTCCTGATCTCGGGCAACGGCGACGTGATCGAGCCGGAGCACGAAATCGTCGCGATCGGCTCGGGCGGGAACTTTGCGCAGGCCGCGGCCATCGCACTCCTCGAGAACACGGACCTGAGCGCGCGCGAAGTGGTCGAGAAGTCGCTCGGAATCGCCGCGGATATCTGCATATACACGAACCGGAATTTGCTGATCGAAGAGCTGAAGTAGGCCAGACTCAATCATGACACCGAGACAAATCGTCAAAGAGCTCGACAGCCACATCGTCGGCCAGGAAAAGGCGAAGCGCGCGGTCGCCATCGCCCTGCGCAATCGCTGGCGCCGCCAGCAGGTCCACGAAGGCCTGCGCCACGAGATCACGCCGAAGAACATCCTGATGATCGGCCCGACGGGCGTCGGCAAGACCGAAATCGCCCGCCGGCTCGCCAAGCTCGCGAACGCGCCCTTCATCAAGGTGGAGGCGACCAAGTTCACCGAGGTCGGCTACGTCGGCCGCGAGGTCGATTCGATCATCCGCGATCTCGTGGACGTCGCCGTGAAGATGACGCGCGAAGTGGAAATGGCGAAGGTCCGCGACCGCGCGCAGGAGTCCGCGGAGGAGCGCGTGCTCGACGCCCTGCTCCCGCGCCCGCGCACGATGGGCTTCAGCACCGACGACGTCGGCCAGCCGCGGGACGCTGAGACGCGCCAGAAATTCCGCAAGATGCTGCGCGAGGGCGCGCTCAACGATCGCGAGATCGAAATCGAGATGCGCGCCATTCCCGTCGGCGTCGAGATCATGGCGCCGCCCGGCATGGAAGAGATGTCCGCGCAGCTGCAGTCGATGTTCCAGAACATGGGCGGCAACCGCACCAAGTCGCGCAAGCTCAAGGTGAAGGAGGCGCAGAAGCTCCTCGTCGAGGAAGAAGCCGCGAAGATGGTGAACGAGGAAGAGCTCAAGACCCGCGCCGTCGAGAACGCGGAGCAGAACGGCATCGTCTTCATCGATGAGATCGACAAGATCGCGCGCCGCCAGGAAACGATGGGCGCGGACGTCTCGCGCGAGGGCGTGCAGCGGGATCTCCTGCCGCTCGTCGAGGGCTGCACCGTGAGCACGAAGTTCGGCATGGTGAAGACGGATCACATCCTCTTCATGGCCTCGGGCGCCTTTCACATGTCCAAGCCCTCCGATCTCATCCCGGAGCTGCAGGGCCGCTTTCCGATCCGCGTGGAGCTCGAGCCGCTGAAGGTCGAGGACTTCGTGCGGATCCTCACCGAACCGAGCGCCTCGCTCACGACCCAGTACCGGGCGCTCCTTGAGACCGAGGGCGTCAAGGTCGATTTCTCGACCGACGGCGTGCGGCGGCTCGCGGAAGTCGCCTTCCAGGTGAACGAGCGCACGGAGAACATCGGCGCACGGCGGCTGCACACGGTCATGGAGCGGCTGCTCGAAACCGTTTCCTTCGACGCGGCGGACCGGTCGGGCCAGACGATTCACGTCGATGCGGCGTATGTCGATCATCACCTTGGGGAACTCGCCAAGGATGAAGATCTCAGTCGCTACATTCTCTGACGGCGCGATGGCCGATATCACCGCCACGGAGATCAAGCTTCGCAAGCGCTCGAAGCTGCTGGAGGTCGCGTTCGACGACGGCAGCCGCTACGAGCTGCCGTTCGAGTACCTGCGGGTGTTCTCGCCGTCCGCCGAAGTGCGGGGCCACGGGCCCGGCCAGGAAGTGCTGCAGGTGGGAAAGCAGGACGTCACCGTCCTCGCCGTCGAACCGGTCGGCCGCTATGCGGTCAAGCTCGTCTTCAGCGACGGTCACGACACGGGTCTCTACACCTGGAGCTACCTGCACGAACTCGGCCGCGAACGCGAACCGAAATGGGCGGGCTACCTGGAAAGACTGACCAGGGCGGGCGCGCGCTAGAATGCGCCGATGCCCGCCGACGATCGTTCCGAAGTCGATCTGATCCGCCATCCCAAGGGCGCGAGTCACGAAACCTGTTCCATCCGCGTGGCCTATCGCCTCGGCAGCGATCGGATGCTCGACCTTCGCTATCTGCTGAAGGGCCCGCTCGGGCCGATTCGGGTGCCTGCGGCGCGTGCGCCGGCGCGGGCCGATGAGCTCTGGAAGCAGACTTGCTTCGAAGCGTTCGTCGCGGTCGATGGATCGGCGGCGTACTTCGAATTCAATCTGTCGCCCTCCACCGAGTGGGCCTCCTATCGATTCGGGTCCTACCGCAGCGACCGGGCCGTGGAGTCAGCCGTCAGTGCGCCCGGGATAACAGTCGATCGCAGCGCGGATCGCCTGCAGCTCGACGCGCGGCTCGCGCTCGATACGATCGAATCGCTCCGCGGGCGGAACCTCCATCTCGCGCTGGCCGCCGTCGTCGAGTCCGACAGTGGTACGCTTTCGTACTGGGCGCTCGCGCATCCGCGTGCTGAGCCCGATTTTCACCACGCGGACGGTTTCCGGATTTCCCTTCGATGAGCACCCTGTTCGGCATCGATCGCTTCCTCGAAGACCCGGCGTTGCGCAAGCCCCTCGCCGGCCGGCGTATCGCGCTGCTCGCGCATCCGGCATCGGTGACCCAGGATCTCGTCCACTCGCTCGACGCTCTGGCGTCCCTGGGCGACCTGCGCATCACGGCTGCATTCGGTCCCCAGCACGGGCTGCGCGGCGACAAGCAGGACAACATGATCGAGTCGCCGGATTACGAGGATCCGGTGCATCGCATCCCCGTGTTCAGCCTCTACGGGAACGTCCGCCGGCCGACCGACGCGATGCTCGCGACGTTCGACGCGCTGATCGTCGACCTGCAGGACGTCGGCTGCCGCATCTACACGTTCGCAACGACGCTGCGCTATGTACTCGAAGCGGCGGCCCGGCGGCAGAAGAGCGTCTGGATCCTCGATCGCCCGAATCCCGCGGGCCGTCCGATCGAGGGCCTGCGGCTGCGCTCCGGCTGGGAGAGTTTCGTCGGCGCCGGCCCGATGCCGATGCGCCACGGCCTGACGCTCGGGGAGCTTGCGCGCTGGTTCGTCCGCACGCTCCAGCTCGACATCGATTGCCGCATCGTCGAAATGCCGGGATGGGTGCCGGAGGTGGCCCCGGGATTCGGCTGGCCGCTCGGCGAGCGCTCCTGGGTCAATCCGAGCCCGAACGCCGCGAATCTCTCGATGGCGCGCTGCTATGCGGGCACGGTGCTGCTCGAGGGCACGACACTCTCCGAGGGCCGCGGAACGACGCGCCCGCTCGAACTCCTCGGAGCACCGGATCTCGACGTCGGCGCGCTGCTCAAGGAGATGCATCGGCTATCGCCCTCGTGGCTCGCCGGCTGCCGCCTGCGTCCCTGCTGGTTCGAGCCGACGTTCCACAAGCACGCCGGCAAGCTGTGCGCCGGCCTGCAGATCCATGTCGAGGATGAAAGCTACCGCCACACCGAATTCCGGCCATGGCGCCTGGTGGCGCTCGCCTTCAAGGCGCTGCGCCGCCTGCGTCCCGACTACGAGCTCTGGCGCGACTTCCCGTACGAATACGAGACCGGCAAGCTCGCCATCGACGTGATCAACGGCAGCGATCTGCTGCGCCGGTGGGTGGACGACAGACCGGCAACGCCGCAGGACCTCGAGGCCCTGCTCGCGCCCGACGAGATGAGCTGGGATGCGGAGACCGCCGCCGACCGCATTTACTAGAGGATCGAGCCCTCTTCGCCGAGCATCGCGCGCCGGATGAGCGGCAGCGGCAGCGGGCCCAGCTTGATGAAGGCGTCGTGGAATCCCTGCAGCGTGTACGCGGCGCCCATTTTCGCTTTGTAGTCATCGCGCAGCTTCAGGATCATGAGCTTCCCGAGCGTGTAGTAGCCGTAGAGCGCATCGGCTGTGCCGCGCTTCGCTTCCGAAACGGCGATCGGATGCGGCTGATGGCCGGCCGTCTCGAAGAGTTTCGTCGCTTCCGCCACCGTCATGCCCTGCGTGTGCATCTTGATCCCGACGATGAAGCGCACGTCGCGCAGGAGCGCGTCCTGCAGCTGTGCGAGCCGATACGAGGGATCGTCGGCATGAAAGCCCTCATCGAGCATCATCTGCTCGCAGTAGTGCGCCCAGCCCTCGACGTTCGTGGCCGAGCCGAAGACCTTGCGGGCATCCGACGGAAACTGCTTCGCGTACAGGAACTGCGTGTAGTGGCCGGGATACACCTCGTGCACCGACACGTTGCTGATGCCCGCGTAGTACCACTGGCGCATGAAGTCCGCCTTCTCGGCGGCCGATGCGTGCGCATCCGGTAGCGTCATGTTGTAGAAGCCGCCGAGCTGCGCCTTTTCAAAGGGCCCGGGCGTATCCATGGAGGCGGACGTCGTCGACCGCATGAAAGGCGGCGTCTCGATGACCTTGGCCGGCTCGCCCGCCGGAATCGTCAGGATGTGATGATCGACGATGTACTGGCGGATCGAATCGAGCGTCGCCTGGGTCGTCGCGAGGAGCTCCTGCGCCTTCGGATGCTTGGCTTCGATCGCCTGCAGCACCTGGTCGGCGTTCTTCTTCGGATCGATCTCGTGCGCCAGCGCCTGGAACGCGGCTTCGTTCTTCGCGAGATCCGCCTCGGCGATGGCGAGGAGCTTGTCGATCGGAAGATCGACCATCTCCTGCGCCGCGAAGGCCTTGCTCCAGGTTTGCGCGCCGAAGGCGAACTCGGGCTTGGAGGCCGGCAGCACCGTCTTCTTGAGATAGGTCTTGTAGTCGCCGAGCGCAGCGATGACCGCGTCGTTCGCCTGCTTGAATTCCGCGAGCAGCGCCGCGTCCTTCACGTCGCTGAAGGCGGCCGGCAGGTCGTTCTTGAGCAAGCTGATGTTGCCGTCGATCTGCTCGATGGCGATCTGCGTGTAGATCGTGACCGGGGCTTGCAGATTCTTGCGCGCCTCCATGAGCACCGCGGGCATCTTCTTCTCGCGGGCGACGACCGCCTTCAGGCGGACGTCCGCCGGCGCATAGTCGCGCTTCATGATGGCGTACGCGGCATTGGTGATGCCGCTCGAATAGACGTCCGGATCCTTCTGCCACATGCGGATCGTGTCGATCGAAAGGGCCGCATCCTTCATCGCGAGGATGAGGAATTCCCGGTCGAGCGCGCGCTCCGGCGTCAGTGTCGCCGGCTCGATCGCCTGCAACTGGTCGTGGAACTGGTTGATCGCGGCGAGCTCGGCGTGCATGCCGGCCTCGGACGCGTCCTCCAGCTGGTCGTCGAATTCGTGGAAACCGAGGTCGGTCGCCGAGCTCGGATTGCGGACGTTGTTTTCCCGGATGATGGCCTTTTCGAGGTCGGCGAACGCCGCATCGCCGGAGCCTGCCACCGGGCCGGCGGCTGGCGGCGGCTCCGAGTCCGAGGAACAGGCCGCCGTGAACAGGGCCGCAGCGACGAGTGCAACCGGGAGGGACAGGGATCGGCGAATGAGGGTGTTTTTCATGGTGGCAATCATAGTTTCAGGAGCCGGGTCGGGTCACGGACGATGCGACGAAACGTTTCGTCGACGTTCCAGGACGTAGTACGCGGCGGCCAGCAACACCACGAATCCGCCGGCGAAGAAGATTTCCTTCCACTGGTGCTGATGCATGGCATCCAGGACGAGCGACCAGAGCATCCAGATGATGATGACGGCCGCGGCAAGGGGAATTAGCGGGCCTCCTCGCGCGATGAATGTTTCCGCGTCGTGCGTAATCTTGACGGCCCTCAGGCGCAACACACCGACACAGCAGATCAGGTAGACGATTAGCACGCCCGCGCTCGACAGGACCAGCATGAGCTCGAATGAGCCCGATATGGCAAGTACTGCGCACACGACCGCATAGGCTGCGATCGCGACCGCGGGAGTGCCGAAGCGCGGATGCACATAGGCAAGCGACCGTGGCAACTGGCTCCGCTCCGCCAATGCGAACGGCACCCTCGGCGACGACAGCAGATCGCCGGCAATGCAGCCGCTTGCGGAGAGCGCGAGCGCTACGACCATGAAAGTGCCGCCCCACGGGCCGAAGACAATTCTGGCGGTGTCGACCAGCGGTGTCTTGGAGTCCGCCAGCGCCGCGCCCATCGTCCCCTGCGCGACCAGCTGCACGCCTACGTAGATCGCGCCGATGATGAGCAGGCCCATCAGGATTCCGCGCGGCACTGTCCGCGCCGGACGTACGACTTCGCCGCTCATGCTGAGCGCGGCTTCGACCCCCATGAACGTGTAGAACGCGGCGACGGACGCTGCGCCGATGCTGCTCACGGCCGGAACATGGGTCCACTTGAGCTGGGATGGGTCGATGAAGAACGCTCCCACGATCACGAGCGCAACGAGTGGCGCGATCTTAATAAGCGTCATGAGAACGGAAAGGCGCACGCCGTAGCGCACGCCGCGGATGTTGGTGATCGCCACGACGCCGAACAGGCCGAGCATGAACAGTGTGCGGATCCAGCTCTGGGAAAGGACCGGGATCACCGTCGCCAGAGTGTCAAACAGCAAATTGATGATCGCCGCATCCGCAGCCGCGCCGCCGGCAATCCAGGCGAGATTTCCCGCGATGCCGCCAAGGACCGGACCAAAAGACGTTGTCGCATAGGCGTAGAGGCCGCCGGCACCGCCCACGCGGCTGCCGGCTTCGGCGAAGCAAAGGCCGACAAGGCCGAAAAGCACGATGCAAACGAGATATGCACTAACTGCCGCGCTTCCGAGCGCCGCTGCCATGAGCGCCGGCAGTGCGAAAATGCCAGAGGCCACGGTCATGTTGACCGCGTTGAACCCGAGCGCGCCGACACCGACCACGCGTTTGAGGGAAGCCGGTTCGGCCGTCGTGTTCATTGCTTGGGTACGCTCTTGAAGAAGGCCCAGATTTCCTCGTTGCCGTCGAACTCCTGGCTGACCCGCCCGACCAGGAATTCACCGAGGTACTTCGCGCCGCGCGGCCAGTTGTGGCCGCCGCCGCGGATTTCGTAGAGACGCACTTCGGCGCCCGCCGAGCAGTTCACCGCACGATGGCGCAGGAGGCTCGTGCCGTCATCGGGCTGCTTGTTGAGCTCGGGCTCGTCGAACCGGACCGTGCAGCCGTCGAGCTCGATCCACTTCTCGTAGCTTTGCACCGCGGACCAGGTCTGGCCGCGCTTGATGCCGAGCGCACTGACATGACCCCCGTTCCAGGGCACGAGCGGATCCTCGGTGCCGTTCAGGATGGCAATCGATACCGGCCGCTTCGGCTTGCACCGCGCACCGAGGTCAACGGAGAGTCCCGCGACGACGGGCGCCGCGGCGAGGAACCTGTCCGCCGCGTCGCAGGCGAGCCGAAACGACATGAAGCCGCCGTTCGACATGCCGGTCACGAAGACACGCTGCCGGTCGATCGAATAGTCGTGCGAGATTTTTTCGACCAGCGCAGTCAGGAAGCCGACGTCGTCGACGTTCTCCTTGAATGCGCGCGAATTGACGTCGCTCCGGCCGTCGTTCCAGTTGCGGTCGACGCCGTCGGGATACAGCACGATGAGTCCGTCGCGGTCGGCAATGCGGTTGAAGCCGCCCTTGGTGAGGAGTTCCTGTCCGCTGCCGGAGCCGCCGCCCCCGTGAAGCATCAGCACCAGCGGCGCCGGCTGCGCGAGTTTCGATGGAACATAGACGCGGTAGCTACGCTCGCGGCCGCCCGACTGCATCGTTTCACAGCGGCTCTCGACGGTACCGCTCAACTCGCGGCCACGCGTCGACATGCAGTCATCCGCACGCAACGACGCCGATAGCAGGTATATCAGCAGACCGCCGAACGCCACTTTCGGAAACACAGGCGGGCCTTGTCGTTCTTGTTGTCGCACCGGGCGGGCAGGGTCGCAAATCCGGGATGCAATCACAATGCGCGCATCGAGTGCACGTGCACTCTCCGGCGCACCGGATTCGATCGCGGAACATGACGGCGCTCCGCTAACCCCCTGATTGATCGTCGCCGGCGGCTGGCACGCCGCTTGCTTTCTCCTCCGGTATTGCAGCGGCGATTCCCCCCCATCCTCGTCGCGGCAACGCGTGCGGGCAGGGCAACCTTCCCGCACGCTTTTCTATTGCTTCGCCGCTTCGCCCGCTGGATTCTCGCCTTCAACCGCGGATCGGATTCATCGCGGCCGAGCCCGCAACGGTCTTCCAGCGTCGAATCCGCCACCGGGTGACCAGGCCGTTGAGCACGTAGGGGTCCGCCTTGGCGAAAGCCTCGGGCACCGCGGGCGAGTCGCAGGCAAAGAGAATCGCGGCACCGTCGGCCGGATCGTCGTAAGCGCCGCCCAGCACCAGCTCGCCCCGCTCGTGCGATGCCCAGGCATGCTTCAGGTGCAGCCCGCGGAATTCTCCGCGCCGCGCGAGATAGTCGGCCGTGTAGTCATAGAACATCAGGTAATGCATCGCGCAGCACCTCGAAACGGATGACGCCAGGTTCGGATCCGCCCGCCGCCGGGCGGAAGCCGCATTTCTTCAGAACACCAATCGACGGGGCAAGCTCGGGCAGCGTCTCGGCAATGACCCGCCGCACCGGGGACGAGTTCCAGGCGTTCCGTTTTCACGAAGTCAGCCCGCGCTTGACCCGGCCCGCGTTCGCGCGAAAACTTCCACGGCGCCCTTCGAGGTCCTTGCCATGCCGCTCACCAAGATGGAGCACTACCTGGTGCTCACCGACGATATCGACAAGACCCGGGACTTTTATTGCGACGTGCTTGGAATGCGCGTCGGCTTGCGCCCGCCGCTCGAATTCGACGGCTACTGGGTCTATCTCGGCGACGTGCCGGTGATCCATATCGGCGAATGGCGCAGCTACACCCGGCATTCGCAATCCCTCGGCATTCCCGTGACGAAGCCGGCGCCGGGCACGGGACCGCTCGACCACATTGCCTTCAACGGCGTCGATTTCGACGAGATCGCGGAGCGGCTGCGCAGGCATGGCGTCAAAGCGGGCCTCAACGTGGTTCCGGGCAATGGCCTGAGGCAACTCTTCTTCAACGATCCTAACGGCATCAAGATCGAAATCAACATAGCCGGTACCGGCATAGCCGGTACCGGTGTTGGATAACTGGGGACTTGTCCCGGCAGCCAATCGCCAAGTCCCCAGTTATCCAACACCGGTACCATCGAGGACGCCATTCGCAATTTCCTGCGCCGCAAGTGGGCGAAGGAGCTCGACTACCGGCTGCAGAAGGAGCTCTGGTGCTACCTCGACAACCGCATCGCCGTGCGCTTCGAATACGAATGGCACGACGACCCGGGCAACTGGTACCGCTCCTATGGCAACGAGAACTGGGAATTCGCCGCGAACGGCCTCATGCAGAAGCGCTTCGCGAGCATCAACGACCTGCCCATCCGGGAGAGCGAGCGCAAGTTCCGCTGGGATAGAAAGTAGCCATCGCCCGCGGGTGTATCATTGCGGCCTTCGAATCGAGGCCGCTCCATGAGCACCAGAGACGCACGCGTCGACGCGTACATCCGCAAGTCCGCGCCATTCGCCCGGCCGATCCTCGAGCACCTGCGCGCCGTCGTGCACGCGGCGAGCGCGAAGATCGAGGAGACGATGAAGTGGGGTTTCCCGCACTTCATGTACAAGGGGATGCTCTGCGGCATGGCGGCCTTCAAGCAGCACGCGACATTCGGATTCTGGAAGGGCTCGCTCATCGTGGCCCGCGGCGGCAAGTCCGTCGACGAGGCCATGGGACAGTTCGGACGGCTCGCCTCGCTCAAGGACCTGCCGCCGAAGAGGGCGCTGACCGCCTATGTGCGGGAGGCCATGCGGCTCAACGACGAGGGCGTGAAGGTACCGGCGCGCGCCCGGCCGAAGACGCCGCGGCCGATCCTCGTACCGCCCGATCTCGCTGCCGCGCTCGCCGGGAATGCCAAGGCGCGCGCGATGTTCGGGAAATTCACGCCGAGCCACCGGCGCGAGTACTGTGAATGGATTGCCAGCGCGAAGCGCGATGCGACCCGCGCGCGCCGCCTCGCGGCGGCCATGGCGCAGATCGCCAGGGGCAAGCCGCAGAACTGGAAGTACCTGTAGCGTTCGGCAATGGCAGGCTATTCGGGCACACCGCTCGCAATGAAACTCGGGATCAGGGAAGGCAGTGAGTTGTACGCCGTCGGTGCGCCGTCGAACTACCGCAAGCTCCTGGCTCCGCTGCCGAAGGCTGTGCGGTTCTCCCGCCGGCTGACCGCTTCGACCGACGTCGTGCACTTGTTCACGCGGCGGCGTGCCGATGTCGAGAGTTATCTCCGCGAGTGGTATGCGCGACTGCGGAACGAGGGCTGTGTGTGGGTTTCCTGGCCGAAGAAATCGGCGGGCGTCGCAACCGACGTCACGGAGGACGTCATCCGCGCGGTGGCGCTCTCCATCGGGCTCGTGGACGTGAAGGTCTGCGCCGTCGATGAAACCTGGTCGGGCCTGAAGCTCGTCATCCGCAAGATAAATCGCAACAAGCGGAGCTGATTTCGAAAATGGGGACCGATCTGTTTTTCGTTGAACGGGGTAGCAGATCTGCCTGACACCTCGAAAAATAGATCAGTCCCCGGTTCCAGGCTGATTGCCCTCATCGTCGCCTGCGCCCTGTTCATGGAAAGCCTCGACAGCACCGTGCTCGCGACGGCGTTGCCCGCGGTCGCCCGTTCACTGCACGAGGATCCACTGCACCTGAGCCTCGCGATCTCCTCCTACCTCGTGAGCATCGCGGTCTTCATTCCACTGAGCGGCTGGATGGCGGAGCGCTTCGGCGCGCGGCTCATCTTTCGCAGCGCCATCGTCGTATTTACGCTCGGCTCGGCGCTCTGCGGGCTTTCCGAGTCGATCCTGCAACTCGTCGGCGCCCGCGTACTGCAGGGACTCGGCGGCGCGATGATGGTGCCCGTCGGCAGGCTCGTGATCCTGCGCAAGGTCCCCAAGAGCGACCTGGTCGCCGCCATGGCCTGGGTCTCGATCCCGGCGCTCGTCGCACCGATCGTCGGCCCGGTCGTCGGCGGCTTCATCGCGACCTACAGTTCGTGGCGCTGGATATTCTTCATCAACGTGCCGATCGGGATCGCCGGCTACTGGCTCGCGACCCGCTACATCGAGGAGACGGCGAAGGAGACGCCGCCGCCGCTCGACTTCATCGGCTGGTTCATCGTCGGTATCGGTCTCGCAAGTTTCGTCTTCGGTCTCGAGAATCTCGGCAAGGGTCTCCTGCCGGCCTCGACCGTCCTCACCTGGATCGCATTCGGTGTCCTGCTCACGGTGGCGTACGCGTGGCGCTCCCGCACAGCCGAACATCCGATTCTCGACCTGTCGCTCCTCGGGATCCCGACGCTCGGCGCCTCGATCACGGGCGGCGCGCTCTTTCGCATCGGCGTCGGTGCCTACACGATCGCGATGCCGCTCATGCTGCAGGAAGGCTTCGGCCTCACGCCGCTGCGCTCGGGGCTCCTCACCTTCGCCGGCGCGACGGGCGCCCTCATGATGCGGACGATGGCAACGCGGCTCGTGCGCTGGTTCGGGTTCCGGAGCCTGCTCGTCGCGAATACCGTCCTCTCCACCGTGCTCATCCTGGCCTGCGGCTTCCTGCAACCCTCGACCCCGCACCTCCTCATCCTGAGCCTCGTGCTGGTGCTCGGCTTTTCGCGCTCCATGCAGTTCACGTGCATCAACACCATGGGCTTCGCGGACGTCACGCCGGAGCAGATGAGCCAGGCCTCGAGCCTTTCGGGCACGGCGCAGCAGCTCTCGCTCAGCGTGGGCGTCGGCATCGCTGCGCAGATTCTCAATACGTCGCAATGGCTGAGGGGCGCGGATCACCTCGCGCCGATCGACTTTTCGGTGACGTTCTGGGTGGTCGGGCTGACGGCCGCGACCTCGGGACTCATTTTTGCGCGCCTGGCCGCTGACGCCGGCAGCAGCGTCAGCGGCCATTCGAGACCTGCGCCGACCTGATTATTTCTTCCGGCGCACCGCGCGCTTCGCCTTGCCCTTGGCCGACCGTCCGGCCGCTGCCTTTTTCGGCGCCGCGCGTTTCGCCCGGACCCTGGCCTTGACCCTGGCCTTTGCCTTGGTCTTTATCTTGGCCCTTGCCTTGGCTTTGGGTGCCGCCTTCTTTTTTGCCGCGGGCTTTGCCTTCACCGCGGGCGCGAACGAATGCACCGCGAATGCGACGCCCTGCGGATCGAGCAACGTCGTGATGCGCGAGCCGCCCGGCACCTCCATCGGTCCCTGGATGATTTTCGCGCCGGCGGATTTCGCCGCCGCTGTGGCGGTGTCCGCGTTCGCAACCTGTGCATAGCTCAGCCAGTTGGGCTTCGAATTGTCGGCTGGCGGCTTCGTGTAGATGCCGCCGCGCTGCACGCCCTTCCAGCCGAAGATGTTGTAGAAGCCCATCGCGCCCATGTTCATGCGCGTCATGAGCTCCCAGCCGAAGAGCTGCTGGTAGAACTTGAGCGCCGCCTCGCCGTCGGCGGTTGCGAGTTCGTGCCAGGAGAAGTCGCCGTTGCGGGTCTCGGCATCGAGAGTCGCCGACGGGCTTGACGGGGAGTAGATGGCGAAGCTCGCGCCATGCGGATCCGCAAGCACGGCGAAGCGGCCGATCGTCGCGACGTCATGCGCTGCGCGCAGCACCTGCGCGCCGGCGCGGCGCGCCTGGTCGAGGGTCTCGTCGACGTTCGGCGTGCCGATATAGAGAAGCCATTGCGGCTGCGCTCCGTGCGCCACGGCATCGGCCGGTAGCGTCATGAGCCCGCCGACAGGTCCACGGTCCGCGGTGAACATCGTGTAGTTGCGGTCTTGCGGCCAGGGCTGCGTCTTCCAGGAAATGACCTTGGGATAGAACGCGCTCGCCTCAACCACATCGCGGGTCATCAGTTCATGCCATAGGAATCTTCCGCGGACGTCCGGCTGTGCCATGGTGGTCTCCTTTGTTTGTCTTGTGTCGGCAGCGGTGAGTCGTCGCTTATACGCCCATCTCGTGGCGTGAAAAAGACTCTAGCGGGCGCTGCGGCGCGCCATCGCGCCGAACAGCAGGAAGAATGCGGCGGCCCAGAGGTAATAGCCGACCTTCAGTCCGTCCATGGTGAAAAACCAGTACGTGTTCAGGGGGGCCGCGACGAGCACGGCCCACTGCAGCCGGGGCAACGCGCGGTGCCAGCGCCCGAGGAGCGCCGCGACAGCCACTACAAACAGCAGGTTGGTCAACGCGCTCGCGACGTAGACCACGAGTTCCATGCCCTCGCGCCAGCCGTCGACGTTCGGTTTCGTCCACAGCAGCCGGATCACGATCCGGAACACCTGGGCACCGCTGCAGTTCGTCGACAGCCAGTGATCGAGCGAAGCGCCGCCCGCGGCGCAATCCGGCAACGCGATCGTCGGGCTGAACCACGATGCGAGCCACGCCAGGACGGCGGCGAGCAGCAGCAAGCGGGTCGGCTGCGGGCGGCTCACCGGTGATGCTCTCCCGGCTCTTCCGGACGCGCCGCGCGATAGCAAAGCAGGAGCCACAGGACCCAGAGCGAGAAGTTGATCGCAAGACCGGCCACGACATTGTAGAAGGCGACGACGGTCGCAAATGCGTAGACCAACGGGGCCGCGAAGTAGGCACGGCCAATGCGCCTCGCGACGATTGCATCCGTACCGTGCCGCAAGCGGTTGCGCCGGGTAATCGAAACGAGGAGCAGGCACCAGGCGATGCTCACGACGACGAACGTGCCGCAATAGAAAGCGGCGGCCGTCGTCGCTTGCGCGGTGGCGAGATGCTGGGCGAGCACCGCCGTCGGGAACGGAGTGAAGGTGACGGTCAGCAGCACGAAGCCGTTCGCGAACAGGAACTGGTAGTCGACGACACGCACGAGACGCATCAGTTCGTGGTGGTTCATCCAGGTGACGAGGAGCACGAAGAAGCTCAGCAGGAACGCAACGTACGACGGCCACAGATGCGCGAGACTCACGGCGAGGCTGGCGCCGTTGGCGAGGCCCTCCTCCGGAACGCGGATCTCGAGGATGAGGAGCGTGATCGCGATCGCGAAGACGCCGTCGCTGAACGCTTCGACGCGTGTGGTGGATTCGGTCAATGCCCTGTCCCGCTATTTTTTCTTCGTTGGCTTCTTCGTCGGCCTGGACTTCGCTCCCGGCTTCGTCTTCGCCCGGGACTTCGATTTCTTCTTCGGCGCCTTCCTCCTGATGAGCGCGCGGATCGGCTCGTTGTCCGCGTACACTTCCCACTTGGCGACGCGGCCGTCGACGACCACCGCGCGCCACGCGGCCGTGGTTTCCCACCAGTTCTCCTCTTTCACCTTGCCTTCGACGGCGAGCGTACCGCCGGCGGCGCCGAAGAGCGCGACGTACTCCGGCGCGAGCACGCCGTGATCGATGCGCAGCCAGTAGTCCGGCACCATCGCGAGGTAGTCCTGCCAGGCCTTGCGCACGGCTTGCGGGCCGCGCACCTTGTTGCCGAGCGAATCCACGAACACATGCCCCTCGTGCAGCAGCTTCATGATGCCGTCGAGATCGTGCCGGTTGATGGCCTCGGCAAGGCTCTCGATGACCTGCAACGGGGACGCGTCGTCGTTCATGGCAATTACTGCTCGATGTTGTATTCGATCGTCACGACGACCCGCGCGAGCTTCTCGACAGTCGACTTGTCGTAGATGCCGCCATAGTCGCTTGCTTCCTCGTTGGCGCCGGCCGCGAGAATATAGAACGAGCCCTGCGAGGCGGAACTCATCGTGCCGACCTTCACCCCGCCGTTGCGCGCGAATTCCTCAGCCCGGGTGTGCGCATTGCGCGTCGCATCGCCGATGAGGGACATCTTCACGGCTTCGAGATCGGATACGAGGTAGAGCGGGTCGGAGTAGACCACCGGGCGCCCGTCCGCCTTGAATTGCAATGCCGCCTTGTTGGCGGCGGCGATCTTCGCCAGGTCGTTGCTGCGGATCACGATTTCCTGGGTGCCGACGAAGCCCTTCTGCACTTCGTGGACGCGACCGGAGCTGGTCTCGACTTCCTCCATGTGCTTGTCGATGGTTTCGCCGGTCTCTGCCCTGGCCTTGGCATCGATGCCCTGCTGATCGAGGAATGCATCGAGCAAGGGTCGCTCCTTGCGCAGCAGGGCGAGAGTCTGTGCCAAGGTGTCGCCGTAAACCCGGAGCCCGACCGTCCATTCCACCTGGTCGGCGCGAATGGGTTTCTCCGCCAGTCCCTTCACCACGATGGTGTCGCGTGCCGAACCGACGTGCTTCAGCTGGGCACCGAGCACGAACGCGGCGATGACGAGTCCCACCGCCAAAACCGCCGCCGGAACGGTCGCGGTCCGGGATCTGTCCGTGGCTTCAGGCATGTGTCTTACCTCCGACGCTCGCCATTGCACCAGAAGAAGCGCGCCGGGTCTACGCGGCCGAATGCCGCAAAGTCGCGATCCGCCATGCTCTTCGCGAAGGCGGTCTCGGCCGCCCGCACCTGCTCGGCGAGCAGTTGCGGCGCCTCGGCGAACGACGTTCGTGCGGGGGCGGCCGTCACCGCGGGGAGGCCGGTTGCCAGCAGGGCCTTCATGAAATTCGACATGGCTTTCTCCTCCGGATGAGAATGTCGGTTGCCGGCGGAGGGTACAGTCATGGCAAAAGTCGTGCGAGTCTACGAACACGGTGGGCCGGAAGTCTTGCGCATCGAGGAGCTCGACGTGGGCCGACCGGGTCCGGGCGAGGTTCGAATGCGCATCGAGGCGATCGGCCTCAATCGCTCGGAAGCCGCGTTTCGCGCGGGCCAGTATCCCGTGAAGCCGAAGCTGCCGACGCTCATCGGCTACGAAGCCGCCGGCGTCATCGAGTCGGTCGGCGAAGACGTGCGGGACTTCTCCGTGGACCAGCGCGTGTCGGTGCTGCCGACCTTCCGGCTCGGCGAGTACGGCGTGTATGCGGACACGGCGATCGTGCCGGCCCGCAGTCTCCTCGCGGCGCCGCCGGCACTGAGCTCCACTGAAGCCGCCGCCATCTGGATGCAGTACCTCACGGCGCTCGCCATCCTCGAGGGCGCACACGCGACCGTCGGCGACCACGTGATCATTCGCGCCGCATCGAGCAGCGTCGGTATCGCGGCCATCCAGCTTGCGAACTGGGCCGGTGCGGTGCCGATCGCCGCCACGCGCCGCAAGACGAAGGAGCAGGCGTTGCAGGCGCTCGGCGCAACGCACGTCATTGCCACGGAGGAAGCCGACCTCGTCGCGGAAGTGATGAAGATCACCGGCGGCAAGGGTGCGCGCATCGTTTTCGATCCGGTCGGCGGCCCTTACGTCGAGACCCTGGCGCAGGCGATGGCCGAAGAAGGGATTCTCTATATCTACGGGGGCCTGAGCGGGCAGCCGACGACCCATCCGCATTGGCCGGCCGCCCTCAAGCATCTCAGCGTTCGAGGCTGGGTCGCCTCGACGATCTGGAATCATCCCGAGCGCTTCGCCCGCGCCAAGGCACTCGTGCTGCGGGGACTTGCCGAAGGGCGCCTGAAGCCCGTCATCTCCAGGACCTTCGCCCTCGCCGACATCGTGGCCGCGCACCGCTATCTCGAATCGAATCAGCAGCTCGGCAAGGTAGTCGTCACCGTTTAGCGGCAGCCTGGGCCGTGCGCGATCCGGGCGGCGGCGGCGTCGGCGTATCCGCGGGTAATTGCGCCACGATCGCTTCGCTGATCCCGAGCTCGTCGATCAGGAAACGCCGCTGCGCTTCGCGGTCGAGCCCGCGCTCGACGACGGCGCCGCGAGCGTCGAATTCCACGCGCTTGGCGAGGCAGGTGCCGAGCATCGAGTCGCCGCTGATCCTGCGCGCATGGATTTCGAAATTGAATCCGCCCCAGGGACGGGTCATCTCATGGCGCTCGCTGAATTCCTCCGCCGTCGCGACGATCCGGTCGATGCGACATTCGAGGCCGCCGGGAAGATTCAGCGGACGCCAGCGGATATACCAGTGGCCGTCGCGTTTCCCGGCGCGCACACCCCAGGCCGGGTGCTCGATCACGGTCTCGGCCTGCTCGTCGAGCCGCAGGGGCTCGGAATGCAGCATCGAAGCGTCGACGACGAAAAGCCCCGTGTCGTACTCCACCAGGACCGTGCCGTGATTCGGCGGGATGTTGGGACGCGCGAGCATCGTCGCGACGCCGCGTCGCGCCGGGAAGCCAAGCGCTTGCAGCAGCGTGCAAAGCGCGCCGTTGCCGGCCCAGCAGGTCCCGCCCGTTCGATAACGGAGCCAGGCCTCGAAGAAATCCTCCGCGCCATCCCCGGGAAAAGCGGTCGTCAAGCCGCGCGCCAGGTGGATGCGCTTGCGCAGGTTGTCGAACGGCACGCCGCGACACCAGGCGTGATAGAGGGCGCGCAGTCCCGCGAAATCAGGCGCCGGCGCCTGCGCGAATCCGAGCGCCGCGACGACACGATCGATAAGCGCCGGCGACAGCTTCGTGGCGTCGGTCATCGCTCGCTCACGCCTTCGCTTGCAGCGCGGCCTCGAGGGCCCGATGGACGTCGGCACCGAAGGCAACGAGCACGACGCGCTCGAATGCATGGCCGCGGGCGTCGGCCTCGAGAATCTCGCGCACGGCGATTCGAGCGGCGCTCGCGACCGGAAAGCCGTACACGCCGCAGCTGATCGCCGGAAACGCGATCGTGCGGACGCCGTTTGCGTTCGCGAGCGTCAAGGAATTGCGGTAGCAGGCGGCAAGCAGCTCCGCTTCGCTTGCGCCGCCACCGCGCCAGATCGGCCCAACCGTGTGAATGACGAAGCGCGCAGGCAGGCGGAAGCCCTCGGTGATTCGCGCCTCGCCGGTCGGGCAGCGCACGCCGGGTCGCACCTCGGCATGCCGGCGGCAGGCTTGCAGAAGCAGCGGACCGGCCGCGCGGTGGATCGCGCCGTCGACGCCGCCACCGCCCAGCATCTGTTCGTTGGCGGCGTTCACGATCGCATCGACCTCAAGTCTCGTGATGTCGCCGCGCTCGAGCTCGACCGCACTCACGGTTGCACTAGCGGACGTCGCCGGTCTTGAAATGCGGATTCTCGATGATGCCGAAGCGGTTGCCGAATGGATCCTCGACCGCGCCGACGACGATGCCGTCGCCGACGTCATGCACGGGCTCGATGCTGGTGGCCCCGAGCTTCAGCAGGCGATCGAACATCTCGCGCGCGTTCGCCACGCCCCAGAATGCCTGTACGCCATGAGTTCCGGGCTTCCCGTCAGGCAGGAGGCCGAGTTCGAACCCGCCGACCGAGAAGCCGACGTAGAACGGCTGGTCGAAATACGGCTGCACGCCAAGTATTTCGCTGTACCACGCCTTCGCGCGCGCGAGATCGGGCGCGGGATAGATCGCCGTGCGCAGACCGAGAATCATGTGCGGCCCTCCAGCAGGGGAAGTTCAGTGCTTGCCCGCCGCTTCTTTGCGCGGCCCGATCCTGAGACTCGCGGTCGCTATCAGGATCTCGCGCAGGAAAGTGAGCAGGCCGATGAAAAAAGACAGCATCGCGATGACGAAGAGAATGGCCACCGGGAACGAGGCGTCGAACCCCATCGAGGCGCCGAGGAAGAGAACCGCGATCACGGCGCACACCAGCAGCGCCGTGATCGTGCAGAGCGTGATCGCGCGCCCCGCGAGCTTGGCACGCCGCGACAGGGTCGCGAGCTGCTTGTGGAGCACCGTCGCATCGCCCGGATGCGCTTCGAGCCGCTGCTCGAGCGTCCGGGCCCGGTCGATGACCCGCGCGAGCCGCTGCGTCATGACAGCGAGCATCGCGCCGATGCCGGACAAGAGGAATACGGGCGCAACCGCCAGCGAGATGACGTGCGCGACCGCGGCGATGCCCGTGTCAGCCGGCATTGGCGGCCGCCGCCCTCGGCGTCGAGAAATGCCGCACGGCGAGCGCGATCGGAACGCCGAACAGGATCGCGTGGGAAGCAAACCCGCGCGCGACGATCGGAAACGTGAACGGGATGTGGAATGGCGCGGCCGAGAGCGGTATGAGCACGTAGTTCATGAAGAGATAGACGCAGATGCCGAAGATGAGCCCCGACAGCACCGCGCGCTCGCGCAGGAACGGGATGAAGCGGCTCGCGAAATAGAAAACGGCGGCCGCACCGATCGCGATGCCGTAGTGAGACGCCAGGCCGAGCGTCGCCGTACCCGCACCGCCTTCGAACGAGGCGTTCCCCAGCCATCCGGTGGCGACCGATTGCAGTGTCCACTCGGGAGCCTTGCCGCGGGTGCTGTTCCAGACGACCGCATAAAGGATGTCGAAGGTGCCGGCGATGAGTCCGCCGACGAGAACACCGAGCAGGGGGCGCCGCATGAGAATACCTCTGGTCGTCCTGGTGGAATGTTATCGCCCGGCGTCGACGGCGAACACCGAAGTCTCCGTCAGGCGCGGGTTGTCGAAGCGCACGAGCTCGCCCGCCCGCTTGCCCGGAACCGGAAAGAGGCGCGCGGACAGGGGTTTACGAAGTTTCACGGCGAGCGACGCCACGTCGCCGACGATGCGCGCGACGGTATCGGCCGTGCAGTCGCCCGGAATCGGAACGACGTCGAGGCCCGTGCCGCAGACGGAGGAATAGAGCAGCAGCTCCTCGATGCCGTAGCGTCCCTCGACGGCGCGCGCCGCCAGCACCGGTTCCTCGAGCACGGGCAGCATGAGCCCGGCGTAGCCGCAGGTCTTCACGCTCAGCGTCTTCAGGGCCGAGGTGATCGCGGCGCAGGCGCCGAGCGTCGAAGCCGATCCGAAGGGCACGTGCGTCAGGGCTTCGATGGCCGCGCCAATGCTGCTATCCATCGCCGGCGCCGGCGAAGGATCGATGCCGAGATAGCGCACGCCCTCCTTCGCTGCGAGCTCGAGGCCGATGCGCTCCACGGCGCCGAGCTCGTGATTGAAGAGGTTCCGCAGGCGCTGCTCGCCTTCCAGGGGATCGTGCGCACCGGTGAACGCCTCCTCGACGAGTCCCGGCGTTTCGAGCCCGATGGCAATCGAAGCCGCGCCTTCGTGAAAGCCGACGGGGAAGAACGGTGTTCCGGCCGGAATGTTGGCAGCGGCCGCGAAGCGGAAATTCGCGACGCCGCCGGGCAGCGCCTTGGCGAGCGCGAGCATGACGCCTGCGGCGGTCGCGCAGGTCTTGCGATGCACGCCGCCCTCCGCCGACGCGACACTCGTGCTGAACATCAGCGTGGCCGTGCGTTGCACGAGCTCGGCGCACCAGGCGGCAAGCGTCGCATCCGCGCGATCGTCGACCAGCAGCGGCCCAAGACTCAGGAAGATCTGATCGCTCTGCACGGCCTTGTCGAGCGCAATGAGTGCCGGCAGTGCCCGATCGCGGGCCGCAGGGTCCATCGCGGCGATGATCGGCTGCGTCGCGATCCGGAGGGTTTGCACTTCGTAGCCAGCGTCTTCGAACCGGCGGCGTGCGCGTCGAAGCAATGCAACCGTCTTGTCGATCGCCGCCAGATCGCCCAGCGAATCGAGCGTGAGTCCCGCCGTGACCGTGCGCACGCGCAGGCGGGGCGCGCCGCGGGCCGATTTCTGCTCGTCCGCCATCGACGACGACGACGCGATGGCCGATGCCATTGCACCGGTGCCGACCGTCGCGATGAATTCCCGTCGGGTCGGAGTCATGCCGTCATTCCTTGCGGGTGTCGCGCGCGAGTCGCAGGGCCATGAAGGCGAGGATGACGACGCCGAGGCCGAGCACGACCCAGAGTAGCGTTGTCTTCCACGGATACGCTGCCGGGGGCTGGCTCAGGCGGGATTCGCCGCCGAGCGCTTGCTGCGGGCCGAGCGATGCCATCGCAATCGTCACGCGGCTGGCGCCGCCGCCGGCCGTCGCAAGGGCCGGCAGGATCGATTCCACCGCCGCCTGGGCGGGCAGCGCGCCCGCATTGCCGTAGACAAGCTGGAAGGGCCCGTCGCCCCGTGCGATGAACACCAGTTCGTGCGGGATCCAGCCGAGCGTCAGCTTCGGTGCGCGCTTGCCGAGCCCGCCGCGATCGACGTCGATCTTGACCCGCCAGTAACGATCGTTGTCATCGCCGATCGCAACCCAGCCGCTCGTCAGTTCTCCGCCGGCACCCGTCAAGCGGTAGAAGCCGCGCTGCGCGACCGGTTGCCATGGTGCGGCCGCCTGCTCGCGGGAGAAGATTTCGGCCTGCACCACGCTGTTCGATTCCGGCAGCTCGAGGCCGACGCGATCCACGGGTATGCGCGCACCCGCATCGAAACGGAATTCGCCCGGCTGCGTGTCGCTCGTCAGCGCGGCAACCGTCAGCGTCTTGCGGGCGATCTCGATGAGATCGTCCGTCGGTTCGCCCGCAACGCCCGTCAACTGGAAGGGCGCCTGGCCGTCGACCCAGGTGAGGCGCCAGTACTTTGCCTTGAGGGGCGAGAATTCGATGCGTCGCTCGATGAGGCGGTCGCCGTGCGTGCCGAGATTCGCGATCGCGGCCCCCGGCAGTATCAGCTGCCAGGCGCTCAGGTCGTCCGACACCTCGACGCGCAGGCGCCCCGCGAATTCGGCGGCGTCCGCCGGCCAATCGAGCGTGAAGGCCGCAAGCGGCCGAGTCACGGCGCGCGTGTCGAGAATGTAGCTCACGTTGCCGGGAGCGTCCTTGCCTGCCCCGTGTGCTTCGACGTTGAGCGCGCCGCGTCCCGATTCGATCGTCACGCGAACGGCGTCAAGCGATGCCGGCGAGAGACTCGTGATCGGAAAGAGCGGCAGCCGCTCGGCCGGAAATTTCCGGACGGCGTCGAGGCGCGGCCGCCGCAACGCATACGGCACGACTTCGCCCCGGGCGTTGAAGACCCGCAGATCGCCGAGATCCGCCCGCACCGCGCGCTGGTAGACCTCGATCGGAAGCGCCAGCCGGTAGCCGGCGGCCGTCTCCGTGACGACGATTCGCTGCGCGTAGGCGAAGTCCTGCGGGCTTGATTCCGCCGCGCTGGCGGCGCCGACGGCGAGCAGCACTGCGGGCAACATGCGAAGGCTCATTTTTCCTCCGGCGCCGCGGGCGGCAGCGGCGAGAAGTAGCCGATGACGAGCATCAGCATGCCGACTCCCAGGAATGAAACGATGCGTCCGACCGTCGCGACGCGCGACAGGTCGATGGCCAGGAGCTTCGCGACCACGACACAGAGCAGGACGGCGCCCGTGATCCAGAGCGCCCGTCTCGCGCGCCGCGTGGCGAACAGCATCGCCGCCACCGCGAGCAGCGTCCAGAAGATCGTGATCGACGTCTGCACGACCGTCGAGCGCATCATCGGCTCGAAATCGTAGGGCACGCCCGTGAAATGGTGAATGCTGCGCAGGAGCACGGTGTTCGCCCAGAAAAAGACGAAAGCCGCCAGCAGAAACTGCCAGGCCCGCTCGCTGACGGCCGAGTAGAGATCGAAGCCGACGCGCCGCGCGTGCAAGACGTACTGCACGAGCGCGAGCAGCACGAGCGCCTCGGCGATGTCGAGCGGGTTGAGCAGCGGAAGGTACGGAAGCGGCGCGGCATCACCGGCGAGCGCCACATGGGTCACGACGGCCCAGCCGGTGGTGAACAGGGCAAGGCCCGCTCCGCCGATCGCGACATAGGCCGCGCGATGCGCACGGAAGGGCCAGGCAACCGCCTCGCCGAGCTTCGGCAGGACATAGAGGATGACTGCCGGCACGATGACCCAACCGATGGCGGCCCAGGAAGCACTGCCGGCGACGGCGCGATCGATCTCCCAGGCGAGTTCCCAGCCGGCGAGCGCGGCGACGAGCCAGAGCGACGTCACGTGCAGGAAATTCGCAGCGGCCGAGCCACCCATTCCCTCGTGACGCCGGCAGATGACGTAGAAAGCGAGGAAGGCAAGCGGCCAGGCGAGGAAACCACCGTCCTCGGCCGGGTGATTGCCATGCATCACGGCAGCGGTGAACGCGACCAGCATGACGGGCAGCAGGCAGAGCGCCGGGGCGCGGGCGATCGGCAGGTCGAGCCGGCGCGAAACCTCGCTGCAGGCGAACGCCGTCAGCGCCAGGAAGCTGAGCACGGCCGACGGCTCGTACCGGGCGGTCACGTGACGGTCGATTTCCGTCAGCCCGGCGATCAACCACCAGAGCAGGCCGAAGATGAAGAGCACCTCCGACACCCGCGCTTCGTAGTCCATGAGGCGCGCCTGGTTGCGACGGAACGTGATGCTCGCAAAGATCGACGCGGCGCTGATCATGAGCCCGCCGAGAAACGTGCTGTTGAGGATCGGCAGCGCTTCCGGCGCGACATGCAGGTCCTTCCAGAAAATGATGCCGGCGGCGACCTGCAGCAAGGCGCCGCTCGCGCGCGGGAGCTTGCGATTCTGCCGGCAGCCGATCCAGACGAGCGCCGCGCCTTCGAACGCCCAGCTGGCCGAGCTCCAGCGTCCATCGAGTGCGAGCGGCACCGCGAGCGTGAGGAACGCGACGCCGAGCGCCAGGAACGCTTCCACGAGCAGCCGCAGCGATTCCCGCCGCCGCTCATGCAACAGCCACGCAATCGCGATGTAGAGCGCGCTCAGCGCGAGTGCACTGTATGCGAGGGCGAAGCGATCGTCGTGCAGCAGCCCCGATTGAATGCCGAACGCAATGATCGGCGTGCCGAAGATGAGTGTGCCGTCGACATAACCCTTCAGGTCCGGGGGCTGGCGCACCGCGTACAGGATCGCGATCACGAGATAGAAGAGGAAGAAGAGGATCAGGAAAGGCTCGGTGCTCGCGAAGAGCTCCGGCCGGTATCGCAGGACGCCCCAGGCGATGCCGATGACGAAGGTGAACGCGAAGCCGACAAGGTTGAGCGGGCGCCAGGCGCGATACCAGGCGATCGCGAGAATGCCCGTGTTGAGCACCGCGTAGTAGCTGAAGAGGAAGACGTGATTGCCCTGCCCCGTCGACGCGAGGATGGGCGCGAGAAAACCGCCGGCGATGCCGAGCACGGCAACGGCCATCGAGTTCTGCAGGATGGCGATCGCCGCGGACAACGCGGCGATCGCCACGAGGAGTCCGAAGGTCGGCGCTGCCGCCAGCACGTGATAGAGCCGAAAGGCCGCGAACACCGTCAGGTAGAGAATCGCGATTGCGCCGCCTTGCAGGGCCAGGGCATATCCGGCGCGCTTGAGGCGCAACCTCCACCCGAGAACCAGCAGCACTGCTGCGCCCAGTGCGACGGCGCTCAGCCGGAATTCGATCGGGACGGTGACGCGCTGCGCGACGTAGCGGACGAGAAAGGCGACGCCGATGAAGAGAATGACGATGCCGGCGCGCACCAGCGTGTTTCCGCCGGTGAAGTACTCGCGGACCCAGCGCACGATCGGCGGCTCCATGGGCTCCGGCCTCGGCGTTCGGGCTGCTTGCGACAGCGGCGGCTCGGCGAACGATGGGCGCGCCGGTCGAGGCGGCGGCGGGGACGCCGCTGGCAGATCGAAGTCGAGGCTTGGCATGGGCGGGGGCGCAGCCGGCCGAACCGGCGGTGGCGCGGGCGCTGGCGTGACCATCGGTGCCGGCGCCGCTTGTGCGGCCCGGGTATCTCGAGCCGCGAGACTCTGCTGGAGCCCGAGAAGCCGCCCCTCAAGCCCATCCACTTGCTGCTCGAGCGTTGCCGTTCGCTGCCGTGCCTGGATGAGCGCGGTAACGGCCCAGCCAACGACGGCGCCCAGGATGGCGCCGAGCAGCTCCTCGCTCATTCCCGCAACCTGGTAGCCGAGGAATGCCCCGACCAGAGCAGCAACCAATCCCATAGGGCCCCCCGATTCGCGGCCCTGGTGGAGCCGGCTCCCTTTTCCCGCAGCATGTCATGCCGGCCGACCCAACACCAAGCGCGCCGGCTCGCCAGCGCCGACGCGAGTTGGTAGTGTCGCGAAGGGATCCGAAGGAGGCGCCAGTCCTCCGATCGACCGGGGGGCGACGATGTTCGGTCAAGCAGGATGCCGCGGGTTGCTGCGCGCGACCGCCGCGCTTTTCATCGGCTGCGCGCTCGCACACGCCGAACCACCGCCGCTGGACGCGTTCTTCCAGGGGGCCCGGCTCAAGGACGTCAGCATTTCACCCGACGGGCGGTATCTCGCGCTGATCGCGAGGCTCGACGGCAAGCCGTTCGTCGCGGTGAAGGATCGCCAATCGACAGCGGCCGCAGTGCCTGTCCTTGCGATCGATCCGAAGGAGCACTACGAACCGATGTGGTGCCACTGGGCGAACGACACCCGCATCCTCTGCGCCTTCCTCGGCCGCGACAACGGGCGCGACCTCGCGAAGCACTACGGCGTCACGCGTCTCGTCGCCGTGAATGCCGACGGCAGCCAGCAGAAGATCATCGTGCAGCAGTCGTTCACCTTCGGCGGCGAGACCCAGCAGTTCCAGGACCGCATCATCGACTGGACGCCGGCGGATCCGAGGACGGTGCTCATCGAATCCCAGGACGCGGTCGACCGGGAGCTCGGCGTCTACACGCTCGACGTCTACTCGGGCTACATGAATCTCGTCGTCAATCCGCACGATGACATCGGCGACTTCGACAGCGACGGGCAGGGCAATGTGCGGCTCGGCGCCGGCATGGACCCGGACGGCAAGGTTTCCTTCTTCGCCCGCCTGGCCGGCGAGAAATCCTGGCGCCGCGTGACCCGCGTCGATCATCTGTCGCTGTCGGCCGCCTTCGAGCCGATCGCCGTCATCCCGAACACCAATTTTGCCTGGGCCATTCGCGACAAGGACGGCAGCCGGGCGCTCTGGAAGATCGACCTCGAGGACAAGGTCGATCCGATCCTCGTCTACTCGAAGCCCGGCGTCGACGTGTCGCCGCTCCTGAGCTCGAACCGCGAGCTCCTCGCCGTCACCTACGAGGGCGACGAGAGCGGATTCTTCTACACGGATACGCGTGCGCACCTCATCGGGGAAATGCTGCCACGGCTTTTCCCGGGCCGGCGCGTCACCTGGGAAGACACGACGGCCGATCTGAGGACCGTGGCCGTGCGGGTGGACAGCGATACCAGCCCGCCGAGCTTCAGCCTGCTCGACATCAGCAAGGAAAAGCCGACGCTTGCGACGATCGGCTCGAGCTATCCCGGCCTCGTGAAGTACGAGCTGGCGCCGAAGAAGATCATCGAGTACCCGGCCGGTGACGGCACGATGATCCCCGGCTACCTGACCTTGCCCGTCGGCAAGGATGCGGCCCGGGTGCCGCTCATCCTGATGCCGCACGGCGGCCCGGGCTCGCGCGACACCTGGGGTTTCGACTCCTGGGCCCAGTTCCTCGCGAGCCGCGGCTACGCGGTGCTGCAAATGAATTTTCGCGGCTCGACGGGCTACGGCAGCAACTGGCACAAGGCCGCCTACAAGGACTGGGGAGGCCTGCCCTATTCCGACGTGATGGACGGGCTCAAGTGGGCGAAATCGCAGCACATTGGCGATGCCGGCAAGGTCTGTGTCGTCGGGGCGAGTTTCGGCGGCTACCTGTCGCTGCTTGCGGCAACGCGCGACAGCGCGCAACTGCGCTGTATCGTCAGCATCGCGGGAGTGAGCGATCTCGAGGAGCTCCTGAGCGACGAGCTCTTCTGGCAGGGCGGCAAGTTCGCCAGGGACTACATCGGCAGCAACACCGAGAAGCTGCAGCGGGATTCCCCGCGCCGCCACGCGGCCTCGATCAACGTTCCGGTGCTGCTCATCCACGGCGACGAGGACTACACGGTCGAGGTCGACCAGACGAAGATGATGGACGCGGCGCTGAGCTCCGCCCACAAGACGCACAAGGTCGTGATCGTTCCCGGTTGCGATCACTACTTCCAGCAGGATTCGCAGCTGCGGACGCTGTTCGAGGAAATGAGCGCTTTCCTGCACGCACAGCTCGACTGAGCCGCGCGGCCGGTCACTGGAGCGTCAGCTGGCCGGCGCCCATGTGCACGAGCAGGCGAAAGCTCCCCGGGCCCGAGCGGTGAAACTTGCGGAAGAAGCCGCCGGTTTCCGCGCCGAGCGCGGAGACGTCGATCTCACCCGTCGTGACCGACGCATCGATGCTCGCGTAGTCGTCCGCGTCGCCGATATTGATGTCGAGATCGCCGGCGTGCATCTTCACGTCCTTGCTGCCCCTCACCTCGTTCATCTGCAGGACGCCTGCGGGCATGCGCACCACCAGATTGGTGATGGCGGGCACGCCGATCAGGATGCGAAAGTCATTGTGCGGCCCTTCAGTGATGCCGCACTCGATGACGTCGCCCTTGACCTTGTAGGTGACCTTGACTGCGGTCGCCTGGTCCGCCTTCTCGCCATCGAAACCGATGGTGAACTTCGTCGTATCGGAACCCTCGATCACGACCTCGGCGGAGCGGATGTTGAGGGACAGCGTCTTGCCGGATTCCTGGTCGAACTCGTAGTGCACGCGGCCGGTCTGCGATTCGTCCGCCGCCGACGTCATCGAAAACGACGCCAAGGCCACCAGCGTGGCGATCGCGGCGATGCCCTTCATACGACTACCCTCCGCCTTGCACGATAGCATCGACCCGCCGCAGGACGGCATTGTCGCCACCGCGCGACGGCTTCCGCTCATCGCAGGACTATCGGGCCCGACCCAGGGCCTCGATCGTTTCGGACCAGAGCGCTTCGGTCGCCGCCGCGACGATGCGATCCGAGGAGTGCAGGCCGAGTGGCTCGCCTTCCCAGTCCGTCACCTTGCCGCCGGCGCCTTCGATCACCGGAATGAGCGCGAGGTAGTCATGCGGCTTCAGCGCCGACTCGATGACGAGGTCGCAATGGCCCGAGGCGAGCAGCCCATAGGAGTAGCAGTCGCCGCCGAAGCGGCGCAGTCCCGCCTGCCGGCTCACCGCGTCGTAGCGCCGCCATTCATCGCCGCGGAACGCGTCCGGCGACGTCGTGTAGATGCGTGCGCTCTGCAATTCGGTACAGCGACTCGTGCGGGCAGGCTCGCCATTGAGCCGCGTCGGGCGCCCCGTGCAGCCGACCCACCGCTCCGCGCTCGCCGGCGACTCGACGATGCCGATCACCGCGCGATCGCCCTGCATCAGCGCGATCAGCGTACCGAAGAGGGGCATGCCGCAAATGAAGCTCTTGGTGCCGTCGATCGGATCGAGCACCCAGGTGAAGTCGCGGCCCGGTTCGTTGGCGAATTCCTCGCCCTGGATGGCGTGGGTCGGAAACTCGGCGCGGATGAGGCGCCTCAGTTCCGTTTCAATGGCCCGGTCGGCCACCGTCACCGGGCTGTTGTCGGGTTTCTGTTCGATGGCGATGGGCCGGCGGAAATGCTGGCGGGCGATGACGCGCGCGGCGTCGGCGAGACGCTCCGCAAGCCCAAGCGCGCGATCGAGATCCGTGTGGGGTTCGGTTGGCATCGGCGGAGGGAGCATGCGCTACAATCATCGCGCATCTCAAATACTTAGAAGCGCATGACCGACCCCAAGACCACCGATTTCGGCTACGAGGAAGTGCCCTGGAGCGAGAAGGCCCGGCGCGTCCGCGGCGTATTCGATTCGGTCGCCGACCAGTACGACGTGATGAACGACCTCATGTCGCTCGGCGTTCACCGCCTGTGGAAGTCCTTCACCCTGAGCCAGACCGGACTGAAGCCCGGCGGCCGGGCGCTCGACGTCGCCGGAGGCACGGGCGACCTGGCGGCGGGCCTTGCCAAGCAGGTGGGTGAGAAGGGCTTCGTGGTCCTCTCCGATATCAACGAAGCCATGCTGGTGCGCGGCCGCGACCGGCTGCTCGACCGCGGCGTCGGCGGCAACGTGAGCTGCGCGCTGGCGAACGCGGAGAAACTGCCCTTTGCCGACAATTTCTTCGATTGCGTGACCATCGGCTTTGGCCTGCGCAATGTCACCGACAAGCCGGCGGCGCTGCGATCCGTGCTGCGGGTGCTGAGGCCCGGCGGCCAGCTTCTCGTGCTCGAGTTCTCCAAGCCGACCGTGGCACCGCTCAAGCCGATCTACGACGTCTACTCTTTCCGCGTGCTTCCGCTGCTGGGCAGGCTGGTCGCGAACGACGAGGCGAGTTACCGGTATCTCGCCGAATCGATCCGCCGGCATCCGGACCAGGAGACGCTGCTCGCGATGATGCGCGACGCGGGCTTCGGCGAGACGAAGTATCACAACCTCACCGGCGGAATCGTCGCGGTGCATCGGGGGTACAAGCTGTAAGAGGGGACAGACTGAAGTCTGTCCCCAAGAGGGGACAGACTGAAGTCTGTCCCCTGGCTAATAAAGGTATGCAGGCATTTACTGAATTGCTGCGGCCGGCCGAGGCCGCCTTCAATCGCGGCATCGAGTCGTCGTCGACCGCACGCGCGGCGTTCGCGCGGCTCGCCGGCCGCAAGCTCGTCGTCGAGCTGCTCGACACCCGGCTCGCGATCACGGTGACGGCCGCGGAGAACCGGCTGCTGCTGCACGGCGAAGGCTCGGATGACTGCGACGCCCGCATCCAGGGCACGGTGTTCTCGCTCCTCAGCACGATGCTCGGGCACGAGGGCGAGCAGAAAGTCGGCCGCGTCATCGTCGAGGGCGACGCCGAAGTGGCGCAGCAGTTCCGCGAGCTCCTGAAGCTCGCGGCGCCGGATCTCGAAGAGGAACTTGCCCGGCGCCTCGGCGACGTACCGGCCCACCAGATCGGCCGCACGGCGCGTACGGCCTTCGACTGGGGCCGCAAGGCGATCGCAACTTTCGGCCAGAACGTGGCCGAGTACCTGCAGGAAGAGAACCGCACGGTCGTGCCCAAAGTCGAGCTGGAAGAGTTCGCCGGCGAGGTCGACAGCTTGCGCGAAGCGGTCGACCGGCTCGAAGCGCGGCTGCGGAGCTGGGGAGATCGGGGACAGACTTAAGTCTGTCCCCCGTCTGTCCCCACGCAACAGTGAAACTGCGCGTCATCGGCCGACTGATCGAGATTCAGCGTGTGTTAACGCGCTATGGGCTCGACGACTTCATCCGGGCCACTCATCTATATAGGCCGCTCCGGTTCGTCTCCTATCTCTCGCCCTGGACCTGGTTCCGGCGCCGGCGCGGTTCGCGCGGCGAACGCCTGCGGCTCGCACTGCAGGATCTCGGGCCCATCTTCGTGAAGTTCGGCCAGACCGTTTCGACGCGCCGCGACCTCCTGCCCGACGACATCGCCGACGAGCTCGCGAAGCTCCAGGACCAGGTACCGCCCTTTCCGAGCGCGATCGCCAAGGCAGGGATCGAAGCGGCCTATGGCCGGCCGATCACGGAAGTCTTCGCGAGTTTCGACGACGAGCCGATCGCCGCCGCCTCGATCGCCCAGGTCCACGGCGCCAAGCTCCGCGACGGGAAGGAGGTCGTCGTCAAGGTCCTGCGGCCGGGCATGCGCGCGCACATCGATCGCGATATCGAGGTGCTCTATGCCTTCGCCGGCCTCGCCGCCCGCTTCTGGAGCGAAGGCTCGCGCCTGCGGCCGGTCGAGGTCGTGCGGGAGTACCAGAAGACCATCCTCGATGAGCTCGACTTGATGCGCGAGGCCGGCAACGCCTCGCAGCTGAGGCGCAATTTCGCGGGTTCGACCCTCCTCTACGTGCCCGAAGTCCATTGGGAATATTGCCGCTCCGGGGTCATGGTCATGGAGCGCATCCGTGGCCTCGCGGTCAGCAACGTCGCCGAGATGCGGCGCCGCGGGACGGATATCAGGAAGCTCGCGGAAAACGGTGTCGAGATCTTCTTCACGCAGGTCTTCCGCCACAACTTCTTCCATGCCGACATGCACCCCGGCAACATCTTCGTGCTGACGGACGACCCCGCGAACCCGCGCTACGCCGCGGTCGACTTCGGCATCGTCGGCACCCTCGATCCCCGCGACCAGCGTTACCTCGCCGAGAACTTCCTCGCCTTCCTCGACCGGGACTACCGCCGGGTGGCGAAGCTGCACCTCGAATCCGGCTGGGTGCCGCCGGGATCGCGTATCGATGAGCTCGAGTCCGCCGTCCGCACGGTCTGCGAGCCCATCTTCAACAAGCCCCTCAAGGACATTTCCTTCGCGCAGGTGCTGCTGAGCCTCTTCGAGACCGCCCAGCGCTTCCAGATGCAGATCCAGCCGCAGCTCCTGCTGCTCCACAAGACGCTCCTCAACATCGAAGGGCTCGGCCGGCAGCTCTATCCGGAGCTCGACATCTGGAAGACCGCCCATCCGATCCTCAAGGAGTGGATGGGCGAGCAAGTCAGCGGCAAAGCCTTCTTCGAGCGGCTGCGCTCGCAGCTCCCCGAGATCGCAGCGACCGCCCGGAACCTTCCGCAGGTCATCCATGGCGTCATCCAGCAGGCGGTCGACGGCAAGTTCCGGGTGCAGGTGGAGACGAAGGGCGTGGAAGAGTTGCGTGCGACCGTGCGCGAGTCGCAGGAGAAGCGCGATCACACTTTCGTCGCGGGCATCCTGCTGCTCGGTGGCCTCATCTGGTTCGCCGTCGATCGCTCGCCGCTCTGGCCGGGCGCGCTGCTCACTATCGTCGGCGCGCTGTGGATCGCATTCGCGTGGCGTCGCCGATGAGCGACGCTCGCTGACGCGAGCGCGCGGCGAAAAAAATTCATTCGGAACTATTGCATCGTGAGTCCGCGTGCCGTGTAATGCGCGCGCCTCGCGAGGTGTGGTACCGCTCGCGAGGTCCAGCGATGGATCTCCGGGCCTCTTGGGGGTGTTCGCACCGAAATGAGAAACCTCAGGTCTGCAAAACCCAGACTCTCGAAGCTTTCCCGTTTACTGCAGCGAAATTTTCCGGACTTTTACGCCGAAGCCAGGTTCCAGGTGGGCGACGACGACCACTTTCTCTACGCCCGCTTCGGACAGTACCTCGCCCGCTCCATTGAAACCGACCGGGCGCCCAGGCAGAAGATCAACCAGGGTTTCAACGTCCTGAACAAGATGGCCGAGGCCGCGAACGACGATCCGTACGTGCGCACCATGTTCGTCTCAGGACCCCTGGAAGCCATCGTCGATGCGCCGCGCGCGCTGGCCTACGCGAGAAAACGGCTCTCGCCGGCCGCCCAGGCCTACCTCGATGGGCTGATGGAATGAAGTCGAGGTCGAAGCCAGTCGAGTGGAAACAAGAAGAATAGGGAGCCTCCTCACCCTACCCGCTCCCCGCAAATGCCGGGGAGCGGGAACCGATATTGTTCCCTCGCCATGTGTGCGGCGGGGGTTAGGGTGAGGGGGATCTCTGAGAGGGGACAGACTGAAGTCTGTCCCCTGGCTAATAGGCGACGCACTTGAGCTTCCAGACCCTGAATCCGCCGTATCAGCGTCAGCGCAATGGCGGCGCCGTGGGCGTCGAGCTCCAGCTCTTCCTTCAGGCGTGCGGCTGTGCGGGCAGCGAATCAACGAGGTCCTGCACGTCGCTCTCCGTGAGGCGCGCGAGGTCTGCAAGCTCGGCGAGCGAAAGCGGTCTCTCGTCCTCGACGCTGAGGACCTCCGTGATTTCAATGCGCATGGCTCTTCTCCCGGTCGAAGTGGCCGCGTGGATTGAAGGCCGAGACGCCGGCCAGCTCCTTGAAGAGCGACCGTTCCCGTTCGCTCAGCACCGTGGGCACCGCTATCTGCGCCACCGCAAACAGGTCGCCCGCGCCGTCGTGCGGTTTCGGCAGGCCGCGCCCGGCCAGGCGCAGCTTCTGGCCGGCGCGCGTGCCCGGCGGCACCTTGAGCGCAACCGCACCGGCCAGCGTCGGCACTTCCACCGTCGCGCCGAGTGCCGCTTCCCACGGCGTCAGCGGCAGCTCGAGGTACAGGTCGTGACCTTCGGCCCTGAATAGCGGGTGCGGACGGAGCGCGATGTTCAGGTAGAGATCGCCGTCGCGACCGCCGTTGATGCCCTTGCCGCCCTTGCCGGGCACGCGCAGGCGCTGGCCGTCGGTCGCACCCTTGGGGATGCGCACCTTGGTGGGGTGCGGCACGCGCCGCAGGAGCCCCTGCTCGTCGCGCTCGGGCAACTCGAGATTGAGCTCGAGCATCGCGCCCTTGAACGCGTCTTCGAGCGAGATGGGAGCGTTCACCTCGTAGTCCTGTCCCGGAATGCGCGCGCCGCGGCGCCGTGACCCGCCCTGCCGGTTCGCTGCGAAGGTTTCGAAAATGTCCGAGAGGTCCAGGTCCTCGAACGAGAAGGAGGCGCCGCCGCCACCAAACTGGCTGCCCCAGTCCGGCGGCGGGCGGAACTCTTCGCCCGGCCGATGGCTTCCGAGCTGGTCGTAGGCCTTGCGCTTGTCGGCGTCCTTGAGCGTCTTGTAGGCCTCGGACACTTCCTTGAATCGCTCTTCGGCGCCCGCTTCCTTCGAGACGTCCGGGTGATACTTGCGGGCGAGCTTGCGATAGGCGGCCTTGATGTCCGCCTCGCTCGCGGTCCGCTCAACGCCGAGCGCGCTGTAGTAGTCCTTGTATTTCATGCGGGACTCGCCTTGAGGGTGCCAAAGCCCCGTTTATAGGGGCGCCTTGAGCTCAATCCAGGTGGCGAGCGCCCGCGCACAGAGTTCCCCATTGCCGTCGAAGAGGGCGGTGCCCACCCGGTGCTTGCGCCCCTCGGCGCCGACCTTCCAGCCGATGACGACACAGGATTCGCCCGTGTGCACGAGGCGATCGACGTGCGCGGTGAATTCGCCGAGGAGCGCCGAGCGGTTGTCGTCGAACGCCGCGAAGTAGCCGGGGCAGTCGAGTGCCGCCCACATGAATTCCGGCAGCACCTTGCCCGACGGCGAAATGGACTCGTCCGGCATCCAGGGTGCCGCGACGAGACCGCGCTCCGCGATGGCCGTCGCGAAGATCCGCAGGCCGTCGCCGCGGGCCCGCTGGGGCCCGCAAACGAAACATCCGGGGATCAGGTGGTACTGAAAGCCCGGGTAATTGCGGGCTGCGCGCAGCGCTTCGACATAGTTCGGGGCCGCGGGGACGTCGAGGCTGAGGCGATCCGGCACGCCGGAGGCGACGATCTCGCTCTGCAGCTTGAGTTGAACGCCGCCCGCCGCGTCGCGCTCGACGAGGAGCGGCGTATTCAGCGGCGGCGGCTGGTGCAGCCGGATGCGCAGGGTGTCGCGGGAGAAATGCGCCAGCATGCCGGCGACATAGCCGCCGTTGCCGGAATTCGGCGGCCCGCAGAAGCGCGGCGCGATCGTGAGGAACTGCTGGCTCATGGGTTCGCTTCCGCGCACCGCCAGCAAGCGTCGAACTGCCCGTCGATCTGTTCACCGCAGCGCTCGCAGCGCCAGGCCGCGGCCGATCCTTCGGCGCCGGCCCTGACTGCCTCGAGCACCCGCTTGGCGTGCAGTTCCTGCTCGTCAGCCACCCAGACCTGCGGCCAGGTCTCGACGAACGGCAGCTCGCCGACACCGCCGCCGAGTGTCGTATTGCGCAGCTGCGCCTCGATGCCATGACTTGCGAGCACGTTCGCCCAGTGCGCGGCATCGATCAGGTTCGCGGCGCTGTAGACGCGTTTCATCGCTTGAGCAGCACCACGAGCAGGGCGCCCGGCACGACGGCGCCGAAGAAAGCCGCGAGCAGCGCGTTGAAGATCAGGTACCCGCGCTCGGAACCGCGTGCGTTGCGGAACTCCGCGTTCGCTTCGCGGCGGGTCGCAGGCAGCAACAAGTAACTCCAGAAGAGCAGGAAGTAGCGGAATATGTCGACGAAGCCGGAGTTGTTGGCCATCGGTGGGCAAGGGTGATTGACAGCGATTCCCGATGCAAGAAGTATGCGGGGCAGCGCGCCGGGTTCGATGGCCGGAGGGAGCAGGCGAATGACGATCGAGGGCGGATGCTTGTGTCGCGCGGTGCGGTACCGGATGACGGCTGATCCGATCGTGACGCGGGTCTGCTGGTGCCGGGTCTGCCAGTACCTCGGCGCGGGCAACGCCACGATCAACGTCTGCTTCCCGAGCCAGGGGCTCAGCGTCGAGGGCGAGACCCGCGACTACCGCAGCCTCGCGGACAGCGGCAATGTCATGCATCGGTGCTTTTGTCCGACCTGCGGCACGCAGCTTTTCAGCACGGCGGAGGCGCGGCCGCATCTGGTTTTCATCCGGGCGGGAACTCTCGATCGCCCGGACGTGGTCAAACCCGCGGTCACGATCTGGACGTCGCAGGCGCCGCCCTGGGCCTGCATGAACGAAGAACTGCCCAAATTCGAACGACAGCCGCCGCCGGCCGCATGAAGGAGCCAAGGCAATGAAACGACTCTCACGGACCCCTGCGCGCTTCGCGGCACTCGCCGCACTGCTGACCGTATCGATCGGCGCGCAGGCCTACGAGACGAATTTCGAAATCGTGCCGATCGTCGGCTATCGCTTCGGCGGCCAGCTGCACGATTCGTCCGTCGACGAGAGCCGCGACATCGATCCGAACCTGAGCTATGGCCTCGCGCTCAATTTCGCCAAGACCTGGGAAACGCAGTGGGAACTCACGTATTCGCGGCAGAGCACGACCATCGAGTCGCTCGCGGGGGCGGCTGCGCCCGGAGCCGTGGACATCGTCGTCGAGTACCTGCAATTCGGCGGCACGTATTTCTATTCGGAAGAGGACCACGAGGGCGCGGTCCCCTACGTCGTCGGTGGGCTCGGTCTCACGCACTTCAAGCCCTCGGGCCCCGGCCTCGACGATCGGTACGAACCCTCGATCAACCTCGGTATCGGCCTGCGTGTGCCGCTAGCGAAGAAGGTCGCGCTGCGCCTGGAGGGCCGCGGCTACCTGACGCTGATGGACACGACCGGCTCGATCTTCTGCCGCTCGGATGCAAGCGGCGCTGCCTGCACCATTCACGCCCGCGCCAGCGGCCTCTGGCAGATCGAAGCGCTGTTCGGAATTGCGTTCGCGCTCTAGCGGGGCAGTGCAAATGCGACGAGCGCGTCATTTCTCGTCGTCCCGAGACCCGCGTAACCGCCCGCGGCAATGACGATGAATTGCCGGCCATCGAGCTCGTAAGTCATCGGCGTTGCCTGGCCGCCGCCGGGTAAGCGCCCTTTCCACAGTTCCGCGCCCGTTCGCACGTCGAAAGCGCGCAAGTAGTCGTCCGCAGCCGCCCCCACGAACACGAGGCCACTGCGCGTGACGATAGGCCCGCCGATGCCCGGCACACCCTGGTAGTTCCAGAAAGGCCACGGCGCGATGTCGCGCGTCGTGCCGAGCGGTACGCGCCAGGCGATCTTGCCGTTCGCGAGATCCATGGCAACGAGCGATCCCCATGGCGGCGCAATGCACGGAATGGCAAAGCCTGACGCGAGGATTTCGCGGCGCATGCCGTAGGGCGTGTTCCACATCGAAGCGAATTCCGAATCGTTGAACTTGCCGGACGAGCGCATGCTGCCGAGATCGGCCCGCGGCACGAGCGTCACGACCATCGGCAGATCCATGACGACGGCCACGGCGAACTGATGCGCCGGGTCGAAGGCGACGCCGCCCCAGTTGGCTCCGCCGGCGTAGCCGGGCCGCTCGATCGTTCCCTCAAGGCTCGGCGGCGTAAAGATGCCGTCGGACCGCAGTGCTTTGATCTTGTCCGCGCATTGACCGCGATCGTAGAACGTGAGGCCCCAGGCATCGTTCTCGGTGACCTTCGTCCAGGGAACCAGCGGCGGCAGTGCGGAAACGGGCTGCGTCGGCGACGCGAACTCCCCCGCGACGGCGCCTTGCGGCACGGGCTTCTCGGTCACGGCAAACACGGGCTCGCCGGTGTCCCGATGGAAGACGAAGAGCTGGCCGGTCTTGGTCGCCTGGATCACGACCGGCGTGCGCTGACCGTCGCGATTCAGCTCCGCGACGACGGGCTGCGAAGCCACGTCGTAGTCCCAGAGATCGTGATGAATCAGCTGCTGGCCCCAGACGAGCTTGCCCGTCGCGACATCGAGCGCGACGACGGAATTCGCCCAGCGATTGTCTCCACGGCGCTCGCCGCCGAAGAAATCCGGGCTCGCCGAACCCGTCGGCACGAAGACAAGATTGCGATCGGGCGCGACCGACAGGATGCTCCAGGCATTCGCGGCGCCGGTCCAGTCCGCCGCCTGCTCCGGCACTTCTTCGAAGTCCGGATTGGTGGCGTCCTTCGGGATGTGGGCGGTCCGTGGGATCGGATCCCACTTCCAGCGCAGTGCGCCGGTGCGAACGTCGTATGCGCGCACGACACCGAGCTCGAGATCGGTTGCGCGGTTGTCGCCGATCGAGGATCCCGTGATGAGGGTGTCACCCGCGATCGCCGGCGGCGAGGTCACGGCATAGTCGGGCCGATCCTGTAGGCGCACGCCGCGGGACAGATCGATCGCGCCGTTCACGCCAAAATCCGCGCAGGGCTTCCCCGATTTCGCGTCGAGCGCAATCAGCCGCGCATCGAGCGTGCCGATGAAGATGCGCTCGCCGCAAACTTCATTCCTGTGCCCTGGATCCGACCAGTAGGACACGCCGCGGGAGGCCATTTCGCTGTAGCGCACGCCGCGATTGAGCTTCGGATCATAGCGCCAGCGCTCCCGCCCGGTTGCGGCGTCGACTGCGAGCACGATGGCGGTCGCCGTCGAAACATAAAGCGTGCGGCCGATGAGGATCGGCGTCGCCTCGAAGGTCAGCTTGTCGCTGCGGGCGAGATTGTCACCGAGTTCCCCCGTATGAAAGGTCCACGCGGTCTCGAGACCGGACACGTTGCCGGCGGTCACCTGCCCGGCCGTTGAGAACCGACGGCCGCCCGAGTCGCCGCCGTAGGACGACCACTCATCCGCACGCACGGGCCTCGCCGTGAGCAGCGCCGCAGCGCCGATGAAGAGCAAGTAGAGAGCCGTCCTGCAAGCCATGCACATGTCACGATCCCTCAGGCAGTCACGATGCGGGGCGAGTATTCGCGCGATACGAAGGCTCGGCACGGATTTCGTGGCAGGCGGGATCGGGCGTGGGGCGAGCGGCGTAACGGCCGTCCAGCCGGGTGCGGTAGGCTGACGCCATGCGCAAGATCCTGTTCGTCATTTTCCCGGTGCTGTTCGGGCTCTATCTCGGGCTCAACGAACTCATCGGACGCGCGAACTCCAATCGCACGATCGAGTACTGGAAACCCATCGCCTGGGAGATGACGAGCGTCATCGTCATCATGGCGCTGGTGCCGCTCATCTTCTGGTTTGAAAAGCGGCACCGGCTGGAAGCGCCCAGGCGCTTGCGGACGGCCGCGATTCACCTCGGCGGCGCGGTCGCATTCTCGATCGTCCACGTGATCGGCATGATCGCGATCCGCGAATTCATCTATGTGCTGCATTCGGAGCACTATGACTACGGCAATCCCTGGCTCGTGCTCGTCTACGAATTCCAGAAGGACGTGATCACCTACACGATGATCCTGCTGATCGCGTTCACGATCCGTCAGTACCGGCGCCGGCGCGAAGGCGAGGTGCTGGCCGCAGAGCTGTCGCGGAACGTGAGCGACGCGCGCTTGCGCCAGCTCACCGCGCAGATCGATCCGCATTTCATCTTCAACGCGCTCAATGCCATCTCGAATCGCATGCACGAGGACGTCGAGGCCGCGGACCGGATGATCGCGCGCCTCGCGGACCTGATGCGCGCCGCGTACGACACCGACGCCAGCGTGTTCGTCGAACTCGGCCGGGAAATCGAGCTGCTGCGCGGCTATCTCGCGCTGATGGCGGAGCGTTTTCGGGGCCAGCTCGCGATCGATATCGATGTCGAGCCCGGCCTGGAGTCGCTGCGGGTCCCCCGCCTCCTGATCCAGCCCATCGTCGAGAATGCTCTCAAGCACGGGCTCGCGAGCGGACGCGGACGGCTGCGGGTCGAAGTGCGCCGGCGAGGCGACCGCTTGACCTGCCTCGTTGCCGACGATGGCGTGGGTATCGCCGCGCCGGTGCGCATGGGCACGGGTCTCAGCAACGTCAGTCACCGGCTCGAGCTGCTTTTTCCTGCCGCCCACGAATTTGTCATCGGGCCGGCCGAGCCTGCCGGTACGCGCGTGTGGCTCTCGATTCCCGCGACCAGCGCGTGACGCACAGCGTCGTCATCGTGGAGGACGAACCGCCTGCACGTGCGAAGTTGATGCGGATGCTCGCCGACGAGCCGGATTTCGTCGTCGTCGCGGAGGCCGACAGCGTCGCAACCGGCAAGGCGGCGCTCGCGAAGCACCGTCCCTCGGTTCTCTACCTCGATATCCAGCTCGGCGCCGAGTCCGGGTTCGACGTCCTTGACCCGCGCAGGGCCGAGCCTGCGCCGCTCATCGTCTTCACGACCGCCTATTCCGAGTTCGCCGTGCGCGCCTTCGAGCTGCAGGCGCTCGACTATCTTTTGAAACCCTTTGACCGCGATCGCTTCATGCAGAGCGTCGAGCGGACGCGGGAAGCCCTGCGGCAGGGCGATGCGGCGGACGTCGAAGAGCGCGTTCGGCGCCTGCTTGCGTCCCTGCCCGACCGCGTGCCGATGCTTGCACAGCTGCCGGTGCGCGATGGCGATCGCACGATCCTGGTGCCCGCCGATGACATACTGCGGCTCGCCGCCGCCGACAACTACGTCGAGGTATTCACGCCGTCGCGCAAGTACCTCGTGCGGGAAACGCTGAGCGGCCTCGCATCACAGCTCGATCCCGCACGGTTCCTGCGGGTACACCGGTCGCACATCGTGCGCGTCGATTGCATCCGCGAGATCCGGCCGTGGTTTCACGGCGACTACCAGCTTCTCCTGCGGGATGGCACCGAACTCAACCTGAGCCGGCGCTTCAAGGCCTTGCTGCCGGCGAATATCCGCGATCGCTTGTAAGGCCGGCGGGCTAGATCCAGCGCCGGACCTTTTTCTTGTACGCGACGTAGTCAGCGCCGAAGATTTCCTCGAGAAATGCTTCTTCGCCGCGGATGAACTGCGTGGAAAGGATCCACAGAAAGACGGGTATCGGCAGCCACGGGCTCAAGGTTCCGAAGGCGATCGCGGTGCCGGTCAGTGCCGTCGCGAGGCCGAGATACATCGGATTGCGCGTCACACGATAAAGGCCGGTCGTCACGAGCACGGTCGAACGCTCGAACGGCACGACGGGCGTGCCCGCACGCCGGAAAGCACCGGCGCCGACGGCGGAAAGCGCGATACCCCCGACGATCAGCGCGATCCCGGCATACGACCATGGTTCGGGGACGAGCCTCGCGATCGGAACGAGGAAATGGAGTCCCGCCATCACGACGAGACTGATCGCCAGCCACGCCGGCGGCAGGATCCGGCGCATGACGCTACCGGGCACCGCCGAGGATGCGCGCCGGCAGCAGGATGATGGCGCGCAACAGCTCGAAGACGCCTTCGACCGCGATGCCGAGGATGCGGAACGGGATCGAGACGAGCCAGACGAGCGGCCAGAGCACCAGCGCGACGAGCGCAAGCGGCCAGCACAGCACGAAAAGGAGCAGCCAAAGGGCGAGACTCAACATGTCGATTCACCTCTACTCATTCCGCCGGACTCGTCAGATTCGTATACGAGGTCACCGAGGTCGGGATCACCGCGTAGGTGTATGGGACATAGAGCTGCAATTCAAGCAGGCCGACCCGGACCCAGCGTACCGGACGATCGATGCCCTGCACGACGACCTTGTAGCCGTCGCCCAGCGCGCCGGTGACCTTGGTGACGTCTGCGGCGAAGAGCTTGATGACGGCATCACGATACTGCGCGGGATTGACCACGCTGATCTCGACGTCGTCTTCCCCGTCGAGCTCCGTGCGGCCGACGCCCTTGACGCTGGCGACGAAGTCCTTGAGCTTGCTGATGAGCGCGGTCGGATTGACGTCCGTCGCCGGAATCTTGGTCTTCACGCTGATGGTCGTGCGCGAAGTATCGGGCCGTTTGTCGGCTCCGAGCGGTACGGTCGCCGAATCCACCTTGAGCGGAATGACGAGGCCGTCGCCGTCGACGACGCTGAGCTCGATGGTTCCGTCGCGCTTCGCGGCGGCGAGCGCGGCGCGCAGCGTGTCGTAGATTTCCTTCTTGCGGACGTCGCGCTCGCGCGAATCGTTCGAGACGACGACCTGCAGCAGGATGAAGTCACCCGGGCGCTTCAAGGATGCGCCCGGGACGGAGTCGCCCTTCTCCACGCGCGAGCCCGTGACGACGATTTCCTCGAGCCCCTGGGCCACCGCCCACAACGGTGTCAGGCAAAGCAATGCGGCTGCAATGGGGATGTTCATGGTCTTCATGACATTTCTCCGGCTTCTTATGGTTGGCAGATCATACTTCGACGACGAGCTCGACCTCGACGCACGCCCCCATCGGCAACTGGGCGACGCCGAATGCGCTGCGGGCATGCGCGCCGCGTTCCCCGAACACCGAGACGAGGAGCTCCGAGCAACCGTTCGCGACCAGGTGCTGCTCGGTGAAATCGCCGGTCGAATTGACGAGGCACAGCGCCTTCACGATACGCTTGACCTTGTCGAGGCTGCCGAGCGAATCCTGAAGCGTCGCGAGCAGATCGAGCGCAACCGCGTGCGCCGCGGTCTTGCCGTCGGCGGTCGTCATGTTCCTGCCGAGCTGCCCGGTCCATGGCCTGCCGTCCTTGCGCGCGATGTGCCCGGAGACGAACAGGAGATCGCCGGTTCGCGCCGCCATGACGAAGGCCGCAATGGGCTTGATCGCCGCGGGTAGTTCCATGCCCAGCTGCTTGAGTCGGTCGTCGGTCGTCACGGTGGTAGCTCCTCGAGGTATCGGGTGGATCAAGTGGCGGCAGTTTGCCCCAGGGCGAGGAGCCGCTGTCCCTTGCGTATCGGGTCCATCGTTGCGCGCAGCCCGCGACGCCGCGCCTGCGCGAGAATCTGCTCACCGGACAAGCGCAGCTTCGGGTAGCTGCCCGTGATGATCGTCCAGGCGGTGCCGTTCCATTCGTGGACGATGTCGGTGACCCGGACTTTCTCTCGTTCGAAGTGCAGGACGCACTGCATGATCCGGTCACGCTCCGCGCGCGTCGTGCTGGATGCCGTCAGCATCGGGCCGCCGCATGGCGGGCAGTGATCGAGCCCGCCCATCATCCAGATGTAGCGCGCCGCCAGCAGCGACGCGTAATGCCGGATGGATTCCGCCGAAGCCGTCATGCCCGGCTTTCCCGGATTGCTGCCGTATGATCCATGCCGGTTATCGTATTGGCCCGCCCAGTGCGAGAGCAATGACCCCAAGGCCCACTTCGAGCCCGACCGACAATATTCTTTCCGGCCCTGCGTCTTAAGGGCCGTATGACCGCAGCCGCTGCCACCGCAATGACCCAGGAACAGGACCGCCGCATCGCCGAGGCCGTGGCCCGAGAACGCGGGCGGCTGCGCGATTTCATCCGCCGGCGGCTGCCCGACCCGCGTGATGGCGAGGACCTCCTGCAGGACGTGCTGATCGAGTTCGTCGAGGAATACCGCCTGATGCGCCCCATCGAGCCGGCGGGCGCCTGGCTCTATCGCGTGGCGCGCAAGCACTACGCGGTGCGACACCTGCGGCAGCGGCTCGCGGCCAGTGCCATGAGAAATCGATTCGTCCGGATGGCCGGCATCGCCGTGCTGGTGGTGCTCGTGCTGACTCGCATCCTCTTCGGTGGGCTCGGCCGTCGCGGCGGCCACGGTCACTGGCGGTCGCGCTGGCGCAAGCGCTGGCACGAGCGCTGGCACGAGCGCTGGGAGCAGATGTCGCCCGAGGAGCGGGAGAAGTTCCGCGCCGGCATGGGAGCCCGCTGCGGCGATTGGCGTAGTGAGCCGAAAAGCGGCTGAACGCTACGCCGAGCCCCAGATGTCGCCGAGGACCCGGTGGAAATTGCCACCCAGCACCTTGTCGACGACCGCCGCCGGGTAGCCGATCTTCTGCAACCGGGACTCGACGATGCGCATGTGCTCGACGTTGTTGAGCTCGGGAACGAGTGGCAGCCGGTCTTCCTCGGGCGCCGCAATCCCGGTGCGCTTGCGCTCGGCCATGTCCGCCTCCATCGCCTTGCGCGCCTCATCGCTGATCGTGAAGCCGGCGATCGCGCCATCCGTACCGATGCCAACGTGATCCGTGCCGGCGACGTCGAGCGCGTGCACGAGATGCGCGACGACGTGCCCGGCGGTCGGCACGGTCGGGCTCGCGACGAGGTAGGGCATGAAGTAAATGCCGACGACACCGCCGCGATCGGCGAGGGCCCTCAGGTTTTCATCGGTCTGATTACGCGGATGGTCGTGCAGCGCGCGGCAGCCGGTGTGGGTGATGAGCGCGGGCGTTTTCGATTTCGCGATCGCTTCGGCCGTCGTGCGCATGCCGGCGTGGCCGAGATCGACCGCGATGCCCTGGGCGTTCATGTGCTCGACGAGCGCGAAGCCCGCCCGGCTCAAGCCCCCGTTGCCGGGCTCCAGGCAGCCGTCACCGAAGAGGCCGCGGTTGTTGTAGGTCAGCTGCATGATGCGCACGCCGAGCTGGCGGAACGTCTCGAGCCGCTCGCCATGCTCGCCGAGCGCCTGCGGGTGCTGAAATCCCAGGAGGAGCGCGACCTGCTTGTTGCGCGCGGCCGCGGCGATGTCCGAGTGCCGGCGCGCCAGCAGCCAGAGCGAGGGATCCGAGCCGGCGAGCGCCTGTGCGTAGGCCAATTGGGAGATGGTGTCCTCGAACGTGGACGAGGAGACGGTCCAGTTGACCGCCGTGACGCCCGACGCGCGAATGGCGCGCGCGCGGTCGGCACCCATCGGCAGCGGATCGCCGAAATCCGCTGCCCCCGACAGCGCATCGAACACGATGCGCACGGCCGGCGGCTTCTTGCTGGAAGCAGCAATGGCGGAGGTTGCCGGCAGGCTGCCGATGGCAGCTGCCGCGGCTGCGGTCAGGAAGGTTCGTCTCTGCAAGCGATCACCTCAGGCGATGTAATTCTTCTTTCTCGTCATCACGTCGCGGATCAATTCCACCGCCGTGCGGTCGCATGGCGGCAGCTCGACGGCGGACTGGCCGAGCGGCGTCACTCGGTCGCCCCAGCGCACGAGATGTGCGCACCAGGTAAGGCCGCCGCCGAATCCGGTGAGCAGGAGCAGCGACCCCGGGCGTATCCGCCCTTCCTCGAGCGCTTCGCAGAGCGCGACCGGCACGGTGGCGGACGACATGTTGCCGTAGCGCTGCACATTCACGAAGACGCGGTCCATCGGAATGTGCGCCATCTTCGCGACCGCCTCGATGATGCGAAGGTTCGCCTGGTGCGGCACGACGAGTTCGATTGCATCGGCGGCCACCTGCCGGCGTGCGAGCGCTTCCTGGCACGCGTAACTCATGCCGTGCACCGCCCGCTTGAACACTTCCGGGCCGTCGAACTGCCAGATGCACTCCCCGTAGAGCTTGCCGAGGTTCGCGTAGCGGCCGCCCATGCCGTGCACGGCGAGGATGTCGCGCGACTCACCGTAGCAGCCGAGTTTCTCGGCCAGCACGCCCTCTTCCTTGTCAGTCGCCTGCAGCACTACGGCTGCGGCGCCATCGCCGAAGAGCACGGCGACATTGCGATTGCTCCAGTCCATGAAGGGGCTGATGAGCTCGGCGCCGATGACGAGCGCGTTCTTCACGATGCCGTTACGGATCATGGCCGTCGCGGTCGACAGGCCGTAGAGAAAGCTGGTGCACGCCGTGTTGACGTCCATGGCCGCCGCGGCCGGCGCCCCGATACGCCGCTGCAGGCCGGAGGCCATGTTCGGCACCTGCTCGTCGTGGCTGCAGGTGCCGAAGACGATCAGCTCGACATCGCGGCCGGCAAGGCCCGCGGCCGCAAGGGCGCGCTCGGCGGCGACATAGGCCATATCTCCGAGGAGCACGTGGGAAACGCGCCGCTCGTGGATGCCCGTGCGCTGCGTGATCCAGTCGTCGGTCGTCTCGAGGAAGACCTCGAGGTCCTTGTTCGACAGCACCGCGGGCGGCAAGCACTTGCCCCAGCCGACGATTGCGGCATGCTGCATGGCGTGAACCCCCAGAGACGAGGGCGCAAGATTAACACCGGTGGCGCAGGGCATGGCGATCGACTTTGAACCGCGGCCGGCGCGCACTCGCGATGGCGCGGCGTTCACGATCCGGGCGATCCAGCCGACGGATTTTGCGCTGGAGGATCACTTCATCCGGAGCCTCTCGGAGGAATCGCGATACCTCAGGCTCATGTACACGCTGAAGGAACCGCCGGTCTCGTTCGTGGAACGACTGGTGAATGTGGACGGCGAACAGACGATGGCGCTCGCGGCCGTGATCGAATCCGCGGGCAAGGCGCGCTTCATCGCAGTTTCCCGCTACGGACTCAATCCCGACGGCCACGGTGCGGAGTTCGCCATCGCCGTCACCGACGCCTGGCAGCGCCGCGGCGTCGCGACCCAGCTCATGCAGGCGCTGGCGGACTACGCGAAACGTCACGGCGTCGAGCGATTCGAAGGCGAGGTTCTCCGGAGCAACGAGCGCATGCTCGATCTTTGCCGCTGGCTCAAGTTCGAAATGCGGCCCTCGCCCCAGGGCCGGCACCTGGTGATCGCGAGCCGGCGGCTCTGATGAAAAGGGGACATTCCTGATTTCCCGCTACCACGTGAGTCAAGCGCAGGGGAACGGGGGAAATCAGGAATGTCCCCTTTTCAGGGGCGCAGGGCGAGACACCAGGCGGTCGGGTCGTCGCCGCGTTCGAGGACTTCGACAAGGGCCGAACCGACGATCACGCCATCGACATGGCCCATGAGGCGCACCACCTGTTCGCGGCCGCGGATGCCAAAGCCGGCACACACGGGAACAGGTGACACGGCACGCACGCGGTCGAGATACGCGAGCACTTCGTCCGGCACCGCAACGCTCTTGCCCGTCGTGCCGGTCATCGTTACCGCGTAGACGAATCCTTCACTCGCCGCGCACAGCATCGTGAGTCGATCGGCCGGCGTGATCGGCGTCACCATCTGCACGAGCGCGAGTCCTTCGCCGCCGAGCGCGGTGCGCAAGTCCGCACTCTCTTCATAGGGAAGGTCCGGCACGATGAAGCCCGCGACACCCGCGGTCACGGCATCCTTCGGCAGCCGTTCGAGTCCATAGGCAAGGAGCGGATTCAGGTAGCTCATGAGCAGGAGCGGTGTCTTCAGCTTCGGTGTCAGCGCGCGCAGCTCGCCGAGAATCCAGTCGAGCGAGACGCCCTGCACCAGCGCTGCGTGGCTCGCGCGCTGGATCGTCGCGCCATCCGCCATGGGATCCGTGAATGGAACGCCGATCTCGACGACATCGACGCCCGCCGCGACCGCTCGCAGATGGTCCCGAAATTCCGCTTTGTCCGGAAAACCCGCCGTCAGGAATCCGACGATCGCCGGACGCCCGCTCGCGCCCGCGCCCTTGACTGCCGCGCTGATCGAATCGCGTGCCGCCATCAGAGCTTGCCCGCGAGCAAGGTCTTCTGGAGCGTCGGCATGTCCTTGTCACCGCGTCCCGAAAGGCAGACGACGACCCGGCGCCCGGCATTCGCCCCGGCCCAGCGCTTCGCGCCATGCAGCGCGTGCGCGCTTTCGAGCGCCGGAATGATGCCTTCGGCGGCGCTCAGCTCCGCAACCGCCGCCAGCGCTTCTTCATCCGACGCGGACTCGTAGCGCACGCGGCCGCTCGCCTGGTAGAGCGAGTGCTCGGGCCCGACGCCCGGATAGTCGAGGCCGGCCGAAATGGAATGCGTCTCCTGGATCTGGCCATGTGCATCCTGCAGCAGCATGGAATAGCTTCCCTGCAGCACGCCGGGCCGCCCGAGCGCGAGCGTAGCGCAGTGATCGCCGAGCTTGAGGCCGCGGCCGCCCGCTTCGATGCCGAGAATCTCGACGCCCGAGTCCGCAATGAACGGATGAAACATGCCGATCGAATTCGAGCCGCCGCCGACACAGGCGATGATGGCGTCCGGCAATTTCCCGATCTGTGCCAGCGCCTGCGCGCGCGCCTCGCGGCCGATGACCGACTGCAGCTCGCGCACGAGATACGGATACGGATGCGGACCGACCGCGGAGCCGAGCAGATAGTAGGTGTGATCCGGATCGGAGACCCAGTCGCGCAGCGCCTCGTCGATGGCAGCGCGCAGGGTCTTATCGCCGCTCGTCACCGGAACGACCTTCGCGCCGAGGAGATGCATGCGCCCGACGTTCGGCGCCTGGCGCTCCATGTCGATCGACCCCATGTAGACGGTGCACGGCAATCCAAGGCGCGCGCAGGCGGCCGCACTCGCAACACCGTGCTGGCCTGCGCCGGTTTCCGCGACGATGCGCTTCGCGCCGAGTCGTTTCGCGAGCAGCGCCTGCCCGATGGCATTGTTGATCTTGTGCGCACCGGTATGCGCGAGATCCTCGCGCTTCAGCCAGATCTCCGCGCCCCAGCGCTTCGAGAGCGTGCGAGCGTGGGTGAGCGCCGTCGGACGGCCCGCCCAGGTCGCGAGCTCCGCGCTGAGTTCGGCGACGAAGTCCGTTGCCTTGAGATGGCGCCGCACACCCGCGTCGAGGCGATCGAGGGCCGGCACGAGCGTCTCCGGCACGTAGCGGCCGCCGAACGGGCCGAAGCGGCCGCGTGGATCCGGGAAAACACCGGCCAGCGTGCTCTTCAGCAGTTCGCCGCCATCGGTTTGCGTCGCCGCCACTTTCATCACAATGACTCCCCGCGCGCAGCGGTGCGGGCCGCGCGCACGAATGATTCGATCTTGTTCGGATCCTTGAGGCCCGGCTTCGCTTCCACTCCGGTGCTGACATCGATGCCATAGGGCCGCACGCGCGCGATCGCGCTCGCCACATTCGTGGCGTTGAGGCCGCCCGCGAGCACGAGTTCCGCGCGCTTCGCGAGGCGCGCGGCCTCCTCCCAGTCGCTCACACGCCCGGCACCGCTCGCGGGACCCTCGAACAGGAACCGCGATGGCAAGCGCGCCGGGCGCTCGCGATTCGCCCGCAGTACCGGCAGCCGCGCGGCGTGGGCCGGAATCGTGAGCGCGTCGAAATCCTCCACGTCGGTCTGCAGGCAGTCCGGTGCGAGGGTCGCGAAGATTTCGTCGATGAGAGACTGGTCCGGGTGCTGGGTGACGGCAATGCGAAGTATGCCGGGCCGCAGATCCTCGGCGAGCCTTGCCGCGGCCACAGGCGTCACACGACGCGTCGACGGCGCGAACACGAAGCCGATCGCGTCCGCGCCGGCCATCGCGGCGGCGTGCACCGCCTCGGCAGTCGTCAGGCCGCAGATCTTGATGAACAGCGGAAATGGGGACATTCCTGATTTCTCTCCCATGGTCGATTCCCTGGAAATCAGGAATGTCCCCATTTTCGTGCGGCCTTCAGCATCTCCGCGATCAGGCCGCGCGGGTTGCCGGTCGACATGAGCGCCGTGCCGATGAGCGCGAGCTGATAGCCGGCGGCTGCCAGCGCCGCCGTATCGGCAGGCGATGCGACGCCGCTCTCGGCGACGTGCGGCACCCCCGCCGCGAGCTTCGGTGCGAGATCCTTCAGCCGTTCGGGCACGACCTGCAGGGTATCGAGATTGCGGGCGTTGAGCCCGAGGAGGATCTTTTCGTCGTGCAGGCGGCGTTCGGCGACGATCTCCGCGCCGAGCGCGAGGTCCTCCTCATCGAACCCTTCGAGCAGCACGAAGAGCTTCAGCATGGCCGCGCAGTCGAGGAGTTCGACGATCCGCCGCCGATCGATCATGCGCAGGATCACGAGCACGCCGCCCGCGCCCGCGACGCGTGACTCGACGACCTGGTAGGGATCGAAGATGAAGTCCTTGCGCATGGCGGGCACGCCGAGTGGCGCGAGCGCTTTCGCAGCGCGCTCGAGGTGTTCCATCGAGCCGTCGAAGCGCGTCGGTTCCGTCAATACCGAGACGGCAGCCGCGCCACCTTGCGCGTACTGAAGCACCCGCCCTTCCAGGTCGTCGGAACTCTCGCCCAGCTTTCCCTGTGCCGGGGAATTGAGCTTGAGCTCCGCGATCACGTCGAACCCGGCATCGCTCAGCTGCAACGGCGGCGGCACGGGCGTTTCCTGCGCCAGGGTCCAGAGCTCGCCGTCCGTGTAGCGCGTCTTCGCCTCCGTGACCCGCGCGAGGCTCGACTTCGCCATTTCCGTGAGAAAGCCTGCCATGGTCATGCTCCTCCGCCAAAGCGCGCGAGACCCGCGAGGAGTTTCTCGGCGCGACCATCGTCGATCGCCTGCGCGGCCGCTCGTGCGGCGAGCCGCGGCTCCGATTCCCGGCCCGTGAGCTCCAGCACGAGCGCCGTCTCGAGCACGATCGCGTCGCGGTGCGCTCCGCGGTCCCGGCCCTCGAGAACGTCGCGCAGGCGAGCGGCATTGTATTGCGCATCGCCGCCCGCGAGATCCTGGGGCTTGCAGGCAGCCATTCCATAGGACGCCGCCGTGCGCACCGATCGGGTCACTCGCCCGTCCTGCACGTCGAAGACATGAAACGGGCCGACTGGCGTCGCCTCGTCCCATCCGGGCTCCCCGTGAACCACCATGACCCGCTCGACGGCGAGACCGGCGAAAGCATTGGCGATGAGTTCCGCCGCCGGCAGGCTGAAGGCACCGACGAGACTGAAGGGCGGCGCCGCCGGATTGGTCAGCGGCCCGAGAATATTGAACATCGTTCGAACACCCAGGGCCGCGCGCACCGGTGCAATGGCCTTGGTCGCCGGGTGATAGTGCGGCGCGAACAGAAAGGTGAATCCGGTCGCCGCGAGACAAGCGCCGGCCCGCACTTCATCCAGCGGCATCCGGAGGCCGAGCGCCTCCAGCGTATCGGCGCTCCCGGATTTGCTCGAGATCGACCGATTGCCGTGCTTCACCACGCGCAAGCCGCACGCAGCGGTGAGCAGCGCCGCTCCGGTCGAGATATTGACACTCCCCGAGGCATCGCCACCCGTTCCCACCACATCGACGATGGGCGACCCCGGTGCAAGCACCGGCCGCCGGGCGAGCTGGCGCATGGCGCGCGCGAAGCCGCGCACTTCGACGGGCGTTTCACCTTTCGCGCGCAGCGCGACCAGGACCGCGCCGGCGAGCACAGGCGACAGCGCCGGATCCGTCAGTTCCTGCAGCACCCGCCCGGCTTCGTCCTCGGCGAGATCCTCGCGCTTGAGGAGCTTTTCCAGAATTCCGCGCAGTGCCGCTGTCATGGGTACGCGCCTCAGCTCCGCCGGCCGGGCTGCATCGCGAGAAAGTTTCGCATCAGTGCCGGCCCATCCGGGGTCAGGATGCTTTCCGGATGGAACTGCACGCCCTCGACGGGCCACTCGCGGTGGCGCACGCCCATGATCTCCGCTTCCGGCGTCTGTGCCGAGAGTTCCAGGACGGCCGGGAGCGATGCGGGCTCGGCGATGAGCGAATGGTAGCGGCCGGCTTCGAAGGGTTGTGGCAACCCGGCAAAGACCCCGCGGCCGTCGTGATGAACCGGCGAGGTCTTCCCGTGCATCAGGCGCCCCGCGCGCACGACCTTGCCGCCGAAAACCTCGACCAGCGACTGGTGGCCGAGGCACACGCCGAGAACGGGAATGCGCTCGGCGAAGGTCTCGATCATCTTCATCGAGATGCCCGCGTCCTGCGGCGTGCCGGGGCCCGGCGAGATGCAGAGGTGGCTCGGCTCGAGCGCCAACGCCTCGCGCGTCGTGATCTGATCGTTGCGCACGACGTGCACGTCGGCCCCGAGCACGAGGAATGCCTGCACCAGGTTGTAGGTGAAGGAATCGTAGTTGTCGATGAGGAGGAGTTTCGGCTTCACAGGCCCTCCTCGGCGAGCTGCAGTGCCTTCGCCAGCACCGCGCCTTTTGCCAGGACTTCGGCGTGCTCGGTTGCAGGGACGCTGTCCGCGACGATGCCGGCCCCGACCTGGAAGCTGTAGGTGTCGCCGCGAAACACGAGCGTGCGGATGGTGATCGCATGATCCATGTCGCCGCGCGCGCCGAAATAGCCGATGGTGCCGCCGTACAGCCCGCGCCGCACCGGCTCCAGCTCGTCGATGATCTCCATCGCCCGCACCTTCGGTGCGCCAACGAGCGTGCCGGCCGGAAAGGTCGCGGCGAACAGGTCGAACGCGTCCTTGCCCGCCTCGAGCCTGCCGTTCACGGCGCTCACGATATGCATCACGTGGCTGTAGCGTTCGATGATGCGATAGGGATCGACGCCGACGCTGCCGGCCGCCGCCACGCGGCCGAGGTCATTGCGCGCAAGATCGACGAGCATGACGTGTTCCGCGTTCTCCTTCGGGTCCGCGCGCAGCTCCCGCTCGTGCCGTTCGTCGAGCGGCGCCGTGGTGCCGCGTGGGCGCGTACCTGCGATCGGCCTGAGCGACGCGCGCCCGGCGTTCAGCTTCACGAGCGCCTCGGGTGAGGACCCGACGACGGTGAGTTCGCCGAGCTCGCAGAAATACATGTAGGGCGAGGGATTGATGAGCCTGAGCGCCCGATAGACCTCGAAGGGACTCAGCGTGTGCTGGCCCGTGAAGCGCGCCGAGAGCACGAGCTGATAGACATCGCCCGCGGCGATGTATTCCTGCGCGCGCCGCACGCCCGCCATGTACTCGTCGGGCGAGAGGCTCGCGCTCGCTCGCGCAAATTTCGCGGGGCCTCGCGCAGGCGGGACGGGGCCGCGCAGCGCGGCGATGACCTCGCGGCGCAGATTGCGCCGCTCGCTCTCGGGCCCGTCATGCAGCAGCGCCACGCCGCGCGTCAGGTGGTCGAACACGAGGAGCGACTTCGGCGCGAGATAGCAGGCATCCGGCACGTCCTCGACGCGCCGCGCCTTGTTCGGCAGGCGCTCGAAGAAGCGCACGAGATCGTAGGCCGCCGCGCCGACGAGCCCCCCGGACAACGGCACGCCGGCGACGTCGGGCTTTGGTTTCGGCGCAAGGGTCAGTGCGTAGCGCAACGCGGCAAGCAGGTCGTCGCGCGATTTCGGGACCGGCCGCCGTTCGGAACCGATCGTGAGTCCCGAGGAATCGAGCCGCACTTCGAGGCAGTCGCCGAAGCCGATGAAGGAATAGCGCGCGAGCCGTTCACCGCCTTCGACGCTTTCGAGGAGGAAGCGCGGACGGAACGGCGCGAGCTTCAGGTACGCCGAGACCGGCGTATCGAGATCGGCGGCAATATCGAAATGCTCGTTCATGCCAGTCAAAACCTTCGGGCAACAAAAAACCCATCCCGGCTACTGCTCGGAGATGGGTTTCCTGGGAATCGCTTGAAAACTGGATTGCGCCCGGCGCCCACTCCGTCAGGAGTGACGCCACCACCAGCCTTTGTCCTGGGTGCAATGAAATTTCATGGCGATCGAGTATCCCTGCTGAATCGGGCAGCGTCAACCGTGGTCAATTTCCGGCCTCAGCTCCTGGCGCCCGAGCCCTTGGCATAGCGCTTGGTCGGGGCCTTCTTGCGATACCACTCGAATTTCGCCTTGCCGTCGGCCCCGACCTGCATCTTGAGCGTGCCGTCGCCCGGGCAAAGCATCCCGGCGTGCGGAATGCTTTCGGTGAAGGTGAAGCTCTGACCGTTTGCCTCCTGCAGCGTCAGGGTGCCAAGGCAGGCGCTCTTGTCCGTGCCGTAGATGCTGGTGCCGACGTCCTGGCCGAGGGGACCGCCGTTGATCGTGATCTTGAAGTTATAGACCTGCAGAAAACCCGCATCGACTTTCCCGCTCCACTGGCCTTTCACCGCGCTCAACGCCGCACTCTCCGCCGGCGCCTGCGGCACGGGCGCCGCGACCACCGCTCCGGCCACTTCGATTTCCGAGCGCAGCGACTTGATGGCCGTCACCTTGCGCGCGGTCTTCATCGCCTTGTCGCGATCGCTGCCGCGGGTCACCGTGCCGACGAGTGTTGCGTTCAGCTTGTCGTCGACCACGGCCGCGACGTTCGCGAGGCCCGCTTTCTTCAGGAGGTTGTTGATGTCCGCTTCGACCTTGCCGGGATTGACGACCTGCGGCCGTTCGATGACCTGCGACAGGTCGTTGACCGTCGCAATGCCCGTCGTCGTCGACACGAGATCGACGAGCTTCGTCTTTTCATCCGCGCTGTAGACGTTGCCGCCGACGTTGACGGTGCTCTCGTCGACGATCTGGGCGGTTGCCTGGTCAAAACCGCTGGCGGCGAGCGCTGCCGTCAGCGCCGCCTGGCGCGCGGCAATGGAAAGCTTGATCGCGCTCTGCACGTCCTTGAGCCCGGCGACGCCGCGTGCCGTGTCCATTGCGACGGTTTCCAGCGAGGGATCGTCGACCGTCCCCTTCAGCATGGCAACGAGATCCGCGCCGACCGTCACCGTCACGGTGTTGAAGCCGCGGGCGGTCAGTGCGTCGCCGACCTGCTGTTCGAGTTCGCCCGGTCCCGGCCGGACCGTCAATTCATCGGTGACGCCCTTGATGTTCGAATCCTGCTGGACGATGCCGAGCAGCTCATCCCGCTTCACCTGCCCGACCACGATGCCCGAGACGGTCGCGACCCAGTCGGGCGAGACGCGCACGGTGATTCCCGGGAAGCCTTTTTCGTCAAGCGCCGTCGTGATGTTTTCGGCAACCGCCTCGGCCCGATTGCCGACGATTCCCTTCCAGTAGAGGAGAACGGCGGCGCCGGCCGCGACGACGACGACCGCGGCGATCAATCCGATCCTCGCAGCCTTGCTGCGGGGAGGCCTGCGGACCCCGGTTGCGTGAATGCCGGTGTCGTCGACGGGCGGCGCGGGCTTAGGTATCTCGATCTTCGGCTTCGTCTCGATCGGCCGGGAAACCGGCGGCATGGGGCGCGGCGGCGGCCGGGGCGCAGCGTCCGGTTCCGAGTCCGGATCCGGCGCCAACGACAGACCCATCGCCATTTCCGCCACGCGGTCGACCGGCTTGGCGGGATCGGCGGGCTTCCCCTGTTTCGCTGCAGCCGCGGCGAGCGAGGTGCCGTCCTTCTTGCAAAACCTCGCATTCGGCGGGTTCAACTCGCCGCAGGTCGGGCAGGTGACCGAACCGGGAATCGCAGCCTGGCTCGGCGCCGGTGCGGCCGATTGAGGACGTGCAGGCGGCGGCATTGCAGGCCGGGGTGGCGGCGGTGGCGCCTGGGGCTTTGGAGCGGGTGCTTGCGGTGCAGCCTGGCCCGAGTCGAAGCGATAGCCGTCCTGCTTGCAGAACTTCGCGCTCACGACGTTCACCGCGCCGCATTTCGGACACAGCTTCGTCGCACCGGTGGCCGCAGCCGCTTCCGCCGTTGCGGGCGTAAACGGCGCGCCGCACTTGTTGCAGAACTTCGGCGCGCCGGCAACTTCCGCCCCACAACTCGCACAAATCATCGCGTGCTCCTCAAGCCCCGGGATACGGCGCGTGTCAGCGCCGGTCCGCCATTCTCTTGATGTTGTTGTTGATGGACACCCAGATCGTGATGAGCTCGACCATGTACATGATGAACCAGTTGAAGGCCACGGCGCACAGCGGTCCGACGATCACGAGGTACACGAGGAACTGCATGATGGCGTTGCCGGTGTCGTAGCTGTTCTCTTGGTACGCCGAGATGCCTTTGAACAGGCCCCCGAGCAGCGCGACGATGATCGCGAGGCAGGCGATCACGCCGCCGGCCACGCGCACCCAGTTCAGGTGCGGCAGTTCCGTGCTGACGTCGAGCATGCCTTTCGAACCGATTTCCCGCAGCTGATCGCGCACGATCTTCAGCGTCTTCAGGGGCATCAGGAAATACGATGCGACGAGGATGAAGAATCCCTTCACGGCGCCACCCGACTGGGAGCCGGCCGCAGCCGATCCGCCGCGCATGGCGGCCCCGCAGTTCGTGCAGCGAATGGAGTCGTCAGGCACCTGGGTGCCGCAGCTGGAACAGAACATCTTTGGGTCTCCCGTTGGCCGTCTGCTGTTGTTCTTGGTGTGGTCCCGGCCGCCCGAGCGGGTGGCGGAATTTGACACAGTACCTTACTAGCCGGACGCCGGATTCGCCAGCTTTTCGGCCCGGCGGGCGTTCGCTCGTGCCGCCCTCAGGCAATGAGGCGCAGATTGAACGGGTAACGGTAGGCGATGCCCTCGCTAGCCTTCATCGTCGCGATGATGGTGAGGACGACGTGCGCGATGACGAGGGCCGCGAGCAGCGGCAGGCCGATCAGGACGATGGTCAGAAAGCCAAGGACGACCGCCGCGAGATAAACCGTGATCTGGAAATTGAGCGCCTCTTTCGCCTGGGTGCCGGCGAACGGCATTTCCTCGCGCTTGATGAGCCAGATCACGAACGGCGCCAGGATGCCGCCGATCAAGGTGATGTAGACGAGGAGAGCCGACAGATGCGCGAACAGCGCCCAGTCGCGCTCGGCCTTGCCCGGCGTGCCGGTCGTCGGATCGGAATTCATGCGGGGTATGGTAACGCCAGCGAGGCCTTCCCGCAGGGCCAGGGGGTCGGAACCGGGGGTCCGGCGCCGCGGCCGCTATAATGCCGCCTTCTTTCCTCGGCGATTCCGCTGGAGCCTCCCGTGAAGTTCAAGGCGCTGCTCGATGACTGGCAGAAGAAAGCCGGTCCTGCCCGCACGGCCACCGAGTATTCGGTGCGCTTGCCGATCGACGATGCGGCCCGGTTGCAGGCGCTCGTGGACCTGTTCCCCGGCCAGACCCGCGAAACCCTCATCACGGACCTGCTCGGTCTTGCGCTGCAGGAACTTGCAGCCTCCATGCCCTACGTTCCGGGAAAGAAGGTGATCTCAGAGGACGAGCAGGGCGATCCGGTTTACGAGGACATCGGGCTGACGCCGCGCTTCATTGAGCTGATGCGCAAGCACAAGAAGAAACTCACCGGCAGTGGCTAGCAGCCCGAAGCCACCACCCGACATGCGCAAGGCCGGAACCAGCGCAGGGCCCGCCGCCCGGGCCGAACCCTTCGACCTCGCCCGCTTCTTCGGCGTCTTCCAGTACAGCCGCCGCGCAGTCGAGCTCGTCTGGACGACGAGCCGGGGCCTCACGGTCGCGCTCGCGATCCTCACGCTCATCGCCGGCACGCTGCCCGCGGGCGTCGCCTTTGTCGGCGCGAAGATCGTCGACGGCGTGATCACCGCCGTGCGGATTCACGCGGCCACCGGCGCGACCGAATACCTGCCGGTGCTGCGCTGGGTGATATTCGAAGCGCTGATCGTCGCCGCGATCGCGGGCGCGCAGCGCGGGCTCTCGACCTGCCAGTCGCTGCTGCGCGCGCAGCTCGCGAACCGCGTCAACGTGATGATCCTCGACAAGGCGCTGACGCTCGCGCTCGAGCAGTTCGAGGACTCCGAGTTCTACGACAAGCTGACGCGCGCGCGGCGGGAGGCATCGAGCCGGCCGCTGTCGCTCGTCATGCGCACCTTCGGGCTCGTGCAGAACGGCGTGTCGCTCGCAAGTTTCGGCATCCTGCTGTCGCACTTCTCGCCGTGGGCCGTCGTCATCCTGGTTGTCGCGGGGCTCCCGGCGTTCGTCGCCGAGACGCGCTTTTCCGGCGATGCGTTCCGGCTCTTTCGCTGGCGCTCGCCGGAAACGCGCATGACGCTGTACCTCGAGTCGGTGCTCGCCCGCGAAGACAATGCCAAGGAAGTGAAGCTCTTCGAGCTGGGGCCCCTGCTCCTCGGCCGCTACAAGGGCATCTTCGACAAGCTCTATGCGGCGGACCGCGATCTCACGATCCGGCGCGACAGCTGGGGATTCGCGCTCGGCCTCCTGAGCACCGCGGCGCTCTACTGTGCGTACGCCTGGATCGCCGTCGAAGCGATCGTCGCGACGATCTCGATCGGCCAGATGACGATGTACCTGATGCTGTTTCGCCAGGGCCAGTCGGCGGTTTCCTCGATCCTCGCCGCGATTGGCGGGATGTACGAGGACAACCTCTACCTCTCGACGCTCTACGAATATCTCGAACAAGCGGTGCCTCCCGCGCGCGGTTCGCGCACGGTCGGGGTGGATCCCGGTGACGGCATCCGATTTGAAGATGTCGAATTCCGCTATCCGGGCGCCGAGCGCGCCGCGCTCTCCGGCATCACGCTGCACATCCGCCCGGGCGAAAGCCTGGCGCTGGTCGGCGAGAACGGCTCCGGCAAGACGACGCTCATCAAGCTCCTGACGCGCCTCTATCAACCGACGTCGGGACGCATCCTGCTCGAGGGCGCGGATCTCAATGAGTGGGATGAAGGGACGCTGCGCCGGCGCATCGGCGTTATCTTCCAGGATTTCATGCGTTATCAGCTGCTCGTCGGCGAGAACGTGGGCGCGGGCGACGTGCGCCGCTTCGACGATCGCGGGCAATGGCTCGAGGCCGCCGACAAGGGCATGGCGACGCCGTTCATCCGGGACCTGCCGCAGCAGTTCGAGACGCAGCTCGGCAAGTGGTTCAAGGACGGACGGGAACTTTCCGGCGGCCAGTGGCAGAGGATCGCGTTGTCACGCGCGTTCATGCGTTCCGAGGCCGATATTCTCGTGCTCGATGAACCGACCGCCGCGATGGACGCGGGGGCCGAAGCGCAGGTGTTCGAGCATTTCCAGTCGCTCACGCGCGAGCGCATCGCGATCCTGATCTCGCACCGCTTCTCGACCGTGCGCATGGCCGACCAGATCGCCGTGCTCGACCAGGGCCGGATCGCCGAGCTCGGCAGTCACGACGAGCTCGTGAAGCAGGACGGCGTGTACGCGCGGCTGTTTCAATTGCAGGCGCGCGGCTACCGCTAGCAAACCGGTGCCGGTGTTGGATAACTGGGGAATTGGCGTACTTTGCTCCCGCAAATCCCCAGTTATCCAACACCGGCACCGGTTTGCTAGTCGAGGTTTTCGTCGAACCAGCGGTAGCCGTAGTAGAGGCCGACGCCGCCGGCGATCGCGCTAGCGAGGATTGCCACCACGAAATGGATCTTGTCGCCCAGCCACCAGGCGACTGAGGAGAAGACCGCCGCCGACAACCAGCCGATGATGTTTCGCATTTGCCCTCCACCCGCCGCTTCTCGCGTCGCAACAGCCCGCCGGCACGGCGGGCCCCGTGCTTTCGCGCATTGACGGGACTAGAGTGCCACCAGAACAAGTACGAAAACACGAATCCGCACGCACTCCCATGCAGGATTTCGAGAAGCTTGGCGTTTTTTATCTCGGCCGCGAGCTCGATGCGGCGCGCGACCAGCCGACCGGTGCGCTCGCCTGGACAGCGTGGCGCACCGGCGCCGACGGCTTTCCGGCGGCGGCCTGCTAGCGAACCGCCATGAAAGAACTGATCGACGAGCTCACGCGCCAACTCGGCATCAATGCGACGCAGGCGCAAGCCGGCGCGGGCCTTCTCTTCAAGACGGCGCAGGAAAAACTCGGCGCCGGCGAGTTCCAGAAGTTGCTCGGCGGCGTACCGGGCATCGGCGACCTGCTGAAGCTTGCGCCCTCGAGCGGTGGAGGCGGCCTCCTGGGAGGACTCGCATCCGCGCTCGGCGGTAACGCGGCGCTCCTTGCCAAGGTCGTCGCCGGATTCTCGAAGCTCGGGTTGTCGGTCGACACCGCCAGGCAATTCGTGCCTATCGTGCTCGAATTCCTGCGCAAGCATGTCGGACCGGACGCGGTCAGCAAGATCGAGGCGGCGCTGCGCGCATGATCGTCGAGTTTCACGCGCCATGGGGTCGCGGCCTGAAGCTCGCGACCGGTTTCTCCGTGACAATCCTCCTGCTGCTGCCGGTCGTTGGTTTCACGACCGGCCCGCATCAGTTGTGGGTGTGGCCGGCCGCAATGATCGCATTGCCGCTTTTCATCCTGCTGACGGCGCTGCCCTTCATGGTTCGCGGCTACGCGCTCACCGAACACACGCTGGAAATCCGGCGCCTTGGCTGGACGACGACGCTGCCGCTCGCCGGGCTCGTGAAAGCGAGCGGCAACGTCGACCTGCTGCGCGGGACCCTGCGCGTCTTCGGCAACGGCGGACTCTTTTCGATTACCGGCTGGTTCTGGAACCGGCAGGTCGGCTTTTATCGAGCGTACGCGACCGATCTCTCGCGCGCCGTCTTTCTCAAATACCGCGACCGCCGCCCGGTGCTCGTGACGCCGCACGACACGCAGCGCTTCCTGGTGCGTATCGGCAAGCTGATCGCGATGGGAGCCTAGTTCGCCCGCGACCCGGCGGCTTCGACGTAGATGATTTCGCAGGCACCCGCGCCGGTGTCGTCGCGCGTGAGCGAGGTTCGGATGGATCCGGTTTCCGCGCTGTCGATGTCGACGAGATAGCCCTCGAGATGGACGATCTGTCCCACCCGCACGTTGCTCAGGGTGTGCCAGACGGCATCATTCGCCGGCACCATGTGCCAGTTCGCCGAGTGCTCCTCGATTTCCTCGCGCGGGATCGGCGGTTCGTCGTCGTAGTGCCAGTAGTAGAAGCGATTGCCCTGCGTGACCTGAATCTTCGCGAGGACGTCGGAGTCCGACATGCGGCCCCAGCCGACGGCGATATCGAGCGGCACGATGTCGGCGAGCTTGCCGCTGCGATAGTGCTCGAGCGAGAGGACGCGCGCGTCGGCGGCGAAACGTGCGCGCGGCTTCAGCGTGAAGTCCTTGTCGCTGATCGGAGCGGCGCTATCGGGATCGGATTGCCGCGGATCGTCGGGGACGAGCACCCCCGGACCGTGCGCCACCGCGCGCGTCGACAGATAGTGGTATCCCACGAGCGCCAGCGCGGCGAGCAGGACCAGGACGGCGCGCACCGGACCGGCCCCTACGCGCCAGGCGATTTCGGCGGCGCGTTGGCCGCCGCGATGGCCTTGTCGGTGAGCCGGGTCATGCGATCGACCATCGGCTCGTCCGGATAGTAGGTCTTGAGCTGGGCCAGGAATCGCGCCGCCGACTGCAATTGCGCCGGATCCCGCGACAGGAGTTCAGCGGCGAGGAGCGAGCCCGTCAGGTGCAGGCGGTGTTTGCGCTGCTCCTTCACGTAGGGCTGCAGGACCCGCAGTGCGAGATCCGGCCGCTGTGCCTGCACCATGCGCTTCGCTAGCGTGACGATGCTTTCGGTGTGCTCGGCGAAGAACCTCGGATCCGCAGCGAGGCCACGCTCCGTCAGGTCGACGAGTTCCGTGGTCTTGTTGATGCGCAGTTCATTCTCGACGAGCTCCGCGATCGCCGGAGCGTGCGCGGCTGAAGGAGCGGGAGTCGCTGACGCTGACGCTGTCGGCGCAGCAGCGCCTACGGTCCCACCGCCGGGCGTTGGCGACGCGGCTGGCGCCGATTCGCTCACGGGTGCCGGCTCAGCGCCCGGCTCGATCCCCAGATCGGGCGAGTACACGCGCTCGATGACGAAGGTCATCGTGACGCCGAGGCCGAACATGACGATGGCGAGCACATTGAGGAGCCAGGGATTCATCAAGGCCGCCGGCAGGAAACTGTATTTGATCTGCAGATACATGATGAGCCCGGCAAGCGCGCCGAAGCAGTAGGCCGGAGCCGCGACGCGCCACTTCTGCGAGAACACGAGACGGAGCGAGGTGAACACCGCGGCAATCGAGCCTTCGAGGCTGCGCGCCGCGTGCGCCTGCGACAGCGCGCTCGAGACGCCGAGCGCCACCCAGATGGGTGCCAGCAGAAAGATCAGGATCGGCACGCCGTAGATCGCGGCGACGATCAGCAGGACGACGGTCGTGGACGACGGATTCGATCCGCTGAACATCCCGACGAGGAGCTTCGAGAGGATGACGAGCGCGAGTTCCACGAGCAGGGCCAGCACGATCCAGACGACCGCTATCTGCACGCCACGCAAAGCGGCGCTACCCGAGGCATTCACCTCGCCGACGCGGTACCGCAGCCCCTCGCGATGTGCGATGGCGCGGTAGGCAAGCACGCCGACGACGGTGAGCGCGACGGCCTCGACCAGGCCATAAATCGCGACCTTCCACCAGGGCGCATACGCGATGTAGGCAAACCAGGGCAGCAGCCCGATGAGGTAACGCACGACGACGCTCGCGACGCCCGCGGCGAGCGCAACCGGCCAATGGCTACCGAAGAGCTGGAACATCGGCCCGAACCACGAAAACAGGGTCTCATCCGCCAGCCGGAGGTCGAGGGGATGGGCGTATTTCAGGGACTGGTTCGTCATGGCTCCCGCACTTTGCCTATGGCTGTGAACTCATTCCGTGACCTGTTTGACGTTTTGCCGCGCCTGTCGCCGCAAGCGTGCCGCCAGCGCTATCACTTTCGATCGCAGGGCCGCGGGACTGGCAATTCTAAAGGCAAAGGGCAGCCGCGCGAGCTCGCGCGCGAACCAGTCGAGATCGTCCGCCTGTGCGCGAAATAGTACCTTGCCCGCCCGCCATTCGAGGAGTCCCGCGGCCGGAAAGAGCGCGCGCTGCGCGCTTGCGAGATCGGTCTCGAGCATGACCTCGATGGCGTGTGCGCGCGGCAGGGTTGCGATCGATGAGACGAGGGTTGCGAGCGGATTGAAGTCCGCGGGCCGCCGGAAGGTCGTGGCGAGCGGTTTGACCTTCTCGACGCGGTCGAGCCGGAAGGACCGAACGCCCCCGCGCAGATGGCACATGCCGACGACGTACCAGCGCCCGCCGCGGTACGCGAGGCCATAGGGATCGAGGCCACGTTCGGTGCGGCTGCCATCCGCCGCTCGATAGCTCAGGTTCACGCGGGTTTCGGCGCGCGCGGCTTCGCTCAGCGTGCCGAGCGCGACGCCGTCGTTCGCTGCCTTCGGCGCCGCGAGCTCGAGCATCACGGTTTCATCGATCGAACGCAGGTGCCGCTTCAAACCGCCCGGCATCACGCGCTCGAGCTTCGCCCTCGCGCTCACGACGGCGGCGGTCGTCTGGGAAAGGCCGAGGCCGCGCGCCGCGCGCAAGCCCACGGCGAGCGCCAGTGCTTCGTCGCCCGTGAACATCATCGGCGGGAGCTTGAAACCCGCGACCAGCAGGTAGGCGCCGTCGCGGCCTCGCTCCGTGGTGATCGGAATTCCGAGCTCTTCCAGCGCCGAGATGTAGCGGCGCACGGTGCGGCGGTCGACGCCGAGATGCCGGGCGATTTCCGTGCCGCTCACCCGGCCGCGCGACTGCAGCAGTTCGAGGATGGCGAGTACTCGGGTAGTCGGGCGGGGCATGATTCGAAGTCTAACCATATATAGGGCGGAATCCGCCCTATATGGGCCGTAGGCTGCGTGCCTTCATTCGAGGAGTCCAATCATGACCCCTGGCAGCTTGCCGGCCGATGGCCGCCGCGATTTCGACTTCTGGATGGGCCGCTGGACGGTGCGCAATCGCCGGCTCAAGGAACGCCTCAAGGGCTGCACCGAGTGGGAGGAATTCGACGCCACCTGCATTGCCCAGCCTCTCCTCGACGGCATCGGCAACGAGGACGAGTTCCGCGGCGATTTCAAAGGCCCGTTCATCGGCATGTCGTTTCGCTTCTTCGACATTGCCCGCAAGCGCTGGTCCATCTACTGGGCCGACAACCGGCACGGCAGGCTGGAGCCGCCCGTACACGGAACATTCTCCAACAACGTGGGCCATTTCGAAGGCGACGATCAGTTCGAGGGCAAGCCGATCCGCGTGCGCTTCCTCTGGTCGCGCGTCGATACGCCGGCGCCGCGCTGGGAACAAGCGTTCTCGACCGACGGCGGCACGACCTGGGAGACGAACTGGATCATGGACATGACGCGTGCGGATGCCGTTACCCGGGCGCCGACGTCGTCGGCACACACCGCGCACCTCGGAAACTATTCGGTCGTCGAGCTACGCCGCTACACGATCAAGCCGGGCGAGCGCGCCCACTTCAGCCAATGCTTCGAGAACTACTTCCCGGAAGCGTTTCAGCAGCTGGGCGCGCTCGTCTTCGGCCAGTTCCTCGAACGAGGCAACGACTCGATGTTCACCTGGCTGCGCGGCTATCGCGACATGGACGCGCGCGCCACGGTGTGTGCATCGATGTACTACGGGCCGCTCTGGAAGGAGCATCGCCAGACGATGAACGCCCGGCTCATCGATTCGGACAACGTAATGCTCCTCAGGCCGATCAAGGGTTCGATACCCGTCCTGCCGGCGGTCGACCCCGTCGCGGAGCCGCTTGGCGCACGCGGGGTAGTTGTCGCGCAGGTCTTCAGCGCGCAGGCGAATCGGGTCGATGAACTGGCTACCCGTGCCGCGCCCTTCTTCGAGCGCTACCAGGCCGCGGGCCTGCGCGAAGTCGCGATCCTGGCAACGCTCGGCGAGCCAAACAACTTTCCCCAGCACCCCGTGCGTGAAGACGGCCCATTCCTCGTGTGGCTCGGTCTCTTCGACGGCAATGCAGCGGTGAACGGTGTCATGGCAGCGATCGCCGAGGAGGCTTCCCGAGCCCTCGCGACTTCCGGTCTCCTGCGCGAGCCCGCGCAGCTCCTCGTGATGGATCCCGCGCCACGCTCGCGCCTGCGCTGGCTCGGCTAGGGTAGCCCTGCGCCGGTGCCGTGCCGTATCCTTCCGGCATGACTGACTGGCACATTGCTGAAATACGCACGACTCCGAGTCTCGAGCTCTTCTCGGGCCTGGTCGAACTCCTGCAGGACGCCGTTGCGAGCGGCGCCTCCGTGGGCTTCCTTGCACCGCTTTCGACAAAGGACGCCCGCAACTACTGGGCGGAAGCGCTCGAGGAAGTCGGCCAGGGGGTACGCGTCATCCTGATCGCGACGGCGAATCACGACGTCGCCGGTTGCGTGCAGCTGCTGCTCGCCTCCACGCCGAACGCCCGGCACCGCGCCCAGGTGCAGAAGCTTCTCGTGCACCAGCGCGCACGCCGCCACGGTCTCGGCCGCAAGCTCCTCGATTCGATCGAGAAGATGGCGGTCGCGAAGGGCCGATCGCTGCTGGTCGCGGACACGCCGACGGGCGGCGGCGGCGAATTGCTGTATGCCTCCACGGGCTACACGAAAGTCGGCGCCGTTCCGCGGTACCTGCGGGGACCCGACGGGCATTTTCATCCGACGACGATCTTCTATCGCGAGCTCGGCGGTCGCGCGACCGAAATGTAGATGCCCTCCTTCGACGTCGTCTCCGAGCTCAACATGCACGAGGTCGTGAACGCCGTGGACCAGGCGACACGCGAGCTCGAACAGCGCTACGACTTCAAGGGCACGGACTCGACCTTCGAACTGGTCGAATCGACCGTCACGCTCAAGGCGCCCGCTGACTTCCAGCTGAAGCAGATGCTCGAGATCCTGAAGCTGCGGGTCACGAAGCGCGGCATCGACATCGGCTGCATGGAGATCAAGGAGCCCGAGATCGCGCTCAATGCCGCCCGCCAGACCGTGATCCTGAAGCAGGGCATCGATTCGGACCTTGCCCGCAAGATCGTCAAGCTCGTCAAGGATTCGAAGCTCAAGGTGCAGGCCGCCATCCAGGGCGAGAAGGTCCGCATCACCGGCAAGAAACGCGACGACCTGCAGGATGCGATCGCGATGCTGCGCAGGGAAAAGCTCGGCCTGCCGCTGCAGTACGTGAACTTTCGTGACTGAGAAGGCGACGATCATCGACGGCGAAAGCGCCGCCGACGAGCTCATCGCGCGACTCTCCCACGACGTCTCCGAATTCACCCGCTCAAGCGGCGTGACGCCGGGCCTTGCGCTCATCGCACTCGACGACGATCCGGTACAGCGTCTCTACGTGCGCAAGAAAGTCGTGCAGTGCGAGCGCGCGGGAATTCGCCCGGTCGCGCAGCCGCTGACCGCTGCCGCGACGACGCAGGTCGTTACGGATGCGATCCTGCGCTTGAACGCCGACCCTGCGGTGCATGGCATCTTCGTGCAGTGGCCGCTGCCGGAGCGTGTCGATCTCGCGGCCGTGTCCGCGGCGATCGCTCCCGCCAAGGACATCGACGGCATGGCGGGAAGCAAATTTTCGCCCGCCGCGGCGCTTGCGAGTTTTCGCCTGCTCGAGCGCGCGACACCGGCGCTCGCGGGCCGCGCCGCCGTCATCGCATCGGACTCCATGGTATTTGCGAAGCCGATAGCTCGTATGTTGCTCGACGCGAAATGCACGGTCACACTGCTCACCCGCAACAACAACGAGCTTGCAGCCACGTGCCGGCGCGCCGACGTCCTGATCGTGGCACTCGGCGAGCCTGAGCGGATCCGCGGCGACTGGATCAAGCCGGGGGCGACGGTGATCGACGCGAGCGTCAACGCGATTGCGGGTAGTGATGGGAAGCCTCGTTACGTGGGCGATGTACGCTTCGATGAAGCCGTGCACGTGGCGCGAGCCATCACGCCGGTGCCCGGCGGCGTAGGCCCCATGACGATTGCGTGCCTGCTCGAGAACACGCTCGCGGCAGCGAAGCGACACCATTGACCTGAGGGTTGAGCCATGGTCGACAGCGATATCGAAATTGCCCGCCGCTCGAAGATGAAGCCGATCGACGAGGTGGCCGCGAAGCTCGGCATCGCCCGCGAGCAGCTGCTGCACTACGGGCCCTACAAGGCGAAGCTCGCGATCGACTACGTGAAGAGCCTGGCGCCGCGCAATGATTCGAAGCTCATCCTCGTCACGGCCATCACGCCGACGCCCGCGGGCGAAGGCAAGACCACGACGACCGTCGGCCTGGGCGACGGCCTGAACCGCATCGGCAAGAAGGCGATCATCTGCCTGCGCGAGCCGAGCCTCGGTCCCTGCTTCGGCGTGAAGGGCGGCGCGGCCGGCGGCGGCTACTCCCAGGTCGTCCCGATGGAAGACATCAACCTGCACTTCACCGGTGATTTCCATGCGATCACGACGGCGAACAACCTCCTCGCCGCGCTCGTCGACAACCACGTCTACTGGGGCAACGAGCTCAACATCGACGTGCGGCGCATCAGCTGGCGGCGGGTGATGGACATGAACGATCGGGCGCTGCGCTCGACCGTCTCCTCGCTCGGCGGCGCAGGCAACGGCTTCCCGCGCGAGGACGGCTTCGACATCACGGTCGCTTCCGAAGTGATGGCGATCTTCTGCCTCTCGAGGGACCTGGACGACCTGACCGCGCGCCTCGGCAACATCATCGTCGCGCAGACGCGGGACAAGAAGCCGGTGCGCGCGAAGCAGCTGATCGCCGACGGCGCGATGACCGTGCTGCTCAAGGACGCGCTGATGCCGAATATCGTGCAGACGCTGGAAGGCAATCCCGCGTTCGTGCACGGCGGGCCGTTCGCGAACATCGCGCATGGCTGCAATTCGGTCATGGCGACGACCACGGCCCTGAAGCTCGGCGACTACGTCGTCACGGAGGCCGGGTTCGGCGCCGATCTCGGCGCGGAGAAGTTCTTCGACATCAAGTGCCGCAAGGCGGGCCTTTCGCCCGCCGCCGCGGTTGTCGTCGCAACGGTGCGCGCGCTCAAGATGCATGGCGGCGTCGCGAAGGACGACCTCGGCAAGGAGAATGTCGTCGCCCTCGCGAAAGGCTTCGCGAACCTTGCGCGCCACGTGGAGAACGTCGGCAAGTTCGGCGTACCGGTGGTCGTCGCCATCAACAAGTTCAACTCCGACACGTCCGCGGAGCACGATCTCATCCGCCAGAAGTGCGCGGAGCTCGGTGTCGAGGCGATCGTCTGCAGCCACTGGGTCGAAGGCAGCAAGGGTACGGAGCAGCTTGCGCACGCCGTGGTGAAGCTCGCGAGCAACGGCAAGGCGAGGTTCCGCACGCTCTATCCCGACGAGATGCCGCTCTGGGACAAGGTGCGCACGATCGCGCAGTCGCTCTACGGCGCACAGGGCATCATCGCGGACCAGAAGGTGCGCGACCAGATCAAGGACTACCAGAACTCAGGCTTCGGCCATTACCCGGTCTGCATCGCGAAGACGCAGTACAGCTTCTCGACGGATCCGTCGCTCAAGGGCGCGCCATCGAATCACGTCGTGCCGATCCGCGAAGTGCGGCTCGCGGGTGGTGCGGAATTCCTGGTCGTGGTGTGCGGCGAGATCATGACGATGCCGGGACTGCCGAAGGTGCCGTCGGCGCATCACATCAAGCTCAACGCCGATCACCAGATCGAGGGCCTCTTCTAACGAAAAAGGGGACAGATTTATTTTAGAAAAAGGGGACAGATTTATTTTCTCGAGTATCTGGGCGTCTGCGCCAGATATGAACGAAAATAAATCTGTCCCCTTTTTCTGTCCCCTTTTTCAGAGTTTTAGTTTTTCACCGGCCCAATCCACGACCGGCCGAACTCGCGGCGACACCAAACCGAGTGCGCCGGGGTGATCGACCCAGCGGAACTCATGGTGCTCGGGCGCACCGATTTCCGGATTCACCGGCAAGCTGACGTCTGCCCTGCGCGTGCGCGCGAGGTAGTAGCGGGCGATCTTGCCGCGGCTATAGGGCCCGGTCTCCGTGAAGGCTTCCCCCCAGGCAAAATCCAGGTCGTCGATCGTGGTTTCCTCGCGCACCTCGCGGATCGCGGCCGCGAGCGGCACTTCGCCCGGCTCGACAAGACCCTTCGGAAAATCCCAGTGATCGAAGGCGCGCAGCAGCAGGAAGCGCGTGCCCTCATCGGTTTCGCGGATGACGACGGCGCCCGCGGAGAGGTGATGGTTGGATCGATGCACGGCGAAAGTATATCGGTTTCCTTCGTTCGATCAGGCGGCCGTTTCGAACTCCAGCACCCCGGCCACCGCGTGGATGACCGCGGCGATGCGCACGGCGCTCTGGATCGCTTCGCGCGAGACGCCGGCCTGGCGCAACTTCTTTTCATGCGAGGTGATACAGAGACCGCAACCGTTCACCGCCGAGACGGCGAGCGACAGCAGTTCGAAGTCATCGCGCCCGATGCCATGGCTCGCAATTACCTGCATGCGCAGGCGGGCCGGCATCGTCTGGTACTCCGCGTCCTCCACGAGATGGAGAAAGCGGTAGTAGACGTTGTTCATGCCCATGATCGCGGCGGCGGCCTTGGCCGCCTTGCGATGCACGTCATCGAGATGCCCGGCGGCGAGCAGCTCGATTTCGTGCGCGAGCGCGACGTTGCGAGCTGCGATGGCCGTCGCGAGTGCAACGGACCAGATCTGCGTGGCGCTGAGGCCGGTGGCGCCTTCCACCGTCAACACGCTCGCGAGATTGAGCTTCAGGTCGCGTGCGTAGTCGGGCAGGCGCTCGCGGAGGGCCTCAAGCCGGCCCTCACCCGAGCCCTCACCCCGGCCCTCTCCCGCAGGAGCGGGAGAGGGAGCAAGAGAGGTAGCGTGGCCCGTCATGTCAGGCCGCCTTCAGGGTGTCGTCACCCTTCTTCCAGTTGCACGGGCAGAGCTCGTCCGTCTGCAAGCCGTCGAGGACGCGCAGCACTTCATCCGGGTTCCGGCCGACGCTGAGGTCGGTGACGTAGACGAAGCGGATGACGCCCTGCGGATCGACGATGAACGTCGCGCGCTGCGCAACGCCGGCTTCCGAGTCGAGGATGCCGAGCGAGGTCGAGAGCTCGCGCTTGAGGTCCGAGAGCATCGGGAACGGCAGATTACGGAGCTCTTCCTTGTCCTTGCGCCACGCGAGGTGCACGAATTCGGAGTCGATGCTGACGCCGTAGACCTGCGCATCGCGCTCGCGGAACGCCTGGTCGAGCTTGCCGAAGGCCGCGATCTCCGTCGGGCAGACGAAGGTGAAGTCCTTCGGCCAGAAAAAGATGACCTGCCACTTGCCGGCGGCGGACTGGTTGTCGAAGGGCTTGAACGCCGTACCGATGTCGTTCGAGACGACACCGGTGAGCGAGAACTGGGGAAACTTTTGACCGATGCCGAGCATGGGGTTCTCCTTCAGGTATGGCGCGCATCCTGCACGCCTGGTCTTAAGTGATCCAATGGATTGATCTTATCGATTCGATAGGTATCATCTATGGCCATCCATGGCCGACCTCAAGCTCAAGGACCTGCGCTACCTCGTCGCCCTCGCCGACACGCGTCATTTCGGCAAGGCGGCGGCGAAGTCGCACGTGAGCCAGCCCACCCTCTCCGCCCAGCTCAAGAAACTCGAGGACTATCTCGGCACGCCGCTCATCGAGCGCCAACCGAACAACGTGACGCTGACCGAAATGGGCGAAAGAGTCGTCGAGCGGGCGCGACGCATGCTCGAGGACGGCGAGGAGATCGTTGCGCTCGCGAAGCACGGCCGCGATCCGCTCGCGGGCGAGCTGCGCCTTGCGCTCATTCCGACCATCGGCCCCTATCTGTTGCCGGTCGTGGCTGCAAAGCTCCGAAAGCAGCTGCCTCGCCTGAAGCTGCTGCTGTACGAGTACCAGACTGAGCCGCTCCTCGAACGCCTCAAGGCTGGCGCGATCGACGTCGGGATCCTGGCGCTGCCCATCGAGGGCGATGGCTTCGCCACCCGTACGCTGTACGATGAACCGTTCACGGTCGCCATGCCCGCGAACCACCCGCTTGCGGATCGCGCGAGCGTCAATCTCAAGGATCTCGCGGACGAGAAGCTGCTGCTGCTGGAAGACGGGCATTGCCTGCGCGACCAGGCGCTTGAGGTCTGCAGCCGCGTCGGCCTCCATGAAAACGACGACTATCGCGCGACGAGCCTCGAAACCCTGCGGCAGATGGTCGCGGCGGGACACGGCATCACGCTGTTGCCCGGGCTCGCGGCGGCCGCGGCACACTCCGATCAACGTTCGCTTGCCGTGAGGCCGTTCACAAAACCGGCGCCGAAGCGCGTCGTCGGCGCCGTGTGGCGTAAATCGACGACGCGCAAGCCCGCCATCGACGCCTTGTGCGAAATCATCACGCAAGCGATGCATCGCAAGCGCTGACCCATTATCCTTCGGGGCCATGCGAACCGACCCCGTCCGCGCGCTCCTGGCCGTTCTGACATTCGCGGCGACGGCGGCATTGCACGCCGCCGAGACGGCTCCGCCCCTGGTAATCTTCGGTGACCCGCAACCGCACTCGGCCGTCGCGTGGTCGCGCATGCCGAATGCCACCGCCATGCACGTGCGCGTTCGCGCCACCGCAACCACGGCGTGGCGCAAATTCGATGCGCCGGTCACCGCCGCGAATGATTTCGCCGCCAAGGTGACGCTCAAGGGATTGCTGCCGGCCACGCCCTACGAATACGAACTGTGGTTCACGGGCGGCGGTGTCGACGAGAACCTCAAAGCGGCCGGGCGCCTTCGTACCGCGGCTTCCGATCAATCGTTCGTGCCCGTTCACTTCGCCTGGAGCGGCGATCTCGGCGGGCAGAACATCTGCCGCGACGCCGTCGACGGCTACCCGATCTTCGGACCGCTCGGCGCGGAGAAGCTGGATTTCTTCGTTGCGCTCGGTGACATGGTTTACGAAGACAACACCTGCCTACCGCGCGGCCAGCTCAACAATATGCAAGTCACGGGACCGGCGCAGCCAGCCGTGAGGCTCGAAGATTACTGGGGCATGTGGCATTACAACCGGGGCGATGCCAGGTTCGCCGAGTTCATTGCCCACCAGCCGTACGTAGCCGTCTGGGATGACCACGAGGTTGCGAACGACTTCGGGCCCGGCAACGACACGCGGACTGAAGCGCCCTACACGGCGGGCGAACATCTGTTGCCGCTCGGTCTCAAGGCTTTCCTCGATGAGAACCCGCTGATCGGTGACGCATCGGCGACGCCGAAGCTTTACCGCACGTTCTCGTACGGCCTGCATGCGCAGGTTTTCGTGCTCGACTGCCGGCAGTTTCGCAGCCTCAACAGCGCCAAGGACCTGGCGAGCGCGCCGAAAACCATGCTTGGCGCCGATCAGCTTGCGTGGCTACTGCGCGAGGTCGCGAAATCGAAGGCCACGTGGAAAATCATCATCACCAGCGTACCGCTGGCGTTGCAGACCGGCAGCACGGAAAACGGCCTCGACGGCTGGGCGAGCTTCGACCTCGAGTTCGGCTACGAGCGGGAGTTGCGCAAGATTGTCAACTCGCTCTACGACAACAAGGTGAAGAACATCGTGTGGCTCACGACCGATGTGCACTTCGCCGCCGGCTTTCACTACCGGCCGATAGACGAAGATCCCACCTGGGAAATGCACGAGTTCACGAGCGGCCCGCTCAACGCGCAGTCATTTCCGAAACAGACGCTCGATACCACCTTTAATCCCGACCGGCTGTTCTTCTACGGCCCCGCTTACGTCGGCGAACCCAAGACCTGGGCGCAGGCGAAGAAATGGTTCAACTACGGCCTTGTCGATATCGATCGCACGGGAGTCCTCACGGTGTCGATCAAGAATGTCGATGGCGAGGTCGTGCGGCAGGCGAAGCTGAATCCGAAGAGGAAGTAGGTTGTCGCCGGGAGATCTCGCGCGCCCGATCACCGGATCATGGTCGCGGAAGGTGTTCCGTTGATGTCGTCGAAGCCCTACTTGTGATCGTCGCAGGAAACTCTCGTTGCGACGACGTGGCTTGTTTGCTTGGGGCGTGAGAAATCCAAAAATGTAGTCGCAGTGCCTACCAAGTTTGGGCTGCCGATTGCAGGGTCGTAGTCTCTGAAGTAGTTGTAACCGTCCGGTCTGGGCAGTCTTGACCGCTGAGTCGGATATCAAGCGGCGATTGTCGTCTGCTCGGCCGCCAACTCTGCAGCAAGATTCCACGGCAGAAGTTCGGCGACGCGATTGATGGGATGCTCGGCGATGCGCGCGAGTACGTGACGCAGGTAGTGCTCGGGGTCCAGGCCGTTCAATTTAGCGGAGCCGACGAGCGAGTAGATCGCGGCGGCGCGCTCGCCGCCGGCATCGGAACCGGCAAACAGATAGTTCTTGCGTCCCAAAGCCACGGCCCGTAGTGCGCGCTCCGCGGTGTTGTTGTCGATCTCGATGGCGCCGTTGTCGCGATAGCGCGTGAGTGCCGTCCAGCGCGATAGCGCATAGCGGATCGCGCCGCCGAGTTCGGATTTGGGCGAGATCTGCTTCAGCGTCGCGTGCAGCCAGCGATGCAGCGCTTCGAGCGGCGGACCCGCACGGGTTCGGCGCTGCGCTTGGCGGATCGCGGGCGGCTGACCCCGGATCTCCTCCTCGATGCCGTAGAGTTCGCCGATGCGCTCAAGCGCTTCGTGCGCGAGCGGCGAGCTCGTGGCCACGTGAATGTCATAGAACTTGCGCCGCACGTGCGCCTTATGCCGAGCACGAGATAAGGCGCATTGTCCCGAGTCGCGTTTTATCTGGGGTGCTTGGGCGGCCATTGCTGAAAACCTGGGGCAGAGAGTGCCGACGACTCCGGATAATACCAGCCGTCGGATCAGATGGAGGAGAGGTAAGCCAGGAGATCGGGCTTGGGAGACCATGGACGTGCGCGAGCAGGCGAGAGTCCGGAGCGCTGCCAGAAGTGCTCGAGCGCGTCGCGCTTCATTTGCAGGTTGGTGGTCACGTAGCGGCTGGTCGTCGAAATGCTGGCGTGGCCGAGGTAATCGCGGATTACGGTGATGTCGACCCCGGCTTGCAACAAGGCAACGGCGCAACTGTGGCGCAGCATGTGAGGCGTGACGCGTCGACGTCGAAGTGACGGGACAACGCGTGCCGCCAACGCCGTGTACTTCTGCAATATATAGGCGACGCCATCGCGCGTGAGACATGCGCCGCCGCGGCTGCAAAACATCCAGTCCTGTGGCTGGGCGTTGCGGGAGACTTGCAATCTGTGCAGCGCCGCCGCCGTGTCACGCCACAGCGGGCATAACCGTTCCTTGTTGCCCTTGCCAAACAGGCGCACATGCCGTGGATTACTGAGTGACAAATGCTCGGCGCGCACACCAAGGGCCTCACTGACGCGTGCCCCGGTGTTGTAAAGCAGGAGCAACAAGGCGTGGTCGCGGAGACCCGACGCGGTCGACCGATCGGGTTGCGCGAGAATCTGCTTAACGTCCTCCGGCTCAAGATACTGGGCCATTGGAACATGGGCGCGCTTACCTGGAATCGCGAGCACGCGCTGGTACTGATCGGCGCGCGACAGGTCATGCTGTACCAGATGCTTGAAGAAACTTCGGATCGCGGCCCGACGGACGTTCCGGCTGGCGATGGCGTTGGCGCGCTTCGACTCCAGATGCGAGAGGAATGCCAGGACGTCGGGGGCCTGCAAATCGTCGAGCGTGACATCGGCCACGGACCGGTGGCGGCGATCTGCGATGAAACCAAAGAGCAACCGCAGTGTATCGCGATACGAGCGCACTGTGTGAGGACTGGCGCCGCGGGCGCGCATCAAATGATCGCGGAAATAGGATCCGACCAGAGGCAGCAGTGTGCTCGCGCGCCGCGAACTCATGCGCCGACTCGCCGCGCGAACCGATCGCTCGCGAACCGTAGCAACTCCGGTGTGGCGTGAAGGTACACTTCGGTGCCGAGAATGCTGACGTGTCCCATGTAAGCCGACAGCCAGGGAAGCCGTGCATGAACATCGACGCCGTCGCGATACCAAGCGGTCAGGCGATGAACGGCGAAGGCGTGGCGCAGATCGTAGGGCCGTGGTCCGGTCCGACCGCGCGCGCCTTTCAAGCCCAGCTTACGGAGGAGACGACGCAGGGCATCCGAAGCACCCTTCAACGTTATTGCCCGACCGTATCGGCCGATGAATAGCGCGTCGGTGTGACCGCATCCCTTGGCCCGAAGAACGTCGGCGCGTTGAGGCCAGTACTGCCGAAACTCGCGGGCCAGATCCAGTCCGAAAGGAACCAGCCGACTGCGTCCTTTGCTCGCACGAATATGCAATACGCGGGTGCACAGATCCACATCCGCGCATCGCAGCCGCACGGCCTCGCCGAAACGCAGCCCGGTACAGTACGCGGTGAGAGTGAGCAGACGCAGCAGGCCGGGCCAAAAGTTATGTCCCTGGTGGCGGCCGGCGGCTTCAACCAGCGTGCGAATCTCTTCGGCCGAGAAGATATAGGGCGCGTAGTGGGACTCGGTCTGCGGCGCCAAGCTCACGCTCGGCAGATATCCTTTAGGATCTCGACGGCGCCGAAAATGGCAGAGCTGTCGCACGGCCCCCAGATCGCACGCCAGGGTCACGGGCTTGCGGTTCGGAATACGAGCCAGCCAGGCGTTGATCGTGGCGGCCAAATCGATCGTCGCGTGCCGTTCGAGGTTGCGACACGCGAATCGCTGAAAACTCCGCAGCGCCGCCTCACCGCGCTGGTACGGATGGCCCAGGGCACGCTTGAATACCAAGAACTGGTCGATGTCCTTCGCCAGCGAAACAGCTGTCACGCGAGTCATGCAGGTACCGGCAATGCCATGGCACGCAATCGATCGGTGGCTACCCACAAATAGGCCGAAGTGGAGTCGGGATCCCTATGACCCAGGATATCGCCAATGATCTTGGGCGCTGCGCCGAGCTCCAACTGGCGACTGGCGTGGGTGTGTCGGAGCACATGGGTGCCGAGAAACGGAGCCGTTACACCGGCCCGGCTTGCTGCGGAATGGAGAATATGCCGAACGGTCACCGAGCAGGCCAGCGGCTTAAACGGCGTGCACATCGTCACGAAGAGGTGTCGCGTGGTCGAGTGCTCGGGTCGCGCGTACCGAAGATAGCTGACCAGCGCCCGACTCACCGCGGGTAGCAACGGCAGTCGAAACTCAACACGCGTCTTTGGACGAACGACGCGTATCGACTGTGCTTGCCAGTTGATGTCATCGAGCGTCAGTCCGATCACCTCGCCCGAGCCGAGTCCATATACACTCATCATCAGCAGAATCGCGTAGTCTCGCCGTCCCGTCGGACTCGAGCGATCGACTGCGCGCAGGATGCGCTGTACATCCCTCCATGGAAGAGACCGGTGTGGTCGTTCGCCAACCCGTACGATCGGAGCGATGATCGAGCTGGACAGATCGCGGGGTGAGAGACCAGTCGCGCAAAGAAACCGCAGGAATCCGCGCACTGTCGAGCAGATATCGGATACGGTGACCCGTGCATACCGCTTGCGGCATGCAACGACAAAATCATCGATGTCCCGTAATCGCGCGCGATGCACGGCGCGGCGACGACGCCGACAGTGCGCGGCGAACATGGCCATGTGAGCCAACTTCTTATGAATCGTTTGCGGTGGATTGCCGCGCACGTCCTTGAGATACGCGGCAAATTCAGCCATGGCCGGCGACAGCGGCGGCCTTATCACAGGCGGCTCCCAGGGCGGGACCTTCACTTGCAGGACGCCGAGCGCAAATGACCATGCACGCAGTGCGCTCCGAGATGATTTTAGTGCGCCGGGGAGGTGTCCCGGGCGCGGACTACCCTGCGATCGCCACCATATCGCGAAGCGCTTCGCGCCTTCGCGAGTGAGCTCTTGGTGCTCGTCGAGACCTTGAATCCTGCAATAGTCGACGAATCGGCAGATCCAGTATCGATAGACGCTGATCGTACCCGGTTCGGTGCAACGGTTGCGTTGCCATACGCGCCGAACATCCGAAAATCGCTGTGGATCAATCCTCCACGCCTTCATCGACATCGAGCTTACCCGCGCCTCGCACACACCTCAGTGCACAAGAACCAGAACGCAGCACTGGTCGACGGGATGACGGTGCTGATCGGGTCTGAGATATTATCCAGAGCAACTTCGCCGAAAAAACGGGTCAATGCATGCGCGTGCGAACATCGCTCAAGATAAAACGCGACTCGGGACAATGCGCCTTATCTCGTGCTCGGCATAAGGCGCATGTTCGCCGGCCGTTCTATGACCTCGACCTCGCCGGCGACTCCCCGACCGCACGCGAGGCGCTCGCGCGGATTCAGGCTCTGTTCGCCATCGAGGCCGAGATCCGCGGCCGCAGCGCCGAGGAGCGACGATCGATCCGCGAGGCTCGGGCCGGGCCCCTGCTCGAGGATCTGCATCGCTGGTTCCAGAACACCGTCTCCAAGCTGTCGCGTAAGTCGCCGCTCGCGATCGCCATCCGCTACGCCCTGACGCGTTGGACCGCGTTGACCCGCTACCTGCACGACGGCCGTCTCGAACTCGAGAACAACGCTGCAGAACGAGCGTTGCGCGTGGTTGCCCTCGGCCGCAAAAACTTCCTGTTCCTCGGCGCCGATACCGGTGGCGTGCGTGCCGAGGTCATCTACTCGCTGATCGGCACCGCCAAACTCAACGGCATCGATCCCGAGGCGTACCTCCGTTATGTCCTCGACCGCATTGCGGATCATCCGATCAACCACATCGAGGAGTTGCTGCCCTGGAACGTAAACCTAAACGCAGCCGTCGCGCAAAGCCGCGCCGCATAAACCATTCGCCCGCGAACAAGCGACTGTCGGAACCCGTCGCTCATCGGTTCAGAAACATCGAATGGCTCATCGATGGACACGGCGACATCACTGTCGGCGCTCTGCCTCCGGTCAAATGCGTCGCCACCGCCGCTGATGATGACCTCTGCTATGCGATGCTCACTCGGCGCAAAGGCGAGACCCTGCTCGACCTTCTGTCCCGTCTCGACAAAGCAATCGAGAAGGCTGCCGACGACCACATCACCGTTGACGAGGTCAATCTGCCTGCGACACCTTAGTCAAGACGGCCTTGAGTGATCGCTTACGTTTAATCCCGCTGGATCACTCTCGACATACCGCCCGATGGCGGGATCGTAGTCGCGGAAGTAGTTCTGATTGGCGTCCGAGGCGCCGGTCAAGCAGCCAAGGTCGCGTGGCCCAAGACGGACCAATTCGCGGACTGCAGTTTCCGGGGAAATTGCAGCGTGCAGCGGCGAGCCTACTGAAGATCTGACTTGGAATCACTGCGCTGAACGCGGAGTCGCACCTAGGGCTGACTCATAGACTGATTGCAGACCAACGCTTGTACTTTCTTGAAAAACTGGTCTAGCGGTTGGCTGTCGGGCTGATCTTCTATGGTCACAGTGGAAATCTGATCGCCCTGCACCTTCAGGAGCGCCCTGTAACTATGTGATAGCTCAAGACAGCCTTCCTTTTGCGCGAGAAAGAGAACGCTGTTTCCAGCAACCTTGGAGACGTCGGGCCATTCCGAGTTGGGTCGCGAATTGCAAAGGAGCACGGCACCATCGTGCACCAGCGAATCGCCTTTAAACACGGTCGACACTTCAAAGCGCACTTTGGATTGGGGAGAAAGAGCTGCGGGCGACCCGACAACACGACCGTACACAATCACCTGCGACTGCGTGACCAGTTCAGACAATGTCACAATCGTTGCCTTTGCATGGCCAAGCGTGGCGAAGAGCAATGTGCAAACGGCGAACGTCTTCAGTCCGCGATATATGGTCGTCATGTTCGTTACTCCTCTACTAGTCATGGCGTTGGATTCTTGCAAAGATGATTCATGCATCGGCGTTCCAGTGTGTCTACGCCGAGGCCCCGGAGGGGAGTCACGTTATCGTGCTCTAGGCCGGTGTTGTGCAGGAGTTCGTGATACAGCGTTGACGCCAGGCAATTGCATTTCCTTGTAAAGGCGACTGGAGATAGAAAAACTGTGTGGCCAGGAATATTTCCGACACCGCAATCACCGTCAAGAGGTGCCTCGGTGACTGTCGACGTGTCGAGTCGGTCAAGCAGCCTCGGTATCACGCTGCACGGAATACAACCGTCTTCACTGCCGTTCGCGTGACAAGAGCAACTCTTGCGGGCTTCGTCTCTAATTGCCGCCTCTGCCAACTTAATCTTTGCCCACGCGGGATCGCCCCATCCCATGCCGCGTTTGACGAGACCAATTGGATCAATAGAAGCAATAGGCTGGTCGTACACGTACGTATATACGTTAGGACCGCCATCAAGTCCGATGAGATCGCCCTCGACATATCGTCCAATTGTCGGGTCGTAGTCGCGGGCGATGTTCTGTTGCGAGCGACTGCCGCTACCGAGGCTTCAGGCGCGCGCGCCTCGGCAACAATCTGCAGCTTCTCCTCGAGGCTGCGGAAGTGCCTCGGTACCACGCGGCGCCCTAACGTGTCGGCGCGCACCGTAACAGTGGACGTGTCCATTTACATCCTAAGCGGACACGTACACTCTTGCCCGCTACGACACGCGCATCATCCACACGTCACGGTCGCTTGCACATGCGGCCATCGGCCCACGCTTACCCTCGAACGGTGGCCCAGCTCGGGCCGCCATCCGTCGAGTTGTAACACTTTGCGGACGCCAGTCTATCCCGCATCGCCCACCACCAGTTCTCGGACTTAGCGCCTCAGTCCGAGATCCAGATTTTGGAAATGCGCGACCCAGTCCACGAGTACAGGATCGCCCACGATTCATAGGCGCACCAGACGATGACCGGTCGCGTTGCTCGTATCTTCTTGTCTCCCCGAACGTCCATGTACTCGCCTGGCACTTCGCTCCACATGACGGGGACGGACGATTCCGTCTTATCAATACACTTTATCGACCACTTACCTTCGATTTGCCGGGCCACGATTAGCCGAGCTTTCCTTCCCACCTCAGCGTGGGCTAGCAGGGCGATAGCAAATGTGGGCTTGCCGTCTCCATAGAAGTCCAACGTCGATAATCCAGGACAAGTATTGCCATGCTCCTTAACAAATAGCGCCCTGTCGTCGGATCCGAGGTCCCGCAATCCCACTATGTGCATGGTGGGGTAGCGGGTCGTAACCTCGTGCTGCAATTCGTCTGGCAGTGAACACTGCGAGTCGCTGGATGGGCTCGCGAATATCGGTTGCGAGGACACTGATCTCGCCAAGCTCAGCATAAGAATCAAAATGAGTCGAATTTTCATGGGCCACCTGTTGGATTCGAACATATGCCCGATTTGCACCGTGCAGGGATGGCGTTTGGAGCTGTCGGCCTGGGGTGTCTCGGAGGCTTCAACTGAAGGTGGAGATTGGCTCCAGTGGTGTACTTGAACCGCTGCTTTCCCTTGCTCTCGTCCAGTCCCCAAGCGGCCCCACAGTTTCCAGCGGCGCAGAACACGTCACCAGATGGAATCGCTGGCGGTGGTCGGATGTCAACGCTTGTGCCTGCCGCGTGACCGGGGTCCTGATGCAGGCCGTTTGTCGTCGAGGTGACAACGATGTGAGTACCGATGATTGCCTCCAAGCACCGTAGAAGGCTATCAAGGGCAGGTGAAGGCAGCGGGACGCCCGCATTTACAGTGTAGAGTCCTTCAGAATCGTAATGGTCGACCGGCTCCCCGCCGACGTACGTATAGGTCGAGTAGCTGCTATCGTTTAATCCCGCTGGATCACTCTCCAAATACCGCCCGATGGCCGGATCGTAGTCGCGGAAGTAGTTCTGATGTACACGGCCGCTGCGCAAATTGGAAACTCGATCACTTCGCAATTCGATCACGAACCCGTCGCGCGATCTCGTTAACGACAAATGGGCTGCTCCACAGAACGCACGAAATAACTGAAACCCACAAGAACCCTGCCGACGCTACGTCAGGTGTATCGTGGTACAGGTGCTTCCAACCGATTGAACCGTCGATTGCCAGTGCGGCAATCATTCCTACCAAGAAGACCGGTACCGCGCGCCAGCTCGACCCGACCAGCAGTCCGACGTAGAGCGTTGCCCACCATGCGCAGAGAACTGCGTAGGCTGCGCGTGAAGCGCTGTCCTCCATCGCCGACTCGACTGCCAAGACAGTGGCGATCCAAAGAGCAACGTGTACGGCGCCCAGAATCCATTGACGTTTGTTCATGTCCACGATCACTCCGGTAATTCAATGCACATAAAACGGAACTACGCCGTCAGGATCGTTCAGCAAGTCCGTTCTAAGTTGATCGGTGAGAGCGGTGCCGAAGACGCCTCCGCCAAAGTCAACGCAACCGGCCGAGCCTCCAGCGGTACCGCCGTGCAGGAAGAATCCTGATCGGTCGTGCGTGTTCGTGCGCGGTAGCCGATGGATTGGAACGCGCCAATCGCCCCAGTCTCCGCGGAATTGCCGAATCAGATCGTGGATCACTCCTGGGTCCGACAACTCGGCCAAACGTATCACGTAGCCGCCGGGCGGAATTGGTCCGCGATTCCTGTCCGGTGCGCACTGTGGCTTATTTGTGCACTGATCACGACCAGATGTGATCGGCATTTGATATGGAGATCGGCCAGCGACCTCCGGATCCACGAGCATTAGGCCAGCCGCGACATCGACTGAAATCGCTGTCAGTCCGTTGCTGTCAAACCGCATTGTCGGATTGGACGTGGCATAGCTGTATGTATTGAGGCCACCCCTCAAACCCACCAGGTCGCTTTCCACATACCGTCCGATGGCCGGGTCATAGTCGCGGAAGTAGTTCTGGTTCAGGCCCGCGTGGCTGTCGTACAGCTGCCCCGGGAACCGCAGGTTGTACTTGAAGGTGCCGCCCGAGGCGGGGTTTTCATTCGGGAGCTCCGAGCCAAAGGGGTCCGCGCACCACGTCCACATCAGAGTGTTGTTGGGTGGAGCAAGGGATTTCGTGACCCTACGCGGCGTGTTCAAGTGATCCGTGTGCACGTAGTAGATGAGCGCCGGCGCCCCGGGCCGAATCGTTGCGACCGGGATGTCGCCCATCCAGATGGTTTCTTGAACGAGCGCGCCGGTCGAGCTGTATTCCCCAAGCAGATGCCCCGCCTCGTCGTACCAGTAAAGGACGGTGCCGGGCCCACCGCCGCTGATCTTGATCCGCTCTCCGAGCGCGTTGTAGACGATCGTCTCGGTCGAGGAGCCCACTTTCAGCGTCTTCATCCGCCCGCGGTTGTTATAGGTTGCGGTCACGTTCGAGTAGGTGAGGACGTCGCCCGCGTTGTCGTAACCATAGGTGCGGGTGAGGCCCCCGGAGATCGAGCTCACGCGGTTGTTCGCGCTGTTCATCGTGTAGGTCGCAGCGCCCGTGCCGGTCTGGGTCAGGCGATTGCCATTGGCATCGTAGGTCCAGCCGCGCGTGGTGCCCGTCTTGACCGCGCTCGTCAGGCGATCGAGCGCGTCATAGCCATATTTAGTTCGAGTCCCGGGCCCGCCATTGATGCAGTCGTCGTTCGCTGCATGAGTTTGCAAGTCTCCAGTTTTGATTCGAGCGAGCGCTGGCATCGGCTCCGATGCTACGCCGGGCCCATGCGAGTGCCTAGTTCCCAG
>DASQOR010000075.1:0-2413 GCA_035644395.1 Steroidobacteraceae bacterium
AAAAACGTACACCACGCCCGGACCGTAGGAGTTGCCGGGCTGGCCGACGTAAACCTCACGCCCGTTGGTGGCGATCGCGGAGCCGAATGCGCCCTGCGCGGCGAGTGCTACGGGAGCTGCACTGAAGGCGACGGCGAGCAGAAGCATGGTGCGATGCGACACGAATGGATTCTCCGAAAGGTTAGGGCTGGCGGCAAGACTAGATTGGCGGTGTGGCCATCATCGACAAGTTCGCATTCTTGACCTGGCTGCGGGCGATCAGGCGAAGAGCTGAGAGGATTGGGAGCTAGAGGGTGGTGGCGGTCGCATGCCCGCCAGCGCTCGACCCGCATCGGTCCAACGCGAGCGCAACCATTCGGTAAGCCACAGCGGCAGCGTACGCGTGCGCTCGAGCGGTTCTTCACCGATCGTCGGCTTCGCGCCGGTGAGCATCTCGCGCGCGAGCGCCTGCACCGCCGCCATATCGTTACGCGGCGTCGCCGGTCTGCCGAGTGCGGTCGCGATTCCCGTATCGGCGACCAAAACGCCTTCGTCGGCGAGCAGCACGTTCTCCGGCTTCAGCTCCCCATGCGCGATCTCGGCGGCGTGCGCGTGCGCCAGACCGCTCAGTATGCCGCGCAGAATCTCGACGGCGCGTGACAGCGGGATCGCGCCGTTGTTGCCGATCCAGGCGCGCAGCGTCGTCCCCGGTACGAACGGCCGCGTGTGATACACGAACGAGCCGGCGCGTCCGGCGCCGCGCGGCCGCACCAGATTGGGATGCCGCAGCCGCTCGGCGACCAACAGGACGGCGCGCTCGAATTGTAGATCGTTGATGCCGAGGGACAGCGCGGCGGGCAGAACCTTGACGAGTAACTCGGTGCCGTTCTGGGATTGTGTCGCGACGAAGAGCCGGTATTCGCCCACCGGACGCACTTCACGCTCGATCCGATACAGAGGGCCGAGGGCGTCCGCTAGGGCGGCACGGAGTTCGGACATGGTCGCAAGTTAGCCCGCCTATCAGGGATGGGAAGGGACTACTCGCCCGTCTCCCTTCTAATCCCTTGGTATAGGTTCTGAGCGCGCGTTCGCTCGGCCGCCGAGCCGAAGATCTTCTCCCCATCAAAGCGGCCGTTCTCGATGAAGATCTCCGAAATCTTGGTGCCCGCCGTCACACTTCCCGCGACGTACACGCCGGGAACGCTGGTTTCCAACGTCTCGGCGTTGATCTGCGGCCGTCCCGATTCGGGATCGAACGCGATGCCGATGCGCTTGAACAGCTCGAGATCGGGGTGAAAGCCGATCAGCGGATAGACGCGATCGGCGGGGATGCGCTCTTCGTTACCGAGCCCGCCGCGCACCAGCACGTCGCGCGGCGTGATGAGGGCCACCTGGCTGCCGAAGCGCGCCGCGATCTCGCCGGCCTTGATGCGGTTCTCGAGGTCGGGGCGCAGCCAGTACTTCACACTCTTCGGCCACGTGGTGCCGCGATAGATGATCGTGGTGCGCGCGCCGGCGCGAAACAGCTGCAGCGCCGCCTCGACCGCGGAGTTCTTGCCACCGATGACGACGGCATCGCGGTGGTACGACAGATGCGCTTCATCGAAGTAGTGATGGACGTGCGGCAGCTCTTCGCCGGGTACTCCGAGCCGGTTGGGATGATCGAAGTAGCCCGTCGCCAGCACGAGCTTGTCGTAGGTAATGGATTCCTGGCCCAATCGTGTTTCAACGTGATTTTTTTCTATCAGTCTGGTAAAGGTGAGAACGCGGATCCCCTCGGCACGCGCGACCCCGCGATAGTACTTGAGCGCTTCTTCACGCGTCGCTTTCGCCCCCGCGCACACGAGCGGGTGATTGCCGATCTCGAGCCGTTCGGGCGTCGTGAAGAACGTCATGTTGATGGGATAGCGCACGATCGAGTTGGCGAGCGCGCCGGCCTCGATCACGAGGGGATCGATGCCGCGGCGCTTGGCGGAGATGGCGCACGCGAGACCAATCGGGCCGGCGCCGACGATGATGGCTGATTCGTGAGGGAGAGCCATGATCGCGAGAATCTATTCACAGGCTGAAGCCTGTGCTCGGCCAACGTCGTCCTGAAGGACTCATCCGGTCGGCCCTTGCCAAATAGACTGCGCAACAATATTGTTGCGTATGGCCAGACGCGCCCGCGGCAACAAACCACAGGTGAAGCAACGCTACCAGGTCGCCAAGCTCGCCTTCCCCGACGACGCCGACCTGGCGCGCAGCCTGGGCGTGCATCGCAGCGCGGTGGTGCGCTGGAAGCGCGGCGAAGCGCCGGCGCCCCAGAACTGGGAACAGCTCGTCGGGTTGGATACCGTCGTGTCGTTATTGGAAGGGTTTCTGGAAGTCGGCTCGATCGCAAAGTGGTTGCGGGGTATGAATGCGCACCTCGGCGACCGCCGGCCGATCGACG
>DASQOR010000076.1:0-7822 GCA_035644395.1 Steroidobacteraceae bacterium
TTCGGCGTCAAGGTCGAGGCCAAGCCCGAAGAGGAACCGTCGATCCTGATGAACATCTTCGTGTCGTGGTTCCCGATGCTGCTGCTCATCGGCGTGTGGATCTTCTTCATGCGCCAGATGCAGGGCGGCGGGCGCGGCGGCGCGTTCTCGTTCGGCAAGTCGCGCGCCCGGATGATGGATGAGTCGACCAACACCGTCACGTTCGCCGACGTCGCCGGCTGCGAGGAGGCGAAGGAAGAGGTAGCCGAGCTGGTCGACTTCCTGCGCGATCCCTCCAAGTTCCAGAAGCTCGGCGGCCGCATCCCGCGCGGCGTGCTGATGGTCGGCAACCCCGGTACCGGCAAAACGCTGCTCGCCCGCGCGATCGCGGGTGAAGCCAAGGTGCCGTTCTTCTCCATCTCGGGCTCCGACTTCGTCGAGATGTTCGTCGGCGTGGGCGCGGCGCGCGTGCGCGACATGTTCGAGCAGGCGAAGAAGCATGCGCTGTGCATCGTATTCATCGACGAGATCGACGCGGTCGGCCGCCAGCGCGGCGCCGGCCTCGGCGGCGGCAACGACGAGCGCGAGCAGACGCTGAACCAGTTGCTCGTCGAGATGGACGGCTTCGAAGGCAACGAAGGCATCATCGTCATCGCGGCGACCAATCGCCCCGACGTGCTCGATCCGGCGCTCCTGCGACCGGGCCGCTTCGACCGCCAGGTCGTGGTGCCGCTGCCGGACGTGCGCGGCCGCGAGCAGATCCTGAAAGTCCACATGCGCCGCGTGCCGCTCGCCGAGGACGTGAAGCCTTCGGTCATCGCGCGCGGCACGCCGGGATTCTCCGGCGCCGACCTTGCGAATCTCGTGAACGAGGCGGCACTGTTCGCCGCGCGCGCCAACCAGCGGCTCGTATCGATGGACGAATTCGAGCGCGCCAAGGACAAGATCCTGATGGGCACCGAGCGCCGCTCGATGGTGATGAGCGAGAAGGAAAAGCTCAATACCGCCTATCACGAAGCCGGCCATGCCATCGTCGGCATGAATCTCCCCGAGCACGACCCGCTCTACAAGGTCACGATCATCCCGCGTGGCCGCGCCCTGGGCGTCACCTTCTTCCTCCCCGAGGAGGATCGTTACAGCTACAGCAAGCAGCGGCTCGAATCGCAGATCACGAGCCTCTTCGGCGGCCGTATCGCGGAAGAGCTCGTCTTCGGCCCGGATGCCGTGACAACCGGCGCCTCGAACGACATCGAACGGGCCACGGCGCTTGCCCGCAACATGGTCACGAAGTGGGGCCTTTCGGATCGGCTGGGCCCGCTGACCTATGCGGACGAATCGGGCGAAGTGTTCCTCGGCCGCTCCGTCACCCAGCACAAGCAGGTGTCGGATGAGACCGCCCACCTCATCGATGAGGAAGTGCGGCGCGTGATCGACACGAACTACAAGCGGGCCCGCGGCATCCTGGAAGTGAATCGCGACAAGCTCGACGTGATGGCCCAGGCGCTCATGAAATACGAGACGCTGACCGAAGATCAGCTGAAGGACATCCTCGCCGGCCGCGAGCCGAAGCCGCCGGCCGATTGGGACGATTCGACGCCGGTGCGTCCGGCCAAGCCACAGGACAAGCCGGGACCTGCCATCGGTACGACGCCCGCAGGGCAGACCTGAAGCAATAAGAACTTGCAGTGCAAACCGGCGGCAGCGAAAGTTACCGCCGGTTTTTCATTGCCCCGAGGTCCCGGGCGTCATGCAACTGCGCTGCGGTTCCAAGCTCCTCTCGCTGGTGCAGCCCTGCGTCATGGGCGTGCTCAACATCACGCCGGACTCGTTCTCGGACGGCGGGCGGTTCCTCGACCCCGCGATCGCGGTCGACAACGCCGTGCGGATGGTCGAAGAGGGCGCCGTCATCATCGACGTCGGCGGCGAGTCGACGCGGCCCGGCGCAGCGCCGGTTGCGATCGACGAGGAGTTACGCAGGGTCATTCCCGTGATCGAGCGCCTGAGTCCGAAGCTCGGCGTGGTGATCTCGATTGACACGCGCCGGCCGAAGGTCATGCGTGCCGCGCTCTCGGCGGGCGCGGAACTGGTCAACGACATCAATGCCCTGCAGGACATGGACGCCATGCACGCCGTTGCGAACACCGATGCGGGCGTCTGCCTCATGCATATGCAGGGCGATCCGCTGTCGATGCAACAGGCGCCCGAGTACGGCAACGTCGTGACCGAAGTCCGGGACTTCCTGACGGAGCGTGTGGCAGCCTGCGAGGCCGCAGGCATTGCGCGGGAACGCATCGCCGTCGATCCGGGAATCGGCTTCGGCAAGACGCCCGAACACAATCTGCGGCTGATCGCGAATCTGCACGACTACATCTGGCTCGGGCGGCCGGTCGTGATCGGCGTATCGCGCAAGAGCACCGTCGGCCGGATCACGGGCCGGCCCGTCGACGGGCGCCTGGCCGGAAGCGTCGCGCTCGCGACACTCGCGGCCTGGAACGGAGCGGCTATCATTCGCGCCCACGATGTGGCGGCGACCGTCGACGCCATGAAAACCGTCGCGGCTTTGCGGGGAGTATCGTCTTGAGCAGGAAGTATTTCGGTACGGACGGGGTTCGCGGCAAGGTCGGCCAGCATCCGATGACCGTCGAGTTCGCCCTGCGGCTTGCGAGCGCGGCGGCGCGCGTACTTGCTCCGAACGGGGGCAAGGTCCTCATCGGCAAGGACACGCGGCTTTCGGGCTACATGTTCGAGTCCGCCCTCGAGGCGGGCTTCGTCGCGGCGGGTGTCGACGTGCTCCTCGTCGGGCCGCTGCCGACTCCGGGCATCGCGTACATGACGCAGCACTACGGTTGCGATCTCGGCGTCGTCATCAGCGCTTCGCACAATCTGTACGACGACAACGGCATCAAGTTCTTCGATCGCTCCGGCGGCAAGCTCTCGGATGAGCTCGAGACGAAGATCGAATCGCTCCTGGTCGAGCCCGCGGTCACCTGCGAATCGCGCAAGCTCGGCCGCGCGACCCGCATCGATCGCGAGCGGGTGCTGTACCAGAAATTCTGCGCCTCGACGCTGCCGAAGGGCGTCGACCTCACGGGCTTCAAGATCGTCATCGACTGCGCGAACGGCGCGGGCTACAAGGTGGCTCCACGCGTACTCGCCGATCTGGGCGCGGATATCATTCCGGTCGGCTGCTCGCCGAACGGGCGCAACATCAACGAGGCCTGCGGGTCGACCGCTCCCGGGCTCCTGCAACTGACCGTGCCGGGCGTGCGGGCGCATGTGGGTATCGGTCTCGACGGCGATGGCGACCGCCTCATCATGGTCGACACGCTCGGCCGCATCGTCGACGGCGATCAGTTGCTCTACGTGATCGCCAAGCACCGGGCGGCCGAAGGCACGTTGCGCGGTCCCGTGGTCGGGACCCTGATGAGCAACTTCGGACTCGAGCTTGCGCTCAAGGAAGTGGGGGTCGAGTTCCGGCGTGCACAGGTCGGCGACCGTTACGTTCTCGCCATGCTCCGCGAACTCGGCGGCATCCTCGGCGGCGAGGCCTCCGGGCACCTCCTTTGCCTGGACAAGGCGACCACCGGGGATGCCATCGTGAGCGCGCTGCAGGTACTCGCGATCATGAAGGAAACGCGCCGGCCGCTCGCCGAACTGGCCGCCGCGATGGCGCAGTTTCCGCAGAAGCTCATCAATGTCCGCACCCGGGTGCGCTTCGATGTCGATACCAATGCGATCGTCCGGGAGGAGGTCGCGGCCGTCGAAAAGGCGCTCGCCGGCCAGGGCCGTGTCGTACTCCGGGCGTCCGGCACCGAGCCTGTCATCCGCGTCATGGTCGAATGCCGGGACGAACTGAGCGCCCGCCAGCATGCCGAGCGGCTGGCCAGGGCGGTCGAGCGGGCTGCGGCCGGGTAATCGGCGCTTTGCCTGCCTGGAGGCGCCTTTCCTGCCTTCAGGCAGCGAAAGGAGTCCATCTCATTGATTTTACGGTCCCCTGCCATTAGTCTTGCGCCCCTTTTTTTGGCGGGCTGCTCAAGGATTCATGCGTAAACCCCTGGTTGCCGGTAACTGGAAGATGCACGGTTCGCGTGCCGAGAACACGGCGCTGCTCGCAGCGATCTTGCAGGGGCTATCGGGCGACGGCGGCGTGGAAGTGGCCGTGTTCCCGCCGGTCGTCTATCTCGCGGATGTCGTCCGCGCGGTCAAGGACACGCCTGTCGCGGTCGGTGCGCAGAACGTCTGTGCCGAGCCGGTCGGGGCGTTCACGGGCGAGGTGGCGGCAGCGATGTTGCGGGATGTCGGCTGCAAGTACGTCATCCTCGGCCACTCGGAACGGCGCCAGATTTACCGCGAGGACGACGCCCTCGTGGCGCGGAAATTCCTCGCAGTACAGCAGCAGAAGATGATTCCGATCCTCTGCGTCGGCGAGACGCTCGATGAGCGCGAAAAGGCGGAAACCGAGGCGGTCGTTGCGCGCCAGCTCGACGCGGTGCTCGGACTTGCGGGGATCGCCGCGTTCGCACAGGTGGTCATCGCCTACGAGCCCGTCTGGGCGATCGGTACGGGCAAGAATGCGACGCCCGAGCAGGCGCAGGCCGTGCATGCCTTCATCCGGGGCCGGCTCGCGCGTCAGGATGCTAAGATTGCCGCCGCAATCCGTATCCTTTACGGCGGCAGCGTCAAAGCCGCCAATGCCGGCGAGATCTTCGCGATGCCAGACGTCGACGGCGGCCTGGTAGGCGGAGCGTCGCTCAAGGGTGAGGAATTCATGAGGATCTGCGCTGCGGCGCGGGCCTAGATCGAACGGTCCAGCGAAGAGAAAACGAGCCATGTTGTATTCCATTCTCATCACCGTGCACCTGGTCCTGGCGACCGTGATCGTCGGCCTGGTCCTGATCCAGCGCGGCAAGGGCGCTGATGCGGGCGCGGGCTTTGGCGCCGGCGCTTCCGGCACCGTGTTCGGCGCGCGCGGTACGCACACGGTTTTCTCGCGTGCCACCGCCGTGCTTGCGACCCTGTTCTTCGCGACGAGCGCGGTGCTCGCGTTCATCGGCCAGCCGAAGGTCGATACGCGTTCGGCGCTCGAACAGCGGCTTGAACAACAGCAACAGCAGGACGCGGCGAAGACGCCGCCCGCGTCCCAGGCTCCGGCCGCCCAGCCCGCGACGACGGGCACGCCGGTCGAGAGCGCACCCGAGGCGCCGGCGCCGGCAAAACCCTGAAGGCGCCGCCCGGTCGAGAATCGCGGACGTGGTGGAATTGGTAGACACACTAGCTTGAGGGGCTAGCGCCGCAAGGCATGGGAGTTCGAGTCTCCCCGTCCGCACCATAGACTTTGCTACAATTCGAGCGGTAATCGAATGCTCGAAAAATACCTGCCCATCCTGATTTTCCTCGGCATTGCGGCCGGTTTCGGCTGCCTGCTGCTCGCGCTCGGCTACGTGCTCGGCCCCCGCAAGCCGAACGCCGAAAAGGAATCCTCCTACGAGTGCGGCTTCGAGCCCTTCGAGGAGTCGCGCATGAAGTTCGACGTGCGCTACTACCTGGTCGCCATCCTCTTCATCGTGTTCGACCTCGAGACGGCGCTGCTCGTGCCGTTCGCCGTCGGTTTCAAGGGCCTGCCGTATTTCGCCTGGGGCGCGGTGCTCGCCGTGTTCCTGCCGATCCTGGTCGTCGGGTTCATCTATGAATGGGGCAAGGGAGCGCTCGAATGGGACTAGGCGAAGCGCTGCAACCGGTTGCCGACAACAAGGGCTTCCTGCTGACGACCCGCGATGCCCTCTATGACTGGGCGCGCACGGGATCGCTCTGGCCGATGACCTTCGGCCTCGCCTGCTGCGCCGTCGAGATGATGCACGCGGGCGCCGCGCGCTACGACCTCGACCGCTTCGGTGTCGTCTTTCGCCCGAGTCCGCGGCAGTCCGACGTGATGATCGTCGCCGGCACGCTGGTGAACAAAATGGCGCCGGCGCTGCGCAAGGTCTACGACCAGATGCCGGAACCGCGCTGGGTCATCTCCATGGGGTCGTGCGCGAATGGCGGCGGTTACTACCACTATTCCTACGCCGTCGTGCGCGGCTGCGATCGCATCGTGCCGGTCGATGTCTACGTGCCGGGCTGCCCGCCGACGGCGGAAGCCCTGTTGTACGGCATCCTGCAGCTGCAGAAAAAAATTCGCCGTGGCGAAACGATTACCCGATAGGGCAAGCGAAAAACGTGACGGAGCGCCTCAAGAAAATTGCCTCGGCCGTCGAGGCACGGCTGGCCGGCAAGGTCGAGCGCCTGCCATCGCTCGCAAGCGAGCTTGCCTACAAGGTCGCTGCCGCCGACCTGCTCGCCGTCTGTCAGGCCCTGCGTGACGCGGAGGACCTCCGATTCGAGATGCTGCTCGACGTCGCGGGCATCGACTACCTGCATTACGGCGAATCGGAATGGACAACGCTCGAGTCGACGGCCACGGGCTTCAGCCGCGGGGTCGAGCGGGGCGTCGATGAGACCATGCCGCTCCACGGGACGCCGCACCCGGGAGCCGGCCGATTTGCCGTCGTCTACCAGTTCCTCTCAATCACGCACAATGCCCGCGTGCGGTTGCGCGCCTATTGCACGCCGGGCGAACCGCCGATGATCGATTCGCTGTGCGACCTCTGGGCATCCGCGAACTGGTTCGAGCGCGAGGCGTTCGACCTCTTCGGCATTCTCTTCAAGGGGCACCCGGACCTGCGCCGCATCCTCACGGACTACGGCTTCATCGGTCATCCCTTCCGCAAGGATTTCCCGCTTATCGGCAACGTCGAAGTGCGCTACGACCCCGAGAAGAAGCGCGTGGTGTACGAGCCGGTCTCGATCGAGCCGCGCACGCTCGTGCCGCGCGTCATCCGCGACGACAACCGCTACGACGCGGCGCTCCGGGACAAGAAGTGAACGAGATCCGCAACTACACCGTGAATTTCGGGCCGCAGCATCCCGCAGCCCACGGCGTGCTGCGGCTCGTCCTCGAGATGGACGGCGAGGTCATCCACAAGGCGGATCCGCATATCGGGCTCCTGCATCGAGGCACGGAAAAGCTCGCCGAGTCGAAGCCGTACAACCAGTCGATCGGCTACATGGACCGGCTCGACTATGTCTCGATGATGTGCAGCGAGCACGCGTATGTGCTCGCCATCGAGCGCCTGCTCGGCATCACGGTACCGGAGCGCGCGCAGTACATCCGCGTGCTGTTCGACGAGATCACCCGGATCCTGAATCACCTGATGTGGCTCGGCGCGCATGGGCTCGACATCGGGGCGCTCACGGTGTTCCTCTATTGCTTCCGCGAACGCGAAGACCTGATGGATTGCTACGAGGCGGTGTCGGGCACGCGCATGCATGCGACCTACTACCGGCCGGGCGGCGTCTACCGCGATTTGCCGCTCGCCATGCCGAAGCACCAGGAGTCCCGCTGGCGGAACAAGAAGGAAATCGACCGCCTCAATGAACGGCGGTCGGGCTCGCTTCTGGATTTCATCGAGGATTTCACCAGGCGCTTTCCGGCCTGCGTCGACGAATACGAAACGCTGCTCACGGACAATCGCATCTGGAAGCAGCGCACGGTGAACATCGGCGTCGTCACGCCGGAGCGGGCCATGCAGCTCGGCTTCACGGGTCCCATGATCCGCGGCTCGGGGATAGCCTGGGACCTGCGCAAGAAGCAGCCCTACGAAGTCTACGATCGCATGGATTTCGACATCCCGGTCGGTGTGAACGGCGATTGCTACGACCGCTATCTGGTGCGCGTGGAAGAGATGCGCCAGTCCACCCGCATCGTCCTGCAATGCGTGGAATGGCTGAAGAAGAACCCCGGCCC
>DASQOR010000077.1:0-127375 GCA_035644395.1 Steroidobacteraceae bacterium
TTGAGCGTCGACACGCGCGGGCTCGAAAGCACGCGGGCATTGCCCTGCGTCGCCAGGAGGTCGATGAACGCGTTGAAGTCCGGCGTATCGACCGAAAGCATGAATGCGCCGCCGAAGGGCGTCGTCTGGAATCCGTTGACCGGGTTGCCCGGGCTTACATCGATCGGTCCGGTGATACCGGAGTGCAGCGGCACGTCGTTGAAGGATTGCGGTCCGGCCTGCCCGATGGAAAACGTATGGCTGGCATCGTGCAGGATCACCGCCCAGTTGATGCCCGCCTGAAAGCCGTCGGACAGCTGGACTTCCACGATCTTGGCCTCGAGCAGGACCTGGCGCGTCATCGTGCCTTCGACGCTCGCGAGGTAGTCGCCAACGTCACGCAGTTCGGTCGGCGTGGCGCGGACGGCGATGATCCCGGCCTCGGCATTGGTGACGACGCTGCGATCGGGCCCGGAGCCTACGATTGCGCGCACGCTCGCCTCGAGGTCGACCCAGAACTTGCTGAGCGATTGCGTGAGGATGGCGGTGCCGGTGATTTCCTGGGAACCCTCGCGATCGCCACCCGACCTGAACACGCCGTTCCCGGTCGAGTTCGAGTCGCCCTGTCCATTCTGGCCGTTGCGCGAGCCGTTGTCGGTGATCTGTCCGGAACTCACCCGCGTGCGGGAAATTCCGCTGCGCTGGATATCGAGATAATTCACGCGAAAGACGCGCGTCTGCACGGTCGCCGGCAGGACGACGAAGCCGGAGCTCACGCGTCGGTAGTCGTAGCCATAGAGCTCCTTCACCGCATCCAGCGCTTCGGCGACCGTGACGTGCCGCATCTTGAGCGTAATGTTCCCGGCGACCTCTGGATGCACCAGCATGTTGTAGTGCGTGCCCTCGACGAGGCCATTGAAGAAGGATTGCGCGGGCGCTGCGTTCACTTCGATATCGAAGCGCTCCTCCTGGATCGGAGCGTCCGCAGCGATCGCTGCGGTGAAGCCGCTGCAGGCCAGCAGCAGCCAGGCAAACCCAGGTATGCGACGCGTGCTCATGGCGAAACCTCATGCGACTCGGGCGTAGGCGACTCGGCTCGAGCCGCCTCGGTTTTGGGGGGATTCATACGCACTTTCATGGCAAGCGATGCGATACGAATCGTGTACAGGCGGCCGTGACGTTCGTAGCGAACGCCGTCGGCAAGAATCTCGACGATCTGCACATCGCCGAGCCGGTCGCCCGCCGTCACGACCTTGCCGTTGACGATGGCGACGCGGCGCGCGGCGGACGTGAACACCGCCGAAACGGAGTATTCGCTGATGGCGCGCGCACCGGCCGTGCGTCTGACGCTGTAGGGCCGCGTCGGATCGGAAAGCGGATCGGCGGCCACGGTTGAAGCGACGAGCAACAGCGCGGCGAATGTCCTGATGCAGCGACCGGCGATCATGGCGCGACTCCGGCGGGCTTCCTCGCGGCAGCGAGCGGCCGCATCGAGGAGCCGACTCCCAGCCACTCCGGCTCGGTCCCGAGCGTCGCGATCTCGATCCGCACGACATTGCGCGGATGCTTGTCGACCTTCAGGTCGAGCGCGCGCCAATAGAAATGCCATGGCAGGCGCTCGAGCGACTTCAGATACGCCAGCACGCTCAGGTAATCGCCGGCGACGGTGATTTCGACGGGATGCAGGTAAGGGCCGGTCGCCGGAGTCGACACATTGTCGGCCGGTACGAGCGGCAGCGGCGCGAGATTGCGCAGGCTGACGAGCCGCAGATCCTGCTGGCCCGCCAGTACGTCGCGTACGACCTGCACCACGCGATCCGGCGGCAGGAGCTCCGCTGCCTGCGAACCAAGCTCGGAGTTCACGCTGCTCAGGCGCAGGCGCACGGTCTGCTCGCGTTGCACGGCATCGTTGAGACGCGCCGACGCGACATCGACCGCCGAAACGCCGGCGGCGGTCGAGGGGCTGGCCGTCGCCGCGAGCGTATCAAGGACGGCTTGCGCGGCCTGCTCGCGGCGTTCGAGCGGCCCCATGAGAGCCTGTTGCCACAACAGGGCGACGAGACCGAGCGCGGCCGCGAATACAAGTGCGCGCTCGCGCAGGCTCATGCCGTTCACGCGGGTGGCCATTGTCTCGATGTAACTCACTGCGCTCATGAGCCTGCGTTCGCCGGGCGCTTGTGCTCGAGCCTGGAGTCCGAGAGGCGGAAGAGCAGCGGAGCTGCGGCCGCCTTGCCGGCGGTGACTGGCGGCTCGCCGATCTCCACGTGATCGAAGCGTGCGCCCGAGAGCGCCGGCTCCTGCTGGAGCTCTTCGAGATAACGCGGAACGAGACGCGAATCGACCGTGGCGCCTGCTACCGACATGCTGCGGCCGGCACCGCCAAACGAGATGCCTTCGAGCCACAGGCCATCGATGCGGCGGCGAGCGAGAGCTTCGAGTCGTGGAGCAAAGCCTTCGGTCGTGCCGCCGGCGCCGGAGCGCAGAGCGGCGAGCGCGCGGGCGCGCCGATCGAGCTCCTCGCTCAGTGCCTTGATTCGCGATTCGATTTCCGCGGGATTCGCCTGAGCCGCGAGGGCGGCGCTACCCGTCGCGAGATTCGCGGCCTGCAGCCGGCCCTGCTGCGCGATCCGCGTGACCTCACGCTCCAGCCGCCCCACTTTCCAGTTTCCGTAGGCCCAGAGTCCGATCAGGGCAACGGTAATCGTGACGACGCCGAACGCGATCGTGCGCGAGGAGAAGATCCGCCGCTCGGCGCGAAAGATCGGCTGATAGAGATTGATCTGTTGACGCATGACTTGGGCCGCGCGCTACAGCGCCGGAGCGTCGTCCCTGAGCGCCGCGCCCACGGCGTACAGACAGGCTTGCTGCAATTCGCTTGTCGGCTGTTCGCGACAATCGAGCACGCCGGAAAGATCGAGCAGGTGCACGCGCAGATTCGTTTCCCGGCCGAGGTCGGTGGCGAGCGAGGCCGCCTGCGGCGAGTTCGGCGCTATCACGAGATCGCTGATCGGCGTCTGTCCGAGCGAGCTCTCGTAGTAGTCAAGGGAGCGCTGCAGTTCGAGTGCGAGCGCGCTGGCGTCGATCGAACCCGTTGTCATCGGGACGCCGTCGGCACCCGGCTCGCCGGCGCCGACACGGGCGAATTCCACGTGACGCGCGAGATGCAGGACTCCCTGACGGGTCAGGACCAGCTGACCGTGGGTCGGCTCGAGCACGAGCAACGCGACTCCGATCTGATCCTGCGGCAGGAGTGCGCTGATGTTGCGCAGGCAGAGCTCCGGGATGTCGATGCTTTCGAGGCCCGGAGCGACCGGAGCGATCATCGCCGAGCAGCGCGCCACGGCAGCGCTCCGCGCGGCGACGGCATACATCATTCGCGCCTGTCCGCGGCGCTCCTGCGCCGGCAGTTCGAAGACGTCGACGACGGCATCATCGATGTGAAAGTCGATGGCATCCCGCAGCCGCCAGCGCACCGCCGACTTGAGCTCCCCCGCCTGCACGTCGGGAGCTTCGACCATTACCAATTGATAGTCTTCGTAACTCAGCGATGCGGTGACCGCCATGCGGCCGAAATCGAGCACTCGTGCAGCGGCTTCCAGGCCAGGAATGTCCGTGGACGCGGCGCCGTAAGGCACGACAGCGCAATGCTCGAGACGCGGGCGCTGGCCGCGCGCGCGGCGGACGACTGCCAGCGAAACGTGATCCGCGCCGGCATGTACACCGCCACGCAGTCCGCTCTTGCGGGACCTCGGCATCAGTGAGATCAATGCGCCTCCTTTGATGCGCAACTGCCGGCGACCACTCTCCCAGCGGGAGCGCGGCGCCTTGAAGTCCCTTAACGGTGCAAGCAGGCGTTTCTTGAGGGCTTTTCCCGAGTGAACGCGGATCGTCGCAACTCGAGTGAGCACTGCCTCACGCTTTGCAGTGCGTTGCGGGGCTAGATGCTGAGATCAATCCTGCGGCGATGGAGCGCTGCCGCCACCAGATACCAGAACAGCAGGTTTGCCAGGGCGTAGGCCAGCGAACCGTTCAGCGCGCCGGCCCAAGGCAGGAAGGCATTGAGGTACAGCCACGCGGACGCGGATATCGGCGGGTCGCCGACCGCAACGACCTGCCAGAGCGTCGCCGCGAGCAGTTCCGAACCCGTATAGAGAAGAATCGAATTCATGCCGATGGCGATCAGAGGGCGCGCCCAGGTGCGAACACCGCGAACATCGATCAGCCAGTAACCGACGGCAAACAATTCAAGCGCCGCCCCGGCGGTGAACAACACGAAGGCCGGCGACCACAGGCTCTTGTTGATTGGAAAGAACGCATGCCACGCAAGCCCCGCCATGAGCAGTGCAACCCCGGCGACGACCAGATTTCGCGCGCCACCATCGCGATCGCCCGCTCGCAGCAGCCAGGTGCCGGTCAGCACGCCGATGAGTGCCGTCGACGTCGCCGGCAATGTGCCGAGCAAGCCTTCGGGATCCCACGTCTGGCGCCACAAGTGCGTGCCGAACACGGCGCGATCGATGCGTGCGCCGAAATTCCCGGCAGGAGACAGGTCTCCACCCATCGCCATCAGCAGGGCGTAGGCGACGAGCAACGTAATGGCGGCGACCAGGCGCCCGCGGGTACGCAGAAATACGGCGAGCGTCGCGGCAAGGCCGAACACGAGGCCGATCCTCTGCAGCACGCCGGGAATGCGCCATCGACCAAGGTCAAAGTCGGGATAGCCATTCAACAAGACGCCGATGCCGATGAGAATGAGTGCGCGTGTCCAACATTTGCCGAGGAAACGGGCATCCGCCATACCCCGCTCCCGCGCCGATACGATTGCGAATGCAAGTGCCGCGCCGGCGATGAAGACAAAGAAGGGAAAGACCAGGTCGGTCGGTGTGCATCCATTCCACTGTGCGTGGCGGAGTGGCGCGTACACAGCGGCCCAGTCGCCCGGATTGTTCACGACGATCATCGCGGCGATCGTGAGGCCGCGGAAGGCATCGAGTGACGCGAGCCGCCGCCGCGGCTGGGTTAGCGGAACGCGAACCACAGGCCCGCGCCGATCAGGAGGATGCCGCTCAATCGGCCGCCACGAGTCCAGGGCGGCAAGACACGCTCGAGCAGCACGAAGATGGTGATGGCGGCGATCCAGACGAGGTTCATGACTCCGCCGACGAACAGCAGCAGCATCAGCGCCCCGCAGCAACCGAGGCAGTAGAGACCGTGTTCGAGTCCCATGCGCCACGCCCCGGTGCTCCAAGGCCGCCAATGTGCCGTGACGAAACTCGCGGGCGAATGACAGGACCTGAGGCAGGTCTGCTTGAACGGAGTGATCTGATAGAGCCCCGCTGCCATCAAGAGGACGCCGCCGAGCAGCGGGCTCCGCAATTCCATCATCGGTGACAGCAGCAGCGTGTCGGCGAGCAAACCCTGCAGAAGGGTCGCGACCAGGCTGAATGCGGTCCAGACCACCAGGTAGCCGCCGGCAAAAGCGTAGACGCGCGTTGCGGTGCCGGCCTGCAGCTCGCTACGCCGTACGACAGCTGCATAAATAAGGAGTGCGGGCGCGGCCGACGGCAGCATCATGCCGCACATCATCACGAGCCACATGGCGAAGAGTAGAAAGTCCGCGCGCGGCGAGGCCCGCGGCGCCATCATCCAGGCGGCGCTGCCCGACATGCCGCCGTTCATGTCGATCGCCATCGGGATGATCCAGGCCCAGGCGAGCAAGACCGCAATGGCAAGGGATCCGCCGACGAGCCAGCGGTCACGCAGGAGCGCCGTTTCGAGCGCGCTGCGCCGGATCACTTGCAGGCGCCCGTCAGCGGACGACGCCGTGCGTGCTCCAGTGTATTTGCGCGAGGTGCGCGTGCGTGTTGTCGAACCGCAGATCGATGTCGCCCTGCGTTTGCGCCTTGCCGGCCGTGAATTCGGCTTCCGAGAACTCGAAACCGGTCGGCAGGGACACGTGCACACGATGCGGGTTGCCGGTGACGGGATTGGCGATCGGGCTGGCGGTCGAGTCGATGAGCCCCGGCACCGTGACCAAGGCGGTGCCCTTCTTCACATCGATCTTGAGATCGATGCGTTTGTAGAGCGTCGGCAGGTTCTTGCTGACCATCGCAGCGAAGACATTCCAGATCAGCGTTCCGGGTTCCGTTTCGCGACCGTGCGCGATGGCGTCGAGCGCCGCCCGCTGTTCGGTGTCTGCCCGCTCATCGATTACCGCCTGAAAGGTGCCGTTGCCGAGATGAATGGGTCCGGGCCACATGCCGAAGATGCCCCAGCGCAGCCCGTCGAGCTTCACCTTGCCGAAGTGGCCCTTGTCGACCTGCACGAATGTGTGCGCACGGCAGTGCCCGTGCGACGGCAGCGCATTGAACTGGCAGGGACAGCCCACGTAGCAGTTGCAGTTCGCGAATTCCGTTCCTTCAATCGACCATTCGACGAGTGCCATGGCCTGCCCTCTTTTTTGTAGTGGAGCGGGTGATGGGAATCGAACCCACGTTAGTAGCTTGGGAAGCTACAGTTCTACCATTGAACTACACCCGCATCGCCCGGCGATTCTAGGAGTCCGGGGGCGCAATACACAACAAGTCCGCGATTTGCGCCGGCGACGGACCGCGCTCACGCGTGCCGATCGCCGCCGGGCCGGCCGATCGCGCTATCCTGCTCCTCCGCGCCAGTCTTTTGACACCCGGATCTTGCATGACAACCGAGGGAAACCGTCGCTCCGTACGCAGTTTCGTCCTGCGGTCCGGACGCATCACCGTGGCGCAGGAGCGTGCGCTGGCAGAATTCGGGTCGCGCTACGTGATCGACTCGTCGACGGCGCTCGACCTGGACGTGATCTTCGGCCGACGCGCGCCGCGCGTGATCGAAATTGGCTTCGGTCATGGCGAAAATCTGCTGGCGCTTGCCGCCAAGGCTCCCGAGCAGGATTTCCTAGGCATCGAGGTGCATCGTCCCGGGGTCGGGAAGCTCCTGCTCGAAGCCGCGGCACTCGGCCTTGGGAACCTGCGCGTGATCAGCCGGGATGCAGTCGAAGTGCTCAACGAGCAGCTAGCCGATGCTTGCTGCGATGAACTGCTGATCTTTTTTCCCGATCCCTGGCCGAAGAAGCGTCATCACAAGCGCCGCCTGGTACAAGCGGCGTTTTGCGAGCTTGCAGCACGCAAGCTCAGGCCGGGCGGCGTGTTGCGGCTTGCAACGGACTGGCAGGACTACGCGCAGCAGATGCTTGAAACGCTGCGTCAATGCACTGCGCTTGAGAATCTGGACGCGGATGGCGGCTTTTGCGCGCGCCCGGCAAACCGGCCGCCAACGCACTTTGAAAGACGGGGCGCCCGGCTTGGCCATTCGGTCTGGGACCTGGCCTTTCGCCGCCGGGCGTGAGTCGCATCCTAGCCGAAGCTCGCCTTCAACCCGTCGACCACGTACTGCACCGCGAGTGCGCCCAGCACAACACCCGACAGGCGACCAACGACATTGGCGCCTGTGATTCCCATGATGCGGTTGACAGCCGGTGCGATCCTCAACAACAGGAGAGTGATGAGAAGGACCGCGGCGACCACCCCCAACAACGCTGCAAACAGCAGCGGCTGATGGCCGTGAGCGCCAAACGTGAGGAGAATGGTCGCGAGGGCGCCGGGCCCCGCAATAAACGGAAAGGCCAGCGGAAATACCGAGATATCGTCGCGATGACGGGCTTCGTCCTGTTCGGTCGTCGTCGCCGTGCGCGCACCGGATTGACGAACGAAAACCATGTCGAGCGCGATCAGGAACAGGACCAGGCCGCCAAAGATCCGGAATGAGTCCAGCGTGATCCCCATGACCTTGAGGAATGCGGCACCGCCAAATGCAAAGAGCGTAAGGATGATTCCGGCGACCATGACGGCCTTGCTCGACATGCGCCGCGTGTATTCAGGGTTTGCCCCCTCCGTCATTGCCGCGAAGATCGGGATGAGAGAAACCGGTTCAACGACAGCGAAGAACACGACGGAAAACTTGATAACTTCTTCGATCATGATGCTTTGCGACAGGAGAAATCAGGCGCTGACACCGGATTTCGGGGTTGCCGCACACTCGGGTTGGGGAACAGAATGAATTGGCGGTCGCAATCCGTTGTCGTGGGCTCACCGGAACAGGCGCGAAGGATAGCAGCGGCGATCACCTCGACGCACGGTTGGCGAGGAGTTCAGGCGAAGGAGTCGGTCATGTCGGATCCGCACGCGCAGGTTGGAGACTGGTATCGCCGTACCAATGGCGATCTGTTCGAGGTCGTCGCCATCGACGACGACGATGAAACCATCGATATCCAGCATTTCGACGGAACCATCGAGGAAATCGACTTCGATTCCTGGGAATCGCAATGCCAGGACAAGGCCTTCGAAGCGGCCGAAGCGCCGGAAGACTGGTCGGGTTCCGTCGACATGGAACCCGAGAATTCCGGTGAAGAAGAGGACAATAACCAGGATCGCCAGTGGGCGGGCCCCTTGGGGTTTCTCGAGCGCGGCCGCTGAGCATTCCTGCCGCTCATTCCTGTGATGCCAGCCGCTCGGCGCCCTCGCCCAGCATCACCACTCCCGCCTCGATCAGGATGGGTATCTGCCTGAGTAGTTGACCGGCGCAGGGTCCGCCGACGCATAAGCCCGTCGCGATCTCGAAGAGTGCCCCGTGCGAGGAGCAAAGAATCAGCGAGCGATCGGGTGTCAGGAAAGCATCGGGATGAAGATTGAGGGGATGGCCCTGGTGCGGACAATGATTGACGTACGCGACGATGCTCGAGCCCTTGCGCACGAGGAATCCGCGCAACGGCCACTCGCCTCCCCCGGCCGAGAACGAACGCGCACCGGGGTCCGCAAGGTCCGCGACCTGGCATAAGACACGGCTGAGGTCGATTTCGGTCACGACGCAGTCGGGCGATCGACACTCATGATGCGGTTGCGCAAGAGCGGCAGTGCGAAGAGGCCGGGCAGCGCGACGATGACGCAGGTCGTGTATAGCGTCATCCACCCGCCGAGATCCGCTACGATATAGCCCGCAATCGGGCCGCCAAGAACAATGCGCGGAAATGCAGAGATCGACGACAACAGCGCGTATTGAAACGCGCTGAATTGGACGTTGCACATCGCCATCAGCAGCGCCGTGAATGCGGCGGTACCCATTCCGTCCCCGAGATTCTGGACGATGACCGTCAGGTACATTGCGGGCAGCGTCTTGTCGACCATCAACAGGAGCAGATAGGGCAGCGCGGTGACTATCTGCCCGATGGCCAGCACGACCAGCGATCGGTAGAGCCCCCATTTCGCCACGCAAACGCCGCCCGCAATGACGCCGGCCATGGTCGCGATCTGACCGAGAAATTTGGAGGCGTAGCCGATCTCTGAAAGGCGGTAGCCGAGTTCCTGAAGATATGCTGTCGAGAGCGCAAGGGTCAGCGCCTCGCCAAGCTTGTAAAGGAGCAGCACCGCGAGCAGCGGCAAAAATGGCCAGCGGGACAGGATTTCGCGCAGCGGCTCGATCACGGCTCGCCACAGCGAAATGGGGCTGCGCCCGCTCTGGGGTTCTGGCGAAACAATCGTGAAGCAGACCGTTGCCAGCATCACGCAAGCCATTGTGCGAAAAGTCGCGGGCCAGCCGATTTTCTCGGCCAATACAAAGGTAACAGCGCCGGAGACGAGCAGTGCCGCGCGATATCCGATCTGGGTAACTGACGCCGCGGGACCGCGTTCCTCGGGCCTCACAATGTCGGCGCGATACGCGTCGATGACAATATCCTGTGAAGCGCCCACGAACGCGAGCGTCAAAGCAACTGCAGCTACGGCCGAAACCGACAGAACGGGATTCAAAGTCGACATGGAGAAAAGGAGCGCCGCCGCGAACAGCTGCGCCGGCAGTATCCATCCGCGTCGACGCCCGAGAAATGGCGGCGTGTAGCGATCGAGGAACGGGGCCCATAGAAACTTCAGCAGGTAGGGCAATTGCAGAAGCGAGGCCATGCCGATGAGCTTGATGTTGAGGCCGTAGGTCTTTAACCAGGCCTGCAACGTGCCTGCTACGAACGCAATCGGGAAACCAGAAGAAAATCCCAGCAGGAGCACGCCGAGCATGCGCCGATTTGCGATGAGCGCTACTAGGCGCGGCCGGGCTTGGTCCGTCACCCGATAATTTCCATCATGGATTGCCCGTCATGGATAACGATAGTCGATCGTGAGGGGGGCGTGATCTGAGAACCGCTTGCTCTTGTATATCGAGCATTTCCGCGCACGACCGCGCAAGGATTCGGACACGATCTGGTAGTCGATGCGCCAACCGACGTTTTTTGCCCAGGCAGCGCCGCGATTGGACCACCACGTGTACTGGTCTGGCTTCTGATTGACTTCCCGAAAGGCGTCGACATAGCCCACGGGCCCGACGAGCTCATCGAACCATGCGCGCTCTTCCGGCAGGAACCCCGAGTTCTTCTGATTAGACTTCCAGTTGCGCAGGTCGATCGGCCGGTGAGCAATGTTCCAGTCACCGCAGAGCACGTGGTCGCGCCGGGAAGCGCGAAGCGATGCGAGATGCGGCTGGAATGCTGCGAGAAAGCGGAATTTCGACGCCTGTCGTTCCGGCCCGGCCGACCCCGAGGGCAGGTAGAGCGAAATCACGGATAGCGTGCCAAAGCGCGCCTCGAGGTAGCGTCCTTCATCGTCGAATTCCGGTACCCCAAACCCGCGAGTGACCTTGTCTGGTTCGCGCCGGGAGAAAAGCGCCACTCCGCTGTATCCCTTCCGCTGCGCGTCGTAATAATGAACATGGTAACCCTTGGGGCGGAAACAGGGATCCACGAGCTGCGCCACCTGGGCCTTGGTCTCCTGCAGGCAGACGATGTCAGCGCTCTGGCGCGCCAGCCATGCGAACAGCCCTTTGCTCGCGGCCGAGCGGATGCCGTTGACATTGAGCGTGATGATGCGCATGCGGAACTGCCGGGGCGACTCTCTTATACTGTGCGCGAGTATCACAACGACACACATGAGCTACAAGTCCGATTTCATCACGCTCTGCATCGAGCTGAACGTCCTGCGGTTCGACCCGGTACGGCGCTTTCAACTGAAATCCGGTCGCCTGAGTCCGTATTTCTTCAATGCGGGCCTCTTCAATACGGGCCGTGCTATCGAACAACTCGGCCATGCCTACGCCGCGGCGATAACGGCGGCGACGGTTCCCTTCGACATGTTGTTTGGACCCGCCTACAAAGGCATACCGCTCGTCACCGCAACCGCCGTGGCATTGTCGAGCGCGCACGCGAGGAATCTGCCATTCGCCTTCAATCGCAAAGAGGCGAAAGATCACGGCGAGGGCGGCAACATGATTGGCAGCCCGCTGGCCGGCCGAGTGCTGATCATCGATGACGTCATTACGGCTGGCACTGCCATCCGCGAATCGGTGGAGCTTATCCGGGGCGCTGGCGCGCAACTAGCCGCCGTCGTGCTGGCCCTGGATCGTCAGGAACGCGGTCAGAATGAATCGAATCGGCGCTCCGCTGTGCAGGAGGTCGAGGCTGAGTTTCGCGCGCCGTGCATCAGCATCGTTACGCTCGACGACTTGATTGAGCACCTGGACCAGGCCGGGCGAGCAGCCGACCTTGCCGCGATGCGAGAGTATCGTGATCGCTACGGAATTCATTGATGAGAATCGCCGTCAGGGATGGCGGAGTGCGCTACGTCACACTTGCCCCGGCCAGCATATGCAAAATCTGGCGGGTGATGCAGAATAACGCGCGGTACCGGATGCCCTCCGATGCTGAATAACTGCCGGAAAGTCCCGCGACGTCAAGGCCGGAATTACGCCGTCATGTCTTATCGCGCGTCACTGATGCTGCTGCTGGCCGCCGTGCTTGCAGTCACCGCTATTGCCAGGAGCGCGGACGCAAGCACCAAACCCGGCAGTTCCGGATCACAGACCGAAAAACTCTATCGCTGGGTCGACGACAAGGGCGTGGTCCACTACGGCGACTCCATTCCCCCGGAGTATTCCAAGCAACAGCGTGATGTCTTGAACAAGCAGGGCGTGCAGATCGGCACCATGGAAGCGGAGAAGACGCCCGCGCAGGTTGCAGAGGACCTTCGCAAGCGCGAAGCATTGCGGCAAAGCCTGGCGCGCGATGAGATCCTGCTTCGAACGTACATTTCCGCGGAGCAGATCGAGCAGCTTCGCGATCAGCGGCTCGATCTGATCGAAGGGCAAATCAAGGTTACGGCGCAATATCTGCGCAGCCGGCGCACGCGCCTTGGCGAACTACACACGCAGAGCTCGATATTCCGGCCATACAGCACGTCTGCCAATGCGCGCCAGATGCCGGATCAGCTCGCCGAGGAACTGGTCCGGACGCTGAATGACATCAAGGTCCAGGAAGAGAGTCTCGTGACCAAGCGGGCCGAGCAACAGGCCTTGCGCGAGCAGTTTCACAGCGACATCGAGCGATTCAAGGAATTGAAGGCCGCACAGGCCGTCACCCGCACCCAGTAGGGCCTACTTGCGGCCCGAGCTGCCGAATCCGCCGGCGCCCCGGTCGGACGCGGCAAAATCCTCCACCACTTCGAACGCCACCTGCGCGACCTTGATCAGCACCATCTGCGCTATGCGCTCGCCGGGTTGAACGATGAATGGAACCGAACCTCGATTCCAGCAGGAAACCATCACCTGCCCCTGGTAATCGGAGTCGATGAGCCCGACAAGATTGCCCAGTACGATGCCATGTTTGTGACCCAGACCGGATCGTGGCAAGAGAATCGCTGCGTACGCGGGATCGTCGATATGGATCGCGATGCCGGTCGGAATCAGCGTGCTGGCCCCCGGCTCCAGAATCACGGGTGCGTCGAGGCACGCGCGCAGGTCAACTCCCGCCGAGCCGGTGGTCGCGTGTGCAGGCAACGGAAATTCTGCGCCTACTCTTGGGTCAAGGACCTTGACCTTGAGGGGACGCAGGACGTCTGAACTCATGGAATTAGGGTTTCTTCTTCTGGTGGTAGCGATCTGCTATCAGCGCAACGAGTTCGCGGGCCAGATCTTCCTTGCCTTTTGGGCCAAGCCGTCGGGAGCCGTTGCGCCAGAGAACCATTAGCGCATTGTCGTCACAATCGAAAGCGAGCCCGTCTCCCACGCGATTCGCGGCGATCATGTCGAGGCGCTTGCGCTCAAGCTTGGCGAGTGCGTGCTCTTCGATCTTTTCGGTTTCCGCGGCAAAGCCGACCGCGAACGGGGGCTTGGGCAATGCCGTAACCGATGCGAGCACATCAGGCGCGCGCGTCAGTTCGAGTTCAAGGTTGTCCTGGACCTTCTTGATCTTTTGTCGAGCTATTGCTGCCGGCCGGTAGTCCGCGACCGCGGCCGCCGCAATGATGATATGCGTGCCGTCGATCGCGGAATGTACCGCGGCATGCATGTCGTCGGCACTTTCGACATCGATGCGCTTGACCCCGAATGGCGTAGCCAGCGCCACGGGCCCGCTGACCAATGTCACCTCGGCCCCTGCTTCCCGCGCGGCCGCCGCTACGGCAAATCCCATCTTTCCCGAACTGCGATTGCTGATGAACCGCACGGGATCGATTCGCTCGCGTGTCGGGCCGGCCGTGACCATGACCCTCAAGCCCGCCAACACACCGTCATTGCCGAATGTTGCGTCGAGCGCATCCGCGATTTCACGTGGCTCAAGCATTCGTCCCGGGCCGGTCTCGCCGCACGCCTGATCGCCGGTCGCGGGACCGAGTACCCGAATTCCACGTTCGCGGAGTACTGAAACATTCGCCTGTGTCGCGGGATTTGCCCACATAAGGCGATTCATGGCGGGCGCCACCACAATGGGGGCAGCCGTCGCGAGGCACAGCGTTGCGAGCAGATCGTCTGCCATGCCGCGCGCGAGGCGCGCAATGAAGTTCGCGCTTGCGGGCGCGATGACAACGTGCGAAGCCCATCGGGCCAGTTCAATGTGGCCCATTGCCGCCTCGGCGGCCGGATCCCAGAGTTCTGTCCGCACCGGCCTAGACGAGACCGCCTGGAAAGTCGTCGGCGAAACGAAATGTTGCGCGGACTCGGTCATGACCACCTGAACGTCAGCACCACGCTCAATGAGTCGCCTCACCAGATCCGGGCTCTTGTACGCGGCAATACCGCCTGTTACGCCCAGGATGATTCGTCTAGAGGCAGGTTCACTCATGGGCCGGATTATAGCTTCAATGCGGCCCACAACCGCATCTGCCCCGTTGCTAACTCATTGATAGATAACACTTGACTGAGCCGGCGAACCTGAACGGGAGCTAAACGGCGGCGTTCAGGTTCACGTCAGCCATCATTCGCGATAGTGCGCGCGCATTCGGATCAACCAGATCCCATGAAGGAGACCTGAAATGAAACGCACTATTAGCGCCATCCTTGTGATTACGCTTTTTGCGGGTACTGCGGCCCTGGCGGGTACGTCACCACAATGGACCCGACCGAGCACGCACGGCAGCGAACGTAACGCGCATGATCGCGGCGAGCGGCGTGACTTCCGGGATCCCCGCCCTGATCAGCGCCATGAGCGCGGCTGGAGCGATCACCGCCGCTATGCGTACGAACGTTATCGCGCCGGTCGCTATCACCCGCCGCGCGGCTACGTCGTGCATCGCTGGTATCGCGGTGATCGGCTACCGCGCGCGTACTATGGCCGCCCGTACGTTGTGTATGGCTACCGGTCGTATCAATTGTACGATCCCCCGCGCGGCTACTATTGGGTGCGCGTCAATAACGACGTATTGCTCACCGCCATCGCAACAGGCCTCGTCCTCGATGCTGTGTACAACATCTACTACTGACGAGCCAAGGCGCCCCGGCATCGTGCCGGGGCGCCACTTCTCCACCGCCGAAGGACCCGCGACTCCGCCTTGAGTCCGGCGGGCCCCAGTGGATTCCTCGTCAAACGCGACACCTGCCGCCGAGGCAAAATCCGCCTTGTCGCACAAAATAGCCGGATGGCGACACTTCGGACGTTTCGGGAAGATCAACCGGCTGAAAAGCTGTTCCGATGCGGTCCCGGCGCATTGAGTGAAGCGGAATTGCTAAGCGCCATCATGCGCAGAGGGATAAAGGGTCGTAGTGCGATTCAGTTTGCGCACGATGTGCTGCATGAATTTGGTGGTCTGCGCGGACTCTTGTCGGCAGAACAGCAACGGTTTCTCAAAGTGTTTGGCCTTACGCGTGCGAAATACGCCCAGCTCCAGGCGGCGCTCGAACTCGCGCGACGGCATTATCAGCAACAGCTCGAATCGGGACCGTGCCTGACGAGTCCGCGCGCAACGCGGGATTTCCTGGTGGCACGATTGCGCGACAGGCCGTACGAAGTCTTCTGCTGCCTGTACCTGGACAATCGGCATCGATTGACAGCGTTCGAAGAGCTGTTTCGCGGGACAATTGACGGCGCAAGCGTGCACCCGCGGGAAGTCGTGCGAGAGGCGCTTGGTCATCGCGCTGCTGCCGTCATCCTTGCGCACAACCACCCGTCAGGCGTCGCAGAGCCGAGCCAGGCTGATGAGCTGATAACGCAGCGCTTGCGAGATGCGCTGGCGCTGGTCGACATCCGGCTCCTGGATCACTTGATCGTAGGCGACGGAGTTTGCACTTCGCTTGCCGAACGCGGGCTGATCTGACAGCCGGGGTAATCTGCCCACCGAACCTCGGCTAGTGCTTGCCGACCTTCCGGGTTGCTGGTTAAATACGCCGCTCGATTTTCATCGGCCAACCGTAACCTTTTGATTGGCCAGTTATTTTGAGGTCACAGCGATGTCCAGGGTCTGTCAGATTACGGGTAAGCGGCCTATCACAGGCAATACCGTGTCGCACGCGAACAATCGCAAGCGTCGTCGCTTTCTTCCCAACTTGCACACCCAGCGGTTCTGGCTGGAAACGGAAAAGCGGTTCGTGAGCCTGCGCGTTTCGACGCGCGGTCTGCGCACCATCGAGAAAAATGGGATTGAAGCTGTGATCGCGAAGTTGCGCGCTCAGGGACAGAAGATTTAGCGACCCCGTATTACTCGAGGCAAAACGATGCGCGACAAGATCAAACTGGTTTCATCGGCGGGCACCGGTCATTTTTACGTGACGACCAAGAACAAGCGCCTGCATCCCGACAAGCTGGAAACCAAGAAATTCGACCCCGTAGTACGCAAGCACGTTGCGTACAAAGAGTCGAAGATCAAGTAGTCGACGGCGACTGTTGCTCGCTACGCCTGCCGAACGGCCGGTCGCAGGCAGTAGCTTGAAAGACGCCGGGCGAATTCCTCCAGCGCTTTGATGCCGCTGGCTTCCGCCTCCGAGCACCACTCCCTCAGCGAATCGATCAGCCGCTCATTACTGGCTTGTCTGCCCTCCCATAGCTGACGCAGCCGATCGCGGTATTCGTGTACCCGCGTCAGCATCTGGCTCTCCTGCAGGAGCACCGCGAGCTTCTTGTTTGCCTGTCCGTCCAATAGCGCGGGATGGCGGGTCAACAATCTGCGTGCCGCGCGCCGCAGGCTGAACGAAGGCATGTGCTTCGACCATTCCTGACGCAGGACCGGCAACGTCACAAGCCGCTTGTAGTCTCGGAGTACATGCATGCGGTTGGTAATGACCGCGCGCACGGTCTCAAGATCGACCCGGCGGCGCTCCACCGCGAATACCGGTTGGGGTGCCACCCGCCTGACTCGCGCGAGTCCGAGCGCGGAAAAAATCTTGATATAGAACCAGCCGATGTCGAACTCCCAGCGCTGCGACGAGAACTTGGCCGACGTCGGAAAGGCGTGATGATTGTTGTGCAGCTCTTCACCGCCGATAAATAGACCCCAGGGAACGATATTGCGCGCGGCGTTATCGCACTCATAGTTGCGATAGCCGGTGTGGTGCCCGAGGCCGTTGATGATCCCGGCGGCCAGCACCGGCATCGCCGCAAGCTGCACGGCAATCAGGATGATGCCAGGAGCTCCGAACAACGCCAGATACACTAGGATGAGGAACAGGATGCCGAAATTGCGATACCGGCTGTAGATCTTGCGCTCGACCCAGTCATTCACGGTGTCAGCGCCGAACTTGGCATGGGTCTCCGCGTTGCGCGATTCCGGGTAATAGAGCTCGTAGCCTTCAAGAAGCACTTTCTTGATGCCAAAAACGACCGGACTGTGCGGGTCGCCAGTTCGGTCGGAATAGGCATGATGCTTGCGGTGAACCGCAACCCATTCGCGAGTGATCTGGCCCGAAGTCGCCCAGATCCAGAATCGGAAGAAGTGTCGCAGCACAGGATGCAGATCGAGCGAGCGATGTGCCGCATCGCGATGCAGATACAGCGTTACGGCCATGATGGTGAGCTGCAGCAAGGCGGCGCCCCAAAGGACGTAGCCGAGAGCACTGAGCTGCAGCAGCCCATATAGAAAGTCCAGGTTCACGTCGACGATCTCCCCTTAGGCCTCATTCTCAGTGTATCGGCGGTCCAGGCAATATACTCAAGATTCGCATGCCCGAGCTACCTGAAGTCGAGACTACAAGACGCGGGATTGAGACCGCAGTCACGGGACGCCGCATTCGCCAGCTGATCGTGCGCGATCGCAGGCTCCGCTGGCCCATAGCCACCAACCTCGAAATCGTGCTGGCCGGTCAGCAAATCAGGAGCGTCGGACGCCGCGCCAAATACCTGCTCATCCACTGCGAGCGCGGCGCACTAATCCTGCACCTCGGGATGTCGGGCAGTCTGCGCTTACTGGAGTCGGCCGTACCGACTATCAAGCACGATCACTTCGATCTGCTGCTCGATTCAGGGCAATCCCTAAGATTCAACGATCCACGACGCTTTGGCAGCCTGCACTGGACGGACGGCGACCTGAAGCAGCACAAACTGCTGCAAAGCGTTGGCCCCGAACCGCTGGGCGATGACTTCGATGGACGGTACATCCATCAGGCGAGCCGTGGCCGTAGGGTCGCGCTCAAGAATTTCCTCATGAACGGCCACGTCGTAGTCGGCGTTGGCAATATCTATGCGAGCGAGTCGCTGTATCGCGCAAAAATCCGGCCCGGCCGACGGGCATCCAGCTTGTCGCGCAAGGAATCGGACCGCCTCGCACGCGCGGTGAAGTCCGTGCTTGCGAGCGCGATTCGCGTTGGCGGCACTACGCTCAGGGATTACGTGGGCGCCGACGGCAAGCCTGGCTACTTCCGCCAGAAATTGTACGTTTACGAACGCGACCGCCTCCCATGTCGCGTGTGTCGTGCGCCGATCCGCAAGATTACGCAGGGGCAGCGCTCGACCTATTACTGCCCTTCGTGCCAGAAATAGCGCCAACCGCACCGCCCGTTGTGCGCTGAGAGCGGCGCGGATTATTCTGCGCGGCATGAATACTTTCACTCGTCGACGATTCGTCGGTGGCGCGCTCGCTTCGGGCGCAGCAATCCTGGTCGCGCGTCACGCGAGTGCGGCGGCGAAGTTCGATCCGATCTATCGCGAGATCGAGCGCCGCCACGAGGAAGGCGTCTCCCGACTGCAGGAATGGATCCGCCAGCCGTCGATAGCAGCTGAAAATCGCGGCATTGCGGAAGGCTGTGCGCTGACGATGCAGATGTTGAGCGAGGCGGGCTTCCAGCACGTCGAGAAAATTCCGACCGACGGTCAACCGGGCATCTTCGCGACGCTTGATGCCGGCGCGAAACGCACGGTCGCGCTCTACTTCATGTACGACGTGAAACAGGCGAATCCCGAGGAATGGCAATCGCCGCCCTGGGAAGCGCGGCTCGTCGATATGCCCGGACTCGGCAAGGTCGTCATGGGCCGCGGCGCCGTCAACCAGAAGGGTCCGCAATCCACGTTCATTGCAGCCCTGCACGCTATCCGCGGCGCCGGGCGAAAGCTGCCGGTCAACCTCGTGCTGGTCGCCGAGGGCGAGGAGGAAATCGGCTCACCGCATTTCCATCAGGTCGTTCAGTCACGGCAGGCCAATGCGGCGCTCGGACGCTGCATCGGCGTCTACATGCCCGACGCCGCCCAGGCGATCGACGGCACCGTGACGATTTCGCTCGGCGCAAAGGGTGTCGTCGAACTGGAACTCGTCTCGAGTGCGGAAAAGTGGGGCCGTGGTCCGGCGAAAACGATCCATTCGAGCAATCGCGCACGTGTCGACAGTCCCGTGTGGCATCTCGTGCAGGGACTCAACACTCTGGTAGACGCCGCTGGCGATCCGGCGATCGATGGCTATTTCGACAACGTGCGCGCGCTCACGCCCGCGGAGAATGCGATGCTCGATACGGCCGCCGCCCGCATGAATGAAGCGTCGATCAAGAAGTCGCTCGGCGTGACGCGTTGGGCACACGATGCGAGCTGGCGGCAGAGTCTCGGCGAATTCTGCGGGCTGCCGACGGTGAACATCGAGGGTCTCGTCGGGGGCTATACCGGACCCGGCGGAATGACGATCCTGCCGAACAAGGCGGCGGCGAAACTCGACTTGCGGCTGGTGCCGAACATGACGCGCGAGGAGGCCGTCGCGAAATTAAGGGCCCATCTTGCGAAGCGCGGATTCGCCGATCTGGAGGTCAATGTAACGGGGGGCTATGACCCGACGAGCACGGCGGCCGGTTCTCCGCTCGTTCTCGCGCAGGCTCGCGTCTATCGGCACGCGGGAATTGATCCGATCCTGTGGCCGCGCCGAGCGGGCTCCTGGCCGGGCTATGTGTTCACCGGCGAGCCTCTCAAGCTCGCAGCTGGTCATTTCGGCCTGGCACACGGCCTCGGCGCGCACGCGCCGAATGAATATTTCCTCATCGAGTCGGCCGATTCGAAGCTGACGGATTTCAACGGTGCGGTGAAGTCCCACGTCGACTATTTGTTCGCATTGGCCTGACCGGACGCCGGACTATTTCACCAGCGAGCCGCCCGCACGCCGCGGGTCCGATGCGGCGTCAACCTTGCCGTTCGCGTAGTCCCAGGTCACGACCTGCATGTTGCCGATCGTTCGCGGCCAACTGCGGAAGCTGTGACCCAGTTTTTCAAGCTGCGCCCGCTCACTGACCGTGAAGGCCGCATCCTCGGCGAACACAACATCCGGCTGGTACTGATGATGAAAGCGCGGCGCCGCCACGACAGCCGTAGCGTCTGCTCCCGACAGCCAGTTGAGCGTGCCGAGCAGCACCATCGTTGGAATGAAGCTGCCGCCAGGCGATCCGGTGATCATCAGGCCCTTGTCAGACTCGATGAATGACGGCGTCATGCTCGACAGCGGGCGCTTGCGCGGCGCCACGCTGTTCGCGTCTGCGCCGACGAGTTCGTAGATATTCGGTGCGCCGGGCTTGACGGCGAAATCGTCCATTTCATTGTTGAGTAACACGCCGGTGCCCGTGATCATCAGGGCGGTGCCGAACCATGAATTCAATGTAACCGTGCCTGCAACACGGTTGCCCTCGCGATCTAGCACCGAAAAATGCGTGGTGTCGGTGCCTGCGGCGGATCCCGAATAGCCCGGCAACATGCTGCTTGGCGTCGCACGATCGAGCCGGATCGATGCGCGCTGTCCCGCCGCGTAATAGGGACTCAGCAATCGATCGAGTGGCATGCTGACATAGTCGGGATCGCCAAGATATTCCGCGCGGTCGCGGTGCACGCGCCGCAGCGTCTCGATGATTAGATGCTTGCGCGAAGCCGAATCGAGCTTGTCGAGCGCATAGCCGGAAAGAATGTTGAGTCCGTCGATGAGAGCGATTCCGCCTGACGACGGCGGCGGCGCCGTGATGATCCGCACGCCGCGATAGTCGCCGACCAGCGGTCTGCGTTCGATTACCCGGTATTGCGCCAGGTCCTCGAGGCTCCAGATTCCCCCGAGCTCGTGGACTCCATCGATCAACTTTCTTGCGAAGGGGCCGTGGTAGAAACTGTCGGCGCCCTTGCGCGAAATCATTTCGAGCGTGCGTGCGAGCTCCGGCATCTTCATCACGTGGCCGACGGCTGGCACGTCGCCGCCAGGGAGATATGTCTTGCGGCCGTCTACAGTCTTCTCGAACTGCGAGCGCTTCGCGGTGATTTCATCACGCAGCTGGGCATAAGCCGGAAAGCCGCTGCGGGCGAGACGAATCGCCGGCGCGAGGCTTTGCGCAAGAGGCAACCGTCCGTATTTACCGGCGAGATGTCCCCAGCCAGCCACTTCGCCCGGAATGCCGGCCGCAAGCGCGGTGGATGTGGAGCGGCCCTTGACGACCGAACCGTCCGCATCGAGGAACATGTCGCGGGTCGCGGCGAGCGGCGCGACTTCCCGCGCGTCGACGAAGACGTTGGTGCCGTCGGCTCCCCGGTGCAGGAGAAAGAAACCACCGGCGCCGAGACTCGAGGCCTTCGGCTCGACGACGGCGAGCGCGGCGCTCACCGCGACCGCGGCATCGAAGGCATTGCCGCCCTGGTCAAGAATTTCCATTCCCGCCTGAGTCGCGAGCGGATAGGCACTCGCGATGGCCGCCTGCGGCGGCTTGCGCTCGTCCGCCCAGGCTGCCGCGACCAGCAGGACCGAAAGCGCGAGGGCGAATGCCCGTATCGCCGCCACGCGCCGGATCATGGCTTGCGCTTTTTCCGCAGTTCAGCGGCGACGACCGGATGCACGAACTCGCCGACGTCGGCGCCGAGCAGGGCGATCTCGCGCACGAGCGTCGATGAAATGAACATGAACTGCTCCTGCGGCGTAAGGAAGACGGTTTCGATTTCGCGCGACAGGTGGCGCGTCATGTTCGCCAGTTGGAACTCGAACTCGAAGTCCGATACCACGCGCAATCCACGCAAGATGACGTCCAGTCCGTTCTCGCGCGCAAAATCCACCGTGAGCCCGGTGTATCCCTTTACTTCGACGTTCGGCAGGTCCGCGACGACGCGGGTGGCGAGCTCGATCCGTTCCGCCAGGGAAAAGAGCGGCGCCTTACCCGGATTCGCGGCGATCGCAATCACCACCCGGTCAAAAATCGTCGCAGCACGACGCACGAGATCGTGATGCCCGTTCGTGATGGGATCGAAGGTGCCCGGATAGACGGCGTTGCGCTTCATTTGGATCCTTCGCCCCTCAAACGACGCGTTTCAACGAGATAATACCCGACCTCCCCCGCCCGCTTCGCCTTGAGCAGCCGCCAGGCCGACGGCAGAGCCGGCAGGCCCTCGCGATGAGCCGCCTCGACATAGGCAAGCCCGGTCGCAGATAACCAGCCGCGCTCCTCGAGCCGTGCGCAAACCTGCGGCAGCAGATCGCTTGCGAACGGTGGATCGAGAAACACGACGTCGAATTCACGGGCGCCGCCCCGCAAGAAGGCAAGCGCGTCGGCCACGTGCACGTCGGGAGCGGCTACGCCGAATTCCTCGAGCGTCGCCGCGACTTGCCGGATCGCGCGCGCGTCGCGATCAACGAAGACGACTTCGCTGGCACCGCGCGACAGCGCCTCGATACCGAGCGCTCCGCTGCCCGCGAACAGGTCGAGGCAGCGCGCGCCGCGAATGACCGGCTGCAACCAGTTGAACAGCGTTTCCCGCACGCGATCCGGAGTTGGCCGGATCGACGCGACGGGGGCGAACTTCAGGCGTCTGCCGCGCCACTCTCCGCCCACAATTCGTAGCTCGTTCGCGACACCCGCGCGACTCGATCGCGGGCGGGGGGAGGAGCCTCTTTTCTCTTGCATTCTCGGTGGTTACCGCGACGCCGGGGAAAACTTGCAAGCCTTCCAAGCGAAAGCGTAGGCTTGCCGCAATCGAACAAGCGCGATCATACGCGCACTCTGAAATTCCAAGCATTCCTGAGGGGGCCAATCATGAGGACTTTGCGCGTCCTGCTCGCAGCCGCTGCAAGCTTTGCACTGGGCGCCTGCTTTTCGGACGGCACGTCCAGCGGTGACGGCGGCATCGGCCCGACCGATCCGACGAGCGGCAACGGCAATCCGGGGTCAGGCGGGGCGGGTTCCGGATTTCGCGCGCTCTTCGTCCCGCTCGGCGGCATCCTGCCCTATCCGAACGATTTGTATTTCAGCGGCAGCACGGACGGCACCCTCAACCTCCCTGCGACCCCGTTCAATCCGAATATCGCCTCCGTCAACGCGCTCGACGGCTATTCGACCTCCGCGACACTCACGGCGCGCTTCAGCGCACCGATCGATCCGACATCGCTCAACGGCGCCTCCGTGCGCATGATCCAGGTTCATATCGACAATGCGACGAAGGCCACGACCGGCGTCACGGCGCCGCTCACTTACGGCGTCGATTACACGGCGAGCGTGAGTACCGAAATCGGCTCGAATAGTTCGACGCTCGAGATCGTGCCGCTGAAACCACTCGTTCCCAGCACGGGCGGCACGAACAACGGCTACCTGGTCGTGTTGACCGATGGCATCAGGGACACGGGCGGCCACGCCGCCGTCTCGGATTCGGACTACGCGAGCATCAAGGCGGCCCAGCCGACCTGCGCGACGATCACGAACACGTCGCTGAACGGAATCTGCCGCCTGACCGGCGCGCACCTTGCCATTGCTGGAGCATTCGGCGTCACCCCCGATCACGTGGCCGTGACTTTCAGCTTCAGCACGCAGTCGATCCGCGACACGATGCTCGCGGTTGCGGGAACCGTCGCGGCTTCCCCGGCGCAGCCGATCGGCGTCGCGCCGGCTGGATTCAACACGGGCCAGCTCGGCTTACCCGGGCACGCAGACATTTATTTCGGCACCGTCTCCGTCCCGTACTACCTGACGGTGGCGGCTGACAACCATTCGACGCTGCCGCTCACGCGATTCTGGCAGGCGGCCGGCGCATCGCCGGCACCTGGCATCGATCCGGCGAGCCGCAATCTCACGCGGTTCAACCCCGTCCCCGGTGCAACGGTCGCTTCGCTCGCAATCCCGCTGCTGGTCACCGCACCGAACGCGAATGCCACTGCCGGTGCAGCGCGGCCGGCGAACGGCTGGCCCGTCGCGATTTTCCAGCACGGCATCACCGGCGACCGGTCCAACATGCTCGCGATCGCGGACGCGTTCGCCGATGCCGGATTCGTGGTCGTTGCCATCGACCTGCCCTTGCACGGCATCACGTCGGCCGCGAGTCCGCTGTATCAACCGACTCACGAACGCACCTTCAACCTCGATCTCACCAACAACACGACCGGCGCTAGCGGGCCGGACGGCGTGATCGATTCGTCCGGCAGTTTCTTCATCAACCTGACGAGCCCGCTCACGAGCCGCGACAACCTGCGCCAGGCAGCGGCCGACCTTTTGAGCCTGACCAAGTCGCTGTCCACCCTTGATCTGACAGGCGACGCCGTTCCCGACATCGACATGACGAGCGTGCACTTCGTCGGCCACTCGCTTGGCGGAATCGTGGGCGGCGTGTACTCGGGCGTCGCAACGACGATCAAGACGGCAACCCTTGCCATGCCGGGCGGCAAGTTGGCGAATCTGCTGATCGACTCGCCGACCTTCGGTCCGCGCATCAACGCTGCCCTGGCCGCGAGCGGATTGCATCCGAACACGACGCTCTACAACCAGTTCATGCGCGACGTGCAGGACAGCGTCGACTCCGGCGACCCGTTCAACTTCATCGCGGCTGCCGCCGCGGCGCACCCAATGCACATGATCCAGGTCGTCGGACCGCCCCCGGACAGTGTCGTGCCGAACAACGCGACGCAGCGGCTGATCCTTGCCGCGAACCTGACGAAAGCATCGACGACCACGGTCAATGCCGCGGGCATCCGGGCCTACGTGAATTTCACGACGGGCAATCACAGCTCGATCCTGAGTCCCGCGGGAGGTCTGCCGGTCACGGTCGAAATGCAGACCGAAACCGTGTTGTTCGCGTATTCGAACGGGACGCAGCTTGTGATCAGCAACCCGGCGGTGATCCAGCCGTAGTGACGGACGGCGGATTCCTAGCCCGGCTTCGCAAACGCCTCAACTCCGGCGCGGGCTGGCTGGCATACGACCTTGGCCAGCTCGTACCGGGCCGGCAAATCGACGCGGAGATGCTTGATGAGCTCGAGACGCGCCTGCTGACGTCGGACGTCGGCGTCGAAGCGACCGAAACCATTCTCGAGGACCTGCGCAAACGCGTCGCCCGCAAGGAGCTGGCGGACCTCGGCGCACTGACGGCCGCGCTCGCCGGAACCGTCCGGCAAATTCTTGAGCCCGTCGAAAAGCCGCTCGTCATCGACGACGCCGCCAAGCCGTTCGTGATTCTCGTCGTTGGTGTCAACGGCTCGGGCAAAACGACAACGATCGGCAAGCTGGCACACCGGCTGAAGGACCAGGGACGGACAGTGATGCTCGCCGCCGGCGATACCTTCCGGGCGGCCGCCGTCGAGCAACTCACAACCTGGGCGGAGCGCACCGGGGTACCGATCGTCGCGCAGCAGGCCGGCGCAGATCCGGCAGCCGTCATCTTCGACGCCATGCAGGCGGCACGCGCCCGCAAACTCGACGTATTGATCGCGGACACGGCAGGGCGTCTCCACAATCAGTCGCACCTGATGGAAGAGCTCAAGAAGGTCAAGCGCGTCATTCAGCGACAGGATCCAGCCGCGCCGCACGAGGTACTGCTGGTGCTCGACGCCGGCACGGGCCAGAACGCGCTTGCGCAAGCGGCCGAGTTTCACGAAGCTCTCGGCGTGACCGGTATCGCGCTCACCAAGCTCGACGGCTCGGCGAAGGGCGGCATTCTGCTCGCCATCGCCAGGCGCCTTGGCCTGCCCATCCGTTTCATCGGCGTCGGCGAACAGCTCGAGGACTTCGGTGACTTCGCCGTGCAACCGTTCGTCGATGCACTGCTCAGGCGGGCCGATCAAGCCACTACGCCCGCCGCGCCCCGATGATCTCGTTCGATCGCGTACACAAGCGTTACCCCAATGGCCGTGAAGCCCTCGCAGACGTGAGCTTCAGTCTCGCGGCGGGCGAGATGGCCTTTCTTACGGGACATTCAGGCGCCGGCAAGAGCACGATTCTGCGGCTCGTGGCGCTCATCGACCGGCCGACCCGCGGCCAGGTCATCGTCAATCGCGCGAATACGACCAGCGTCCGGCGCCGTGCCATTCCTGCATTTCGCCGGGACGTGGGCGTCGTCTTCCAGGATCACAAGCTGTTGCACGATCGTCCGGTGATGGACAACGTCGGCTTGCCGCTCGTCATTGCCGGCACGACGCGTCGTGAAATCGACAAGCGGGTGCGTGCCGCCCTCGACCAGGTCGGACTCCTCGGCAAGGAAAAACTGCTGCCGCTCGAACTCTCCACCGGCGAGCAGCAGCGGGTCGGCATCGCACGTGCCGTCGTCAGCAAGCCCCCCGTGCTGATCGCGGATGAACCGACAGGCAATCTCGACCCGGACCTCGCTCGCGAAATCATGCGCCTCTTCCGCCGCTTCAACGACGTCGGCGTCACTGTGCTGATAGCGACGCATGATTTTCACCTCGTCGAAGAATTCGGGGTCCGCCGCATGATCGTCGAGGCGGGTCGACTTACCGCGGACTCCGGAGCCCGCGCCGGTGGCTGATCAGGAGGTCGAACGGCGCTCCGCGCGTGGCCCTTCGGCGTCGTTGAGTGTCTACGTCTCGCGGCATGCCCAGACCCTGATCGGGTCGCTCGGCCGCCTGCTGCGACATCCGCTCGCAACACTGTTCACGATTGCCGTCATCGGCATCGCAATGGCGTTGCCCGTGAGCCTGCAACTGCTCGTGACCAATGCGCGCCTCGCGACTGGAAGCCTGCGCAATGCCGTCGACGTCTCGGTCTACTTCAAGACGGATGTCGCTTGGCCCAAGGTCCAGCAGCTCGCGAACAACCTGCGCGAGCGGCCCGGCGTGAGCGCCGTCAAGACCATTTCCTCGGAACAGGGCATCGAGGAATTCCGCAAGTTCTCGGGGTTCGGATCCGCGCTCGATGCATTGACGGAGAATCCGCTGCCGCACGTGATGGTCGTGTCGCCTGCGCCCGAGCGGGCCGGTCCCGCCGACATCGAAAGCCTGCGCGCGTACCTTCGCAACTGGCCCGAGGTCGATCTGGTGCAGGTCGACACCGAATGGGTGGCACGTTTCCATTCGATCCTCGACGTCCTGCGCATCGTGGTCGCCATCGCGACGCTGCTGCTCGGCCTGGGCGTGATTGTGATCATCGGCAACACGATCCGCCTCGATATCCTGAATCGCCGCGCCGAGATCGAGGTGACGAAACTCGTGGGCGGAAGCGACGGTTTCGTGCGAAGGCCCTTTCTGTATGGTGGATTCTGGTACGGCCTCGGTGGAGCCGCGCTCGCGCTCGGCATCGTCGACGGCGCGTTCGCCGTGCTTCACGGCCCGGTCGGTCGGCTGGCCTCGCTCTACGGCAGTCAATTCCGGCTTATTGGCCTCGACCTGCAGCAGTCCATGATCCTGCTCGGCGCCGGCGCCCTGCTGGGGCTGATCGGCTCCTGGATCATGGCCTCGCATCACCTGCGCCAGATCGAGCCGACCGCCTGACGGCCGGTGGCCCGCCTAACTCATTGATTCTAAAGATCGGTGCTATTAGCACTCGGGCGCATAGACTGCTAAAATAGCGGCCCGCTGGGACCCGATCCGAACGTCGGACCGGGCCCCCTATGAAGGAGGTCTAGGCAAATCATGAGCAATGCCCTGGTCGCCAAGAGTCCCGAGCAGTTCCTGACTGGATCGCTTGGAAACTTCGACGCCTATGTCGATCGCGTGTCGCAGATCCCGGTCCTCGCAAAGGACGTGGAGATCGAGCTCGCGCGCCGCTTCCACAAGGATGGAGACCTGGAAGCCGCGCGGCAGCTTGTCATTTCGCATTTGCGCTTCGTCGTGCACATCGCGCGCGGCTATGTCGGCTACGGGCTGCCGATCGGCGATCTTGTGCAGGAAGGCAACGTCGGTCTCATGAAGGCCGTGAAGCGCTTCGACCCGGAAATGAACGTGCGGCTCGTATCGTTCGCGGTTCACTGGATCCGCGCGGAGATCCACGAGTACGTGTTGCGCAACTGGCGCCTCGTCAAGATTGCGACGACCAAGGCGCAGCGCAAGCTGTTCTTCAACCTGCGCCGCATGAAGAAGAATCTCAGCTGGCTGACGCATGCAGAGACGCAGGCGGTTGCGCGCGAACTTGGCGTCGAGCCGGCGATCGTCACGGAAATGGAAAAGCGCCTGGCTGCGCGTGACATGTCGTTCGATCCGGCGCCGGATCAGGATGAGGACGAGCCGAACGTGTCGCCGGCGATGTACCTGCCGTCGCCCGATTCGGACCCGGCGAAGCTCATCGAGCGCACCGAGTGGGACGAAACCGTCGCGAGCGATCTCGCAAGCGCGGTCGAGCAGCTCGATGCGCGCAGCCGCGACATCCTGAGGAGCCGCTGGATGACGGAAAACAAGGCGACGCTCCACGAGCTTGCGGCGAAGTACAAGGTCTCCGCGGAGCGCATCCGCCAGGTCGAGGAAAACGCCATCCGGAAACTGCGCGGCCTGATGTCGAGCGCCGCGTAGCAGCCTCACACGCCTCACTGCAGCCCTCTCCCGTTGCAGGGGAGAGGGAGTGGATCAGCGGGTAATCGGGATCAGGCTGAGTTCGACGCGACGATTCTGCCGGCGGCCATCGGCCGTCGCATTGTCGGCGATCGGGAAATGATCCCCCGACCCCACGGCGATGATGCGGCCCGCATCGAGTCCGTGCGTCGTCAGCGTCGCCAGCACAAGCTCGGCCCGGCGCCTGGAGAAAGCCTCATTGTCCTGCGGGTTGCCAAGGCGGTCGGTGTGGCACGCCGCTTCGACAAGCAAGGCTTTCTCGCCGTGTAACTCTCCCGCGAGCCCCGCGAGGAATTTTTCTCCGGCCGGTGTGAGCTCAGCCGCGTCCGGTGCAAACAGCGCACGTGCCGGCAGTACGACGACGAGTTCGTCGTCCACGCGCACGAGTTCGGCTGTGTTGCCTGCGATGGTCGGGCGCAACCGGGCATCAAGCGCATCGAGGTAGGCCGGGACGCCCGGGGCTTCGAGCGGCGCTACGCCTGCAATCACCAGCGCTTTCATCTTCTCGCGCCGGGCTTCGGCAGGTGTCACGGCACCGTGCGCCGTCGTCGCGACCGCGGCAGGTGTCAGCGGAGCAGGTTTCACCGGGGGCTGAACCGCGCACGCGCCGACCAGGGCAAGGTGTGCGGTGATGGCGATGCCGGGCAGTGTCCCGAGGCGATTGCGCTTCATGCGACGGAGTCTAGCGGCATTGACCACAGCCGCGCGACCGCTAAAGTGTCTCGCAGTCCCGCGGTGCAGGAGTCATCGATCGATGCGCACGGCCGACGAGTGGTTCCGCGAATATGGCGAAAGCCATCGCCATGACGCCAATAAGCTCCTGCATTGGATCTGCGTTCCCGCGATCGTCGTGAGCGGCATCGGTTTCCTCTGGATGATGCCTTTCCCCGCGATCCTGCGCGCGGGTTCGCAATGGATCAATTGGGCGACAGTCGCGATGCTGGCGGCGCTTCTCTATTACTTCCAGGTGTCGGCGCGCCTCGCACTCGGCATGATCCCGACATTCATCGCAATGACGCTCGCAGTGCTGTGGCTCGCGCAGCTGCCCTGGCCGCTCTGGTGGAGCTGCGTCGCGATTTTCGTGCTCGCCTGGATCGGCCAGTTCATCGGCCATGCCATCGAAGGACGGCGTCCTTCGTTCTTCAAGGATCTGCAATTCCTGCTGATCGGTCCGCTGTGGCTGCTCGGCTTCCTCTATCGACGATTCGGCATCGCCTACTGAGCGGCGGCGGCCGGAAAGCTGACCGTAACCCTGAGGCCGGGGCCGTTGTCGGCAAGCATGATCGAGGCGGAGTGCAGGCGGGCAACCGCCGCGACGAGTGTCAGTCCCAGGCCACTGCCGGGAATATCGTGTGCATTCTCCAGCCGCACGCCCCGCTCCAGCACGCGGGTCTGATCGCCCGCCGGAATGCCGGGTCCCCGGTCTGCAACCGTCAGGTGCACTTCGCTACCCTCGGTGGCGAGCTCGATGCCGATGCGAGCGCCGCGGGTACTGAACTTGATCGCGTTGTCGAGCAGGTTGGCAAGCGCCTGCGCCAGCAGCTGACGGTTGCCGGTGACGGTGCCGGCCCCGCGCAGGTTGCGTTCTAGCGCGAGGCCTTTTTCCTCGGCGGCAGGTTCGTAGAGGTCGGCCACGTTGCCGGCAACCTCGATCAGATCGAGCGCGACCATCGGGACATTGCCGGATTCCGCGAGCGCGATGCGCAGCAGGCTGTTGAGCATGGCCTGCAACCGGTCGGTTTCCGCGAGCGCCGATTCCAGCAGCGCGCGCCGCTCGTTGTCGTCGCCCGCGACGTTCGAAGCGCGTTCGACCGTCTGGCGCAGCCGGCTCAACGGGCCGCGCAGATCGTGCGCCGTGCTGTCGAGCACGGCCCGCATGGCCAGGGTGAGCTGCTCGACTCGCTCGAGCAGCGAATTGAATTCCCTGGCGAGCTGGTCGATTTCCCCGCCAGGGCCATGCAGCGGCAGGCGGCGCGAGAGGTCGCCGGCGCGGATCCGGTGCACGGCGTCGACGACACGCTCGAGCTGTTTCACCATGCGCCGGCCGAGCCACCAGCCGGCGGCGCAGGCGAACAGCAGCATGCCGCCGACCGACCACATGAGGCTCGTACCGATCACCGACTTGAGCGCGCGCTTCTCCGCCACGTCGTGGCCGACGAGCAGCCGGTAGCCGCGACCGAGCTCATAGGTATGTGCGCGCACCGCATGCGGATCGCGATCGCGCGAGCGTTGCGGACGGAAATCGAATTCGATCCAGCCCGCTTTGCGCACCGCTTCCTTCGGCCATTCGCTCAGGTTGCCTGCGAGCATGCGCTGATCCGGGCCTATGAACGCGTAGACGCCGTCGCGTGCGCCGAACTCCGCGACCCGCAGGCGCACGAGGCCCGTAAACGCCGCCCGATCGAGCCTCGCGAACTGCTGCGAGAGCTCGTTACCTTCCTCGACGATGAGCGTTTCGATGTCGCGATCGATGATGCGCGATGCCGCCAGATAGACCGCGGCAAGCAGCAGCGCCGAGCCCAGGACGAAAGCGGCCGTGAAGAGCGCCGCGATCCGCGCCACCGATGTCCGTAGGAATCTATTCCTCTTCACGCAATACGTAGCCCGCGCCGCGCACAGTGTGCAGCAGCGGTCGCGGGAAGCCGCGGTCCACGGCTTGACGCAACCGGCTGATGTGCACGTCGATCACGTTGGTCTGGGGATCGAAATGGTAATCCCATACGCCCTCCAGAATCATCGTGCGCGTGACCACCTGGCCGGCATTGCGCATCAGGAACTCGAGCAGCTGGAATTCGCGCGCCGTGAGCTCGATCCGGCGGTCAGCCCGGGTGACCCGCCGGGCGACCAGGTCGAGGATCAGGTCGCCGACCTCGATACGCGTGGCGCCGGGCTCGGCGCGCTCCCTCCGGGAGAGCGCCTCCATGCGTGCCAGCAGTTCCACGAAGTGATAGGGCTTGGTGAGGTAGTCATCGCCTCCCGCACGCAAGCCCTTGACGCGGTCGTCGACCTGATCGAGCGCACTCAATATCAGGACCGGTGTCGAGACCTGATGCTCGCGCAGCGACCGGATGAGCGTGAGCCCGTCGAGGCGCGGCAGCATGCGGTCGACGATGAGGATGTCGAAACGCTCGTGGCGCGCCAGGTGCAGGCCGTCGAGGCCGTCCGCAACCTGCTCCACGTTATGCCCGCTCTCACGCAGGGCATTGGCGAGATAGTCGCTCGCCTTTTGATCGTCCTCGACAACCAGAACTCGCATTCGTCCTTGCACTCCAGCAGCTCCAAAAAAGTATGCCGAAGGCGGCCGGAACGACCTATTACTGAATCTTAACGGCGAAGCCGTGCCGGCCCGAGGAACCGCGCGTCGATTTCCGGCTCAAGCGCCGCGGCCCCCGAAACGATCAACGATGCGCAAAGAGCGCCGACGGCCGGAGATGTCATGACTCCATACCCCCCGAGCGCCGCCGCCCAGAAAAAGCCCGGCGCCGCAGGATCCTCGCCGATCACCGGGTCGCCGTCGTCGACGAAGGATCTCAAGCCCGCCCATTTACGGTGAATGCGGTCGACCTTGAGCGTGGTCGCGCGTTCCAGCCGGTCGGCGATGAGCGCGACGTCGTACTCATCGGGCTGGGTGTCGCCTGGAGCCGTCGCGGTTGCATCGACCGGACTGGCGAGAATGCGGCCCGCCTCCGGCTTGATGTAGAACGACTCGTTCACGTGATACACCATGGGCCAGCGCTGAATATCGATGCCGGGTGGCGGGTCGATCGTGATCGCCGTACGACGTTTTGCCACGAGCCCGATAGGCGCAAGGCCAGCCAGCCGTGCAACGACATCGCACCACGCGCCCGCCGCGTTCACGATGACCGGCGCTTCCATGCTGCGCCCGTTCGCAACCAGCTGCCAGTTCGATCCCACGCGTTCGATGCGTTCGAGCGCGGTATTGACGGCAACCACGCCGCCCCTGCGCCTGAGGCCGCGCAGGAATCCCTGCAGGATGGCGTCGACATCCATGTCCATGGCCTGTGGTTCGAAAACACCCGCGGCTGCAACGTCGGCGCGCAACACCGGGCAGAGCTCGAGAACTTCTTCCTGCGATATCGCATGAATGCCTGCAGCGACTGCGCGGCCTTCATCGAGGAGACGGGTCAGCGCGTCACCGTCCTCGCGCCCCCCGATGTACATCATTCCCCGCGGCACGAGCAGCGCATGCGCGGCGAAGCCGGCGGGCGGCGATTCAAGGAAAGGGCGGCCGAGGGCCGTGAGCCTGCGGATGGCGGCCGTGCCGTAGTTTTCCGTGAACAGGGCCGCCGAGCGCCCGGTCGAGTGATAGCCGGCCGCGGATTCCTGCTCGAGCACGCAGACGCGGCCATGCGGCGCCAGGTGATACGCCACGGATGCACCGACGATGCCGCCGCCCACCACGACAAACTCGTATCGATCACGCATGGTCATGCCGCATTTGCCAGGGGCATTTTACTCGGGGCTCCGGCGCCGGAAAGGCGCGTTTCAGGTCAATTTTTGCTATTGTCCGCGCCCCTGAAAAGCACCGGGGAGTGCCGCCGTGACCGCGCCGAAGCTTGCGTCCGTTTCCGCCGCCGCAAACAAGTCCAAAGCCCCGTTGAACCCCCTCGACCTGTACGACGTCCGGGGGCTCCTCGGCGAGGACGAGCAGATGGTGCAGGACTCGGTCGCGCGCCTGGTCGACGAAAAGATCCTGCCCATCATCCAGCACTGCTTCGAGGAGCATCGTTTTCCAGGCGAATTGGTGCCGGAGCTCGCGGCGCTCGGCCTCTTCGGTTCGACGATCAAGGGCTATGACTGTGCCGGACTCAACGGCGTGAGCTACGGGCTCATCTGCCAGGAACTCGAGCGCGGTGACAGCGGCATCCGCAGCTTCGTCTCGGTGCAGTCGAGCCTGTGCATGTTTCCTATCTACACCTTCGGATCCGAAGATCAGAAGCAGAAGTGGCTGCCGCGCATGGCGCGCGGCGAAGTGATCGGCTGCTTCGGGCTCACGGAACCACACGGCGGCTCCGACCCTGCGAACATGAAGGCGAACGCGAAGAAGCGCGGCAAGGACTGGGTGCTGAACGGCGCGAAGATGTGGATCACCAACGGATCCATCGCCGATATTGCCATTGTCTGGGCGCAGACGGACGAGGGCATCCGCGGCTTCATCGTCGAGAAGGGCATGAAGGGTTTCGCGGCGCAGGAGATCAAGCACAAGTTCTCGCTGCGCGCCTCGGTCACCTCATCGCTCTTCTTCGACAACGTGCTGATCCCGGAAGCGAACGTTCTGCCCGGCGTCACCGGCCTCAAGGGGCCCCTGTCCTGCCTCACGCAGGCGCGCTTCGGCATTTCCTTCGGCGTCATCGGCGCGGCGCAAGCCTGCCTGCAGCAGCTCATCGAGTACACGAAGTCACGGGTACTCTTCGGCAAGCCGCTCGCCGACACGCAGGCGATCCAGCTGCGGCTCGCCGACCACGCGCGGCGCATTACGACGGCACAGCTGCTGGCGCTGCAGCTCGGACGGCTGAAGGACAAGGGCGAAATGTCGCCGAGCCAGGTGTCGCTTGCGAAGTGGAACAACTGCCGCATGGCTCTCGACATCGCCCGCGATTGCCGCGACATGCTGGGCGGCGCCGGTATCAGCGCCGAGTACGTGCCCATCCGCCACATGCTGAACCTTGAAAGCGTCATCACGTACGAGGGTACGGAAACGGTTCATCAGCTCACCATCGGGCGAGAGCTGACCGGGGTCAGCGCGTTCTAGTCTCACCCGCGCGCTCGCGGTCGAGCAGCGCGCGTTTGCGCGCGACTCCCCAGCGGTAGCCGCCAAGCGTGCCGTCGCCGCGTATGACGCGGTGGCAGGGGATCAGGATCGCGATGCGGTTGGCCGCGCAGGCGTTCGCGACCGCGCGAGTCGCGCGCGGGTTGCCGACCGCGCGCGCGATTTCGGCATACGACGCGACCGCTCCCCGCGGAATCCCCAGCAGTGTCTTCCAGACTTTGAGTTGAAACGACGTACCACGTACGTCGAGCGGCAGGTTCGCGCCCGCTGCATCACCCTCGATGCGCCGCGCAAGCTCCTGCATCCAGGTGTCGAACGCGTCGCGCTGGCTCGCTGGCATGGCCCGCAGCGTGGCGCGCGGATACTCGGCAGCGAGAGCCTCGAGCAGCACCGCGTCGGACGCGCCGAACTGCAGAAAACAGATGCCGCGGTCCGTCGCGCCGATCAGCATGCGTCCGAGCGCGGAATCCGCCGCGGCATGCGAAATCTCCACACCCGCGCCACCGGCCCGATATTCCCTCGGCGTCATGCCGAGCCGGGAATCGACGCGCTCGTACACGCGGCTCGCCGAGCCGAATCCGGAGTCGTAGATCGCCTGTGTGACCGTCGCCTGGCCCCGCAGCTTCGACTTCAGGTCCTTGAGGCGTTCGCCGTCGATGAATTCCCGCGGCGTCACGCCGACGATGCGCTTGAAACTGCGCTGGAAATGAAACGGGCTCATCGATGCGCGCGCGGCAAGCGCCTTGAGGGTGTGCCGTCGCGTGCGATTGCGGACGATGTAGTCACAGACGTCGCGCATCCGTCCGGCCAGGCGGTCGGCGGTCGATGCAATGGCTTGTCGGTTTTTCATGCTCGCTATTTCACTCGCATGACGCCGCGCGGACCATCCGGAACTTGCGCAGATTGCCGCAAGAAGCGGATAGCGGGCGATGCTCCGCGGATGCCATGGTACGCGCACCCCAATTGCGAGGCCTCGCCATGCTCAACTTCTACGACTACCTGCCGTCCCAGAACGGCTTCAAGATCCGGCTGCTGCTCTCGCACCTCGGTCGCGCGTGTCGCACGGAATACGTCAGCATCTTCGAAGGCGACGGCCAGCGGCCGGACTATCTCACCATCAACCCCTGGGGCGCTGTGCCCGCGATCCGGCTGGAGGATGGGCGAGTGCTGGCCGAGTCGAACGCCATTCTCTTTTATCTTGCGCAAGGCAGCCGTTTCCTGCCGGACGACCCGTTCTTGCAGGCGAAGGCGCTGCAATGGATGTCGTTCGAAGCCGACTACGTGCAGTCGAGCATGGGTTCACTGCGCTACTGGATGCTCACCGGAAAACTCGACCGGCGTCCGCCGGCGCTCGTTGCTTCGAAACGCGCGGCCTCGCTGAAGGCGCTCGCCGTCCTCGATCGAGAGCTTGCGCCGTCCACATTCATCCTGGGCGAGCACTACGGAATTGCGGACATGTCCCTCTTCGCGTACAGCCATGTCGCGCGCGATGCGGGACTGCCACTCGATGAATTTCCGCACGTCATTCGCTGGATCGAAGCCGTGCGCTCACAGCCCGGCTTTGCGGGCGTCGTGCATCACTACTCGATCGATCCCCATTCGGTCGCGGAATTGCCGTAGGACTTCGCCTCACGTCCCTGAATGGCGACCCTCAAGTACCTGATTCAGGGAACCCGTGAGGACAGGTGTCGCCATGCGCGCACGGCTTGGCGCGCGAAGTGTCGCAGCGTGCGCACAACCGGGCACCCAGTTTGTAAATCTGCGCTGCGCGCGGACCGGGAAGCGGCATGGACAAAATTACAAGTCATTGTTTGTGGTGCACGCGTCGATCGCTGGCACGCGCATTGCTCTCCTTACGAGCGGGGACCTGTTTCTATTCCAACGTAGGAGAATCGCATGAATCGCAAGTTTTGCCTCGCGCTCGCCGTGGGCGCCCTTTCCGTTGCCGGTTTGAGCCTCGCCGAAGAACCGACGGCGTCGCCGACCTCCGGCGATACGACGATGACGTTCTCGAAGCTCGACGCGGACAAGGACGGAAAGATCTCGGCCTCTGAAGCGACCGCGAGCCAGAAGGTCGCGGATCAGTTCGTCGCAGCCGACAAGAACCAGGACGGGTACCTCGACCAGTCCGAGTTTTCGGCCATTTCGAAGTAGCGATCGGCCGATACCGGGAGAGTCGTCGCCCGGGACGACCCTGACCCGAGACTCATGCGCCGCGCGGGGAGGAATCCTGCGCGGCGCATGCGGTCCAGCGTGTCCGGGCGGGGCGCGTCCAGTCAAAGCCGTTGACGGGCGCAACGGCCGATGTGCCGGCATGCTCCGCCAGTGAGCCGGGCCGAGGCGCCTCGTCGAGGCGCGCCTCGACGTTCCACGCCGCGAGCAGCGTCGCAAGCGCGAGCCAGTTCACAGCGCGCTCGCGGGCGCAGCGCGCATCGCGTTCGATCGATCCACCGCGCGCAAGACGACTCGCAGCCAGGCCTCGCAGGGCCAGGGTGCGCGGGCTGATCGGCACATAGATTGCTCCGGTGGTTTCTGTGGCGCTCATCGATCGATCCTCCTGGTCGAGGGACTTGCGATCATTGAGCGCCGGCATCCGGGTGGCGCCGTGCGCGAATCCTGCCGGGTGGCCGATGAATGGTGGCGAATCGTGGCAGGCGCCAGCGCCCGCGGCCGGGAGGCTGTACGCTATGCGTCATGAAACGCCAGATCGCCATCGTCGAAGACGAGCCCGCCATGCGCGACAACTACGCGGCAGCCTTCGAACGCAGCGGCTACTCGGTACGCACGTTCGGCAACCGGCGGACGGCGCTCGGTGCCTTTCGCGCGCGGCTGCCGGACCTCGCGATCGTCGACATCTCGCTCGAAGACGAGCTCGAGGGGGGCTTCGAGCTCTGCCGCGAGCTGCGCACGCTCTCGGCGGAATTGCCCATCATCTTTCTCACCGCCCGTGACAGCGAGCTCGATGCGGTTTCGGGCCTGAGGCTCGGCGCCGACGACTACCTCACCAAGGACATCAGCCTCGCGCATCTCATCGCGCGTGTGGCCGCGCTCTTCCGCAGGATCGAGGCGCTTGCCAAGCCAGCGGGCGCCGCCGAGGTCATCAGGCGCGGTGCGCTGAGCATCGATTCCGAGCGCATCACCGTAACCTGGAACGGCCGGGTGGTGCCGCTCTCGCTGACGGAATTCTGGATCGCGCACGCGCTCGCCCACCATCCGGGCCACGTCAAGAACCGCCAACAGCTGATGGACGCGGCGAACGTCGTGCTCGACGACAATACGATCACCTCGCACATCAAGCGCATGCGCCGCAAGTTCCAGGAAGTCGACGCATCATTCGATGCGATCCAGACCGTGTACGGCATGGGGTACCGCTGGGTCGAGTAGATGCCGCTTCGCCTGCAGCTGCTGCTCCTGAGTCTGCTGACGCTCGCCCTGCCGTGGGCGGGTTGCCAGTACGCCCGCGAGATGGAAAACGTCCTGCGCGACGGACAGCAGCAGGCGCAGCTCGCTACCACGGCGACCGTTGCGAGTGCCGTCGCGGCACGGCCGGATCTCATCTACCGCGATCCCGCCATGCTTGCGCGCTTCGACGCCGACGCCGGCGACCTTTACGCCTATGCCCTGAACACGCGCGCCCTCCTCGACGGCTTCGATGACGAATGGAACCTGCCGGAATCGGCGCGCGGAGTGCGCAACGACGGCCGCGGCCTCGATGTGCGTTACGTCGCCGCAACCGACGAGACGTATCTGTACCTGTTCCTCAAAGTCGACGACCGCAAGGTCGTGTTCGAGGATCCGGGCAACGGCGCACGGCCGAGCGAAGGTAACAGCGACCACGTCTGGCTCGTGTTCGCGGCGCCGGATGGCGCGGTCGACCGGCTTGTGATTTCCACGAGCGCACCGGGCCTGCAGGGCGCGCGCCGTCCTGAACACGATGAATTCGGCCGGCGCCGCGATGCGGTCGAACCGCGCGTACAGGCATTCTGGCGCACGAACTCGCTCGGTTACCAGGTCGAAGCCCGCGTGCCGCTCAGCCTCGTGGGGCTCAGGTTCGGTTTCGAAGTGGTGGACGTCGACGAGCGCGGCACCGTGAATTCGCGCATCGGCACGCTTGCGGGGCCGCAGCTGACGCCGTCCGGGCGCGTGTTTCTCGAATCGGCACCGCTCATCGACATGTTGAGGCAGTTCGAACAGCCGGGTGTGCGGCTCGGTGTCGTCGACGTGAATGGCTGGCAGATCGGCACGGTCGGTGCGCTGGGCAATACCAGCGACGCCGTCGACCCGGGCTCGCCGCTGGTGAGCCTCTTGTATCGCAGGCTCCTCGAAAGCGAATCCGCCCCGCTGCCGAAACGCGTCACCGTACCCGGCCGCTTCTTCGGTCCTCACGTCGCAAGTGCGCTCGCAGGCAAAGCCGATGCCGCCTGGTTCCGGCTCGGCAACTACGGACGCGTGATGCTTTCGGCGGCCGCGCCGATTGCCGGGCGCAACGGCGTGCTCGGCGCCGTGGTGCTCGAGCAAACCGGCGAGCGGCTGCTCACGTTGCGCGACAACGCGCTGGTGCGGCTCCTCAATCTGACGCTGCTTGCGACGGCCATCGCGGTGGTCGGCACGCTCGGGTTCGCGGGCTGGCTGTCGCTGCGCCTGGTGAAGCTGCGCAAGGCTGCGGAGACCGCCTTGAGTCCGGATGGCCGGCTCAACGCCGTGTTCCCTGGAACGGGCGCACGCGATGAGCTCGGCGACCTCGCGCGCAGTTTCGCAACCCTGCTCGCGCGCCTGCACGAATACACGACTTACCTGCGTACCCTCGCGGGCAAGCTCTCGCACGAGCTGCGCACGCCGCTTGCCATCGTGCAGTCGTCCATCGAAAATCTCGAGAACGAACGGCCTGCGCCCTCGAGTGCTCCCTATCTCGAGCGCGCGCGCGAAGGCAGCGCCCGCCTGCAATCGATACTCACGGCGATGAGCGCCGCATCGCGGACGGAAGAAGCCATCGAGCATGCCGAACGCTCCGTGTTCGACCTGAAGCCACTGCTCGCCTCGATGACCGCGGGATACCAGTCGGCGTTTCCCGAACGGCGCATCGTCTCGCGGCTGCCGGATAGCGGCTGCGACATGAACGGCGCGCCCGACCTCATCGCGCAACTCCTCGACAAGCTCGTCGACAACGCCGTCGATTTCAGCCCGGTGGGCGGAACGATCGAGATCGCCCTGGAACTGACCGACCGGCAGGCCGTGATCAGCGTTGCCAATGACGGCCCGCCGTTGCCGCCGCACGCAAGCGAGCGCCTGTTCGAATCACTCTTCGAGTATCGCCGCGGCAGCGACAGCAAGCCGCACTTCGGACTGGGCCTCTACATCGTGCGGCTGATCGTGGAGTTTCACGGTGGACGCGCGACCGCCGAGAATCGAGCTGACGGGAGCGGTGCGGTATTCCGCATCCTGTTGCCGCACTAGGGCCCCAGGAACCTGAGGATCCCCTTGGCTGCCTCACGGCCCTCGAAAACGGCCGTGACGACCAGGTCCGATCCCCTCACCATGTCGCCGCCGGCGAAGACACGCGGATTGGTCGTCTGGAACGACCGGTCCCGGGCGGCGGAAACCCGCACGCGGCCGTTGGCATGCAGCTTGATGTCGTGCGTCGCGAACCAGTCGGGCGGGCTCGGCAGGAAGCCGAAGGCAATGATGACGGCGTCCGCGGCGATCAACTCCTCGGACCCCGGGATCGGCTCCGGAATCCGCCGGCCGCGGGCATCGGGCGCGCCGAGGCGCGTCTCGATGAGCTTGACGCCCTCGACGTGATCGGAGCCGACGATCTCGACCGGCTGGCGATTGAAGAGAAATTCAACGCCCTCTTCCTTGCTGTTCTTGAAGTCGCGCCGCGAGCCCGGCATGTTCCCCTCATCACGCCGATAGGTGCAGATCACGCCGGCGGCGCCTTGCCGGATGGCGGTGCGGTTGCAGTCCATGCCGGTGTCGCCTCCACCGAGCACGACAACGCGTTTGCCGGCGAGGTCGATGAAGTCCTCGTTCCGCTGCTCGAGCCCGAGTTCCCGGTTGATGTTGGCGACCAGGTACGGCAGTGCCTCGTAAACGCCGGGCAGGTCTTCGCCCGGAAAGCCGCCCTTCACGTAGCCGTAGGTCCCCATCCCGAGAAAGACCGCGTCGTAGTCCTTGACGAGGTCCTCGAAGGCGAGATCGCGCCCTATTTCCGTGTTGAGCCGGAATTCGATACCCATCCCTTCCATCAGCGCACGGCGCGTCTCGACGACTTCCTTCTCGAGCTTGAACGGCGGAATGCCGAAGGTAAGGAGACCGCCAATGCGCGCGTAGCGATCGAAGACGACCGGCTGCACGCCGTTGCGCACCAGGATATCGGCGCAGCCGAGCCCTGCGGGTCCCGCTCCGACGATCGCTACCCGCTTGTCGGTCTTGCGGACGTTCGACATGTCGGGCTTCCAGCCCTGCTTCAGGGCTTCATCGGTGATGTATTTTTCAATCGAGCCGATCGTGACGGCGCCGAGCCCGTCGTTCAGCGTGCACGCCCCTTCGCACAGCCGGTCCTGCGGACAGATGCGCCCGCAGACCTCCGGCAATGAGTTGGTCCGGTGCGAAAGTTCCGCCGCCTCGAAAAGATTCCCCTCCTCGATCAGCTTCAGCCAGTTCGGGATGTAGTTGTGGACCGGGCATTTCCATTCGCAGAACGGATTGCCGCAGGAGATGCAGCGGCCCGCCTGCTGGGATGCGCCCTCGGAATCGTAGGCGGCATAGATCTCGCGATATCCCCGGATGCGTTCCCCGACGGCCAGCTTTTCCGGGTCGCGGCGCGGTATCTCGAGGAATCGCAGGTGCCTGTTCTCCATGCTCAGGCCGCTCGCCGCAAATTCTCGACCAGCGAGTCGAGCGCCGCGGCCTTCGGTTTCACAACCCAGAACTTGCCGAGGAAGCTGCGAAAATCATTCAGGAGTTCATCCGCCCACGCGCTGCCCGTCTCACGTACGTGATTTTCCATGAGCGTGCGCAGGTGATAGAGGTGCGCCGGCATGCCTTCCGGCGTGATGCGATGGATGTCGATGAGCTCGTGGTTGTAGCGGTCGACGAAATCCCGGTCGAGATCGAGCACGTAGGCGAATCCGCCCGTGAAGCCCGCGCCGAAATTGAGGCCCGTGCGACCGAGCACGCAGATCACGCCGCCCGTCATGTACTCGCAGCAGTGATCGCCGGCGCCCTCGATCACGGCGACGGCACCCGAGTTGCGCACGGCGAAGCGTTCGCCCGCCTGGCCGCTCGCGTAGAGCTCGCCACCCGTTGCGCCGTAGAGGCAGGTATTGCCCATGATCACCGTTTCCTTCGCGGCGAACGTCGAGCCGCGCGGCGGCGCGAGCACGATGCGGCCGCCGGCCATGCCCTTGCCGACATAATCGTTGGCATCGCCCTCGAGATAGAGGTTGAGGCCTCCCGCGTTCCACACGCCGAAGCTCTGGCCGGCCGAACCCTTCAGGCGCACGTTGATCGGCGCATCCGACATGCCGTAGTTGCCCCAGCGCTTCGCGATTTCTCCCGACAGCCGAGCGCCGATCGAGCGGTGATAGTTGCGCACTTCGTAGCGGAATTCGCCGCCGCTCTTGCCGTCGATCGCCGCGCGCATGTCCTTGACCATGCGCTCCGCCAGCTCGCCCTTGTCGAAGGGTGCATTGCGCGGGTCGAGACAGAATTGCGGTGAATCCTCGGCGAGCCCCGCGGTCGAGAGGATCGGCGAGAGATCGAGCCGCTTCTGCTTCGCCGTCTCACCCTCGAGGATCTTGAGGTACTCGGTGCGGCCGATGAGGTCCTCGAGCCGGCGCACGCCGAGGCTCGCCATGATTTCGCGGCACTCCTCGGCGACGAAGCGGAAGTAATTGACCACCATTTCTGGCAGGCCCACGAAGTACTTGCTTCGCAGGATCCCGTGTTGAGTCGCTACGCCGGTCGCGCAATTGTTCAGGTGACAGATGCGCAGGTACTTGCAACCGAGCGCAACGATCGGCGCCGTGCCGAAACCGAAGCTCTCCGCACCGATGATCGCCGCCTTGATGACGTCGACGCCGGTCTTGAGACCCCCGTCCGTCTGCAACCGTACGCGATGGCGCAGGTCGTTCAGCCGCAGCGTCTGATGCGTCTCGGCAAGGCCCAGCTCCCACGGCGTGCCCGCGTACTTGATCGAGGACAAGGGGCTCGCCCCCGTGCCGCCGTCGTAGCCCGAGATGGTGATGAGGTCCGCATAGGCCTTCGCGACACCGGCGGCGACGGTGCCGACGCCGGGTTCCGCCACGAGCTTCACCGACACGAGCGCGGCGGGGTTCACCTGCTTGAGATCGAAGATGAGCTGCGCAAGGTCCTCGATCGAATAGATGTCGTGATGAGGCGGCGGCGAGATGAGACCGACGCCGGGCCGCGCGAAACGCAGCCGCGCGATCATTTCGTTGACCTTGTGGCCCGGCAGCTGCCCGCCTTCGCCCGGCTTCGCGCCCTGCGCGATCTTGATCTGAAGCACCTCGGCATTGATGAGATATTCCGGCGTCACGCCGAACCGGCCCGAGGCGACCTGCTTGATCTTGGAGTTCTTCTCGGTGTGATAGCGTGCGGGGTCTTCGCCGCCCTCGCCCGAGTTTGAACGGCCACCGAGCCGGTTCAGCGCAATCGCGAGCGCCTCATGCGCTTCGGGGGAGAGCGCACCGAGCGACATGCCCGCGCCGTCGAAGCGCTTCAGGATCGCATCGGCGGGCTCGACCTCGGACACGTCGATCGCGGCGTGTTCGGACCGAAACGCAAACAAATCGCGCAGGCACGCGACCGGCCGCTCATTCACGAGCGTGGCAAATTGCCGATAGAGCGTCCGATCGTTGGCCATCACGGCCGCCTGCAGCGTCGCGACGACGTCCGGGTTGTAGGCGTGGTACTCGCCATCGTGCACGTACTTGAAAAGTCCGCCGTGCTCGATGGCTACGGCCGGGTTCCACGCGCGCGCCGCGAGATACTTGAGATCGGTTTCGAGGTCTTCGAAATTCGCGCCCTGGATGCGGCTCGTCGTGCCGGGAAAGCACAGGTCCACCACTTCGTCGTTGAGGCCGACGATCTCGAAGAGCTGCGAATTGCGATAGCTCGCGATGGTCGCGATGCCCATCTTCGACATGATCTTGAAGAGCCCCTTGCGCAGGCCCCGCCGATAGCTGCGGCCGAGCTCGAGTCTCGTGTCCGCGTCCATCTTGACGCGGCCTTTCTTCATCATGTCGAACAGCGTCTGGTACGCCATGTACGGATACACAGCGGTCGCGCCGAAACCGATGAGACAGGCGAAGTGGTGCGGATCGCGGGCCGTGCCGGTCTCCACGAGGATGTTGCACCTGGAGCGCACGCCCGCCTTGATGAGGCGATGGTGCACGGCGCCCGTGACGAGGAATGCGTGCATGGGGATCTTGCCGGGCACGAGGTAACGATCCGAGATGAGGAGCACCAGCCGCCCGGCGCGCACCGCCTGCTCGGCCTGATCGCAGATCCTCAATATCGCCGTCTTCAATCCTTCGGCCGGCTCGTACTGCAGGTCGAGGAATTCGTGCGTGATGCCGAAGTCCTTCATGCCGAGGATCTGGCGGAGCTTCCTCTGCGAAAGGATCGGGGAGTTCATCACGATCTGCTTCGCGTGCTCGGGCGCGGGCACGAAGATGTTCGACTCCGGGCCGATTTCGGTCTGCAGCGACATCACGATCGACTCGCGCAGCGGATCGATCGGTGGATTCGTGACCTGCGCGAACTGCTGGCGGAAGTAATCGTAGAGCGAGCGCACCTTGCTCGAGAGCACAGGCATCGGCGTGTCATCGCCCATCGAGCCGACGGCCTCGCTCTCGTCTTCGGCGAGCACGCGGATGATCTCGTCGCGCTCCTCCGCGGTGATGTTGAACATCTTCTGGTAGAGCGAGAGCGTTTCGCGGTCGAAAGGCTCGGCCGCGAGCCGGCGGTCGATGAGATCCGTCTCCAGGTAGCGGACTCCCTTCTTGAGCCAGGCCTTGTAGGGATGGCGCGACTTGAGGATCTCGTCGATCTTCTTGGTGTCGTGGAGCTGCCCGGTCTGCAAGTCGAGCGCCAGCATCTCACCCGGCCCGAGCCGGCCCTTGCGAACGACATCCTCGGGTGCGTAGTCCCAGACGCCCGTTTCGGAGGCGATCGTGAGGTGGCGATTGCGCGTGATGACGAAGCGGGCCGGACGCAATCCGTTGCGGTCGAGCGTACAGAGCGCGTAGCGGCCGTCGGTAAGGACGATGCCTGCGGGACCGTCCCAGGGTTCCATGTGGGCCGCGTAATATTCGTAGAACGCGCGCAGGTCGGGATCGATCGTGTCGACCGTCTGCCAGGCGGGCGGAATCAGCAAGCGCATCGCGTGCAGCGGATCGAGCCCGCCCATGAGCAGCACCTCGAGCATGTTGTCGAGGGTCTGCGAATCCGAGCCCGTCATGGAGACAAGGGGCAGGATGTCCGAGAGGTCGGGCAGGAGCGGCGAGCGGAACAGCGGGCCGCGCGCGGCCGCCCAGTTTCGATTGCCTTCGACCGTGTTGATTTCGCCGTTGTGCGCGAGGAAACGATACGGATGCGCAAGCCGCCACTGCGGCATCGTGTTGGTCGAGAAGCGCTGGTGAAAGACCGCGACCGAAGCTTCGAGCCGCGGGTCCTTCAGATCGGGGAAAAACTCGGTCAGGTACCGGGGCATGATCATGCCCTTGAACACGATGGTGCTCGCCGAAAGGCTTGGAATGTAGAAGACCTTGTCGCCTTCGAGCGCTTTCTCCGTCCGGCGGCGCGCGAGAAAGAGTTTGCGGTTGAATGCGGCCTCGTCGATGCCTTCAGCGCAATTGACGAATACCTGCTCGAAGCGCGGCAGCGTCTTCAACGCGTCTTCGCCACAGGCGGACTCGTTGATCGGCACAGTGCGCCAGCCGGCAACGGTCAGCCCTTCCTTTTTCAGCTGGGTTTCGAGCGCGCCGCGTGCGCGGCGCGCCTGTTCATCGAATCGGCTGAGAAACACGAGGCCCGCGGCGAATTGCGCAGCGAGGTCGATCCCCGCTTGCGCGGCGATCGCGCGCAGAAATGTCGTCGGCTTCTTGAGAAGGAGCCCGCAGCCATCGCCAGTCTTGCCGTCCGCGGCGATCGCCCCGCGGTGCGTGAGGCGGTTCAGCGAGTGGATCGCCGTCTCGACGAGCCAGTGACTCGCCGTGTCGTCGAGACTTGCGATGAGGCCGAAGCCGCAGCTGTCTTTTTCGAAGGCTTCGCGATACAGGCCGCGATCGGCCCCTGGTTCTGGCATCTCGACATCCCCCTGCTGTTCGCAAGCGATCGCGCAGCGCCCGGCTTCAGGCGCCGTCACTCGTCACTCGCAGCGATTTTCAGATTGATCGCGCGAATCGCTCGCGATTCGCGCGGCAGGGGCTTGTCGACCGGAAATCTCGGGCCCAACGCGTTGGGCCGAATCATACCGGCTGAACCAAGCTCGTCAATGCTGCCATGCACACAGATGTGTGCGACGCAGCAATCCTTGGGTTATAAGAGAGTTGCAAAGCCCGTTATGATCGCGCCCCGGTGCATGGAGCCTGCCGTTACGGGCGTCGGGATCGTTCAATGAGCAAAGTCAGAGTCGCGGGTGGCGACCGCAATCCCCAGGCCGAGATGATGGCCGACGAATCCATGGTGCGAAATCTCGCCATGCAGGCTTCGGCAATCTGGCCGCAGGAAGAGGAGTTTTACTCCCGCTACCGTCTGCCGATCGCGGCGCGCGTTATCGATGTCGGTTGTGGAACCGGCGAGATCAGCGCACGCATCGCACGGCGTTTCGCGGACGCGCATGTCACGGGCATCGACGTGCTCGAAGGGCCGCTCGCGGTCGCACGGACCCGCTATGGCGACGTCGCTGGACGCCTGGATTTCCAGGTCGGCGATGCATTTCACCTCGACTTCGCCGACGCGACTTTCGACCTCGCGGTATGCCGTCACATGCTGCAGGCGGTTCCCGATGCCGACCGGGTACTCGCGGAGCTGGGGCGGGTCACACGGCCCGGCGGCTGGATCCACACGGTCTCCGAGGACTACGGCATGCTGCACATGATGTCGGGACCCCGGGATCCGGACCGGTTCTGGCAGGCAGGTCCGGTACAGTTCGCCGAGAAGACGGGAACCGACGCGCGTTTCGGCCGCAGGACCTGGTCGGCGATGCGCGCGCTCGGACTGCAGGATCTGCGGGTCGACTATGTCATCGTTGACACGCTGCGCGTCGATCGGGGCATCTTCGCGGGCATCATGATCGCGTGGCGCGACGGCTATTCCGAAGCCCTCGCTTCGCATGCGGGCATGAGCACGGGCGAGATTCGGCAGCACTTCGATGAAATCATCGCGAGCATCCAGAACCCGGACCACTATGCCGTCTGGTTCGTCCCGGTGATCAGCGGACGCAAGCCCGGCAGCTGATTCCGGTCTGCATCACGCCACGGCGTGGCGGGCCAGCCGTTTCATCCTCTGATCGAAGCTCGCGGTCAGTGCGCTCAGATCACGATCCTCATAAACCGACAGCCAGAAGCCCACGTGGCAATCGCGATCGCCGGGCTCGATCTCGACCAGCAACAAGGCATTGTTGCAGCGCGCGAGGCGTAGGCCGATGACCCGTCCCGGCACCAGCACCTCAACCTGGGCGGATGTCGCTTCTCCCCTGGGGCCCAGCATCAGCTCGAGCCAGCGCCCAACCGCTGCTTCCGATTGCGTGACCGCGGCGATGCCGTCCGCGCTCCGCAGCACGCGCTGCCAGACTCCCGAACGCGCGCCGGCGAGCCGTAAGCGGCGCGAGATCATGTGCCGGCTGCGGCCGCCATGCGGCTCAACATAGAGTCGCAGGCTGTACCGGAAGAAAGCCCAGCCCGCCTTCGTGCCGTCGTACTGCTCGTTCCAGTCCTCGTCCCTGCCGAAGCCTGAGTGCACGAGCCGCACGATCGTCGTCGCGTCGCGTGTCGTCAGCAGGATATCGACCGCGAGCCGCCCGCCCGATGGGGTCCCCGGAGCCGGGGGGATCGTCCAGCCAGCGCAGGTGCTTGCCAGGTTGAGCGATGTGGATCTTCGTTTGCCATGTGATGCCCTCGCCCCAGGAAAGCGTCACGGTGCCGCCGACGCCGGGCTTGTCGACCCGGGCCGCTGGCGCGAACCCGTTGGACAGCTCGCGGCCATCGGTCAACGCCCTCCAGACGACGTCAGCCGGTGCGCGGATTTCAGCCAGCACTTCCATGCTCCGGGTGTCCTTGTCCTTGCCATCGGTGCTCATCGGGTGGTGTTCTCCGCTCGCTCGGCAGCACGGCCGGGTGGCGCGGGATAGCTGCCGACGATGACCCGAAAGCTGCGCCCGCCCCGCGACTGGGGCTGGTGGTACTTGACCGCAAGTCGGGCGATCTCGCGGCCGAGTTCTTCGGCGAATGCGTTCTTGTCCTGCTGGGTGGCGATGCGTACGTCGACCTGCAGCGAGAAGGTCGGCAGGAGCTTGTCGTCGACTTTGGCGCCGACCTGCGCCGCCGTTACCTCGCGCAGCATCTGTGATGCCAGTGCGATCAGGTAGAGACTTGAAAACCGGTCTCGCACCGATTGCGGATGGAGCTTGTCCGCCGTCAGCGAGTCCGGCGCCAGCACAATCGAATCCGAGGTCCGGCGCATCACCCTTTCCACGCAGCCGCGCTTGCGCTCCTCGCGCAACAGCTCGACGAAGCCATGCTTTTCGAGTTCGCGCATGTGATAGCGGATGCGCTGGCGCGGGAGGCCGAGCTCGCGCGCGATCGACGTCGCGGAGCCGGGCGCAGTCAGCCGCTGCAGAATCTGGCGACGCACCGGATCGGCCAATAGACCGACCGCTCTCGCATCATCGATCAGGCGCACGGTGGCATTCACGCAGACATCCTTGGTGTGGCAACGCCTTGAATTAGCTGAAGGAAAGTATCGAATAGACAGTTTTTATTGTCAAGACACTGATCACTGTCCAATCATGGCATTTCGGCCCGAGCTAGTGGGGATTCACGGCAGATGGCCGTGGCAACAGCGGCGCCATGAATCGGCGCGCGCAGATAACGGGAGCGTGGAAAACAGGGTGGGCTGCAGGCACGAGGCCTGCAGCCCTTCACGCGCGCTGTGCTTGCGCAGCGCGCGTGGTTGACCGCGGCCAGCCTGCTTTAACGACGTCCCGACGAGTCAATGTTCGGTTGTCCGAAGCGGCATTCCCGTCGAGTCCGCCGGCCGCCATCCCTGGCAATTCCCTGGCCATCCGCAGTAAACACCGGAGATTCAGAACGAGCCACTGCCCAGGCAAACGAGCGGGCAGACGGCGACACATTCGGCTCTGACTCCGGGGTCGAGCGTGACAACGCCGGGCGGGAAAATCCCTACAATGAAGTGAAATAAACATGAAAGAGTCTTGAGCCCGGCTCATGGCAGACCGATCGCATTGCGCGACCACCTATCAATTTGGCGAGTTCGTGCTGGAGCCGTCCCAGCAACGCCTCACGGACGGTAGCCGCCGGCCGATTGCCCTGACGCCCAAGGCTTTCGACACCCTGCTGTACCTGGTCGAGCGTAGCGGTGAGCTCGTCACGAAGAACGAACTGCTCGCACGGGTCTGGCCCAATGTCGTCGTGGAAGAAGCCATTCTTGCGCGCAACGTGGCTGACCTGCGCAAGGCCCTGGGCGATGATTCGAACGCCCCACGCTACATCGAAACCCTGCCAAAACGCGGGTACCGCTTCGTCGCGGACGTCGTAGTCCATGCTCAGGAAGCGGGCGAGCGCGGCTCCGCTGCGCAGCAGCCGGTGCGGACTGTGGATACCCTGCAGCTCGTTTCGGAAAGTCCTGCGCAACGAACGAATGAAGCGACCGTCGAGGCCCCGGAGTTCGGCCGGCCGAGCTCCAGATTGCGCGGGGTCCTGCTCTGGCTGCTCGGCGGGTTCGCCGTGGCCGCCGCCGCCTGGTGGCTCACACGCTGAGCGGATCTCAGTCCGCGACGTCGGGCTCGATGAAGCACCAGCCAATTTCAGGGAAGGCCGCCTTCATGCGCCGCTCGAGCTCATTGATGCGCTCGACGGCCTGCCCGATCGGCAAATCCGCCTGCATGCGGATTTTCGCGGCCAGCATGATCCTGTGACCGAACTGCAGGGTAATCGCGTTCAGGAGCTCTTCGATGTGCGGATCTGCCTCGATGATCCGTTCGATGCCGCTGCGGATGTCCTCCTCGGCGGAACGCCCGATGAGGAGCGAGCGGATGCGGTTGGCGATCCAGATGGCGACGATGATGAGCACGGCGCCGATCACGATCGAGCCGATGGCGTCGTAAGCGGGGTTGCCGGTGAGCAGGGTGATCAGCACGAATACGAATGCCAGCGCGAGGCCGGTGAGCGCGGCACAGTCTTCGCCCAGGACGACGACGAGCTCGGCGTTGCGCGTCGTGCGGACCCAGGCCATGACGGTGCGGCCGCGCGCGAGCTTGCGAATTTCACGCAATGCGCCCAGCAGGCTGAACGTCTCGAGGACGACGGCAACGCCGAGCACCGCAAGCGCCACCCACGGCTTGCTGAGCGGTTCCGGCGCCATGAGCTTGTGCCAGCCTTCATAGACCGAGACCAGGCCACCGACGCTGAAGAGCAGCAGCGCGACGATGAAACTCCAGAAATACGAGAGCTTGGCGTAGCCGAGCGGGTGTTCCGCATTGGGTGGCCGTTGCGACTGCTTCAGGCCGAAGTAGAGCAGGGCCTGATTGACGGAGTCGGCGTATGAGTGGATGGCTTCAGCGAACATGCTGCCGGAGTTGGTGAAGATGGCCGCCCAGGTCTTGGCGAAGGCGATGCCGATATTCGCGAGGAACGCATAAAGAATTGCGCGCGCCGACGACCCTTTCTGCGCCGACATCGATTACCTCTGCTCCAGTGCTTCCCGTTCCAGTTCGTCAATGGTCGTCGGCCAGTCATCTTTCAGCAAGCGCGACAAGGACCGATCGGCGAGGATTCTGCCATCCGTCTGGCAGCGCGGACAGTAATTGGTCTCGTTGCTCGCGTAGCGGATTCGCTGAACCGCCGTCTTGCAGGCCGGGCAAGGCTTGCCGTAGCGGCCATGAACGGCCATGTCCTCGCGAAAGGCCGTCACATGCTCCGGAAAGGCATCGCCCGCGAGCTCACGCAGACGGGTGGTCCAGCCCGCAAGAGTCGCGCGCACCGCTGCATGGAGCCGCGCCACGTCCCCGTCGCTGATGCGGCTCGTGAGAGCAACCGGCGACAGGCGTGCCGCATGCAGGATCTCATCGGAATACGCGTTGCCGATGCCGCTGATCAAGCGCGGATCCGTGAGGGCGCGCTTCAAGGTGTGATTTTCGCGGCGCAGGGCCCCGGCAAATTCGTCCCGCGTCGCCTCGAGCGGTTCGAGGCCGGGACGATGATGCGTGGCGAGCGCAGCCTTGCCGTGCAAAAAATGCAGGGCCGCGCGCCGCTTGGTGCCGGCCTCGGTCAACGTGAGTGTTCCCGTGTCGAACTCGAACAGAGCGAGTGGGGCTTTTGCCGGCACTTTGCGGTCAGGTTCGAACCAGTGCAGGCGCCCCGCGATCATCAGGTGCAGCACCAGCCAATAGTCGTCTTCGAGCCCGATCACGACCCGTTTGCCGAGCCGCGACACGCTCAGCACACGCCTGCCGCCGGCGAGCGCGATCGCCGGGTCTGCGGTTCGCAGCAGAAACGGGCTATTCAGGCGAACGCGGTCAAGGCGCGCAGCCCGCAGCCGGCGGTCAAGCGCCTCGACATAGATCGTGATATCGGGAAGTTCCGGCACCCCGGAAATCTAGCAGGCTGATCGCGCAGGGCAAAAAAAAGCGCCGCGAGCGGGGAAGTGCAATCGCGGCGCCGAGGAGTCAACCACGAGGAACCCAGGGGAGAGGCTCAGACGTGGCTTTCAAAGCACCGAACCAGGATCGACTCGGGGGAGAGTCGGCCGCCCGCGATTCGGAGACGGGCGGCAGCAGGGGAGAGACCTAGACCGCGAGGGCTATGGCGCACGACACCTCTTCCATCTCGTAGCCCAGAACCTCGCGTGAGGTCGGGTCGATGATGGGCTTGCCCTTGCGAAAACAACCGGTATTGGCGGCCTGGCGAGCGAGCGCGACACGCGCGTCGATCGTCTCGAGAACGAACTGACCGTCCGGACGGCGCACGATCATGGTCGCCGCGCGCGGCTGGCGTTGGGCGGCATCGGCCTCCGGCACCAGCACAGCGATCACCTCGGACTGTTTCGTTTCCACGTTCGCTTGACCCCAATGGCACTTCAGCGTGCCTCGGAGAGGTAGTAGCAAGGCCCGTGCCAACGATCTTACTTGTTTATATTCAACAGGTTACTGGTTGACCGGGCAGCCGCACGCGGTGACGCGAATTGTCAGTTTTGGCCGCTGGGGTCAGGCGCGTCAGGTCGCGACGGCCCGCGGCGACAGGGTGCACGGTGCGCTAGGGAAGTACGACAACGCATGGCTGCTGGGCAGCCTTTAGCTCATCGCAGATTGCGCGCGCGCGGCTTTCGGTTACGGTTGAGGTCTGTAGTCGATAGAGCGTCGCAGTGCCGACCACCGCTGGATCGACGCTGTAGCCGAGGCCTGCAAGTTGCGCCGCGTGTGTCTTCACGGCTCCCTGCCAGACGCTGCGCGCGCGAGTTTCACTGCCGAATGCTCCGAGCTGCACGCGGAAAATTCCTGCCGCGGCAACCGCCGGCGGCGGGGCCTCCACCGGTGCCGCCGCCAGGGTGAGGTTCTCGACCCGGATGCGGGCCTCATCGGCGCGAGCCCCGTCGGGATGCCGCTCGACGAATTGCTGATACGCGACCGCAGAATCGCTTGCGACGGCAGCCTGCCAGTCCGCTTCTACTTTCAGGTCGTCAAGCCTGGCGCGGGCCTGCTGCACGAAATCCCCCTGCGGGTAGCGCTTGAGAAACTCGCCGTAGGCCTCGGCAGTATCCGCCTTGCGCGCGGATTCCCAGTCCGACTGCCGGGCATCGCAGGCCGCCAGCAACGTGCCGATCACGACGCTCGCGCAGACCGCAATCAGGGCCCGCCTTGCATGCACGAGGAGATGGTCCTTGCGTTGTCGATAGAGGCGAAATCGCGATCGATTCTACGACAAGTCAGCGACGCGCCCGCGCGGCGTCACAACAAGCTGCGCCGAATGCCATAATCGCCGCCAGTCCCCCTCGCCAGAAGGACCTTCCGATGACCGAGTCCACCCATCGCCGGCTGCGCGATCAGTTCTCCGGTACGCCGACCTTCGTGGCCGAGAACATGAGGATCGTGGGCAACCTGCACGGTAACGGCCCGGTCGTGGTCTGCGGCCGCGTGGAAGGCGACGGCGAGATCACGGGCGGCATCCAGATCGCGGCCGGCGCCCGCTGGCAGGGCAACCTGCACGCGAAACATGCCATCGTGGCGGGCCAAATCGATGGCAACCTGACGATCGACGAAAAGCTCGAAGTCGGCTTCAGCGCCGTCATCAAGGGCCGGGTGCGCGCGCAGTCCATCGCGATCGCGCGCGGCGCCATCATCGAGGGGGAAATCCAGGTGACCGGCGGTGCTGCACCGGTGCACTTCTCCGAGAAGCGCACGGCCAGCTGACGGCTGCGGACGAACCCGTCCCCGTATTCAATTGCAGGCGGCGAGTCCGTCTATCCACTGCGTAAGAAGCGCGACGCCGGCCGTGTCCACCAGGTTGCTCGCGAGCGGCGGCATCTGGTCGACATCGCGCCGATTCACGCGCGCCACCAGCACCGAACTCGCCGCACTGCCCGGCGTAATGATCTTCGCGGCGGCGCCCAGACCCAGATCGCCGGCCTGCGGCGTCGCAAGGCATGCGTTCGTCATGTTGAGCGGCGTCGTATAGCGAAAGTCGAGAGTGACCGGCGTCGGGCCGCCCGGGCGGTGGCACTGCGCGCAATTCGCGTGCAGGTAGGCGCGTGCGCGTTCGGGCACCGTCCCCGAGCCGGCCACAAGATCGGGCAAGGCCGGCAACGTCGAGGGGTCCGCGGCGATTGGCGGCGTCAGCGTATTGATGGCGTTGAGCGTCACGACCTGGTTTGCCGTGCGGCCGGTCGTCGGGTAGGTGAAATTGCGATTCATCTGCGCCGTTTCGAGGCCAAGCGCGCGCCCCGCAACTGCGGTATGGCACTGCAGGCAGCCGGCTTCGCTCGGATAGATCCAGGTCTGTGCTCCCCAGACCTTCGTCGCGCCACCCGACACGAGCGTCGCGTCGGTCTGCGCATCGTTCCATTGATAACTGTAGCCCGCCCAGCTGCCATCGCTGTGATGCATGAACAGCCGGGTCTCGACGAGCGTCGTGCCCAGCCGGAAATTCTTCACCAGGATCGAGCCGTTCGGCGGCGTCCAGTCGCCGTCACCAGCAACGGCCATGTTCTGCCCGTTCGGCAGAGCGATCCAACGGTCCTTGACGGCGCCGTCCGACCAGAACGGCGCGTTCACCGTGTAGGGAATCAACCCGGACGCCGGTTGTGTCGGATCGCTTGCATCGACGCAGCCGCTGGCCGCCAGGCTGACGGGGATCGTGCCGCCGCCCGCGCCGGCCAGGAACGTGAGGTGATAGAGGCCCCCGCCGTAGTCGAGCACGTACAACTCGCCGTCGACGGCCTGGGCGAACGATGAAACATTGAAGGGTGCCGTCAGCAGATTCGTGACGGTGAAGCCACCCGAGGTGTTCGGCTGCAATGTCCACAGCCGTTGGGAGACATAGTCCGCGAAGATGTATCGCCCGACGAGCGTCGTCGCTTGTGTGCCGCGATAGACATAGCCGCCGGTGATCGACTGGCCGTCGGCGTGGGTGTATTCCGCCACCGGGTCAATGAAGCCCGACGAGGGACAGCCGGTCATGTCGTAGGCGTGAAGGCCCTCGCGGCAACGCCAACCGTAATTGCCACCGCGCTGAACGATGTCGACCTCTTCATAGGCGCCCTGGCCGACGTCTCCGACCCACAGCTCGCCGCTCTGCCGGTCGAAGCTCCAGCGCCAGGGATTGCGCAGTCCGTAGGCATAGATCTCCGGACAGCTCAGGCCGTTCGTGGTGGGCCCGCATTTTGGATTTGTCGCGAAGGGATTGGTCGATGGAATCACGTAGGCGGGGGCCGTTTCCGCCCCGACATCGATGCGTAACATCTTGCCGAGCATCGTCGTCAAGGACTGGCCGTTGCCGATCGGACCGTTCTGCGTATGCGCGTCGCCGCCGCCACCGCCGTCGCCGAATCCGATGTACAGGAATCCATCGGGGCCGAAGTTGATGTTGCCGCCGTTGTGGTTGTCTTCCGGCTGATTGAGCGTGAGCCAGATCTTCTCGCTCGCCGTATCGAGCGTCAGTCCGCCGTCGGTTGTCCTGAATGAGGAAATGCGCGATACGCGGCTGCCGCCATTGCCTGCGGTGTACGACAGGAAGACGCGCGGATCGGTTGGAAAATTTGGATGAAAAGCCATGCCGAGGAGGCCGAGCTCGCCGCCAGATGCCACGCGACTGGTGATGTCGATGAAGGTGTTGGTGACCGGCGTCGCCGTGTTCGGGAACACGAGAACGCGCCCGCCTTGCTGCACGACAAACCAGCGCGAGGAATTGCCCGGCGCCTGCAGCGCAAGAATCGGGCTCGAAAAACTGAGGTTGGTAAAAACACGATCCAGGCGCGCACCGTCCGTGCGCGGCGGCATGCCGGCGAGACAGGTTGTATTGCTCGGACGCGCGTCGAGCCCGACGACTGCCGTCGCCGGCGTCGTGATGTTCACGGGCGCCGAGTCAGCCGAAACGTTGGCCGGCGTGGCGCCGTCGTACGCCCGCACGGTGTAGCTGTAGGCCGTGCTCGCCGCGAGCCCCGAGTCGGTGTAGCTCGTCGCAGCGGTGGTTGCGATCTCAGTCCCACCGCGCAGTACGCGATAGCCGGCAAGGCCGGCACCGCCGCTGTCCGTCGAGGCGGACCAGGTGAGCGCGACCTGCGTGGGGCCGGACGCCGTCGCAGCGAGGTTCTGCGGCGCGGTCGGAGCCGTGGTATCCGGTGGCGGAGGCGGTGGCGGAGTCCCTCCCCCATCATCGCCGCCGCCGCAAGCTTGAAGCAGGAGCGCCGCCAGCATCGCAGCGCTCCATGCCGCTCCGCGAAATCGTTCCGTCAATCGCATCGGCTCACCGCCCTATAATGCCGGGTCCGTGCCGGCTATTGTCCACGCCGGCAGCGCAATAGGAACACGCGCGACCGTCGGGATTCAGAGACAGGAATTTGAAAATCATGCACTTGCGCCCGAATGTCGCGCGACCCATCGCTGCGCGACCTACCTCCGCACCCGCATGACCCTGCCAGCGCGCCTGATCCATCTGGTCGCCCATCGGGGCAACGCCCGCGAGTTCCCGGAGAATACGCTGCCCGCCCTGCAATCGGCCATCGATCTCGGCGTGCGCTTCCTCGAGTTCGATGTGCAGCTTTCGACCGACGGCGTGCCGATGGTGATCCACGACCACGAGCTGATGCGCACGGCCGGTATCGCCGGCTGCGTACATGACATGACCGCGGCGGAGCTCAGGCAGATCCCTGTCGGCGAACCCGCGCGCTTCGGCGAGCGCTTCGCGAAAGTGCGCATCGCGACGCTCGCCGAGACGTTGCGCCTGCTCGACTCGCGACCGCAGCTGACGCTGTTCGTTGAGGTGAAGCGCGCAAGCCTCAACCGCTTCGGGCACGAGCAGGTCATGCACCGCGTGTGCGAGGTCCTCAAACCGCAGCGCGCGCAGTGCGTGGTCATCTCCTTCGATCTGCCGGCCGTGCATCTTGCGCGACAGGCGGGCGGCTTCAAGGTGGGCTGGGTCCTGCCGGAATACGACGAACACGCCCGCCTCAAGTTCGAGGCCGTCAAGCCCGACTTCCTCTTCTGCGATCACGAAAAGCTGCCCGCCGGCGGCGCCAAGCTTTGGCGCGGGCCGTGGCGCTGGGCGCTCTATGAGGTCGAAACGCCGGAGCTCGCGCTGGCGCTTGCCGAACGCGGGGCCGATTTCGTGGAATCAATGGCGGTAGCCCCGATGATCGAAGGCTTCAAGGCGCTCACGAGGACGGCCTGATGCGCCACTACGACGTCGTAGTGGTCGGTGGCGGCATTCACGGCGTGGGAGTCGCGCAGGCTGCGGCGGCCGCGGGACACTCGGTCCTGCTCCTCGAGAAGAGCGACCTGGCCAACGGCACCTCATCGCGCTCGAGCAAGCTCATCCACGGCGGCCTGCGCTATCTCGAGAGCGCGCAGTGGCGGCTCGTGCGCGAAAGCTTGCGCGAGCGGCGGATCCTGCTCGACATCGCTCCCGAGCTGGTGCACCTGGTGGCATTTCACCTGCCGGTCTATCGGTCGACCCGGCGACGCCCGTGGCAGCTGCGGCTCGGGCTCACGATGTACGCGGCGCTCGGCGGTTTCGATCGCACGACGCGTTTCGGCTCGCTGCCGCGCAGCGAATGGCATCGGCTAGACGGTCTCGAAACGGAAGGCCTCGGGACGGTGCTGCGCTATTGCGACGGCCAGACGGACGACGCGCTGCTCACGCGTTCGGTCATGGCTTCGGCGCAGAAGCTCGGCGCCGAACTCGCATTGCCGGCGACCTTCGTCGACGCGCAACTCATCGATGAGGGCGTGGACGTGCGCTGCACGCATCGCGGGCGGCCCGAGCATCTGCGCGCCCGCGTCCTCGTCAATGCGGCCGGACCGTGGGCGAATACGGTTGCGACGCGCATCTCGCCGACCGCGGTGCTGCCCGCGGTGGAACTCATGCAGGGAACGCACCTGATCGTGCCGGGCGAACTTGCGCAGGGCATTTACTACGTCGAGAGTCCGCGCGACGGGCGCGCTGTCTTCGTCATGCCGTGGTACGGCCAGATCCTCATCGGCACCACTGAAACACGCTATCGCGGGAATCCCGACCAGGTCGCGCCGCTCGCGGCGGAACGGCATTACCTGTTGTCGATCCTCAGGCGCTACTTTCCGGGCTTGCTTCACTCGGCGATCGCGGCCAATCACCAGGCCTTCGCCGGGTTGCGCGTGCTGCCGGTCGGCAAGGGCCATGCATTTCACCGGTCGCGCGAGACTCTGCTGATCGCCGACCGGAATTCGCGGCCGCGCAGCGTCAGCATTTACGGCGGCAAGCTGACCGGCTGGCGCGCGACCGCGGAGCACGTCATGCACCGCATCGCGGGATCGCTGCCGGACCGCAAGGCGCGTGCCGACACGACGCGCCTCAGGATCGATCCGTGTCCCGTGCCTGACAGGTCCGCAGTCCAACCGTAGAATGGGCGCTATCGGTGGCCACAAGGAGTCCGGCCCGCATGAGAGAACCGCTTTATCTGGCAGTCGATCAGGGCGGGCATGCCAGCCGTGCGCTCGTCTTCGAGCGCGATGGACGCGCGCTGACGTCGGCATTCGCCGCCATTGGCACCGCACGCAATGCGCTTGGGCACGTCGAACATGATGGCGACGAGCTGCTTCTCGCGACGCGACAGGCCATCGACGATGTCGCGCAGCATCTCGGCGCGCGTGTGCGGGACATCGCGGCAGCGGGCCTCGTAACGCAACGCTCCACGATCGTCTGCTGGGATCGCGCAACCGGCGCTCCCTTGTCACCGGCCATCTCCTGGCAGGATCGCCGCAACGCGAAGTGGCTCGATCGGTTCGCGGCGCGCGCCGAGTGGATCAAGAGCCACACGGGCCTCGTCCTCTCGCCGCACTATGGCGCGAGCAAGATGCGCTGGTGTCTCGATCACCTGCAGGCCGTCAAGCGGGCCGCGGCGGAGCGTCGGCTCGCCGTCGGACCGCTCTCGAGTTTTCTTGCGTTCCGGCTGATCGAGGACTCGCCCTTCATCGTCGATCCCGCCAATGCCTCGCGCACCCTGCTCTACGATCCTGACGCCCTCGACTGGTCGGCGGAGCTGCTCGATGTCTTTGGAATCGCGCGAGAACTCCTGCCGCTCTGCCGTTCGAGCATTGCCGCCCATGGAGTCCTGCGGGTCGCACAACATCCGGTACCGCTGACCGTCATGACGGGGGATCAATCCGCAGTCCCGTTCGCCTGGGGCGCTCCCGCCGATGATTGTGTCTTCGTCAACGTCGGCACGGGCGCCTTCGCGCAGCGGGCGCTCGGCGTGCCTCTTCCCGGAGGGTCGGGGCTGCTCGAAAGCGTCGTGCTCAACGACGGCCATCGATCGACCCGCGCACACGAAGGCACGGTCAACGGCGCAGGCAGCGCATTGCAGTGGTTCGCGGAGGCGGAAGGTGTCGACAGCGCACGCATGCTGGAAGCTCTCGACAGCACCGACGTCGCGGCCCTCAATCCGCCGCTCTTCCTGAACGGCGTATCCGGGCTCGGCTCGCCGTTCTGGGTCAGCGACTTCGATACGCGCTTTCTCGGTACCGGCACCACGCTCGAGAAATTCGTCGCCGTGGTCGAGAGCATCGCATTTCTCATCCGCGTCAACGTCGACGAAATGCGTCGCACCGAGCCGCCGATCCGTACGCTCATCCTGACCGGGGGACTGACTCGCTCCGACTATTTCTGCCGCTGCCTTGCCGAGTTGGTCGAGCTCGACGTGCGACGCATGGACGAACCGGAAGCGAGTGCGCGCGGCGTCGCGTGCCTCGCGGCGGGACTGCCGGAAAGCTGGCGCGCCGGTGCGCAGACGGAGTTCGATTTCGCGACCAACGGAGCGCTGCTCGCCCGATACGTCGCCTGGCTTCGCAACCTCAAGCAGAACCTCGCGACGCGCTGACCGCGATCCGCGATCAGTCGTGCCAACTGCGCTGCCGTGCGTCCTTTTCGGCCGCTCCATCCATCGGTTCGCCCGCCATGGTCGCATCGACCGTGCGCAGCACGGCTTCGGGCATGGCAGTGCCCGCCTGCTCCATGCCGCCCGTGACCGAGGCATCGATCCGCGTCAGCAGGTCGACCCGCCAGTCAACGCCGTCGCGGCAGGCGAGCCCTGCCAGGTCATCGCGCGCCCGCATGCGAAACGTGCGGCAGTAGTCGCCTGCCTTCGCACGAAAACTGATTCCGATTGCTATCGGGGCGTCGCGCGCTTGCTCGCTCACCAGCTGATCCGACAAGGCCGCGGCGAGTTCGCCGCGTGCGATCAGGTTGCCGTCGCGTGCTTGCAGCGGGCCGGGCCGCTGCATGAGCAATTGGCCGATCACGGCGCCGGCCGCAAGACTTGCCGCGATCGCGCCAAGCTGCGGCCAGGACCAGGGTCGGCGTTCACGCGCAGTTCGCGCTTCGCGCTTCACATTGATGTCGGTGACCTTGGCGGGCGCAGGTGCCCGAGCGCCGACTGCTGCCAGCAGCCGGTCCGGCACAGGCTCCCTCAGAACGGGGTCGAAGGCCCCTCGCACACGCGCTATCAGTGCGCGATGACGGGCAACTCGCTGCGCCAGTGCGACGTTTGCCGCGATGGCCGCCTCCAGCTCCGAGCGCGTGGCGGCGTCGAGCTCGCCGTCGACGTATGCCGTCAAGACTTCGTCGGAGACGTTCATGGCGCGACTCCCGGTGCGGGTTCGAGAATGAGAGCGAGCGCTTCGCGGGCGCGCGCCAGCCGGCTCGTGAGCGTGCCGATGGGCACCTCAAGTATCGTCGCGGCTTCCTTGTAGGAAAGTCCTTCGATGAGCACCAGGGCCACGGCCACTCGCTGATCCTCCGGCAACTGTGCGAGTGCATTCTCGATCACCAGCAGCTCCAGGTGCGACGCGCTCGACGGCTCAGCGACATTCTCGCCGAGCTCCGCGGGCGCGAGCACGCGGCTACGGCGGCCGCGGGCCCGCACCTCGTCGATCCATGCATTTCTCAAGATGCCGAACATCCAGCTCTCCAGCCTCGAATCGGGACGCCATTGGTCGAGCCGCGTGAGGGCGCGTTCGATCGTGATCTGCACGAGATCGTCGGCGTCATCGGGATGGCGCACGAGGGCGCGCGCAAAGCGTCGCAAGCGTGGCAGCAACCCGATGATCTGCTCGCGCAGCGCCTCGATCGACGTGGTCATGCAGCCTCACTAGGGAATAAAACGAACCCGCCGGTCGTTTTCTTCCCCGCGGATTGCGATTGCACTAGTGTGAACCACCATGGGAACCGACGCACGCCACCCCCCGCCAGGCTCGCAGAGGACCGGAGCCCGCGCGTGCCTGCGCGCCGCGATGGCCAGCACCTTGCTGTTGGGCTTCGGCGGCCCCGGCGCCCACAGCCAGATCGTTCCGAGCGTCCTGCCGCAGCTCCCGCATGTCGACCTGCCGCTTGACGCCGGCAAGGTCCTGCAGGATGTCGACCGCGAACTCGACCCGCAGCAACTGGTCGATCTGCGCCGGCTGAAAATCCGCGACTTGCTGCGCGCGCATCCGCGGGAGCTCGAGGCGGATCCGCACGGCGCCCCCATCGTCCGCAGCGAGCTCCTCGCGTTCGATCCCAGCGAGGCAGCGATGCATGCCGCGCAGGACGCGGGACTCAGCGTCGCACGCGAACAGGTGCTCGACGGGCTCGATACGCGGATCGTCGTCTTGCGCGTGCCGGAGGGTGTGTCGACTCGCCGGGCGCTGAAGCGCCTGCGCACGCTCGACCCGGCTGGAACGTATGACTACAACCATATCTACCTGGAAAGCGGCGCCGCTACCGGCTTGGCGACGACGGCGACAGCCCCAGGCGCACTGCCGCTAGCCTCGATCGAGCAATCGGCGGTGCGGATCGGACTCGTGGACAGCGGTATCGACGCCAGTCATCGTGCCTTGCGGCGATCGACGATTCATGCCCACGGCTGTGGCGGGCAGATCGTGCCGAGTGCCCACGGCACCGAGGTCGCCTCGCTCCTCGTGGGCAGCGGGGCGGACCTCGAAGGTGCGGCACCGGGCGGCGAGCTTTTTGCGGCCGATGCCTACTGCGGCAGGGCGACGGGCGGCGCAATCGATACGGTGGCGGACGCGCTCGCCTGGATGGCCCGCGAGCGCGTGCCCGTGATCAACGTCAGCCTCGTCGGGCCGGCGAACAAGGCGCTCGAAGGCGTCATCCGACTGCTGACCGCGCGTGGCCATATCGTCGTCGCGGCCGTTGGCAACGACGGGCCAGCCGCGCCACCGCTTTATCCCGCAGCGTACGCGAACGTGATCGGCGTCACTGCGGTCGATCCGCGTCGCCGCGTCCTTCCCGAGGCGGCGCGCGGCGAGCAGGTGGATTTCGCTGCGCCAGGATCGCAGATGTATGCCGCGGACGATCATTCATCGCTCATCGTCGTGCGCGGTACTTCGTTCGCGGCGCCCATCGTGGCGGGCCTGCTCGCGGCGAGCCTCCAACAGCCGGACCCGGCCGCCGCATTGCACGCGATTGATGCGCTGGCACAGTCGGCCGTCGATCTCGGCACGCCGGGGACCGATCATGTTTACGGCAAGGGACTCGTCGGCGAATCGGTCGCACGACGTCCGCCTGGCATTACGTCAAGTGGAATAAAGCCCTGATCCCGGTCGTATGCATCCTCAGGAGCCGCGGACTGGCTGCGGCTCGAGCCAACAGGAGCACGACCATGAAGACGATTCCCATGTTGAAGACGATCGCGCTGATCGGCCTCGTCGCCGGCGCTTCGCCGAGCTACGCGGGCTTGCTGGGCGGTGGCGTCGGCGGCGCGCTGGGTGGCACGCTCTCGGGCGGCAACGGCGGCCTCGACGGCGCGATGAACGGCACCCTCGGCGGCACGCTCGATGCCGACACCGGCGCCGTCGACAATGTTCGCCAGAACACGACGGATCGCGTGACCACCGGGACGCAGCGGGCCAAGGACGCCACGACGAATGCGGCGGACCGCGTCCGCGACAGGGCAAGCGAATCACGCGATGTCGCGGCCTCGGCATCTGCCACGGCCTCTGGCGCGGTGAACGGCGCAACGTCCGGGACGAGTGGCACGATCGCCGGTGCGTCGAATGCAACGGCCGGGGCCAGCCGGACGAACGACGGCTTGCTCGCCGGCGGATCGGGCGACGGCTCGACCACGGTCTCGCGCTCCGCCGGGCCGGTCCTCATCGACGGTTCCGAGCAGCACGGCGGCACGGCCAATGGTTCGCTCACCGACGGCGCGCTCGACTTCGACGCTGCCGGCGATGCGAATGCCCAAGGCAATGTCCACCGCCAACCGGCGGCCAGCGCGCAGCCGGCCCCGGTGAGCGGCAGCACCACGACGGCACCGGCGCCGCAGAAAGACCGCGACAGCCATGCGAAGCCGTGATCGGACGTGAGCACGTCCGATCCAGAGCGGCGGGTTCCAGGAACCCGCCGCTCGGTTTTTCCCGGTCTAGATCCACAGATCGTTTGGCGCCGTCAGCCTCCCGCCCGCGGATCCGGTGTTGACGACGCCGCGCGGCTCGATCAGGAGCGCCGCGCACTCCTTCGACGCGCGGGTGATGTGCTCGACGCCTTTCGGCACGACGAAGAGCTCGCCGGTGCGCAGTGTCACGGTTCGATCCCGCAACCCGATCTGCATCTCGCCGTCGATGACGAGGAATACCTCGTCGGTATCCTCGTGCCGGTGCCAGACGAAGTCTCCCGCGAACTTCACGAGCTTGAACTGGTAGCCATTCATCTCCGCGATCACGCGCGGCGCCCAGTGATCGGAGAATTTTCCGAGCTTGTCGCGAAGATTGACGGCTTGCTGGTTCATCGACCCTCCTAGGCGGCCCGTACGCCTGCGGCTATCATCGGGCCATGCTCTGGCTCAAGGCGTTTCATATCGTCTTCGTCGTCACGTGGTTCGCGGGGCTTTTCTACCTGCCACGCCTCTTCATCTACCACGCGACAGCGACCGACGCGCCGAGCCTCGAACGATTCGCCGTGATGGAGCGGCGGCTCTTCGCGATCATGACGATCGGCGCCATGCTGGCGCTCGGCTTCGGCCTCGCGATGCTGCTCGCACTTCCCGAGTATCTCGAGGGCGGCTGGCTCAAGACGAAGCTCATTCTCGTCCTCGCACTCGTCATCTACCACCTCTGGTGCCACCGGCTGATGGTAGACCTGCGCAACGCGCGCAATCCTCATTCACCCCGCTGGTACCGCTGGTTCAACGAAGTGCCGGGCGTGCTCCTCATCGCCATCGTGGTGCTCGCCGTCGTCAAGCCATTCTGAGAGTCGAGCTCGCGCAGCACCTCGTCCGCGATCCAGCTGCTACCGTTCGCGCGCAGGACGAATCCGCAGTGGCCGCCGTGCTCGCTCACCGTCATCCGCAATGCAGGCGACGGCGCGAGACGCTCCAGGTCAGCAACCGGAATGATCGGGTCGTCCGCCGACGCGATGATGCGTGTCGGCGTCGTCAGGGCCGACAAGGTGTCGCCAACGACGCCGTAACCCCGCAGGTAGGCCGTGATGTCCGGATATTCCGTGTAGCGACGCACGAGCACGTCGGTCATCGACGTCAGCGTCCGGTCGCGAAGAATGTCCGCGAAGTCGTATTCCTTCGGCCAGGCCGCCTGCTTTTTCCTGAGCGAGCGCACCCACTTCCATACGAAGTAGCGCCGGTAGATGCTGAAGCCGCTCTCCAGCACTTCGAGCGTGCGCACGGGATCGAGCACCGGCGAAATGGCGACGATCCGCTCGATGCGCAATCCGGCGGCCGGGGCCCGCGCGCCGACCCGCAGCCAGAAGTTTCCGCCCAGTGAAAAGCCGACGAGATTCAGGCTCCGGGCCGGCCAGCGCGACTGAATGGCGCCGACCGCCCCGACAACTTCCGGCAGCCGGCAGGAATTGAAGAGCTCGCGATTGAGCTGATGGGTCGGCCCGTGATCGCGCAGATTGAGCCGCAGGACGTCGAAACCGCGTTCGTAGAGCTGCTGGCCGAGCATCAGCATGTAGAGCGATTCGCTGCTGCCCTCCCAACCGTGCAGCAGCACGGCGAGCGGCCGCGTCGTGTTCGCCTCGGGCGTTTCCCAACTGGAATGCTGGGCCAGCAGGCGCACTCCCGCGCCGCAATCGATGATCCAGTCGTGCGATGCCGCGACGAGTTGCGCCGAGCGCCGTTCGATGCTGCGCCGGCGCAGCGGGAAGCTCGGATAGATCGATTGCAGGTGGCTGTTGCGCAGCCACCAGGGCACTCGCGGCATCACGAGACGGCGACGGCCGACGAACCCGGCAGCGCGGCGACGAAGTCCGCCCCCATGATCTGCGATGGCGTGTAGTAGCCCGGTGCCGGCGGCGCCTCCAGCATACGCCGCACGATGGCGAGTGCGGCTTCCGTCGTCAGCGTGTAGCCGTTGGCGGTTGCAACGCGCGCCGTGCGCACGGCGCCCGACGCATTGCGCACTTCTCCCCAGACATAGGTGCGCGTCGCGGCGCGCACACCTTCGGACGGGCCGGGCGGTGCGCGATGGGCCAACCGCTTGAGCCACCATTGTGCGGGGCGAGTCGCAAGCAGCCGTCGCCAGCGCTCCAGTCGCTCGAGGCGCTGGATCGAGCGCGGGGACGAGGGAATGTAGGTCTCGATGTTCTCGATGCCCGTGGTCCAGGCCGCGGTACTCACATCGCCCCATGGGATCGTGACGGCCTTCTTGATCCCCGCACCAAAATCGATCTCGCGCGTGCGGAACGCGAGGGGCACGGACTTCAGCTGGCCATCGGCGCGCACCCGCCCGCCGCTCGCAAGGCCTTCGACCATGGTCTTCGCCGTTCCCCGGCTCGGAATGCCGCCACCGTCGAATCCGAGCGCCAGGTGACTTGCATCCGGCAGCGCCGCCTTCAGGTGCGCAGCGAGACAATCCGTCGGCACCACGTCGAACCCGACTCCCGGGCAGACGACGACGCGCGCCCGGCGCGCCGTCCCTGCGTGGTGCTGCGCGCGTTCGAACACGTCGATCTCGCCGGTGATGTCCAGGTAGTGCGCATGCAGCGCAAAACAGCCCTGCAGGATCTGCGAGGCAGTCGCGGAAAACGGCCCCGCGCAATTGAGGACGAGTCCGACTTCCCGCAGGCCGTCGACGACCGCCGTCGTGTTTTCGATGGGGAATGACCGTGCCTCCAGGCCGAGCTCGGAGGCAAGCCGCGAAACGCGAGCCGGCGTGCGACCGGCAAGTATCGGGTTCAGGCCACGCTTGACGGCCGCGCGCGCGATCAGCTCGCCGGTGTATCCGGTCGCTCCATACAGGAGCCAGCCCGCTGCCATTGCTGTTTCGGCCTCCTGCCGTTCCTCAGGTGCCCGCGACGGCGGAAATTTCGATTCGATTGTTCGCACCGGCCGCGCGGTTCCACTGGCCGGCGGTCAACCCGTCCGCCGCGGAATTCGGGTACGGCGACGCCTGACGCTCGCCGCTACCGGAAGCGACCTCGATGCGGATGTCGCCGCCGAGTTTTTCCGCCTCCGCGATCATGTTGACGAAGGCGAGCGACTGGCGCTGCGCGGATGTCATGTTGTCGAGAGCCGGGTTTCCCACGAGCTCGCACCTGGAGTAAGCCAGTTCTTCGGGTGCGGCACTGTAACCATCCGTGGGATTGCCAACCAGGCAGAACCGGCCGGGAAATATCTCGATGCGAACCATGCCGTGAAACGACTGCGCCGAGAGCTGCGACAGATACGTCCGCACGAAATCCACCCGCGAACCCGCGAGCGGTACTTCGCCGTACGGAATGGACTCCACCGTCAGCGGCGCGGTCGAGGCAGAAGTGACGTCGGTCAGCGCTTGCGGCGTTACTGCCATTGCCGGCAAACCCGCAACGGCCGGTGCGCCGCGCTGCGCGAGCGTGTCCGTCAGCTGCGCAACCATGGTCGTGAGCTGGCGGTTCCCCTGCTCGAGTGTCGCCGCCTGCGCCTGCAACGCCAGGTACCGCTCATTCAGCTGCTTCTGCTCGAGCCCGAGCCAGAGGAGCCCGGCGCCGAGCCCGATCAGGAGGACGGTCGCCGCGACCGCAAGATTGCGTGTCGTGTGCTTCGGCTCGGGCGGAAGTTCGTCGTTCGCTTCGAGCACCGGCTCCGGATGCACGCCACGCAGGTCGCTGACGACGCGACTCGCATAGCTGTCGAGACTTGCAATGACGAAACGCCTGAGCTCGGTCGTCTGCTCCTTGATGATGGATTCGAGCTGCGCCCGCAGCTCGGCAGCGGCCGGGCGTGCCGCGGGCGTCTCGGGCCTGGCGTAACTGGCGCCGTACTGGGATGAGCCCTGCGCCATTGCCGACTCTCCGATCACGACGACGGAGGGAATGCGGGCTTCCGCGGCCACCCGCGGCAATTCCGCCTCGTGCCGGTCCGGCATGAGGTTCAGCTGGTAAAGCACCTTCGACACGTCGACCGGCTTCAGCTGCTTCGGCAGCACACCCATGGCGCCGAGCGCGCGCGCCTGCCCGACATACAGATCGCCTTCCTGCGAGGTGTACATCATGATCGGTATGGTGGCGGTGCGCGGATTGTTCTTGATCGCCTGCACGGCCTGGAAACCATCCATGCCGGGCATCAGGTGATCCATGAAGATGACGTCCGGACGGTGCGTCGTGAGGTATTCGAGCGCCTGCTCCGCGGATTCGGCGGTGTCGACGTCGAGATTGTGCTGCTCGAGCATGCGCGAGAGGACCACCCGGGCCGACCTGGAGTCATCGACGATGAGTGCACGTCTCGAGGTCATCAAGTCATTCCGACGTGAGGGGGCGTGAGTGGAAAGTGTATCGCAGTTTGTCCCGCCGGAAGGACTTCGCGCACCGCGCGGCATGCATTGCGCGCGCCGCGCTTGCCTGTGCGTGACGCGCGCGTATATTGCCCGGCCATTATTGTCATGCCCACCGGCTGAGACCGCGCACGCGCCGCCGTAACGGCATGCCGCAGCGGAACGGAACTTCATGAAGCGCTTCGTCCTGCATCGTTACTGGCCGGTCTACGTCCTGTCCGGCTTTTATCTTGCGCTGGGCGCCGTGCTGCGCCTCGTCCTTTGGTGGGCCTACGGCCGCGAAGCCGGGGTGCTGCTCGTGCAGATACCGTGGATCCTGCTCGCCGGCGCGATCAACGATAGCGTGCAGTGCCTCTATATCGCGGTGCCGCTCGCCCTCTACATCCTGCTGCTGCCCGACCCCTGGTACCGCTCGCGCGTGAATCGCTGGATCCTGACGGTCGGCAGCTTCATCACCATCTTCGCGGCCATCTACCTCGCCTTCATCGAGTTCTACTTCTTCCAGGAGTACGACGCACGCTTCAACATCGTCGCGTTCGACTACCTGATGTATCCGACCGAAGTGGTCGGCGACATCTGGGAAGCCTATCCCGTGGTAACCGTCGGCATCGTGACGGCGTTCCTCACGCTCGGGATCTTCTGGCTCATCCACGAGCATCTGCGCATGGGGTTCGCTTACAGCACCCGCATGGGCCGGCGCCTGCTGCCCTTCATGGCGCACATGCTGCTGCTCGGCGCAGCGATCGCCTGGTGGCGCACGGACACGCTCTCGTTTTCCAGCAATCGAATCGCGAACGAACTCGCGCAGAACGGCCACAGCAGCTTCTTCCAGGCGGCGGCGACCAACGAGATCGACTACCGCAAGTACTATGTCACGCGGGACCGCAAGGCGAATCTCGAGGTCCTCTCCCGCTTCCTCGCCGCCGGCGGCGGCCGCTTCGTGCGCCTCGAGGAAGGCCGGCTCGATCGCGAGTTCGATCCGAACCCGAACGGGTTCGGCAAGCTCAATGTCGTCGTCGTATCGAGCGAGTCCTTCGGCGCCGAGTTCAGCCGCCTGTACGGCTCGGCCGACGACCTCACGCCGAATTTCGACGAGTTTGCGCAGCGCGGCCTCTGGTTTCGCAACGCCTACGCTTCCGGCACGCGCACCGTGCGCGGGCTCGAAGCGATCAGCGCTTCCTTTCCGCCGATTCCGAGCGTCTCGATCCTGCGCCGGCCCAACAACGAGGACATCGCCACCTGGGGGAAGGTCATGCGGGAGCATGGTTACGAAACCAGCTTTCTCTATGGCGGCTACGGCTATTTCGACAACATGAACTACTACTTCGGGCACAACGGCTTTCACGTGCTCGATCGCAGCGCCATCGACCACGTGCGCTTTGAAAACGTCTGGGGAGTCGCGGACGAAGATCTCTTCGACCGCGCCCTCGAGCACTACGACGAACTGAGCGCCGCCAGGCAGCCGTTCTTTTCGATCATCATGACGACGTCGAATCACAAGCCCTACACGTTCCGGCCCGGTGTACCGGGCGTGCCGGAAAAGGGCGGCGGACGGGCGGCGGGCGTCCGCTACGCGGATTTCGCGCTCGGTTATTTTCTGCGCGCGGCCGAGCAACATGCCTGGTTCAGCAACACGGTGTTCGTGGTGGTCGCCGATCATGGCGCGCGGGTGTATGGCGCAGCGGAAATCCCGCTCAAGACCTATGAGATTCCGCTCATGGTCTATGCGCCGAAGTATCTCAACCCGCGGCGCGTCGACACGCTAGTCGGCCAGATCGACATCGCACCGACGGTGCTCGGGCTGCTCGGATTCGGCTACCGCGCGCCGTTCTTCGGCCAGGACGTCCTGAGCCACCCCGAGGCGCCGCGCATCGCGCTTTTCAGCCATAACCATGACGTCGCCATCCTCGAGGGCGACCGCATCGTGGTGTTCGGACTCAACAAGACTCTGCAGACATACGTCTACGACAAGTCGAGCAACCAATATTCCAGGGTGCCCGAAGATGAGGCGCTCGCGGCACTCGGTGTCGCCTACTACCAGACCGCCTTCGAGCTGTTCCGCGGACACCACTACGAATGATCGAGCGGCGGCTGGTTGCGAGTCACGTGCTCTGGCCGGCCATCGCATTCATCGCGATGGCTGTGCTCTTCGCCCTGACCGATCTAGACCGGACGCTGGCGCACGCCTGGGCATTCGACGCCGAACTTCAAAAATTTCCTGCCCGCGACCGCTGGTGGGCCAACGAACTGGCGCACACCGGCGGCAGGAACGTGGTGTGGTGCTTCGGCCTCGCGGCGATCGCCGCGTGGATCGCGAGCTTTTGCGCGGCCGGCTGGCGTGGCTGGCGGCGGCCCGCGCTTTTCGTGTTCCTCGCCATCGGGCTCTCGACGCTCATCGTCGCGATCCTCAAGGAACTCACCAACGTGGATTGCCCCTGGGATCTCAGCGAATTCGGCGGCAGGTTTCCATATGTCCGCCTGTTCGCCGATCGCCCCGACGATCTTCCGCGCGCGGCTTGTTTTCCCGGCGCGCACGCATCTTCCGGCTTTGCCCTGATGGCCCTGTACTTCGCGTCCCGTGAACGCAACCATCGGTTTGCGACCGCCGCGTTGCTGTTCGCGCTCGCGGTCGGATCGATTTTCGCGTTCGGTCAGGAGGCGCGCGGCGCACACTTCCTGTCGCACGACCTGTGGAGTGCCTTCATCGTGTGGTTCGTGGAGCTCGCGCTCTACGCCTTCGCATTCGGCGGTCGTCTGTGGCCGCCTGAATGAAAGGGCCCGCACTTGCGGGCCCTTGCATTCGCCCTGTTGCCCCTCGGCGGGACCGGGCTCCATCGCAGACTCTCTATTGCCGAGCCTGGGGGTCGTGCTTCTGACGATAGATGCGATCGCTCATGCGATTCGCTTCCGACTGCAGCCGCGCGCGCTCAGCCGCAGTCACCGTGCCGTCCGATTTCGCAATGCGCTCATTGCGATGCAGGCGCACTTCGCCGCGCGCCAGGCGTCGCGTTTCCGGCCGCGTGAGTTCGCCGGAACGTACGCCCTGCTGGATGCGCTGGCGCTGGTGGAATTCTCGCCCGTTGAGGTTCGGCGTGCGATCCCCCGCAAACACGGGTGCCGCAATGCCGAGAATCAAAAGGCCGGTCACGATCTGCTTCAGCATGCTCCTCTCCTTTTCGGGTACTGGGCACAACAACGGAGAGGGACGCGACCGGTTGACGCCGAGCGCCGGGTTGAGAACTGCATCTCAAGGCGACTTAATACGGATACGGGCCCGGCCGGCGCCTACACATATATATGTGTCTGCGCAGCTTCGTGTCGGAGGGCCGGCCGCAGGCGGCTGAGCCGGCGAGCGGCTATTCCGGGGTGCCGCTCGCGTTGTCGCTTGCGGCGGGCAGGGGCTTGCGGAACCTGAGCAGCATGTCGTCGGTGTGGTGCTGCACCTTGGGATCAAAAACGATGAGGCTGTGATCGTCGGCGGGATTGCGGAACGCATCGCTCTGCGCATCCAGCTGAAAGCCCGCCGCGAGAAAATCGCGCTTCAGCACCGCGGGATCGATGCGATGCAGATTTCCGACGACTTCCGCGGGATCGCCGCCCGCATTGGCGACGTGGTCCTGCACGACGACGACGCCTCCCGGCTTCAATCCGTTGAAGACCTCCTTGAGCAAGCGGGCGCCATCGACCGGAGCCCAGCCTTCCTTCGGATGCCAGTAAACGTCGTGATACGAACGGATGAAGACCGCCGCGTCGAGTTCGCCCGGAACGAGCTTCAGGTCCGCGGCCTCGGCATCGATCCGCTTCACGTTTGGCAGGCGCCCGGGCGCGAAGTGCGCGGCAATTTCCTTGGCAGCGTAATTCGAATAGGCGCTGTTGTTGTAGGCGAGCACCGCGCCATCGCCGACGACATAGGAGAGCAGTTCCGTGTAGTAGCCGCCGCCCGCGAACACGTCGAGCACCCGCATGCCGGGCTTGACCTGCAGGAATCCGAGAACCGCCGACGGCTTGCGCCAGCCGTCCTGCGCGCGATCATCAGCGAGTCGCGCGCCGTTATCGATCGCGGCTTTGATGGCGAGTCCCGCATCGTCCGGCGGCACGGGTACCGCCGTAACGGCGGAGGCACCCTGATTCGCCGAATCGCCACTCTTGAACTCGCAGCCGCCCAGGGCCGTCGCGATCACTGCGAAGGCTGCGGCCGCAACGGGCATCGCAGCGTGCATGGTCCTCATGACTTTGTCCCCGATCAGAATTGTGCGAATTCGTATGCGCCGAGATTACCGCAATCCCCGCAGGGCCGCCGCAATTAAAGCGTGCCCCGAGGCGTCGTGCGAAAACTTTTCTATTGACACCCCGCAACGCGGTATTCACTAATGCGCTTCCCTGCTCGAACGATGCATCATGTCACTGCGTTCGATCATCACGGTGGCGTCACGTGTACTGGCAACTGTGCTGTGCACGCTGGTCCCGGCCCGATTGCTCGCTGTCGATTCTGTCGACCTCAGCGTCGGCGACATCCATGCGCCCGCATGGTCGGCATCGGGCATCCACGTTCGCCTCGACATCGGAACCGCGGGCCGCTACTCCGCGCGTGTTACGGCAAGCCATGCGCATTTCACCGACACGCTGGGCGAGCTGCGCGACCTCACGGTCGACTGCGCAGAACCGGTCGCGCAGGCCGGCCACTTCAGCTGCAGTGGCGCCAAAGTATCGGCGACTCACGCGCGCTATGGCAGGCTGCAGTTCACGGCCTCCGCGCACTACGACCGCGCACGCGATGCCCTGTCGTTCGACCTCGCGGGACTGCGCATCGCGGCTGGCAGCTGGCGCATCGCCGGACAATGGCGCGATAGCGGATGGCGGCTGCAGGCGAGCGCGGATCGCCTGCCCATTGCGCAATTTCGAAAGTTCGTCGCGCCCTGGCTGACAATTCCCGCCGATATCGAAATGGACGGCACGCTCGCGCCGAGCGTCGTCATCACGGGACGCGACAGCGTCGAATCCGTCACCCTTCGCGCCAAGGTAGCGGCGATCACGCTCAACAATGCGGACGGCACGCTCGCGACGGACAAGCTGGCATTCGACATCGATGCGACACTAACGCCAATTGCGAAGGGCGCCAGGATCGACGCGCGTGTCCGATTCACGGCAGGCCAGGCCTATCGAGACCCCGTATTCCTCGATCTCACCCGCAACCGCGTCGACGTCGAACTCGCGGGCGCATGGCTGTCGGCGTCGCAACGGCTCGACATTGCACGCTACGTGATCGATCAACCGGGCGTGCTGCGCGCGAGCGGCTCTGCCCTGCTCGCTCCGTTCGAGGAATCCATATTTGCGGCTCTCAACGTGACGCTTGAACACGGCACGTTTCCCGGCCTTTACACGAACTACCTGCAACCGTTCCTCGTGAGCAGCGACCTCAAGGATCTCCTCACCAAGGGTTCCCTGCACGGTTCCGCTCAACTACGGGACGGCAACCCTGTCGCCCTCGACCTCGAGCTGCAGTCCATCGACGCGGACGACACCGCCGATCGCATGGCGATGCACGGCCTGGTAGGTCAGGTTGCGTGGCGCAGCGATGCCGCGGCCGCAGCCCCGTCGCGCATCGCCTGGAACGACGGCAAGGCCTATGGCTTCACCGGGGGCGCCGCAGAAATCCGTTTCCTTGCGGTCGGCCGCGACGTGCGCATGCTGCAAGCCGCGAAACTGCCGATCTTCGATGGCGGCCTTGCGATATCGAGCTTCGAGGTCCGCGACGCCGGCCTGCCGTCGATGAGCCTGCTGTTCGATGCGACGCTCGAGCCGATCAGCATGCGTCGCATCTGCCAGGTGTTCGGCTGGCCGGAATTTTCCGGAACAGTCGCGGGCCGGATTCCGCGCCTGACGTTCAAGGACCGGATCCTGAGTCTCGACGGCGACCTCGAAGCGCGCGTGTTTGACGGCCACATCGCGGTCAGCAAGCTGCGCCTGGAGGACCCGCTCGGCGTGTGGCCGCGGTTCTTCGCCGACATCGACCTGAAGGACCTCGACCTGCAGGCCGTGACAGGCACGTTCTCGTTCGGGGAAATCACCGGACGCCTTAGCGGCTCCGTTCATGCGCTCGAACTGTTCGCCTGGCGGCCGGTCGGCTTCGACGCCGTGCTCGCCACGCCGCCCGACGATCGCAGCGAACACCGCATCAGCCAGCGCGCGGTCTCGAACATCTCGGCGATCGGCGGCGGCAGCAGCGGCAACACGATGATGGCGCTGTCGAGCGGCGTCCTGAAGTTCTTCGAGAACTTCAAGTACGATCGGCTGGGCCTCGCCTGCAAGCTTGCGAACGACGTCTGCGTGATGCAGGGCATCGGCCCGGCGGCCGCCGGCTATTACATCGTCAAGGGTCGCGGGATTCCGCGCATCAACGTAATCGGCACCGCGGGACGCATCGACTGGCCGCAACTCGTCGCCAATCTCGAAGCGGCCACCAAGGCGGGTCCGGCGACCACCAGTCCGGGGCACTGAAATCCCGCATTCTTTTGACAGAACGGGTTGGAGTAGACTTGCCCGCGCCGTTCAGGATTCGTTCAGCGGGGGAACGCGAACATGCGGCCCGTTTGTATGCCGCTAACTTGCGCACATTCGAGGTGACTGCCATGCGACGACTCATGTGGACCAAGCTCGTGTTCGCGACGCTCCTCGGAGCGGCCTGCGTGACCATCAATGTCTATTTCCCGGCGGCCGCCGCAGAAAAAGCCGCGGACCAGTTCATCAATGGCGTGTGGCAGCCGGGCGGAACGCCTCCGGCCAGCGATCCGAAGCCCGCCGACAAGCGCTCCTCGACGGCGCCCGACTCTGAATCGCTGCCGATCATGGTTGCGCGTACCGTGCTCGAAGCTGTTGTGCCGGCTGCCCAGGCCGCCGAGCCGGACATTGACGTCAATTCGCCCGCGACGCGCGCGATTCAAGGTTCGATGAAAGCGCGGCACGGGCAGCTCGCCAAGTACTACGACTCCGGCGCCATCGGTCTTACGGGCGATGGAATGATCGACGTGCGCGACCAGAACGCGGTACCACTGGCCGAACGCGTCACGCTTCGCAAGCTCGTCGCGGACGACAACCACGACCGCGCATTGCTCTATCAGGAAGTTGCGAAAGCCAATGGCCACCCGGAATGGGAAGCCGACATCCGCTCAGCGTTTGCGCGGCGCTGGATCGCGCTTGCCAGCAGCGGGTGGTACTACCAGAGCGGCGGCAGCTGGGTGAAGAAGTAAGCCTGACAGCGCCGCGTCATCCCTCTCCCTGGTCCCGGGGAGAGGGATCGACGAGACCCGGCTCATCATTGCGCGCGTTGTTCACGCGCTTGCTCACCGGGACCGCCTCCATCGCGTCATTCGCGTACGGCACAAGCAGACTCGACAGCATGGCGGTGTCCTCGTTCCTGCGATCCATCCAGAAATCGTACTGGGCCGGCTCGAGAATCACGGGCATGCGATCGTAAACGGACGCGAGCTTCGCATTCGCAGCGGTCGTGATGATTGCGCAGGACTCAAGCGGTTCGTTGCCCTCGCCCTCGCGCCACGCTTCCCATACTCCCGCCATGGCAAAAGGCTGGCCGCTGCGCATCCGGATGAAGTGCGGCTGCTTGCCGGCCGGCCCAACCTGCCACTCGTAGTAGCCGTCCGCGAGCACCAGGCAACGCCGCCGCTTGAAGGCGCTGCGGAACGATGGCTTCCCGGCGACGGTCTCGGCCCGCGCATTGATCATCTTCGCGCCGATCGATTTTTCCTTCGCCCAGGATGGCACCAATCCCCAGTACAGCATCGCGATGCGGCGGGCCGCTGCTTCCTCGTGCCGGACTGCCGCGATGAATTGCGTCGGAGCGATGTTGTAGTGCGGCTCGACGGCCGGCGCATCGTGCAGGCCGAACAGCCGCGCGATGGCCTCGTGGGGAGAGAAAAAGGCGAAGCGTCCGCACATGGCCTGGCGGCATCACTCGCGGATGCCGACGCCCTTCTCCATCAGGAGCACGCAGAACGCGTACAGCCCGACGGCGAACGTGCACATGATGGCGTAGGCGACTCCGATATGGACATCCGAGACGCCGAGGAAGCCGTAGCGGAATGCATTCACCATGTAGAGGATCGGATTCGCGTGCGAGGGTATCTGCGCCCACAACGGCAGCAGCGTGATCGAATAGAACACGCCCCCGAGATAGGTCAGGGGCGTCAGGATGAAGGTGGGAAAGAACGACATCTGATCGAAGTTCTTGGCGAAGATCGCGTTCAGGAAGCCGCCGAGGGAAAAGACGATCGACGTCAGCAGCACCGCGCTTGCGATCACGAGCACGTTGTGAATCCTGAGGTGCGTGAACAGGAGCGACACGATCGTCACGACGAGGCCCACCAGCATTCCGCGGATGACGCCGCCGCCGACATAGCCCGCGACGATCAGCCAGTTCGGCATGGGCGACACCATCAGCTCTTCGAGGTACTTGCCGAATTTCGCGCCGAAGAACGAGGACACGACGTTGCCGTAGGAATTGCTGATCACGGACATCATGATGAGTCCGGGAGCGATGTACTGCATGTAGTCGAAGCCGCCCATCGAGCCGATGCGACGGCCGATGAGACTGCCGAAGATGATGAAATAAAGCGTCGCCGTGATGGCCGGCGGCGTGAGCGTCTGTCCCCAGATGCGCATGATGCGGCCGGACTCGCGACGCAGGATCGTCCGCAAGCCGGTGAAATTCTGCTGCATGCGCGACGCCGTGACGGGACGCATCGGCAATCCGCCGGCGACTTCAGCCGACATTGGCTGCCTTCCCCGCCGCCGGCAATGGTTCGCGTCCCTTGCCTTCCACGATGCGCATGAACAGTTCCTCGAGCCGGTTGACCTTGTTGCGCATGCTGAGAACCTCGACGCCCTGCTGCGATAGGCGCGCAAAGACCTCGTTCAGGCTCTGCTCGCGATTGACCTCGACCTCGAGCGTGTGATCGTCCGCGAGTTTGACGGCAAAGCCGGTGAGCACCGGCGGCGCGGCCGCAGCATTGCGGAGGTTGAAAATGAAGGTTTCGGTGTGGAGCTTGCGCAGGATATTCGAAATCCTGTCGTTCTCGATGAGCCGGCCCTCGTCGATGATCGCGATGTGGCGGCAGAGATTCTCCGCCTCCTCGAGGTAGTGCGTCGTCAGCAGAATGGTCGTGCCGGCGGCATTGATCTCGCGCAGGAATTCCCACATGGAGCGGCGGATCTCGATATCGACGCCGGCCGTCGGTTCATCGAGGATCAGGAGTCGCGGTTCATGCACGAGCGCTCGCGCGATCATCAGCCGCCGCTTCATGCCACCCGAGAGCGAGCGGGCTACCTTGTCGCGCTTGTCCCAGAGTTGCAGCTGCTTGAGATACTTCTCCGCACGTGCGCTCGCGACGCGGCGCGACAGTCCATAGAACCCCGCCTGGTTCACGACGATCTTGTACGGCGACTCGAACATGTTGAAGTTGATTTCCTGCGGCACCAGGCCGATGCAGGCCTTCGCATGTTCGAGCGCCAGATCGATGCTGTGGCCGAAGACCGCGACGTCGCCGCCGGATTTCGTGACGAGCGAGGTGACGATGCCGATGACGGTCGTCTTGCCGGCCCCATTCGGTCCGAGAAACGCGAAGAAGTCGCCCTCGGCGACATCCAGGGTAATGCCCTTGAGCGCCTGAACACCGTTGCGGTAGGTCTTCGTCAGGTCGCGCAGCGACAGAGCTTGCATGCGGAAGATGCGGTGGGGCACTTGCAGAAGCGGGGCGCAAGGTTAGCACAAAGCGCGCGCCGCCGATTTGGCGCGGCGGCGGCTCGCCCACCGATTTTCTTGAGGGTGTATCAGCCTTGCTAATGCATGGCGCCGGTGGCATGGGGCGCGAGCAGGGCGGGCGCTATACTTTGGCTTGAGATTCGCGGGCTTGGCACCGCCGCACAAGCGCTGGTCGGGCCGCCGGGAAGGATCACCATGTCACTCAACAAGGCGCTTCCGCACCTTTTCCTGATCGTTGCGGCCGCCGCCATGGCGCAGATTTCCCTGCAGCTGCGCTCCCTCCCGCCGGTGCTCGCGACGAAGTTCGATTTCGAGGGAGCGCCGGTCGCCTGGATGAAGTTGGGCGCCGTCCGGATGTTCGAGTTCTCGTTGCTGGTCATTTTCCTTTTCGGGTTCTGGCTGCTGCCGCGACTCCTTGCCCACCGGCCGACGACGTACTGGCGCATTCCGAACAGGGACTATTGGCTTGCTCCCGAGCGGCGCGGGCAGACCATCGAGGCGCTGCACGGGCTGATCAGCTGGATGGGCGTGGTGGTGCTCCTGCTCTTCATGGCCGTAACCCAGCTCGTGTTCGACGCCAACCTGCGCACACCGCCGCATCTTGCGAGCGATGCGCTGATCTGGCTGCTGCTCAGCTTCGTACTCTTCATCGTGATGTGGATCTGGGTGATCGTGCGTCAGTTCGGGCGCGTACCGTAGCTGCGTCCTCCAGGCACTCCTGCGTCGCCATGAGCTGAATGCCGACGAGCTGGGCGCTACTGGTTTCCTCGAAACTTGACTGCGGCGTGATGGCGAGCAGCCGGCGCCAGTACAGCGTGCGCTGCGGCCATCGCGGACGCAGCAGGCGCTGCTGGCCGCGAGCCACGCCGGCAAGCGCGGGCAAAGTGCTCGATCGGATGACCGCCGAGGTTGCCGCCGACATGCCGAGCACCAGGCGCGTGGCGAGAGCATTCGTGGTTGCCAGATGCCAGGCAAAGAAAAGCGCCATCTCGGTGAGGGCGTCGTACTCGCTTGCGTAGTCGGGGCCCGCTTTCGACGGCAGCCGGGCGGATCGTGCCGCGACCGCCCCCGTGTAAAGCGTCTGCCAGTACTCGTGCTGGCGGAACGCCGCGTCGAACAGCGCGTACGGGCACGCGGCGATCACCGACATCGACTCCACTTCGATTGCCCGCAGGAGCCGCGTCACATTCGTGGTGAAACCGAGCGCGGCGAGTTCGTCCTCCGGCAAGCTGCGCATGCACGCAAGGAAGCGGACATTGAGGTCGCGCAGCGAGACCCGCAGCGCCGTGCTCAGCACCTCCCCGGACTGCCATGGCGCGCGCGGCTCGACGCCCGCCGACGGATATTCGATGGTCACCGACATTCCTCCCTGATCACGACAGATATGTTGCTGCAATCGAGCTTGGCGCGCCATCCCTATTTGTGGTTTATTTATACCAAATTCTGCGGACGCTTCCACGGCCAGAAATAGGGAGGGATTTCCCATGCGCATATCCGACGACCGATACAATCGCGACCGGCTGAGGCTCGACCTGGCGCTCAGGATGATTCGCCACGAAGCCCGGACCTGCACCATCCGCACGTGGACGGGCCTCACGGACGACCGCATTCGCAAGCTCTACCGCTCCTACGTGCAGAACGACGGCGCCAATCCCGTACGCCGCCATCGCGGCAAGTCGCCGAGCCAGGTGGAATATTTCCTGCGAAACCCCGCCATGCTGTTCGAGGCGCAGACGCTCGGCAGCCTGTATTCGCTCTGGGAACTTCTCGGTCTCGCGCGCACCCGCTCCGCGCGCGGCATTGCGGCGTCCATCGAACGTGGCGCGCTCTTTTGCACCGCGTACGAAACCTACGCCCTGCTGCACGCGCCCGCCCGCATATCGTTCGAGCACGCATGGTTCCTGCTCGGCGCACTCATTCGCGCCGACGAGCTGCGGTTCGAGAGCTGCGCGGGATGCGGCGCGGTCATGTTGCACGACCGCCTGGCCGACCGGCGCAACGGGTGCCTGCAGTGCCGTCACTCGGCATTCCTCGTCGCGGCCACCAGCCGGCAGCGCGTGCACGGATTCCAGTTCGACCTCTGGGACCCGGCTCCTGCCTGATACGGCAACTGGATTCACGCCGCCAATCGGCTACCCTTCCGCAATGGGTGAACGACTCGAACGACTCAACGTTTTCGCCGGCACCTACCTCGACCGCCAAGCGCATCTGCGAGAACGGGAAGACTGGCTCGCACGAGTGCGGTCGGATCCCGCGACGGTCGTGGTTCCGGTCTGGCAGAATCGCAATCTGTTCCACCGCGGCGAGCAATTGCGCGCGGTCCTGCTGCACGAAGCACAGGAACTCCTGTGTTCCGCGGACCCGATGCGCACGACTTTGCTCGGCCAGTTTCGGGGCGCGCCTTGCGTGCTGGTCGAGCTCGAGGGCGAAGCGGCGCCGGTCCTCGCTCCGGACTGCGAATTCCATGAGCTGCGCTTTTATGGGTCGCTCCTGCCTGCGGACGAAGCAGGGCTCCTTGCCTATGCAAGGGCGCTCGTCCTGTGGAGGAGCCGACACCGCTACTGCGGCCAATGCGGTTCGCCCAATCTGAGCACCAAGGGCGGCCATGTCCTGCTCTGCAGTAACCCGGCCTGCGGGCAGGAGCAGTTCCCCCGCATCGATCCGGCCATCATCGTACTGATCACGGACGGGGAGCGTGCCCTGCTCGGACGCCAGGCGTCGTGGCCCGAGGGCCGCTACTCCACGATCGCCGGTTTCGTCGAGCCGGGCGAAAGCCTGGAGGACGCGGTCCGCCGCGAAGTGAAGGAGGAAACGGACGTCGACGTCTTCGACATCGACTATCACTCCTCGCAGCCCTGGCCCTTCCCGTCGTCGCTGATGCTGGGGTTCGTTGCCAGAGCGCAGGCCGGGGCCGCATGCCGGTGCAGCTCCGAACTCGAAGACGCGCGCTGGTACTCGCGTGCCGACGTCGCGAACGGCCTGCCCGCCCTGCCGTCGAGCCTGTCGATCTCATTCCGCCTGATCGAAGACTGGTACAACAGCGGATCGCAGCTTGCACTCCGCGACACGCCGGGCGCCAGGCTCTGGGAAATCAAACGCCCCTGACATGACTTCCACTGTCGAACTTCCGTTGTGGCTCGCGCTCGCAGGCGGCGCCGTGTGCGCATGGTTTCTCGCCTCGCGCCTGCTGCTGCCCGGCGTGCGCTGGTTCTTCAGGCGCCGCATCAACCGCCTGACGGCAACGCTCAATCAGCGTCTGCACCTGAAAATTCCGAGCATCGCGATGACCAAACGCGAGGTGCTCATCGACCGGCTCGTCTACGACCCCCGCGTCCTGCGCGAACTGTCGCACTACGCCGAGACCGCCGGCATCCCGCCCGACGTCGCGCTGCGGCAGGTGCAGCGATATGCGCGCGAGATCGTGCCCGCGTTCAATGCCTACCTCTACTTCCGGTTCGGCAACAGCATCGCGCGCGCGGTCGTCAACATGCTCTACCGCGTACGGCTCGGTCATGCGGAGAGCCGCGCCCTGCGACAGACCGCGCCGAACGCGAGCGTGGTGTTCGTGATGAATCACCGCAGCAACATCGACTACATCCTGGTGGCCTATCTCGCGAGCAAGCGCGTCGCGCTGAGCTATGCCGTCGGCGAATGGGCCCGGGTCTGGCCGATCCAGCAGATCATCCGCTCGCTCGGCGCCTACTTCGTCCGGCGCGGCTCGGGCAACGAGCTCTATCGGCGCGTGCTCGAGAGCTATGTGCGCATGGCGATCGACGGTGGCGCCGTGCAGGCGATCTTTCCGGAGGGCGGCCTGACACGTGACGGGCTATTGCGTCAGCCGAAGATCGGCCTCATCGACTACATGCTGCGCGGATTCGACCCGGCGGGTGAGCGCGACATCGTGTTCGTGCCGGTCGGCCTCAACTACGATCGCGTGCTCGAAGACCGCACCTTGCTCGCCGAAAATCCCGTCGCGGCCGAACGCCGGTCGGGCTTCGCCGCAGTCGGCACGGCCCTTCGATTCATCAGTTCGCAACTCTGGCTGCGGCTGCGCGGCCGCTGGTACCGTTTCGGCTACGCCTGCGCGAATTTCGGGGCGCCAATTTCGTTGAAGGCCTATCTCGCGCGCGCCGGCTGGAACCCGCTGGCGCTGGATCGCGACGCACGCGGCCAGCGCGTGACGGAGTTCGCCGCCGAGCTCATGAGTGCGGTCGGACGCGTGATTCCGGTACTGCCCGTATCCCTGGTCGCCCGTGTCTTCGTCGACGCCGCCGGCGATGCGCTGTCAGAAGACGAGATCCGCGCACGCGCCCTTGAGCTGCAACGGGGTTTCGAGCAGCTGGGCGCGCACGTGTACGTCCCGCGCAGCGATGCAGACTATTCCGTGCTGGTCGGGCTGCGCATGCTGACGCTGCGCAACCTCGTGCAGGAAACCGCGGGACGCTATCGCATGAATCCGGCCGAAGTGGCGACCGTTCGCTACTACGCCAACGCGATCGCCCACCTGACCGCGCCTGCCCGTCCGCCGAATTCATGATGCCGGCCGAGCTGCCCTGGATCATCGCCGCGTCGTTCGGTGCGGGCTTCGTCGATTCGATGGTCGGCGGCGGCGGTCTCATCATGGTGCCTGCGCTGTTCGCGGCGTTCCCGCGCGAGCTGCCGACCGTGCTGCTTGGCACCGGCAAGATCGCCAGCATTTGCGGCACCGTGACCGCCGTGGCGCGCTATTCGCGCAGCGTCGCCATCGCCTGGCGCTTCCTCCTGCCAGCCGCGGTGCTCACGTTTGCGTGTTCGCTCGCCGGCGCCTACACGGTAACGCGCGTGCCGGTCGCGGGCTTTCGTCCGCTCGTTCCGGTGCTGCTCAGCATCGTTGCGTGCTACACCTTCCTGCACCGGGACTTCGGCGAACGCCACGCCCCGCATGTGTTGACGGGCGCGCGCTGGTGGATCGCCACTGTCCTGATCGCGGCGATTGGCTTCTACGAGGGATTCTTCGGGCCGGGCACCGGCAGCTTTTTCATGTTCATGTTCGTGCGCGTGTTCGGCTATGACTTCCTGAATGCCGCCGCGTCCGCGCGCCTCCTCAACGTAGCGGGCAACGCTGCGGCACTCGTGTTCTTCGCCACGCGCGTCGAACTGCTCTGGGTCTGTGGATTGTCGATGGCGGTCTCGAACGTCGCCGGGTCGCTCGTCGGCACCAGGCTCGCGCTGCGCCGAGGTGCGGCGTTCGTTCGCGTGGTGTTCCTGCTGGTCGTCGCGGCGCTGATCGCGAAAACAGCGTGGGACGCCATCACCGCCTGAGCACGCCCGACTTCAGAAATCCTGGACGTCTCCGCCCTTCATGTGCACGACGCGCTTGTCGCCGGCGAACGCCGCATCGACCTCCGCCGCCTGCGCGAGCGCCGGAAAGGTGCCGTAGTGCATCGGCACGATCACATCCGGCTTGAAGTACTTGTCGATGGCAAGACGCGCGACCGCCGGCGTTTCACCGTACGGCCCCCCGCCCACGCCGAGCAGGATGATATTCGGGTGATAGAGCTCCTCGATCAGGGCCATGTCCCCGAAGATCCACGTGTCGCCCGTGTGATAGAGCGAGCGCCCGTCGGCGAACGTCAGCACGAAGCCGAGCGCACGCCCGCTCGGTTCGCTCGAATGCATCGCCGGCACGAGATGCACGGTGACGTCGCCGATCTTGAAGGTGCCGCCCACGTTGCCGCCCATCTTGAGTTCGTCCGGCAGCGCCTGCGCATTCACCCACTCGTACGCGCTGATGAGCGGCGCCTTGGCCGACTTCGCGATCTCGACGGCATCGCCCGAGTGATCGAAGTGCGAATGCGTGACGAGCACCGCGTTCAGGCGATAGCGCGTGGGATCCTTGAGCACGTCGGGCGTCGCCGGATTCTGGCGCAGCCAGGGGTCGATCATGATGCGCGTGCCGCCGCTCGATTCGACGAGAAAGGTCGCGTGCCCCAGGCAGGTGACATGGATGGCGGTCGACTTCGCCGGCGCCGCCGCGGCCGGGGCCCCGGCGGCGATCATGACGAACGTGGCCGCGAGCGCGGCGGTGAGTCGAACCAGTAAACGAGCGTTGCTAGCCATGGTGAACCTCCCGGGAAGGCGCGCAAGGATAACGTAACAATTTACAATCCCGCCATGTGCCTGCTGGTCCTTGCCTGGAATGCGCATCCGCGGTATCGCGTCGTACTCGCCGCCAATCGCGACGAGTTTCACGAGCGGCCGGCCGAGGCCATGCGCTGGTGGGAGGAGCCCCGGATCCTTGCCGGCCGGGACCTGCAAGCCGGCGGAACCTGGCTCGCGATCGACGCCGACGGCCGCTTCGGCGTCGTGACAAACTACCGCGATCTGCAGGGGCCGCTGCCGGGCGCTCCCTCGCGAGGCCGGCTGATCCCCGAGTTTCTCGCCGGGAGCGCCGACGCAGCGCGATACGGCTCGATGCTCGTGCGGGAAATCGACCGCTATTCCGGGTTCAACCTGCTCATCGGCGACCGTGCACATCTCTCTTACGTCGCCAATCGCGCGCCGCAGCCTGCGCGCGAACTTGCGCAGGGCATTTTTGGACTCAGTAATCACCTGCTCGACACGCCGTGGCCCAAGCTCGTACGCACGCGACGGCGCTTCGAGCGCTTGCTCGCCAATGAAGGAATTTCAACCGTGGACGTGCTCGCGATGCTGACGGACCCGGAACCGAGCCAGGATCACGGCCTGCCCGACTCGGGCCTGCCCGCGGATCTCGAGCGTGCGCTGTCGGCGCCCTTCATCGTCAATGCCCGCTATGGGACGAGGTCATCGACCGTGCTGCTGATCGCCCGCGACGGCGCCGTGCGCGTTGTTGAACAGCGCTACGATCGGGACGGCCACACCATCGGACGAGCCGAGTTTGATTTTTAGACACGACAGTGCGCAGCGCTCGTGGCTTACCGCCCTGCTACTCGTCGGCCTGGCGACGGCAGCCCGCGCCGATATCAAGGTCGACGTCAAGGGTGTCGAGGGGCCCCTGCGTGACAACGTCCTCGCCTACCTGAGCCTGCAGCGCTACGCGAAGCGCGACGACCTCGACTCCGCCATCATCGAGCGGCTCTTCCTGCGCGCGAACGACGAGGCCAAGAGCGCCCTGCGACCGTTCGGCTACTACGCGCCGCGCGTGCGCAGCCAGCTGATCCCGGAGGGCGCGAATTGGCGCGTCAGCCTGAGGATCGATCCCGGCACGGCAATCGTGCTCGAAAGCACCGAACTCAAGGTCTCAGGCCCTGGCGAAGGCGAGGCAGCCTTCCGCAAGGTCATCGACCAGTCGAATCTCGCGCCAGGCACCCGCCTGAACCACGCGGAGTACGAGCGGACGAAAGGGGAGTTGCAGCGCACGGCAGCGGCGATCGGCTATCTCGACGCGCGACTCACGGCGAGTGAAATGCTGGTCGACCCCGCGAAGCACTCGGCACGCGTCACGCTCCGGCTCGAAACGGGGCCGCGCTACCGCTTCGGCAAGACGACCATCGAGCAGGATGTCATCGACCCGAAGCTCTTCGTCAGGTACCTGCGCTACAAGGAAGGCGACAGTTTCGACGCGTTCTCGGTCCTGTGGACGCAATTCGCGCTCGATGACACCCAGTACTTCTCGGTAGTCGAAGTCACTCCCGAGGCGCGCGACCGGCAGGCGTTGACGGTGCCGATGCACATTCGCGCCGCGCCCGTGCGCCGCAATCACTACACCATCGGCGTCGGCTATGGCACGGACACCAAGGGCCGCGGGATACTCGGGTGGGACGATCGCAGGATCAATGCCTCGGGCCATCGATCGCGCGTGCAGATCAAGGCTTCTTCAGTCCAGCAGGAGATCACGGGCCAGTACCTGATTCCCGTGGGCGATCCGGCGCTCGAGAAGCTGAGCCTCGATGCGAAAATCGGCTCGGAGCAGCTTGCCGATGCGGATACGCAAACGACCGAAGTGCGGCCGGGCCTGACGCAGGTGCTCGGGCGCTGGCAGCGGGTGCTGTTCGTGCGGCTGACGCACACCACGACGGAAACCCCCACGGAATCCTCGACGGCCAACCTGGTCATTCCCGGCATCAGCTTCGCGCCGCTCCCGGGCCGCACTTTCACGGAGCCCGTGATCGGCTTTGGCTTCTACGCCGAACTCACCGGGTCGCATCATGCGCTCGGTTCCGATGCGAGCTACCTGCGGCTCGACGTGCAGGACCGGAAAACCTTCGACTTGAGTCCGAAGTGGCGCTTCATCGCACGCGGAGAGCTGGGCCTGAGCTGGATCGCCGATTTCTCGGAACTGCCCGCCTCGGAACGATTCTTCGCAGGCGGCGACAACAGCGTGCGCGGCTTCGGTCTCAACGAGCTGTCGCCGCTCGATGCCGACGGCAACAAGACCGGCGGCCGGTACCTCGTCGTCGCGAGCGCCGAGATCGAGCGCGACCTGCCGAAGCAGTTCGCCATCGCCGCCTTCGTCGATGCCGGCAATGCCGTGAACAACCTCGGCGATCCGCTCGAGTATTCGGTCGGCATCGGCGTGCGCTACAGGATCTCGATACTCAGCGTCGGCATCGACGTCGCGCAACCCCTGTCGGAAAACCTGGGGCCGCGCCTGCACCTCAACATCACGCCGATCTTCAAATGAAGCGCTGGCTCATACGCATCGCCGTAACGCTCGCAGTCCTGTTCGTGGTGCTGACGGGTCTCGCCTGGTTCTTCGGCGCCACCGAAACGGGCCTTCGCTGGATCGTCGCGGCGGTCAACGCCATGCCGCTCAAGAAGGTGCAGCTGGCGATCAGCGATGTCCACGGAACGCTGATCGACGGCTTCAGGGTCGGCACTGTACGGGTCTCCGCCGAGCGCGCCAGGGTCGAAGTCGACGGCATCGACGGCGACGCGGACTTCTGGCGCCTCGTCGGCGGTACCGTGTCGCTGGACCATCTCGACGTAGCGAAGGTGCGCGTCACGGTGATCAGTCATCCGTCGACCGACAACAAGCCGGCGAGATTTCTGCCCGGGTTCCTGCACATTCGCGTGGCGAAGCTCGACGCACGGGACATCGACATCGCCCTGGCGAACGGCACGCATCTCGCCTACGACCACGTGACTGCGCGGGCCAGCCTCTCCTCGGGGTCGATCGGCGCTTCGAGCCTCGACGCGCACTCCGAGATCCTGAGCGGACGCGGCAGCGTCCGCCTGCTTGCGGCGCAGCCCCTCGCGCTCTCCGGCGACCTCGACGTCGTGTTCACCCAGCCGCATCAGCCGGCCTGGCGCGGCCACGTGCAGCTCAAGGGCGATCTCGACCGGCTGGCGTTCGGCACCGACATCGCCGAACCGTTTCACGCGACCGGCCGCGGAGAAATGGCGAATCTCACCAAGGCCTGGCAGTTGCGCGGCATCGTCGCGATCTTCGATTTCGACGTGAAGGCGTGGCAGCCCGGCTCGACGCTCGGGCCGGTGACCGCCGGCCTCGAGATCGGAGCGAGTCACGAAGGCTACTCCGCCAAGGGCAAGGTCACGCCTCGCGACCTCGGCACGGGCACCCTCAACGTTATCTGGCACGGTCACTACCAGGACCGCGTCCTGCATTTCGATGAGCTCAACGTGCGCCCCGAAGGCGCGCGCGGCGACCTGGCCGCGCACGGAACCATCACGCTGACCGGCGACCGGCCGCGGCTCGATTTCACGGCGGACTGGCGCAACCTGCAGTGGCCCGTGCGCGGTCCTGCCACGGTTCTAAGCGAACGGGGTCACGGCGCGATCGCGGGTCAGTGGCCGCTCGAATTCAAGACGGACGTGCGCATCCTCGTGCCCGATCTGCCGGCTGCGCAATTGACTGCGCGAGGCGAAATCGCGAGCGGCCACATCGCCGTCCGCAGTGCGAACGGCAGCTGGCTTGACGGTTCTGTCACGGCGCAAGGCGATGTCCGGTACGGTGAAAATGCCGGATGGCAGGTGACGGCGAGCGGCGCGAAGCTGAATCCGGCGCTGTGGCAGAAATCCTGGCCGGGCCAGCTCGACTTTGCGCTCAAGGCCCAGGCGGATGGACTGAAGTCCACGTCGACCTGGCAGGTCACCGTGGATCGGCTGCGCGGACGCGTGCGTGGCCAGGCGCTGAGCGCGAACGGCACGCTGCGCCGCCACGGCACTGGCTTCGATTTCGAGCGCGTGGCACTCGATCTCGGCTCGACCCATCTGCGGGTCGACGGCAGTGTCGCGGATGAGATCGCGCTGACATGGACCCTCTCGAGTCCGGATCTCGCCAAGACGCTTGCCGGCGCGTCGGGCCGCGTGCAATCCGCGGGCAGTTTCGCCGGCACGGCCGGGGCATTCGCCGTCAAGGGGCATATCGACGCCGACGATCTCGGCTACACCGGCTTTGCCGTCAAGAAAATCAACGGCGACGTGGACATCGATCTCAGGGATCGCGGCGCATCGCGCGCGCAAATCATCGCAAGCGGCATCTCATGGTCGGGCTACGATGTGGATGCATTCGAGCTCCAGCTGTCCGGCAAGACGGCGCAGCATGACTGGACGATCTCCGGCCGCGTCGCCGACACGCAGATGGCGCTCGGGGGGCAGGGCCACTATGCGGCACCGCTCTGGAATGCATCGCTCGACCGCTGGACACTCGACGAACCCGACGGACCCCACCTGAAGCTGGCGGCACCGGCGGCCATCAGCATCGGTGTCGATCAACTGTCGCTCACCTCTGCGTGCCTTGCCGCCGAGGAAGAACGCTTCTGCGCGGCGGGCACGCTGACGCCACTGGGTGCCTGGAAGCTCACGGCGTCCGCCGTGCGGATGCCGCTCAAGGCATTGGGCCGCGGATTGCCGGGACGCCCGGAGTTCGACGGCTACCTTGCGATGCTACTCGACGCCAGCGCACAACCGGGATTGCCGTGGACCGGTTCCGCGCGCGCGGACCTGAGCAACGCGCAATTCCAGTACCGCTTGCGCCGCGGCCAGCGCGAGCAGCTCACGCTCGGCGAGGCGCATGCCGAGGTGGTCGCAAAGCCGGACCAGTTCGCGGGCTCGATCTCGGTCCACGCGACGGCAACAACCTTCATCGAAGCCAACGCCACGCTGACGCGGCTCGCCGGCCGCGACTTCGGCGAGCAGACGCTTGCCGGCGCGCTGCGAGCCGAAATCCGCGAGCTCGGATTGATCCCGCAGTTCGTCACCGACGTCGACCACGTGGATGGCGTGCTGCGGACGAACTTCACGCTCGGCGGTACGCCGCACGCGCCGGACCTGAACGGCGACCTGCGCATCGACGCGAAGGAAATCGACCTCTATCAGCTCAACCTGCAGCTGCGTAACACGGTGCTGGCCGCACAGCTGCGCGGCAACGCGCTGACGCTCGACGCCAGCACGCACGCGGGAGACGGCGATGCGACCGTTGCCGGGCACCTGGCGTGGAGCGACGGGCAGCCGAAGGGTGACATGACGCTGAAGGGAAACCATCTGCGTCTCGTGAACGTGCCCGAGATCCGCATCATCGCATCGCCCGATCTCAGCCTGCACGTCGACGGGCGCCGCATCGACGTCGACGGCGAAGTCAAAGTGCCCTACGCACGCATCGCGCCGCTCGAACTCACGGACGCGGTGCTCGCCTCCTCGGACGAAGTCATCGTCGGCGCGCCGGTCATACCGCCGGAGAAGCGCTTTCAGGTGCGAAGCCGGCTGGCGCTGACGCTCGGCAATGACGTGCGGATCGACACGCACGGCCTCGTCGGCAAACTCTCCGGGTCCGTTACATCGACCTCCGGCCCCGACGACCCGGGGACCGGCGTCGGCGAGCTCAAGGTGGATGAAGGCAAATACACGGTCCTCGCGCGGCGTCTGGATATTGAACGTGGGCGGCTCATCTTCAACGGCGGACCGCTCGGCAATCCCGGCGTCGACATCCGCGCGACCCGCAAGCTCCCGGATATCGTCGTTGGCGCCAACGTCCGCGGCACGCTGCGCGAGCCGACGCTGTCGTTCTTTTCGGATCCGCCCGTCACCCAGAGCCAGATCGTTTCGCTCCTCGTCGGCGGAGGCACGCTGGAATCGCTACAGAGCAATCAGGCACAGCAGGTCGGCGCCGCGCGCAATGCGCTCCTCGCCCAGGGCGGCGCGATCCTCGCGTCCGAACTCGGCGCCAAGATCGGCATCGCCGACGTCACGGTGGAGTCGAACGAGCAGAACGACACCTCGCTCGTGCTCGGCAGGTTCCTGTCGCCGCGGTTCTACATCAGCTACGGCGTGTCGCTGACGGAGTCGATCAACACGCTCAAGCTCCAGTACACGCTCGGCGACCGCTGGACGATCCGCACGGAGTCCGGCGAGGCGATGAGCGCGGACATCGTCTACACGATCGAGCACTAGGATGGCGACTCAGGGCAGCACGGCCTCGAGGAATTTGCGGATGTCCGAGATCTCCTCGGGTCCGACGCCGTGACCGATCGGGTAGGTGTGCCACTCCACGCGGTAGCCTTCCGCCTGGAGCTTGCGGCGCGACGCATCGCCAAATGCGAAGGGCACCGTCGGGTCCGCCGTGCCATGCGCAAGAAAGAGCGGCGTCCCTATATTCTCGGCCGAGCGCTCCGCCGGCAGCTTGCTGTCGAGCGCGAGGTAGCACGAAAGCGCGATCACCCCCGCGAGCTTCTGCGGGAAGCGCAGCCCGGAATGCAGCGCCATGACGCCGCCCTGCGAAAACCCGGCGAGCACGATGCGCTCCGGCGGCACGCCGCGATCAGTCTCAACCCGCAAGCATTCATCGATCAGCGCGCCCGAAGCGCGGATGCCCTGCTCGTCCTGCCGATGCTCGCGCGACAGCCCGTAGATGTCGTACCACGCGCGCATCGCCCAGCCATTGTTGAGCGTTACCGGCCGCACGGGCGCATGTGGGAAGACGAAGCGCAGCGGCCGGGTGCCGCGCGGCGCGATATCCGGCACGACCGGCTCGAAATCGTGCCCGTCGGCGCCGAGTCCGTGCAGCCAGACGACCGTGCCGGTCGGTGCCTTGCCTGTCTCCACGATCACCGCATCCAGCATTTCGCCCTCGCTCCCGGGAACAGTCGGCGGACGAGCATACCGAATCCGTCGTGCGCCGAGTTGCACACATTGAAGGCATCGGCAACGATAGCTGTCCCGCTTCAGCGGCATTCCGCCGGCCAGGCGCGACGCTCGAACGATGACTGAACTGACTTCGGCCTTGCGAGACGTGTCGCAGCGGCTCGCGGGCAACGACCTGCCTGGCGCCGGCGACGCCTGCCGTGCGGCACTCGTCGACTTCCCGCGCTCAGCCGAGCTCTTGCGCCTGCTCGCGATCGTCGAGCACCGCGCCCGGAATCTGCCCGAGGCCTTGCGGGCCATCGATCGGGCGCTCGAAGCCGATCCCGCGGACGCGCAATCGCTGAATGCGAAGGGCGTCATCCTGGTCGCGATGGATCGCGCGCCGCAGGCGCTGGCCGCCTTCACGGATGCATTGGCCCGACAGCCGGACTTGGTGCCGGCACGTGTGAACGCCGGCAATGCCCTGCTCGATCTGAATCGCGCCGCGGAGGCCCTGACGCATTTTGACCGCGCGGCCGGACTTGCGGCGAACCCTGCGGAGATTGCCTTCCATCGCGGCCGCGCGTTCGAGCAGCTCGGCAGAGCGGATGAGGCGCTTGCGTCGATGACCCTCGCCGTCGTCGCGCAACCCCGATTTGCGGCAGCCCGTTTCATGCGTGCGGATCTGCTGCGAAAAGCCGGGAGGCCGATCGAGGCGCTCGAAGACTACGACGCCATCCTCGCGCTGAGCCCGGACAATGTGCTGGCGTTGCAGAATTCGGCAACCCTGCTCCAGGTACACGAGAGGTTTGCCGAGGCCTCGGAGAGGCACGAGCGGGCGCTTGCCCTGCTCAGCTCAAGACCCGGGCAGCAGGTCCTCTACGACTACAGCCTCGCAATGAGCGTCTCGTGCCGGCGCACGGCTTGCCTGTGGAGTGGTCTTGCCGCGCTCGAAGAAAGACTGCTCGAGCGCTGTCGCACGGGCTCCGCTGCCCTCAAGCCCTTTCTCTCGCTGATGCTGACGGACGATCCGGCGCAACTCGTCCGGATCGCCCAGCAGTGGGCGCTGCGTTTCGGCGCTGTCCGTGCAACCACGTCTGCAACGACCAGGACTGCATCGAGCCGTCTGCGCGTCGGCTACCTGAGCGCGGATTTCGGCGATCACCCGACGTCATGGCTGATGGCGGGCCTCTTTGCCGCGCACGACCGCTCGAAGTTCGAGGTCTTCGGCTATTCGGTCCGGCCGAACGACCGATCCGCCGTCCGGGCCCGCATCGAAGCGACGATCGAGCATTTCGTCGACCTCGCCATGCTGGCGGATGAGGCGATGGCGGCGCGCATTGCGGCTGACGGGCTCGACGTCCTCGTCGACCTCAATGGCTGGAGCGATTCTGGCAAACCTGCCGTGCTCGCGCGCAGGCCCGCTGCGGTCATCGCGCACTATCTGGGCTACCCTGGCCCGCTCGGCACCGATATCTACGACTACCTGATCGCCGACGCGACGGTGATCCGCCCGGACGAGGACGCCGCGTACTGCGGCGCTGTCGCGCGATTGCCAGGCTCCTATCAGATCAACGATCGCGAGCGCGATCCGCCTGCCATCGAACCGCCAACGCGGGAGAGTTGCGGATTGCCGGTAGAGGGCTTCGTATTCGCGGGTTTCTGTCAGTCGCTCAAGCTGTCGGCCGCGGTGTTCGACGTCTGGATGGAGATCCTTCGCAAGACTCCAGGGAGCGTCCTCTGGCTGACGCAACACAACGACCAGATGGCCGCTAATCTGTGCGCACAAGCGAGCCACCGCGGCGTGGACTCCCGGCGCCTCGTGTTCGCGCAGCGCGTCCAACAGGCTGAGCACATGGCGCGGCACCGGCATGCCGATCTCTTCCTCGATACCTGGCCGTGCGGCGCCCACACCTCGGCGAGCGATGCGCTCTGGGCCGGAGTGCCCGTCATCACGACGCCCGGCCGAAGCTTCGCATCGCGAGTCGCCGCCAGCGTCCTGCAAGCGATCGGGCTCGAGGAACTCGTGGTCGACGGCCTCGCGGCCTACCAGGACCTCGCCGTAGCGTTGGCACGATCACCGGCGGACCTCCTGCGGCTGAAGGAGTTCATCGGCCGCAACCGGCTGACGACATCGCTCTTCGATACCGCGGGATCATGCCGCGCCCTCGAGCGGGCGTACTTGCACATGGCTGCGGTCCGCGCATCGGGAAGCGCACCCGCCTCGTTCCAGCTCGCAGACGCGGGGGCCTGAACGCCCGGCGGCGGCCGCGGGCGCTTGACGGCGGCCGCATATTTATGCAAACTCCCGCAACTTTATGCACGAGCAGAACGGCAATGCATCGCGCCGACAGGCGATCGTGAAGATCCTGCGCGACCAGCCGGTCGGCAAGCAGGCCGAACTCGTGCGGCTGCTGAAGCGCCAGGGCTACGAAGCGACGCAGTCGTCGGTCAGCCGCGACCTGCAGGAGCTTGGTGTCGGCAAGATCGGGCACCGCTACGTGCTGCCTGCGGCCGAGCACTCCCCGACCCGCAACGATTTCGCGGCGCTCAGCGGCTTCGTGCGCGAGATCAAGGCCGCGGGTTCGACTATTACTGTCGTGCGCACTTCGATCGGCAGCGCCCAGAGCGTCGCGCTCGCGCTCGATCGCGCCGAGTGGCCCGAGGTGGTCGGAACGATTTCCGGTGACGACACGATCTTCGTGGCGACGAACGGCGCCCGCGAACAGCACAAAGTCATCGAACGCCTGCGTACCCTCTTCCAGGTCTGAGCGCTCCCCATGGTCGACAATGAACCCAGGGGCGAGGAGCCCATCGTTCTCGCATTTTCCGGCGGTCTCGACACGTCATTCCTCGTGCCGTGGCTCAGGGAAACCTGCGGCCGGCCGATCATCACCGTGACCGTCGGTACCGGCGGCATCGATGCGGCGGCCGCGAAGACCCTCGCGGAGCGTGCGGCTGCGCTCGGCGCGCGCGAGCATCACCTGGTTGACGCGCGCGAGACGTATTTTGAGCAGGTGCTCAAGTTCCTGATCATGGCGAATGTGCGCCGCGGCCAGCTCTACCCGCTGTGCGTGGGCGCGGAACGCGTCGTGCAGGCCCAGACGATCGCGCGCATGGCGCAAAGACTCGGCACGCACACCATCGCCCATGGCTGCACGGCCGCGGGCAACGACCAGGTCCGCTTCGAAGTCGCATTGCGCACGATCGCGCCCGAACTCGAGATCCTGGCGCCCGTGCGCGACAAGGCGTTCAAGCGGCCCGAACAGCTCAAGTACCTGGAGGAGCACAAGCTGCCGATTCCGCCCTATGGCGCCGCCTACTCCGTGAATCGCGGCTTGTGGGGCGTCACGATCGGCGGCAAGGAAACGCTGAGCTCCCTCGACAGCATTCCGGACGAGGCCTGGGTGCTCTCGCGCACGGCCTTCAGCGATCCGCGCCCGGCGGAACGGCACGTCATCGGCTTCGAGCGCGGCGTTCCCGCGCGGCTCGATGGCGCGTCGCTCGGCGCCGTCGAGATCATCGAGCGGCTCGAGACCATCGGCGCAAATTTCGGCATCGGCCGCGGCATCCACCTCGGCGACACGATCATCGGCACGAAGGGCCGCGTCGCGTTCGAGGCGCCGGCGGCGGAAATGCTGCTGAACTCGCATCGCGAGCTGGAAAAGCTCGTGCTCACGAGCCGCCAGTCGCGCGTCAAGGAAATGCTCGCGGGCCCCTATGGCGACCTCGTGCATGAAGGCCAGCTCCTCGATCCCGTATGCCGCGACATGGAGGCGCTCTTCGTTTCCTCGCAGGCCCGCGTCAGCGGCGATGTGAAGCTCGTGCTGCGCCCGGGTTCGGCGTTCGTCGAAGGACTGAGTTCACCCTACTCGCTCATGGCCGCCTCGAAGGGCGTCTATGGCGAATCGGCCGGCGAATGGACGCCGATCGATGCCCTTGGATTCTCGAAGATGCTCGCGCTCCCGGGAATCTTTTACACGCGAGCCGGTAAGGGCCCTTCGGCTTGAGGGAACGCCAATGATGAAGTCCGTCGTCGTCGACAAGATCGCTTCCGTCACGCAGGCCTGCGGGCTTGCGCACGAACTGCGCATCGCCACGGAGATCCCGTCCGAGGAAGGCACTGTGCTGGTCGTGGAAGTTCTCACGAACAAGTCGACCTACAACACGCTCGAGCTCACCAGCGGCCGCATGGCCAAGGTCTCGAAGGGCGATGTCATCGTCGGCGCACTCGGCCATCGCAAGGCGCTGTTCGGCTATTCGGGCCACTTACCCGACAAAGTCGCGGCCGGCGACATCATTCAACTCCTCAACATCGGCGGCGTGCTCGGCATCTGCGACTCGGTCAATCCCGACAAGGGCAAGCCCTTCGACTGCCGCGTAGCCGGCGTCGTGCTGACGTTTCCCTATCTGGGCGAACGCATCGGCGTGCCGGCGAAAGTCGGCTACAAGGCGCTCGACTACGACGCGGAACTCAATACACGCGGCGTTCCAGTCGTCGCGCTCGCCGGCACCTGCATGGAAGCCGGCAAGACCGCAGCGGCCTGCTCGATCGTCAGCCGCATGCGCCACCGCGGCCTCGTGGTAGATGCCTTCAAGGCCACGGGCGTCTCGCTCCGCCGCGACATCCTCGCGATGGAAGATTCGGGCGCGCGCCGCACCATGATCTTCACGGATCTCGGCATCGTCACGACGACGCCGAAGACCGGCCCCGCCCTCACGCGCACGATGCTCACGGAGATGGCGAGCGGCAAGCCGGATGTCATCGTGTTCGAGCTCGGCGACGGCATTCTCGGCGCCTACGGCGTCGAGGCGATCCTCGCGAGCGAGGACATCCGCAAGTCCCTGACGGCGGTCGTGCTCTCCGCGAACGATCCGGTCGCGGCCTGGGGCGGCGTGCGGCTGCTCAAGGAAAAGTTCGGCATCACGCCTTCGGCGGTGACGGGTCCGTCGACCGACAACCAGGTCGGTGTCGACATCATCCAGGCGCAGACCGGAGTGCCGGCTTTCAACGCGCTGACCGCAGGCGCCACGCTCGGCGATCACCTGATCGATACGCTCGGTCTCACGCACGTGCCGCAAGTCGCGGTCGGTGCGGAATGAGCACACCCGCTCTGGTCCTTGGCGGAACCGGCTACGTCGCCGGCGAGTTGCTGCGGCTGATCGCCGGGCATCCGGAGCTCGAGCTCGCCGCGGCGATCTCCGACAGCCAGCCGGGCGAACGCATCGCCAAATCGTTCGGCCATCTTGCCGCGGTGTATCCGCAGACCACGTTCGCGAGCATCGGCACGGCGTCGATGATCCTCACGGAAACGAAGCGCGCCGCGCTCTTCTCGGCGGCGCCTCATGGCGCTTCGGCGGCGTTGATCGACCGCTTGCTCACGAGCGCGGCCGCGGCGCGCTGCGACCTGAGAGTGGTCGACATTTCGGCCGATTTTCGTCATGCCGACGCCGACGTCTACCAGAGGATCTACGGTCACCCGCATGGCGCGCCCGGCCGGCTGAAGGACTTCACTTGCGCGGTGCCAGAGCATCTGCCGAAGCTCAAGACCGCGCATGTCGCGCATCCCGGCTGCTTTGCCACGGCGGCGCTCCTCGCGAGCGTGCCGCTGCTCGCGCTCGACCTCGCGGAGCCGCAGATCTTCATTTCGGCCATCACGGGCAGCACGGGGTCGGGTCGCAAGCCGACCGACGGTACGCACCACCCGACACGTCACAGCGACCTGTATGCCTACAACGCCCTGGGTCATCGGCACACGCCGGAGATCCGGTCCTGCGCGAAAGCCGCGACGGGCGTCGATGCCGAATTCGCCTTCGTACCGCACTCGGGGCCGTTCGCACGCGGCATTCACGCGACCGTGCAGGCACGCACCAAGCGGCCGGTGACCACGCAGGCCGTGCTCGCCATGCTGCGGGACTACTACCTCGATCAGCCATTCGTGCGCGTGCTCGACCAGCCGCCACGCCTCAAGGAGATCGTCGCGAGCAACTACGCGCAGCTGTCGGCTGTCGCGAGCGGCAGCTCGATCGTCGTGATGTCGGTGGTCGACAACCTCAACAAGGGCGCCGCCGGCGGCGCCGTGCAATGGATGAATCGCATGCTCGGATTCGATGAGACAGCGGGCCTGAAGGCGCCTGCGGCTGGGTGGACGTGATGAGTGCCCGCACCCCGGCCCTCACCCCAGCCCTCTCCCGCCGAGCGGGAGAGGGAGTCGATGCGAGTCATCTCGCGCCGGTCTTTGCGCAGTATCCGATCGAGGTCGTGAGCGCCGATGGCGTGTATCTGCACACTCGCGACGGCCGCAAGGTCCTTGACCTGTACGGCGGTCACGCCGTGGCGGCGCTCGGCTACGGTCATCCACGCTGGCTCAAGGCGCTGAACGACCAGGCGCGCCAGGTGCTCTTCCAGACGAACGCCGTCGCGATGGAAGTTCGTGAGCGCGCCGCAAGCCGGCTCGTCGAATTCTGCGGTCTCGGCCTCGATACCGTTTTCTTCGTCAACAGCGGCGCGGAGGCGAACGAGAACGCACTCAAGATGGCGTTCAAGGTCACCGGCCGCTCGCAGGTCGTCGCGGTCGAGGGCGGCTTTCACGGCCGGACCGCGGCAGCCGGCGCAATTACCTGGGGCGCGAAGGAAAAGTGGTACGGCTTTCCGCGCGCGCCGTTCGACGTCAGTTTCATTGCGCGCGGCAATCTCGCCGCGATCGAAGAGCAGGTAACGAAGCAGACGGCCGCGGTCATCGTCGAGCCGGTGCAAGGGCTCGCCGGGGCCGTCGACCTCGGCAAGGAATTTCTTGCCGCCCTGCGGGCGCGCTGCGATGGAGTCGGCGCCGTCCTGATTTTCGATGAGGTCCAGTGCGGCATGGGCCGCACCGGCTACCCGTTCGCCGCCAATCTCTACGGCGTGACGCCTGACATGATCACGACGGCGAAGGCGCTCGGGAGCGGCTTTCCCTGCTCGGCCCTGCTGCTGTCGAACGCCGTTGCAGCCTCGCTCAAGCTCGACGCGCTCGGCACGACGTTCGGCGCGGGACCGATGGCCTGCGCGATCATCGAGGCGGTCATCGACATCATCGAGTCCGAGCAGCTGCTCGCGAACGTGCGCGCGCGGTCCGCCGAGATTCGCGCCAGCTGCGTCACCGGACCTGTCGTCGGGACCCAGGGCGCTGGTTTGCTCATGGGCCTGCGCACGCGGCGCCCCGGCAAAGAGGTTCAGGCGGAGCTGCTCGAGCACGACATCCTGGCCGGCACGGCGAGCGACCCACATATCGTGCGCCTGCTGCCGGCGTACACCCTCGGTTCGACACAGGTCGCGCACCTCGCGGCAACGCTCGCGAAGCTCCCCCCATGAAGCGCTTCTTCGATCTTGCCCACTTCGAGCGCGCGGAAATTCTCGATCTCCTGGCGCTATCGCAGCGGCTGCACGACCGGCCGGAGCCGCATGCGCTCGCGGGCAAAGTCCTCGGGCTGGTGTTCTTCAATCCGAGCCTGCGCACGCTCGCATCATTCCAGGCCGGCATGGCGAAGCTCGGCGGCTCGTCCTTCGTCATCACGCCCGGCCAGGGCACCTGGCAGCTCGAAACGCGGCTCAACACGGTGATGAGCGGCGCTGCCGCCGAGCATATTCGCGAAGGCATCCCGGTGCTCGCGTCGTATTGCGACGCGCTGGGCGTGCGGGCATTCGCAGACGGCAAGGATCTCGCGGCCGATCTGCGAGAGACGCTGTTCGGCGCCATGGCAGACCTCGTTGAAAAGCCGTTCATCAACATGGAATCGGCGATGAACCATCCCTGCCAGGCGCTCGCCGACTGGAAGACGCTGAACGACGGCGCGGTGCCCGTGCACGGCAAGTTCGTGCTGACGTGGGCCCACCATCCACGCGCCCTGCCGCTCGCGGTACCGGCCGCGACGCTACACATGGCGGCGATGCGCGGGATGGAAGTCACGGTGCTCAGGCCCGAGGGTTTCGCCCTGCCGCCGGAGCTGATGGACAAGGCGCGCCAGGCGGCCCAGAAGTCCGGCGGCGCCGTCCACGAGACGGCGAGCCGCGAAGAGGCGCTGCAGGGCGCGCACGTCGTATACGCGAAGGAATGGGGCTCCACCACTCACTACGGCGACGCCGAGGGCGATGCGAAACTGCGCGCGAGTCTCACCGACTGGTGCGTGCGGGAGAGCTGGTTCGCGCACGCAGCACCCGACGCGAAGTTCATGCATTGCCTTCCCGTGCGGCGGAACGTAGCGGTGGCGGATGAAATTCTCGACGGTTCGCGCAGCATCGTGCTGCGCGAAGCTTACAATCGCCTCGTCGTCCAGATGGGCGTGCTACACAGGATGCTCGCACGATGAATGCCCGCGTGAATGCCGGCGACAAGACAGCCAAGGAGAGTTTTCCTTCCATGATGTCCTCCAAAGCCGAACAGACGATCGCCGTGCGCGCGCTGCGCAATGCGGCGCCCTACATCCGCATGTACAAGGGCAAGGTGTTCGTCATCAAGGCGGGCGGCGGCGTCTTCGGCGATGAGGAAGCGACGCGCCAGCTCATCGAACAGGTCGCGATCCTGCATCAGGTCGGCATCCGCGTCGTGCTCGTGCACGGCGGCGGCCCGCAGCTCACCGAGCTCGCCGATGCGCTCGGCGTGCCGACGCGCATCGTGCAGGGACGGCGCGTCACCGACCAGCGTTCGCTCGAAGTGACTTCCATGGTGCTCAACGGCCTCATCAACACGCGCATTCTTGCGATCTGCCGCGAACTCAACATCGACGCGGTCGGCGTGAGCGGCGTCGACGCGGGACTCGTGCGTGCACACAAGCGGCCGCCGGTGAAGATGAGCGACGGCGAAGTCGTCGACTTCGGCTTCGTCGGCGACATCGACGGCGTGAACGCCGCGGTGGTCGGGAAGCTCCTCGACAACGGCCTGATGCCGGTCGTGAGCCCGCTGTCGGCGGATCAGTACGGCACGCTCCTCAACATCAACGCGGACACGGTCGCCGCCGCCATCGGCTCCGCGCTCAATGCCGAGAAGCTGGTCCTGTGCACGGGCGCTCCCGGCATCCTCGAGAGACTCGAGGATCCGAGCTCACTCATCTCTTATACGGACCTGCAGGGCCTGAAGCGCCTGCGCGACGCCGGCTCGCTCGCCGACGGCATGCTGCCGAAGGCGCGTGCGATCGAAGATGCCATTCGCGGTGGGGTGCGGCGCGTGCACGTGATTTCCTACAAGACGCCGAACAGCGTGCTCGGCGAGGTGTTCACCAACGAAGGCACGGGCACGCTGATCGTCGCCGACCTCAATGCCCTGTCGGACGCGGAGCAGCAAGGCAGCCGATGACGCGCCTCTGGGACAAGGGCCAGCCGCTCGATGAGCGCGTCCTCGGCTTCACCGCCGGCGACGATCACGAGCTCGACAATCGACTCGTGAAGCACGACGTCGCAGCATCGATCGCCCATGCGGAAATGCTGAACGTCTGCGGGCTCCTGACGCCGGCCGACCTCAAGTCGATCCGCGATGCGCTCACGGCCATCGGCGAGGCCCACACGCGCGGCGAGTGGCGGGTGAAGCTCGAGCACGAGGATGGCCAGACGGCGCTCGAGAACCTGCTGACGGAAAAAATCGGCGCAACCGGCGGGCGACTGCACGCGGGCCGGTCGCGCAACGATCAAGTGCTCGCGGCGCTGCGCCTCTACATGCGCGAAGCGGTGGAAGAACTCAGAGCGGGCGTCAACGGCGTCGCCGATGCGCTCGATCAGCTGATTCGCCGCGACGGCGCGACGCCGCTCCCCGGCTACACCCACACGCAGCAGGCCATGCCAAGTTCGGTCGTTCTCTGGGCCGGCGGTTATGCGGCCGAGCTGCGTGACGACGCCGAAGGCCTGCGCATGGCGCTCAGGCGCATCGCGAAAAATCCGCTCGGCTCCGCCGCGGGCTACGGGACGCCCAATCTGCCGGTCAGCCGCGAGGAAACGCGCACACGGCTCGGCTTCGCGATGAACCAGGAGCCGGTCACCGCAGTGCAGCTCTCGCGCGGCAAGGCGGAGGCGCAACTCCTGTTCGAGATCACGCTCGTCATGCAGGATCTCGGCCGGCTCGCCGCCGACGTGGTCCTTTTCTACAGCCAGGAATTCGCGTTCGTGTCGCTGGCCGCGGAATTCACGACCGGCTCGTCGATCATGCCGCAGAAGCGCAATCCGGACGTGTTCGAGCTCATTCGCGGTCGCTCAGCGTCCGCGCAGGCATGCCTCTCGGAATCGCTCGCGATCACGAGCAAGCTGACCTCGGGTTATCACCGCGACCTGCAGCTCCTGAAGGCGCCGCTCTTTCGCGGCATCGACCAGTGCCTCGAGACGCTCGCGATCCTGCCGCCGGCGCTCGCCGGCGTGCACTTCAACAAGGATCGCATCAAGCTCGACCCGTCGATCCACGCCGCCGCGGAAGCGAACCTGATCGTCGCCCAGGAAGGCATCCCGTTTCGCGACGCGTATCGACGCGTCGCGGAGAAGTACCGGAAGTAATCCATGGCCATCTGGTTTCGTCCCTACACGATCGCCGACATCGTTCCGCTTCGCCGCAAGACGATGGTCGAGCACATCGGCATCGAGATCACGGAGATCGGCGAGGACTACATCCGCGGCACCATGCCGGTCGATGAGCGAACGCGCCAGACCATGGGGCTGCTGCACGGCGGCGCGAGTGTTGCGCTTGCTGAAACGCTTGGCAGCATCGGCGGTGCCCTGGTCATCGACCCGGTGAAGCAGAGTTGCGTCGGCCTCGAGATCAATGCGAACCACTTGCGCGCCGCCCGCGCCGGGCTCGTCACCGGCACGGCGCGCCCGATCAACCTGGGGCGCAGCGTGCACGTGTGGCAGACGGAAATCGTGGACGAGACCGGCAAGCCCGTTTGCGTGTCACGCTTGACGCTCTACATCCTCGATCGATCGCTCAAGGCCGCCGCGAACCCCGGAACCGGCTGACGGGCTATACTCGGCCACCGTCCCGAGGTTTCAATGCGTTACGCGGTATGCATTCTCCTCGCGCTCTGCGCGGGCTGCGGACAAAAGGGTCCGCTCACCCTGCCGGACAAGCATCCGGGCACCGTCGTCACGCGGCCGGTGCAAGCGCCGGCGACCCCGACGGACGAAACCGGGAAGAAGAAGGACGAGACCGAGAAGAAACCCTAGGACCCTCTCCCCGGCCCTCTCGCGCCATCGCATGAAACTCGTTCTGGTCGACGGTTCGTCCTATCTTTACCGCGCGTTTCACGCGCTGCCGCCGCTCGCCAATTCGAAAGGCGAGCCGACGGGTGCGGTGTACGGCGTGCTCAACATGCTCGGGAAGCTCGTCAGGGACTACGCTCCCGAGCGAATCGCCGTCGTGTTCGACGCGCCCGGCAGGACATTCCGCGACGAGCTGTTCGCCGAATACAAGGCGAACCGTCCGCCGATGGCCGACGAATTGCGGTCGCAGATCGCACCGCTCCTGGAAGCGGTCGCCGCACAGGGCCTGCCACTTCTGCGTATCCCGGGAGTTGAAGCGGACGACGTGATCGGGACACTCGCGAAGCGCGGACTCGAAGCCGGCCTCGAGGTCGTGGTCTCGACCGGCGACAAGGATATGGCGCAGCTCGTCGACGGGCGCCTGAAGCTCGTCAATACGATGACGGAGACGACGCTCGACCGCGCGGGCGTGAAGGCGAAGTTCGAGGTATTCCCGGAACAGATCGTCGACTACCTCGCGCTCGTCGGTGACAGCTCGGACAATATCCCCGGCGTGCCGAAGGTGGGGCCGAAGACCGCGGCCAAGTGGCTCAACGAATTCGGCACGCTCGACAACCTGCTCGCGCACGCCGCCGAGGTGAGCGGCAAGGTCGGCGAAAGCCTGCGCGAGAACCTGGCGACGCTCGAGCTGTCGCGCAAGCTTGCGATCATTCGCTGCGATGTGCCGCTCGAGCTTGCGATCGACGGGCTTGCGCCGAAGCCGCCCGATATCGAGCGTCTGCGCGCACTGTACCGGCGCCTCGAATTGAACTCGTTGCTGCGTCAATTGGGCGACGGCCCCTTGGCGCCGCCGGCAGCCGTGCATGCGCCGCAAGCCCAAACGGCACCGTTGGAGCCTGCGAATGCTTCGGCCCCGGCGCCCGCACCCGCCCGCCACTACGACCTGGTATTGACGCACGAACAGCTGGACGGCTGGCTGCGCGCGCTCGCCTCAGCCGAACTCATCGCGTTCGACACCGAGACCACGAGCCTCGACTACATGGTCGCGGAAATCGTCGGCGTATCGTTCTGCGTCGAGCCCGGCCGCGCGGCCTACGTGCCGCTTGCGCACAACTATGCCGGCGCGCCGGACCAGCTGCCTCGCGACGCCGTGCTTGCGAAACTGAAGCCGCTTCTCGAGGATCCCGATCGCGCGAAGCTCGGCCACCACCTGAAATACGACGGCCACGTGCTCGCGAATCACGGCATCGCGATCGAAGGCATGCGCTACGACTCGATGCTCGAGTCCTACGTGCTCAACAGCACGGCCACGCGCCACGACATGGACTCGACGGCGAAGAGGTACCTCGGCATCGACACCATCCACTACGAGGACGTGGCCGGCAAGGGCGCCAAGCAGATCGGCTTCAACCAGGTGGCGATCGAAACGGCGGCGGAGTATTCGGCGGAAGACGCCGACGTCACGTTGCAGCTGCATCGACACCTGTGGTCGGAGCTCGGCAAGATCCCGGCGCTGCGCGCGCTCTACGAGTCGATCGAGCAGCCGCTGGTGCCGGTGCTCATGCGCATGGAGCACCACGGCGTGCTCATCGACCGCAAGAAGCTGCAGGCGCAGAGCCAGCAGCTCGCGGAGCGCATGCTGGAGGTCGTCGACCTCGCGCACAAGGAAGCCGGCGGGCCTTTCAACATCGACTCGCCGAAGCAGCTCCAGGAAATCCTCTTCAGCAAGCTGCAGTTGCCGGTCACGCGCAAGACGCCGACCGGCCAGCCGTCGACGGCCGAGGATGTGCTGGAAGAACTTGCCGACGAGTTCGCCCTGCCGAAGCTCGTCCTCGAGTACCGGGGTCTCGCGAAACTCAAGTCGACCTACACCGATTCGCTCCCCGGGCAGATCAACGCAGGCACCGGGCGCGTACACACGTCCTATCACCAGGCCGTGGCGGCGACCGGCCGGCTGTCATCCACCGACCCGAACCTGCAGAACATTCCGATCCGCACGCCCGAAGGCCGGCGCATCCGCCAGGCATTCATTGCGCCGCCTGGCTGCAAGCTCGTCGCGGCCGACTACTCGCAGATCGAATTGCGCATCATGGCCCACCTCTCGGGCGATGAGGGCCTGCTCAAGGCTTTTGCCGCGGACAAGGACATCCATCAGGCGACGGCGGCGGAGGTCTTCGGCATCGCGCTCGATGCAGTCAGCGCAGAGCAGCGACGCTCGGCGAAAGCGATCAACTTCGGCCTGATCTACGGCATGTCGGCATTCGGGCTGGCGAAGCAGCTCGGCATCGACCGGGGTGCGGCGCAGAGCTACGTCAATCTGTACTTCGAACGCTATCCGGGCGTGAAGGCATTCATGGACCGCACCCGCCAGCAGGCCAGGAGCGCGGGTTACGTCGAGACGGTCTATGGGCGCAGGCTCTACCTTCCCGACATCAATTCGAAAGACCGCGCGCGCCAGCAGTACGCCGAGCGCAGCGCCATCAACGCGCCGATGCAGGGAACCGCGGCGGACATCATCAAGCGCGCCATGATCGACGTCGACCGGTGGATCACCGCGGGCAAGGTGCCCGCGCGCCTGATCATGCAGGTACACGACGAGCTCGTCGTCGAGGTTGAAACGTCCGCCCTCGAGGAAGTGACCGAAGGGCTCCGGCGCCGCATGTCGGGCGCAGCGGAGTTGCGCGTGCCCCTCAGAGTCGACGCCGGCGCCGGCGACAACTGGGATGAGGCTCACTGACGCCGGGCTGCACATATTTCCTGTCGCTCGACACCGACAGTTGAAAGTGAAACTCCGCCCGCTAAGCTCCGGTCAGACGACAGGATTCGGCGCACCCCTTCGCGCGCCGGCCACGGAGGTTACATGCGCAAGCTCCCCGCCATGGTGTTTCTCGCGCTCGCCGCTACCTGCGCTTCGGCTGCGGACAACGGCGTCTATCTCGGCGCCGGGATCGCAGCCGACGCGACGCTCGACGGTGGCCGCTACTTCGACGACCTCGACATCAAGAACCAGCCGTACAAGCTGATCATCGGCTTCCGGCCGCTCGACATTTTCGGCGTCGAAGCGAACTACGTGGACTTCGGCAATGCGAGACTCGACACGAACCTGCCGGACACGGGCGTCGATGCGAATGGGAAGTTCTACGACGCGTTCGCGATCGGCTACCTGCCGCTGCCGTTCGTCGATCTCTATGCGAAGGCCGGGCTCGTCTACTGGGACAGCGACGTGCAGCTGACGACGATCGCGGGCCCGCAGCCCCGCGTCTCCGACAGCGGCACCGACTTCGCGTATGGCGCCGGCGCGCAGGTACGATTCGGAAGTTTCGCGGCACGGCTCGAGTACGAACGCTTCGACGTCCAGGACGCCGACCGCGTCGACATGCTCACGCTCGGCGTTACCTGGACTTTCTTCTAGGCCTCATCCCGATCCGGTTCAAGGCTTGAACGGCGGCGCGATCCGGGCACGGAGCTCCGTGCTAGGATCGCGCCGACTTGCTTTTCGGGGATGTGCTGACGATGGACGACGCGAGCGTCGGGCGCGAGGACATCAAGGTCGAACGCGGCTGGCTGCACTGCTCGACAGCGCAGGTTTCCCGCACCGAGCACCGGACGGTGACGATCGCCCGCATCGACCATGGCGGCTGAGCGGAGGGACGAAGAAGTGATCAAGCAACTGTTGAACGCCATCGCCGTCGCCCTGGTCCTCATCGCGCCAGCGTTCGCCGACGCGGCCAAGGTCGACTTGAGCAAGGTGGTTCTGTCGGACGATGACAAGGTGGCGACTTCGCAGCTGCTGGAATGGCTGCAGGCCCGCAGCTTCGACGCGTCGATGGTGAGCAACGTGCTCGTCTACCGGACCAAGGGAGTTCCGCTCAACATCACGGCACTGCAGGGGTCGGGCGAACTCGATCGCATCGTCTTCCTCTCGTACTACAGCCCGACGCCGGAAGCGAAGGGCAAGCCGGAGTTCGTCGAGCTCGCGCGCAAGCTCAACAGCTCCCAGAACTTCATGCAGGTGAAAGTGGACGAGGACGGCGATCTCGCCATCACTGCGAGCCTCACCTATGTCGATGAAATCTCCGCCCGCGAATTCGACTACTTCGTGGACCTCTTCACGGCGGTGATGAGCCGCTACATCCTCACGGACGAAGCCCTGAAGATGCTGCAGTAAGGCCCGCAGGCCGGATCCGGCCTCGAGCCGGGCGCCAGCCCGTCGACTCGATGCAGCGCCCCATGGCAGGGCGGCACAGCATTGGACGGTTCAGTGAACAGAGCTGTCTATCCCCTTGATCCCCCAGTGTTTGGCCGCAGATTTCCGCCGGCCGTAGGAATTCGCCGACATGAAGAAGGCGTAATTGTTAAGACCGGCCGGATTGGAACTTCGCTATACAAGCCCTATCTAACAGGCCCGAGTGTGCAACGACACTCCCCCGCTTTCCTCCCTGAGCGGGGTCAATACCCGATCTGTTATCCCCAGATCGGGTTAGTCTGCCCCGGTGGCTCTGCCGCCGGGGTATTTTTTTGCAGGCCCCTACTTGCCCCCGAGGAGCTGCCGAAGCCGGCCCCGGGCGGTTTCCAGGCCGCTGCCCGAGTGGGCGGAAAAGAGCTGCACCGTGGCACGGCCTTGCAGTTCCTTCGCTGCAGCGGCCAGCGCGAGCCGCGCCTCGTTGCGCTTCAACTTGTCTTCCTTGGTGAGCAGCACGTGCACGACCCGCGGTGCCGATTCAATCCAGCCGATCAGCTGCCGATCCATGTCGGTCAGCCCGCGACGCGCATCGATGATCAGCACGACGCCGAGCAGGGACGCGCGCCCCGCAAAATATTTCTGGATGAGATCGCCCCAGTGCTCGCGCATGGCGACCGGCACCTTGGCGAATCCGTAGCCCGGCAAATCCACCAGGCGCTCGGCCGCCGTCAGCTCGAAGAAATTGATGAGCCGCGTCTGGCCCGGTGACTTGCTGGTGCGCGCCAGCGAGCGCCGTCCGAGGATGGTATTGATGGCGCTCGACTTGCCCGAGTTCGAGCGGCCGGCAAAAGCGACTTCGCTTCCCTGGTCCACGGGAAACTGCCGCGGGTCGTTCGCGCTCAGGATGAATTTCGCTTGCGGGTAGAGCGCCATGGAGCCTTTGCCGGGTGCCTGGGTCTGGACTTAAATGATTGAAGCTAGTGTACAATTCGCCGCTCTTGAGGGAGCTACGAAGAATGTCGGTTCGGGTCGTCATTGTCGCCGCGCTGTTCGCGGTGGCGCCACAAGCCACAGTTCTCGCCGACGGAAACGCCGAAGCCGGCGCCGCGAAATCGGCCGTGTGCGGCGCCTGCCATGGCCTGAACGGCCATAGCGTCAACCCGATCTGGCCGAATCTCGCCGGCCAGCACGCGAACTACACGGTCGAGCAGGTCAAGGCCATCCAGAAGGGCGAGAAGCGCTCGAACCCGACGATGCAGCCGCTCGTCGCCAACCTGTCCGACGAGGACATCCAGGACATCGCCGCTTACTACGCGACGCAGACCGAATCGGGCCTCGAAGCGGATCCTTCGTACTGGAAGTCCGGCGAAAGGATCTATCGCGGCGGCATCGAGGCGCGCAGCGTTCCGGCCTGCATCGCCTGTCACGGCCCCATCGGCCGCGGCAATGCGCCGGCGAAATATCCGGCCGTGCGCGCCCAGCATGCGCAATACACACTGAAGCAGCTGCACGACTACAAGTCGGGCGAGCGCAAAACCGGTCCCGGCGGCATCATGCAGACGATTGCCGGGCGCTTGAGCGAGGAAGAAATGCGGGACCTCGCCTCGTATATCCAGGGCCTGCGCTGAAGCGCGCGTCCGCGAACCGCGGGCGACGACTGGTTGTCGAAGCCCCGGTTGCCAACTTGCTCGGGAGTAACTTATGACAAGGCTTGCCTGGCTTGCGGCGGTGAGCTGCCTCTTCCTCGCCGCTTGCGGTCAGCAGTCGTCGCCGGCGCCTGACAGCGCGACTGGCGCAACGGCGCCGACCGCCGCCGCATCGGCTCCGGCCGCGGCACCCGCCGCAACATCCACGCCTGCGACGCCGGCTGCGCCGGCTGAAGTCGTCAATGCCGGTGAAGATCTCGAAACGGTGGACTCCGAGGCTGCGGCGACGGCCTCGCCGAGCCCCCTGCTCGCCGCGGCCATGGCTGCGGTACCGCCCGCTGCAGCGCCGGGCAAGTGGAAGAAAAACGAGCACTACCTGGAGCTCGTCCCGACGCAGCCGACGGTGACCAACCTCAAGAGCGGTCACGTCGAGGTGGTCGAGGTGTTCTGGTATGCCTGCCCGCACTGCTACGCGCTCGACCCGCTGATCGACTCCTGGGTCAAGAAGGGCAAGCCCGTGTACGTGGATTTCGTGCGCATGCCGGCCATGTGGAACCCGGGCACGCAGCTCCTTGGCCGCATGTACTACACCGTCGAGGCGCTCGGCCGGCTCCCTGAGATGCATTCCAGGATCTTCGAGACGGCCCACCAGAATCAGCTGACGCTGATCGACCGGGGCGGCGATGCGGTGGCAACCGGGAAGCTCCAGGCTGACTTCGCGAGCCAGTTTGCAATATCGGAAGCCGACTACCTGAAGGAGTACAACGGATTCGGCGTCGACCAGAGGATGCGCCGGGCGGAGCAGCTCGGCCGTGCGTACCTGGTCACGGCGGTGCCCACGTTCGTGGTCAACGGCAAGTACGTGACGGACGTCGGCCACGCCGGCGGCGAGCAGCAGATCTTCGATCTGCTGGACGATCTCGCCGCGATGGAGAAAGCCGGCCGCTGATGCGCAGCGCGGCGAGCGCTCATGATCAACGTATTCGTCAAGCAAGCGCAGGGACTGAAGCGCCTGGACCCGGCGCCCACGACGCTCCCTGACGACGTCATCTGGGTCGACCTCGTCGAGCCGAGCGGCGAAGAGGAACGCATGATCGAGCACGCGCTCGGCATCGATGTTCCGACGCGCGAGGAAATGAAGGAAATCGAGGCGTCGAGCCGCCTCTACGAGGAGCACGGTGCGCTCTTCATGACCGCGACCGTCGCCACCAAGCTCGACACGGACCTGCCGGAAAGCGCGCAGGTCACGTTCATCCTCGCGCAGAACCGCCTCGTCACGAATCGCTACGTCGACCCGCTGCCGTTTCGCCGCTTCATCGCGTACGCGGAGCGTCACCCGGCGAGCTGCACCTCCGCGCCGATCGTGCTCTCGGGCATCATCGAATCGGTCATCAACCGCATTGCCGATGTGCTCGAGCGCGTGGGCACGGATCTTGACCAGCTTTCGACGGAAATCTTCGCGCCGCCGCGCAGGCGCCAGCGCGCGGCACGCAACTTCCGGCTGGTGCTCGATCGCATCGGCCAGGGCGGCGATCTCACCTCGAAGGCGCGCGAGAGTCTCGTGAGCCTCGGGCGGGTGTGCGCCTTCGTGCAGCAATCGCCGCTCCTGAAGCTCGACAAGTCGACGGTCGAGCGCTTCCGCTCATTGAGCCGCGACGTGCTCGCGCTCTCCGATCATTCGTCCTTCCTCGGCAACAAGACGACGTTCCTGCTCGAGGCGACGCTCGGCATGATCAACATCGACCAGAACAACATCATCAAGATCTTCTCGGTCGTCACGGTCTTCATGCTGCCGCCGTCCGTGATCGTCGGCTGGTTCGGCATGAATTTTCAGCACCTGCCCTGGCTGCAGACGGAGCACGGGCCGCTCATCGCGCTCGGGCTCATGCTCCTCTCCGCGCTCATTCCCTACGCGATCTTCAAGCGGCTCGGCTGGCTGTAGCCGGCCGCGCCAGCCAAATCTGCATCATTCGATCAGCTTTGCGCGTTTGGCGGCAATGCACGTACGCGTAGGATTTGCGCGTCACGGGATCGTCGTGACGAATGCGGTTCGCCGCTCGTAACTCCCCAGCCAGGATCGGAGGATGTCATGGATGAGAACCAAGTCATTTCGGTAGAGGAACTGGAAGCCCGCTTCGAGATGGAAACGCTGGTCACCGGCGGCAACGATGTGCTGCCGGACTGGACCTGCAAGTGCGAGTTCTCGAGCAAGTGACGTGAGCGCCGCCGGAGTTCCTGCGCGGCCGTGCACCGGAGCTCCGGCGGCAAACCTGACGGTCACGCCAGCCCGCATGAATTCGCCGCTCCCACGTCTGCGGGACGACGTCGTCATTCGAAGATTCGACGGTGACGCGCGAGCGGCGCAATTCGTCGCAGCCGTCGACGGCCGTCACTTCCTCATCAGCGATGTCGCGGCAGCCCTGCTGGAAATGACGCGCGAAGCAAGCACGCCGACGGCGCTGGCGAGCCGCATGACCCGCGAATTCGGCCGGTCCTATGACACCGCAGAGCTGGAGCGGACATTGCGAACGCGCATACCGGCCGTGTTCTTTCAACGTGAGGACACCGCCCGTCTCGGGGGGCCCCTGTCCGCACGACTGCGGCTCTTCAGCGCCGCTGCGCTCGCGCCGCTCCTCGAGGTTCTGGCAACCGGCTTTGCTCCGATCGTGGCCATCGTGCTGCTGGGCGCCTTCCTGGTCGCTGATGCCGCTGTGGGCGCCGCGCTCTGGCAACAGGGTCTCGGCGTTGCTTCGTCGAGTTCGTTCGCCGGTGCGTTGGCGCTCATCGTCGCGGGCGTTGCGATCCACGAAGTCGGCCACCTGAGCGCGTGCCGCCGCTACGGCGCCACGCACGGCGGCATCGGCGCAGGACTGTACTGGTGCATGCCCGTGTTCTATGCGGAAGTGCATGGGGCCTGGATGCTCGCTCGCAAAGAGCGGGCCGTCGTGGACATCGCGGGAGTCTATTTTCAGTGCGTGTACCTCCTTGTGCTCGCCACCGTCTGGCTCGCCCATCCGTCGGGGACGGTGTTCGTCGCCCTCTGGAGCAGCCATTTCCTGGTGCTCAATACGCTGAATCCGGTTCTGAAATACGACGGCTACTGGCTGCTCTGCGATCTCAGCGGCCGTTACAACCTGCACGCGCAGATTCGCGCCATCGCGCGACAGTCGCTGGACTCGCTCTGGCGCGGCTCCTGCACGCCACCGCCGGCCCGCGATGTCGCATTGCTCGCCCTCTTCCTTGCGCTCGCAACGGCATACTTCGCCTACCTGCTCTACTTCATGGGGCACAACCTGGCCTATGCGGCGAGCAATCTGTCGGGCGACAGGTCCGCGTGGCAGTTGTCTCTGGCATCCATGGGATTGGTGCTGCTGGTTGCCGCGGCCGCCGGTGTGAGCCTGCTACTGGCGCGCGCCGTTCAATCGATCGTCGGCCATGCGCCTCGGTAGCTTGCAGGACCGCCTTTGCGCGCTGACCCGCAGCCGATCGCAGCAGCGGGCGCTCAGCGTGCTGGCGGGAGAGCCGGGCAATGGCGTCCTGATCATGCCGACCACGGTCGGCGCACTCGGTCTCGCGCAGCTGCTGTGTGCGCGCCGCTCCTGTCGCGTTACATCGGGCCCGGTGACCACGGAGCCGCGGTGGAACCTCCTGCCGCACCTGCGAACGCCGGCCGAGATCGTGCGCGAATTCGCCGGGGAGCGCCGCCTTGGTGCGCTCGTCATCAGCTTTCCGGACCAGATCGCGGGCGAAGGCGAATCCTTCGTGACCGTGCGCTTCCTCGGGCTGGAGCGGCGATTTTCACTCCTCGAGGCGGTGCTCGTGCTGCGTCATCAACCGTACGCCTATCAGTACCGCAGCGGCCTGCCATTCGGCGCATTCCAGCTGAAACCGATTCACTACAGCGGTGCCTTCAGCAGCGCCGACCATCGCACCGCGCCGGCTCACCTGACACGCACCCTGCTTTCGGGCCTGGAGGAGGAACTCCGGCGCCCGCCGCCGGACTGGCTTGGCGCCGCCAGCTTCGCGCTGAAAAGCGCCGCGGCGTACGAGTATCGCGTGCGAGAGGACTTGAAGGAGATCGAATCGCTATTGCGTCTCGCGCTCGCCGCCGGCGGCGAGCGCCAGGCGGACCTCGATCCGGTGCTCACGCGCGTAACGTCCCTGGTTCGAGACCCGGCCCGCGCGAGCTTGCGGATCCGGCAGCACTGATATCCGAGCACTGATTGGAGGGTGTCATCATGCAGCGCCGGATCCGGGTGTGGGTGCGATCGATCTGGAACCTGTCGGCAACGATCGTGCTGCTCTGCCTGCCGGGCGGCTGCATGCATGTCCGTCTCGGCGCCAGCGACATGCTTGCGCCGGACGATCCGCCCGTCGCGTCCAGCCTGCCCGCGGGCTACGTCGTCGAAGATGCGCTCATCCGTCGGGCAGAACGCGTCATCGGAATCACTCGCGCGCATCGCCCCGGCAATCGCGTCGTCGTGATCTTCTGCGGCGGCGACAGCTTCCGGCGCTCGCGGGAAGGCGGGTCGGTGCTTGCGGCGCTCGCGCGGGATGCGGACGTCGTACTGTTCGACTACCCGGGATTTGGCACGAGCACCGGGTCGCCGACTCCTGACGCGCTGCTCGACAACGCTCGCGCGACCGCCGATTACGTGGCAAGGCTGCCACATGCGGCCGGCCAGCAGCGCTTGCTCTACGGATTCTCCCTGGGCGGCATGGTTGCAGCCGAGCTCGCAAGGGAGCGACCGTTCGACGCCATGATCCTTGAGGCCACGGCGCCCGATGTTGCGAGCTGGGCCCGGACGCAGATTCCGTGGTACGCAAAGCCCTTCGTGCGGGTCGATCTGGACCCGGTCCTCGCGGACATCGACAGCGTCCGCGCACTGCAGTCATTCAGCGGCCGCATCCTCATTCTTGCGGGTGGCCGCGACGAGCAAGCGCCGCCGGCGCTTTCCCGCAAGCTCGCGCAGGGCCTCACGGCCCTCGGCCGCAAGGCCGAACTGCGTGAGTTTCCCGATGCGAAGCACGGCGAGATCTACAAGGCCCCGACCTATCGGACGGTCATCGACCCGTTCCTCGCAAGCCTGGTGAGCGCACGATGATCGTGCCACTCGACGTGCTGGACCGGGGCATCGAGCCCGTCGCGCAACTGGTGTCCCTGTTGGCGAGGCGATCGCGTCCGCCCTTGCTTGATGGGAACCGCGGAGACTTTGCCCGCGCGCTCCTCGCTTCCCGCTGGCGGTCGGCTGCCCTGCTCCGTCACCTGCGTGGACTGACAAGGCGGGATCTTCACTCGTTTCTTGAATCGCGCGTGCGCTTGCGGGGCGCAAAGCTCTTCGCGGCTGCCTGCGAAACGCGGCGCCCCCTGATTCTCGCCAGCCCCCACACCGAGACGAGTGTCGTCGCGTGCCTCGTCGCCGCACGAAGCTTCGCACCCGTTCGCCGCTTCGCCATTCTCTATCAGGCCGAGGCTCGCAACGCGGGCCTCGATCCCCTGATCCGCACGCTCGGAGTGCGTGCGCAACTGCTGAGCGGCTTCGGCGGCGTCGTGCGCGCGCTCGAAATCCTGCAGCAAGGCGGCTGCATCGCGACGATGCCGGATGTCTACCAGGCGCTCGACGACACGCTCGCCGTTCCGTTCTTCGGGCGCTGGCTCCGGGTCGCGGCCGGCATCCCGTTCCTCGCACACCGATCGCGTGCCCTGATAGTGCCGGGCTACGCGCGCCCTGTTCGCGGACCGCACATCCGAGTGGACATCGGCACCGCCCTTGCCATCGAAGAGTCGACGGGCGTGAATGAACGTCAGTGCATCTTCCTGCTGACCTGCCGGCTGTTCGAACAATTCGAGCGGCTCATCCGGCGCGCTCCCGAGCATTGGATCTACCTCGATCGCCTGCCGCGCCTGTCGACGCGGATGGAACTCGAGCGTGGCGCGTCGGCCGCTGACTTCCTCGCTGCCGTGGTGAACCGTTGCCGGCTGAATCCCGCCCTCGTGCGGCGCGCGCCGGAACTCGCGCGTTTCGACCCGAGGCAATCCGCATGAGCGCAGCGGAGATATTGCGCCAGCTGGCCGCGGAGCGTCTCGACCTGCCGGCCGCACGTTTCGAAGCGGCGGTCTCGCTGCGCGAAGCCGGTATCGACTCGCTCGCCGCCATCGATCTGATCGTGGCGATCGAAGAGCGACTCGGCATCCGGTTTCCGGAACGCGATCTTGAATCCCTGCGTTCGTTCGATGACCTCGCGGCCGCGGTGGAACGTCTGCTTGCCGCGAAACATGCGTCATCGTGAAACGCAGGGTCGTCGTCACGGGGTACGGCGTGATTTCGCCGCTCGGCGCCGACCGCCGCGAATTCGCCGATGCACTCGCGTCCGGTCGATCCGCGATCCGCTTGCTCGATTTCGATGATCACGCAGGCGAGCGCCGCGGGGGCGCGTGGGTGGGGGCACCCGTCGCACGGTGCGCGCCGACGCTTGCGCGCCGTATGGATGTCGATCTCACCGACCGGGTTTCCCGTCATGCGCTGGTCGCTGGTTGCGAAGCCGTCGAGCAAAGCGGCTTGTGCGCCGAACCGGGGCTTGCCGTGCAGGCCGGGGTCTATGTCGGCACCAGCATGGGAGGAGCCCAGAGCATCGAACGTGCGTACGGGGACATGTTCCTGCGGGAGTCGGAACCCCGGCCGTTTTCCATCCTGAGCGCGATGAACAACGCGGCCGCCGGCCATCTGTCGATGCGATTCGGCCTGAAGGGTCCGAATGTCACTTTCTCATCGGCCTGCGCGTCCTCGACGATAGCCATCGGCGAAGCGTTCCACGCGATTCGCGGCGGCCTGCTGGACTGCGCAATGGCCGGCGGCACGGAAGCCTGCCTCGTCCCGGGAGTCCTGCGCGCATGGAGCGCAATGCGCGTGCTGGCTCGTCCCGACGATCGCGATCCGGCGGCAAGCTGCCGCCCGTTCTCGCGCGACCGCCGGGGAATCGTGCTGGGCGAAGGAGCCGCCATCTTCGTGCTTGAGCGGCTGGAGACGGCGCTTCATCGCCGCGCGCCGATCCTCGGCGAGATCCTCGGCTATGGGATGTCCGCGGACGCAACGCACATCACCAATCCGAACGTCGAAGGGCAGTCGCGGGCGATGTCGAACGCACTCACGGACGCCGGGCTCGATCCATGCGACATCGACTACGTCAACGCGCATGGTACCGCGACGCACGCGGGGGATATCTCGGAAAGCGCCGCGATCAAGCGGGTGTTCGGCGCAGCCGCGCGCCGCATCGCCGTCAGCTCGACGAAGTCGGTGCACGGACATTTGCTGGGCGCAGCGGGAGCGGTGGAACTCGCGGCCTGCCTGTGTGCACAGCGCGGCGGCTTTCTGCCCGCAACCATGCACCTGGCGGAGGCGGATCCCGAATGCGATCTCGACTACGTTGCGAATGCTCCGCGCCACGGGGCTGCGATCCACCGCTTCATGTCGAACTCATTCGCCTTCGGCGGCAGCAATGCCGTGCTGATCGGCGGCGCATTTCGCGACTGACAGCGGAAGTTTTGGCGCGCCCGGCCAGATTCGAACTGGCGACCTTCGGCTTCGGAGGCCGACACTCTATCCAGCTGAGCTACGGGCGCGTCGTGCGGGACCCATCGAAGGGGCGCAATGATAGCGGCTGCGGCACCCACTGGCTAACGCTTCGAGCCCCGGGCCACGCGACTCGGAGCCGGCAAATCGCCCGCTAGATCAGGTGTTTATGGGCGCGGCGCGATTCAGTATACTGCGCCGCCTTTTCCCTCCATGCGAACGCCCGGGTGCCCCAGTGAGCAAGCACGATACGCACTTCTTCAACAACTTCAGCGTCGTCATCGGCATCCTCGTCACCGTCGCGATCCTCCTGATCGCGCTCGCGCGCAGCGTCGCTTCGAACACCCAGGTTGAACACGTCAAGACGGACCCGATGCAGGTCCAGGATGTGGATGCGCGCATCCAGCCGTTCGCGCGTATCGCGGTGGCGGGCCAGGACAATTCGGCGATGAAGATTGCCGCACCGAGCGCCGGCGCCGCACCGGCTGCCGCTGCCGCGCCGACCACCGGGGAAGAGCTGTACAAGTCCACGTGCTCGGCCTGCCATGGCCAGGGCATCGGTGGTGCGCCGAAATTCGGCGATCACGCCGCCTGGGCCCCGCGCATGGCGGAAGGCAAGGCGATGCTCTACAGGCACGCCCTCGAAGGCTTCACCGGCAAGAACGGCATGATGCCCGCCAAGGGCGGTCGCCCCGACCTGTCGGACGACCTCATCAAGAAAGCCGTGGACCACATGACCACCGGCATGTAGTGCCGGTCGCTCCTCGAGGCCGTACGCCGGCAAACTTCAGCCGGCACTAAAGGATTCGCGCGCCGTTCCGATGTCCTGGATGGGAACGGAATTCCATGACAGAACGCGCCGCAGCAATTGACGAACTCGTGACGATCGAATCGACGCCGATGGCGTCGCCCGGCCGCGTCATCGTCGTCACTGACGACCACCGGTTCCTCGATACCGTGCGGGCCGACGGGCCGTCCGTCGTGCACGAGTGGGCGGTCGCCCGCTCCCGCGAGCACTTCGTCGAACTCACCGAACCGCCGCCGCTCGCCGTCGTGCTCGACCTCGAGGCCCGCAGCGTCGACGCCGTCGAAATCCTCTACCTGCTGGGCGCGCTGTCGCTGTCGGCCAGGGTGGTGTTCGTGAACGGCAACGACGACGCCGTGCTCGCGAACGCGCACAGCGTCGCGAAGACCGTGGCGGCCGACGTGATCGGCACGCTGCCACGGCCCCTCGACGGCAGCTCGCTCGTGCATCTGCTTTCCCAGCAAGTACACGCCGCGGTGACGGTGAGCGTGGACGAGCTGCACGCCGCGCTTCGCGAGCAGCAATTCATCCTGCACTACCAGCCGATCATCGAGCGCGACGGCAACCGCTGGCAGATGCGGGCGGTCGAAGCGCTCGTGCGCTGGCGGCACCCCGTCCATGGCGTGCTCTATCCCGGCCAGTTCCTCGGCGTGGTGCGCGCGGCGCAGCTCATGACCGAGCTCACCGATTTCGTCATGACCGAAGGCGTGCACCAGGCCGGACAGTGGCGCCAGCAACGGATCGACCTCGGTCTCATGGTCAATCTCGAGCCGCGGCTCGTGCGCGACGTCGGATTCGCCGAACGCCTGGTCCGGCTCCTCAGGCAATTCGACGTGCCGCCCGAACGCTTTACGCTCGAAGTCATCGAGAGCAACTCGGCGCGCGACCGTGAGCTCCTCGTCGATGCGATGAACGCCGTGCGCAAGCAGGGCATGCGACTCTCGCTCGATGATTTCGGCACCGGCAACTCATCGCTCACCGAGCTGCACCGGCTGCCGTTCACGGATCTCAAGGTCGACCGCTCGCTCGTGCACGACATCGTGCGCTCGCCCAAGGCGGCGACCATCGTGACCGGCATCATCGAGCTGGCGCACCGGCTGTCGATCCGGGTGTGCGCCGAAGGCGTCGAAACGGCGGAGACCCTTGCATTCCTCGCCCGCTCGAACTGCGACGCCATCCAGGGCGTGTTCGTCGCGCGGCCGACCTCGGCCGCGAATGTCGAACGCCTGCTCGAGAGCTGGAATCCGGAAAAGTTCGCCGAAAGCCTGCCGCGCGCCCGCTAGTTACCAGCGCAGGCCTTCGATGCGCTTGTCGCGATGGCCGAGAATCCACTGCGCGTGTTCGGAAAGGCAGGCGTAGCCGAGCGAGCGCAGGATCTCGAGCTTGCGATGCTCGCTGTCCGCAATCCTGAGCTCCCGCGCGGCGAGGCCGAATAGCGAGTACATGTAGCGATACTCGCGGATAAGGGCCCGATCGGCCTTGTCGCTGACATACGTTTCGAAGATCACCGCATACACCGGCAGCAATGCCAGGCCCCAGAGCATCAAGCTGCGCGCGCCCTGCGGCAGTATTTCGACCTCCCCACGACGCAGCAGCATCTCGAGCCCGAAGATCACGGCGAGCCCAAGACCCGCGAACAGCAGCCCGAGGCCGACGCGCTCGGTGAGGTGCAAGCGGTTCTCGAAAGCGTCGATGCGCTGGCGGTAATAGAGGAGCTGCCCGGAGCCGTTGACCGGATCCGCATCGCCGACCCATCCCGCATAAGCCTGTTCGTAGCCGCCCGGCAGCCGCCCGCCGTTGGCAACGGCGAGGCGCAGGCTCACCGCGCGCATGGCGGTGCGGATCCACTCGAGCTCGACGTCCTGCTTCTGCAGGAAGCTCTCGTGCGCGAAACCGCCGTCGACGAGCGCGTGCACGCCAGCGATCTCCCAGTAGAACTCGACGCGCAGGCCCTCCGCGAGCGCCCGGTAGTCAAGGTACTTGCGGTGCCAGCTGCTCCGATGCGCCCAGCGCGCAAACACGTAGCCGATTGCAAAGACCGCAAGCACGCCGAGGATGGTGACGGTGCCGACGACGCCCGCCGACTCCTTCTTGAAGGAGACGAGCAGGAACGCCATGAGCGCCCACAACGTATAGCGCGTGCGCAGCGCAAGCGTGAAACTGCCGCGATAGTAGCCGCCCAGCCAGTCGGCGGCGCGAAACAGGCGGTCGAGATAGGCGACCTTCTCGGGCAACGGCGTCGGGCTCGGCAGGGACAGGCGCCGGCCCTTCTTTTCGATGGATTCCGCAAATTCATCGACATCGCGGTTGAACTCGGCGAGACGGCCGAGAACGGTCGCGAGCGATTCCGGAATATCCTCGCGGCTTGCGGCCCCGGCGCCCGTGAACCCGCGAACCTCCACGCCGTTCGGGGCCGACGCGCTGCCGTCGCCGTTCGCGTTGCCGTTCGCGTGGCGCGAACAGCGGATCTCGTAGATGAGGTCGTTGTCCTGGATCGAGAGCAGCGCGCTGCCGCCAGGCTGGTCGTCATCGCCGTTCGCCGCGAGGCCGCGCCGCCGGTACTCGACCACGCGCGCGGTGCCGGCGCGATGGTCGGTTTCCCTGCCGTCCCAGATGACGATGAGAAGCGTGCTGTAGCGCGCGACCAGCATGCCCGCGCGCTGGAATTGCAGATCGCGGCGTACGCGCGTCGTATCGCCGGCCATGTCCGGATTGGCGGGGGCCTTCGCGACTTCCAGGCGCTCGGAGCGCGCAATGATTCGATCGAATGAAGCGCGCGCCTCGTCGGTCGTGAGGTCCGCCCGGCAGACATCCGCCGGCATCGGCAACACGGCCGTCACCGCAATCCCGAGCTCGGCGGCAACCTCCGCGGCGATCAGGTCCGCGCCCTCGGCGAGCGACGTGAGGAGCGTCGGCGTCACGTCGGGATAGGCCTGCTTCAGGCGTGCGAGCAGCTTCGCGACGGCCGCGCGGATCTGCGCGAGCTCGCCGGCGACGAGGTCACGATGCCCGACGACTCCGACGAGAAAAGGGATCTTGTACGCCTCTGACGAGCGCTCCATCATGTGCGCTCCCGCGCAACAGCTCACCAACCCGCCGCGAAGGCTACCAAGAAGCGTGGGGCCCTGACGAGAGGAATGCTCCGCCGTGGCACTGAAGACGCTGCGAATTTTCATTTCCTCGCCAGGCGACGTCGCCGAGGAGCGCCTGATCGCGCGGCGGGTGATCGGGCGCCTCGATTCGCAGGTGGGCGAGGTCCTGAAGCTCGAGGCCGTTTTCTGGGAGAGCCGGCCGCTGGTCGCGACCGCGACGTTCCAGGACCAGCTGCCGAATCCCTCGGCGACCGATGTGGTCCTCGCGATCCTCTGGTGCCGGCTCGGGACCGTGCTGCCGGATCACATCCGGCGCGCCGACGGGAGCCTCTACGCGTCGGGCACCGAATTCGAATTCGAGGACGCGGTCGAGGCGTTCCGGCGCAACGGCAAACCCGACATCCTCGTCTACAGGAAGACCGCGAAGCCCGAATGGTCGGCGGATCCCGGGGTCGCCGGGGAACAGCTCGGCCAGAGGGACGCGCTCGAGCGCTTCGTCACGAAGTGGTTCCACAACGCGGCCGACGGCAGCCTCAAGGCGGCATTTCACTCGTTCAACTCGCCCGGCGACTTCGAGGAATTGCTCGAAGGGCATCTCGCGCGATTGATCGAGCGGCACCTGCCGCCCGGCGTGCGCGCCCGCTCGTCGGCACCGACCTGGCGCCGGGGGTCGCCCTTTCGCGGCCTCGAGCCCTTCGAATCCGAGCACGCGCCCGTGTTCTTCGGCCGGACCGGCGCCGTGGCCAACGTGCTACTGCGACTTCGCCGTCAATCGGGGCGCGGCAAGGCCTTCGTCCTGATCGTCGGCATGAGCGGAGGCGGCAAGTCTTCGCTGGTGCGTGCCGGTGTGTTGCCGCTGTTATTGCAGCCCGGTGTCGTCGGCGAGGCGAACCTCTGGCGTCACGCGATCTTTCGACCGTCCGATGGGCGGGGCGATCCGACGCTCGCGCTGGAGAACGCGCTGATGCAGGCGACAGCCTTGCCCGCTCTTGCGGCGGGTGAGCGCAACACGCTGCCAGAGCGCGTGCGAAGCGCTCTCGATCGACTTGCGGGTGTCGCCGAGACATCGCCGCCCGCGCAGTGCGGCCTCGCTCTCGTCGTCGATCAGCTCGAGGAGATATTTTCCGACGACCGCGTGACCGCGGTGGCCCGCGAGCGATTCATCGATGCGCTGGGCGATCTCGCGCGCAGCGGCCGGGTGAGCGTGCTGGCGACGTTGCGCAGCGACGTGTACTCGCGGTTGGCGGAACTGCCGGCCCTGATCGACCTGAAGGAAGGCGACGGCCAGTTCGACCTGCTGCCGCCCGGGCCGCGCGACATCGGGCAGATCATCCGCGCGCCGGCCGCCGCGGCGGGCCTGCGCTTCGAAGTGCGCGAGCACACCGCGGAACGGCTCGACGACGCCATTCGCGACGCCGCAGCCAGGAATCCCGGCGCCCTGCCCTTGCTCGAATTCCTGCTCGAGGAACTCTACAAGAGCCGCAGCTCCGACGATGTCCTGACCTTCCGGGCCTACGAAGAGCTGGGCGGGGTCGAAGGCGCGCTCGCGCGGCGCGCCGAACTGGTAGTCGACGCGCTGAGCAGCGATGGGCGCGATGCCCTGCCCGCCGTGTTTCGCGAACTGGTTGCACTCGGCGTGGATGACGACAGCAAGGCGCTGCGTCGCACGGCGCCGCGCACGGCGTTTCTGACAGCGGCGGCCGCCGAGGTTGTCGATGCGCTGCTCGCCGCGCGGCTGCTCGTAAGCGCGGTCGACTCACAGGGCGAAGCGATCATTTCGCTCGCCCATGAGGCGCTGCTCGAGTTCTGGCCGCGGCTCGCCGAGTGGCGCGAGAGGAATCGCGAAAACCTGCACGTTCATGCGCGTGTCGCCGCCGCCGCGAATACCTGGGAGAAACAGGGACGCAGCCCCGACTTCCTGCTTGCACGCGGCAAGCCGATCGCGGAGGCGCAGGCGCTGGTCGCGGACGGCGTGCGGCTCTCGGCGCTCGAAGCGGATCTCGTGGCGTCGTCCGAGCGTCGCGCGCGCAATTTCGCGCGCCTGCGCGCGGGCGCGATTGCCGCCCTCGCGATGCTCGCCATTGCCGCGAGCGTCGCGGCGTACCTCGCGAAGCAGCAGTCGAACGAGGCCCGCATCCAGGCGACCACGGCGCAGCGCACGTCGGACTTCATGGTGAATCTCTTCAGCGTCGCCGACCCGCAGGAAAACCGCGGTGAAACCATCACCGTGCGCGAGATCCTCGATCGCGGCGTCGCCGAGATGCGCAGCTCCCTCACCGGCGAGGAGACCGTCCGCACCAATCTGCTGCGCTCGATGGGACAGGCCTACAACGGCCTTGGCCTTTATCCCAAGGCGCACAGCCTCTTGCAGGAAGCGGTGGCGGCGGCCGAGAAGACCGGCGTCAAGGCGGACATCCTCAAGGCGGATCTCGCGCTGGCCGCCAATCGCTACGTCGACAGCGACTACCGGGCGTCGGCAAAGCTCTATCGCAAGTCGCTCGCTGAAGCCGACGAGCTCTACAGTCGCGCAAGTCCGGCCGCGACCCAGGCGCTTTCCGGGCTCGCGGACAGTGTGTATGCACTGAACGACGCGAAGGAAGCGGAACGCCTGTATCGCGAAGCGCTCGAGATCGATCTCAAGCTGCACGGCGAGCAGAATGCGGACACCGCCCGCTCCTTGAGCGGGCTCGGCTGGTTTCTTTACTTCGAGGGCCGCTACCGCGAGGCGGAGCCGGTCTGGCGCCGCGCGCTTACGATCCGCCGCGCGCTCTTCGGCGAACGCCACGCCATGGTCGCCGAGAGCATGAACAATCTCGGCTCGCTCTTCTATCAGATGGGCGACTACGGGGCTGCGCGGGACATGTGGGACCAGGCCCTGCCCGTCTATCGCGCCGTCTTCGGCGACGTCCATCACGAAACGGGGCTCGTGCTCAATAATCTCGGCCGGGTGGATCTGTTGCAGAACGATCTCGCCGGCGCGGAGCAGAATCTTTCAGAAGCCCTCGCCATGTGGCGCAAGCTCCTCGCGCCGGAGCACGATGACCTGATCCTGCCGATCAACAGCATGGGGATGGTCAAGCTCGCGCAGGGCGACTACGCGGGTGCGCGGCAGCTCTTCGAGGAGGCACTGCGCATCGCGCGCCTGCACAAGCACTGGATGCTGAATCAACTGCTGGCCAATCTCGCCGACGTCGACGTGCGAGCCGGGCAATTCACCGAGGCGCGGGCGGCGCTCGACGAGTCGCGGGCGGCGCTCGACGCGCAGTACGGTGATGGCCTCAGGCAGGCCGAAGCGTGGCGGCTCGCGGTGCTCAACAGCATCCTTGCGAGTTACGAGACCGAGCAGGGCCGCTTCGATGAATCCGAACGCCTGCTGCTCGCCGCCCGGCCGGTGCTCGAGGCCCGATTCGGCAAGAAGAGCCTTTACGTCGCCGATGCAGACCGGCGGCTCGAGCGACTGCGCACGAAACGGGGCAAGCCTTCAACAGCAAGCCATGGATTGCAGTAAGGCGCCGGATGGGCGCGCGCCGCGTCGACATTTCTTACAGTTGACGACAGCGGCGAGTGGACCGACCGAGCCAGTCGGCGGCTAACCGGTTGTAATGCTGCAGAACGGCGGCACGAGGCATAGTCCTTGCTTCCTTTGGGGTAGCTGTTCAAGACAGAGCGGCGACTATTGTCGAAAAGGGAGCTCGAAGTGCGCAGAACCAGCCAGAAAATCCTGCTGACGGTGATCGGAAGCGCGGCGCTCGGACTGTCCGGCATTGGAGCCGAGGCACGCGGAGTCGCGGTCGACTTCGAGGGCGCATTCGACAACAACGGCAACGACTTCACCTTCGGTCAGTCGTTCGTGCTCGACCGGCAGAACAACGCGTCGTGCGAGCCGGTCTGCTCGCCGATCAATCTGGGGTTCGATGTCAATTTTGGCACCGGCACCGAATCGGGCGTCTACATCAACGAAAACGGCATCCTGTCCTTCGGTACGCCCCTGCCTGGCTTCAACCTGCCCTTCAGCGGGGCTGCGAATCTCAGCGATCTCGGCGTGCCGGTGATTGCTGCGTACTACACCGATCTCTCCACCGCCGTGTATGTGCGTCCGACGGGCAACCCGACGCTCGGCGACGGCGAACTCTTCTACTCTACGGGTGCGGCCGATCCTCACGCGGATTCGCTGGGCGCGTATTCGCACGCCGAAAGTGAATCGGCGTTTCGCATCACCTGGAACGCCGTGGGCTCGGAATTCGGAGCCATCTCCACGCAGATCTACCTGTATGCCTTCACCGGCGCCGGCAGCGTCCTCGGTGACTTCGACCTTCGTTACAGCTATGGCTCGGAGGGCACGCCCGATCTGTCCTCCGGCCCCTTGAGCGGCTTCGTGCTCGGAGCGAATTCACTGCAATCGTCCGGCCCCTACGTAACCAGCCAGGACTACTACTTCTGTTTTCGCGGCGGCGCGCTTGCGAATTGCGGCGGCACGACGACCGTCGTGCCCGAGCCCTCGACATTGGCCCTCATGGGTGGGGTGCTGCTCGCCCTGCCGCTCGTTCGCTGGTTCCGACGCCGGCGATCCTTCAAGTCCGGCCAATAGCCGGACGCCTCAGGGCGCCAGCTTTTTCAACAGCGCTTCGGCATCCGCGCGACCGTCGAAGGGACGGTCGTCGGCAAGGATCGTGCGCAGTAGCGCGACAGCCTTCGCCGAATCACCGCTGCGCGCGAGCGCTTGCGCATAGTGATACTCGATGTCCGGCGCATCCCTGGATGCGGAAGCGGCAGCCGCCAGGACCTTCAATCCCTCGCTCGTCTTGCCGGCTTTCAGCGCGATCCACCCATACGTGTCTGCAATCGATGCGCTCTTTGGTGCGAGTTCGTACGCCTTGCCGGCCGTCGATAACGCGCGCGGATCCTGCGCGCCGTCGTAGAGCCCCGCGAGATTGTTGAGCGCCACGACGTTGCGTGGATTCGCCGCGACGAGGATCTCGTATTGCGCGATCGCCTCGCGCGGGCTGGAAGAATTCATGTAGGCATCGGCGAGCAACATGCGCACGAAGTCCTCGCGCGGATGCTGCTTGAGCCAGGAGGTGAGCGGCTCGGTCGCGTCCGGCAACCCGGCGCGTCGGCGCGCCTGAAATAGCCGGGCGGCGAGCAGCGCACTGTTCGACAGGCGGGAAGCGGCTTCGTATGCCCGTGCGGATTCCGCGAAGCGCTTGTTCGCGAACTGGGCCTCGCCTTCCAGCAAGAGCGCGAGCACATCCGCCGGATGTTGCTTGCGCCAGGCAACTGCGCGCGCCACAGCGGCATCGCCGCGGCCGGCCGCAAGATCGATGCGCACCAGCATTTCCGTGGCGGCAATCCCGCTTCCCTGCAGTACCAGCGATTGTTCGGCGGACACCTGCGCCGCTTGCAGCTGGTTCACCGCGAACTGGGCCTTGCTGAGGTCAAGCCAGTACGCTGCCTTGCCAGGTTCCCGATCGAGCGCGGCGCGAAAATGGGCAAGGGCATCGTCATAGCGGCCGGCCGAGAAGTAGAGCCGCCCGACGGCGTCGCGCACGTCGGCACGATCCGGCGCGGCGGCGAGCACCTCCGAGAGCACCGTATCGGCTTCAGCGCTGCGGCCATCCCGCAAGTCGAGCGCCGCCAGCAGCAGGCGCGGCTCGATCGCCTTGGCGTCGGCGCTGCGAACTTCCTGCAGGCGTGTCCGCGCGCCTGCCGTGTCGCCGCGTCGAATCGCGAGCTGTGCGAGAGCGTAGCGCGCATGGACGTTGGACGGATCGGTCTTGAGTGCCTCCTCGAGGCTTGCGGCCGCTTGCTCGGGGTGCCCCGTGCTGACATCGAACGTCGCGAGATTCAGCAATGTGGAGCTGCCATCGCCATCGTCGCCGGCGGCAATGGCCGCGCGCGCTTTTTCGGGCTGATCGAGGCGTAGCTCGATCTGGGCCAGGAGCCTGCGGGCCGCGGCATCGGCGGGCCAACGGGCGAGGTAGACCTGAAGCTGCTCCTCGGCCTGATGCAGATCGCCCTTGGCCATCTGCACGACGCCGAGCAGCCGTTGACCGGGTGCAAAGTCGGGTGCGTCGTTCACGAGAACGTACAGCGTCTGCGCGGCTTCGTCGTACTGACGTCGCATCAGCGAGATACGGGCGGTCAGGAAGCGGGTCATGACGCTCCCGGGCGCGAGCGCCGACAGCTGCTGGCTGGCCTTCGAGGCTCCGTCGATGTCGTGCCGGGCGAGACGCACTTCGGTCAGCAGGCCGAACGCCGTGGCGGCGCTTGCCGTCGGCAGCTCGCCATGATCGTTTGCGATGGCGGTGGCAAGCGCACGCTCCGCTTCGGGGTACTGGCCGCGTGCGGCATGGAGGCTCCCGCGCGCGAGCCAGGCCTCCGGCGAATCCGGGTCGTAGGCGATGACGGCATCGAGTTCCTGGAACGCGCGGCCGGCGTCCGACTTCGCATAGATCGGCGCGAGTCCGATATGCGCCGCCGTTAGCCTGCCGTCGTGCTCGAGCGCGGTCCTGAACGCCTGCTCCGCTTCGTCCGTTCGTTGCAGGGCGAGCAGCGACTGGCCCCGATAGAGCGATCGCTGCGGTTCGGCGAGAACGAGGCGATTGGCATCGATTTCGGCAAGCAGCCCCGCGGCGTCGCCCTTCAACAAGCGAAGCTTCGCGAGCAGGATCGACGTCTCAAGGTCGCGTGGAGCGCCGCCGGCCAACGCGCGGCCAAGGTCCAGGTCTGCCGCTCCCGCGTCGCCCCAGTGCAGGTTGATTTGCGCCGACAGCAGGCGAGCTTTGCGATTGTCCGGTTCCTTCGCGAGCGCATTGCGCAGCTCGATCATCGCCGCGCGATACTGGTGGGTGGCGATGGATTTCTGCGCGCGCTCGATGCGCGTCGCGGTCGAGGTGAAATAATCGCAACCGGCCAGGCAACTGCCGATGACCAGGCCGAGAACCCATGCACGGACGGATCGCCGCGTCATGATCCCCACCTCGTCCGCCAGAACGTCTCGAGGTTTGCGCGGGCGGCGGCGCAGTCGTTCCCGCAAGCTGCACGGACCGCCGCTACCCGGGAAGCTTGCACGGTTCGCAGCGACGCGAGGCCGTACCAGAGCGCTTGCGAGTGTGCCGACGCGAACGCGCGGTTTCCCACGACGTATCCGTACCAAAGGACCCAGCGCTCTCGCGCCCCGCCTTCCAGGACGATCTCGTTCAGCGCACGCGGAGCCGACAGGGTCCTTTGCTCGACAACCGCGAGACGCTCGAGGCCCCCGAGAATGGAGTTGTCGGCGCTCGCCAGCTCTGCGCCTTCGCGCTGCTCGTCGTAGTGCGCGACATAAATTTCCACCGCGTCCTGCGCATGGCGATAGAGCGCGGATGCCTCGCGGGTGGCTCCGATGAATCGCGGCTTCCAGTTTCCCGTTGCGGGCAAAGGCCCATCCCATCCGGGAACGCTCGCAGTCAATGCCGCCGGTGCGCCAACCGGGGCGGCCGCGTACGGCGCCCGGGCGAGCAGCAAGGGCCCAACCGTGAATCCGATGGCGCCGGCGATCGCAACGGCCCAGCGCGATCGAGAACCGCCGCTCGTGGTCGCAGGCTCGACCCCAACGCCTTTCTGGTAGCGCAGCCGCAGTCGGCTCGCGGCGATGAAATATACGACGAGCACGCCGGCGAACAGCCACCAGCCGAACGCGGCATGCGCGCCGACGAGCTTGCTTTGCATGTCGCTCGCGACGCCGATGAGCACGAGCAGGTAGATCCGGATCCAATTGCCGAGGAGCGCCAACCCCGCGGCAAGCGCAATGAGCCGCAACCGGTCGCGCCACTGGCAACGCAGGAGTTCGCCGTAGAGCGTCGCGAGCGTCAGCGCGATGAGGAGGTAATTGAGGCCGCTGCAACCGTCCGCAATCCTGAAGTTGCCCGCCGCCACCTGCACGACATCGCCCGCGATGAAGACTGAAATGCCCGATGCCCGCAGCAGGAAACCGACCACCGTTGCCGCCAGCCACTGAAGGAGCGGGATCAGCGCGCTCCACAGCGGCACCGCGAAATACAGGAAGGCAATTGCAAACCCACAAGCCCGCGCGGCGGCGCGACCGGCGAACGTGGCGATGCCGAGCACCGCGATTGCCGGCCATAGCAGCTGATGCAGCACCTGCAGGTTCGCGCGCAAGCAGACGACCCACGCGACGCTCGCCGCGACGAGCAGCACCGCGGCGGCGAGATCCGGCTGGATGCGGGCCGTCCAGATTGCGTGACGCTCGCGCACCAGCAGCCCGAGTGCAATGAGAGCCACGATCCAGCCATGACGATAGGCCCCGAGGTGCCATTGCGCGGCGAGCGAGGTGACGGTCGGCCAGTAAAACCCGACGGCGGCAATGAGCACCGCCGGGACAAGCAATTTCGACATGGCCCTAGCCTTACCTACGGGGCGGGCGATGGCAACCGCAGCTGTCACCCTTTCACTCAGGGACGCTGGTGCAAACGATCCAGGCGGCGCAGTGCCAGGGCTTCACCCAGATGGCGCTCCAGGATTGCCGGGTCGCCGTCGAGATCGGCGATGGTTCGGGCGACTTTCAGAATCCGGTGGTGGGCACGCGCCGACAAGCGGAATTTCTCGGTCGCGCGATCGAGCAGGAGCCCGCCAGCCCGATCCGCGCGGCAATAGCGATCGACCTCCGTGTTGCCGAGCCGCGAGTTGCAGCAACCCTGGCGTTCGATCTGGATCGCGCGCGCGCGCCCCACGCGTGCGGCGACGGTTGCGCTGCTTTCTCCGCGGGGTCCGCGCTGGCGCCAGAGTGCCGTTTCAACGCGCGGAACCTCGACGTGCAGGTCGAGGCGGTCGAGGAGCGGTCCGGAAATCCGGGAGCGGTAACGCGCGACCTGCTCGCCGGTGCAGCGGCAATCGCCTGCGGGATCGCCGTGATGTCCGCAGGGACAGGGATTCATCGCCGCGATGAGTTGAAAGCGGGCCGGGTACTCCACATGCGCGGCCGCCCGTGCAATGGTGATGACTCCCGATTCCAGCGGTTCGCGCAGCACTTCGAGAACGTG
>DASQOR010000078.1:0-28996 GCA_035644395.1 Steroidobacteraceae bacterium
ACGGCCAGCCCGCGGACCTGGCCGAGCGTCTCGCGATCGAGCGAACGCTTGAACATAGGGGTTATCTGCGACAGGAACTCGGCGGATGGTGCTAGGTAGTTCTACATCGCCCAATCGCGCAAATGCGCTGGCGCGTCACAACCTTAAGGTGCGACCTATAGTGACGTTTCTTTTGGCAGCTGCGGCGGCATGCACTGCTGCACAAACCGTTCCGGAGTCGTACTCCCTGCTACTGAGGGACGACGGGCAGACTTGGTGCGCGTATAAGAGTTTGTCGGAATTCAAATCCGAGGCAAGCGCACTAATGCCGACTGAGAGCGCCAGAATAACCTATTCGTCGAACAACCTGACTGAACTCACATATCAAATAGAGGCTGAAAGCGGCGATTGGATTGTAGTAGACAAGTACAGTGTATTGAATGGTGAGGTACATCTTCGAAGAGCAAATCTCATGGCACAAGAGAATCTTCAGGTAATTCAAGAAACAGTCGTCCGTGGTGACACTGTGCAACCTTTCCAAATTGTAAGCGTCACCACGCTGGATGGTAAAAAAGCGAGCCTGCAGAGCATAGATTTTCCCGCTGTGCCGGTACGAACGAACTTGCTGGCGATACCCTTTGTGCAAGTAGTCGTCGAAATGCGAAGCCTGACCGTTGAAAAGCTTTGCAAGAGAATTGGCAAGTAGTTGCTACCTTGAGATCAATCGTTGCTCCTGCATTGAGCGCTACGCCGGCACGCTTCGCCATATTGACCAAATCACCGATAGCGATCCCTACTTCTCCTGCGTTGTGCGCTGGTCAACGATCTTCAATAGCAAACTCGCCAGCTGGAGGATTGGACTTCCCGCGGGCTCGTGGCGACCTGCGAGCCTCGGTACGGGGCCAGCTTTAAGCCAATTGGGTTGAGCACGCCGCGATTGCCGCCCCAACCGGTTCACGCATCCCTGAGCTGTCAATGGTTACCGAGCACATTGGAGGCGCGCCCGCTCAGCCGACTTGGTCAGAAATTGACCATGAACCGGTGGTTGTGGGGACTTTTGTGGGACTCGGTGATGCTTTTTGCTGCTCGGTCGTGACGACTGCAACGGGCGTCACGCGGGTGAGTTTAGAAAATCTTCAAGCAAAACAATCGTTCACAATTTTCCACGATCGGTGCAGTAGCAGCACGACTGACATCGCGCCCGTTTTGTAAACCGTTGGTCGGGAGTTCAAATCTCTCAGCCGGCACCAATCTCAAAACGGATTCAGAACGCCGCTGGCACATATATAAGAGTGGCCATTTCGTTGGGCTGGCGTTCAGCAATCTGAACGAATGCCAACAACGCGACGGCCGCCTTTTACAGTTCGCGCCCGGTCGCACCACCCGCGGCAGTCTCGTAGTTGCCATTGAGATAGGCGCTGGCCACGGTGACGATCCGCCCCAGCATGCCGTTGTCCGCGCCCCCGAACGACCACGCGCCGCTCACCGCCTGTGCGCGCTGAAAGAATTCCGGTTGCGCGATCACCGTGCCGGTCTCGGCTTCCGAGACTTTCAATCGCAGGATGACGTATGAGCTGCCCGCCATCGCGCCCGCCCAGAACCGGGCACCGCCGCCGATGAACTTGATCTCCTCGACGATCGGCTCGATGACCAGCGTGCCGGTTTTTCCCGACGTGCCACCCGACTTGTTCCAGGCCGCCACGATCGGCTCCATCTGTTCGCCGATGTGCTCGCGGATCTTGGCCGCGGCCTTCTGGTTCGCGGGCTGGCTGGCATAGGGAGCGACGACGATCAACGGCTTCAGTTCATATTTGCCGTAACCGTTGAACGCCGCCGAAGGCGGTGGATTGTTGAGAAGCCCCTTGTCGGGTCCCGCGACCGACAGGTCACAGGCCAGTGTCAGCGGCGCCAGAACCAGAATAAGCCGGCAAAAGAGCTTCATCGGGTCCCTCCAGGTTGGGCCGGATCCGGTGCATGATGGGACGGTACCCGCGAATCTGCAATCATGGCGCCGACCCCATGCTCTTCGTCCTCAAGAAGATCCTGACCGACCTCGCGCTGCCGCCGGCAAGTCTTCTGCTGCTTGCGATCGCGGGCATGCTCCTCATCAGGCGCCATCGGCGAACCGGGCGCGGCCTGCTGATCGCGTCGTTCGTGCTGTTGCTCGTTTGCTCGACACCGTCGTTGCCCTACCTGCTCGAACGGTCGCTGGCGGTATCGGGCGAGCTCGACATGGAGCGCGCGCGCTCGGCGCAGGCAATCGTCGTGCTGACGGCAGGCGCCGCGACCTCCGTACCGGAGTTTGGCGATGCAAAGCAGGAGTCGGTGACGCCGCGCGGGCTGGAGCGAGCGCGGTACGCAGCGCACGTTGCGCGGCTGACGGGGCTGCCGATCCTCGTTGCCGGTGGCGTTGTATTCAGCGGCTCACCGGAATCGGAGCTCATGCGCGCGACACTCGAAAAGGAATTCGGCGTGCCGGTGCGCTGGGTCGAGCCGCGTTCGCGCGATACGCATGAGAATGCCGTCGAGTCACAGAAACTGCTGTCGGCCCAGGGCATTCATCGCGTCGTGCTGGTCACGCACAGCGTCGACATGCGCCGGGCCGTGGCCGAATTTCGCGCGACGGGCCTCGAGGTGATTGCAGCGCCCACGCGCATGCCGGCGGCGAGCCCGGGCGGGCCGACGGCGTGGATTCCTAACGTAGACAATCTCTCGAGAACCCGCTGGGCGCTCTACGAGTGGCTTGCGCTCACGGCGAGAGCCGTGGGCATCGACTGACGACGAGGGCTCAGCGCTCCGAGAAGAAACGCTGCCGCAGGCTGTCGCGGCCGCCGCGCGAGAGCACGGCAATGGCCCAGATGGCCGCGAGCGCAATGCTCGACATCCACCACGAGAAGCGATCCTGGAGATTACGGTTGAAGAACGTCTGCGACGTCGCGATCAGGACGAGCACGAAGAAACCCAGGATCCAGAGTCCGAGCAGAATTCGCAGGAGGTACAAAGGCGGATCGGCTCAGCGGTTGCCGTAGTTTTCCATCATCAGGCCCGTGCCGCCGCCCGAGATGTGCGCGACCACCGCCGTGCGGCGATGGATCTTGGTCACCGCCCCCAGGTTGATGGCGAACGCGAGTTCGACCTGCTGGCCCTTGCGCAGGCCGAGGTTGCTGGTCTCGACGAAAACTCCGTTGGCGCTCAGGTTGCGCGCCTTGCAGAGCTTGCCCGTGCGCCCGGGATACGTGATGTACACGGTGGTGCGGGCTCGGTGGCGGGTGTGCAGTCGTCTTTCCATTCAATCCCCTGTGGGGTGTTCTTATTCGTGCTCTATTCCGGTCGACGACGATTATGCCTAGGTCGCCGGGCCAATGCGACGCCAGGCCAATTTATGTCACAGGATCAAGATGTTAAATCGGGTCCGGAACGCATTGTTAAGCGCCGGGTCTGACAGCCACTCGCGGTTCGGCGCATGGCGGAAGCAAAACAAGAAACACCGGTTTTTCCGTGCGCCCGAGCCCTCCCGCTCGCCGCCGTGCTTGCGATTCACGTCGCCGGACTCGCCGTTTTCCTCGCTTCGTCGCGCGTTCCGGAGCGGCTCGTCGAATTGCCGGAGGCGTTCGTCATGATGGTCTTGCCGGAACCGCCGCCGCGGCCTGAGACTACGCCGCCCGAGCGAATCAAACGTCGCGCGGAGCCGGTGAAGCCGGGGAATCTGTACATTCCAGTGCCACCCGTACTGGCGGCACCGGCGGAATCGACGGCGCCGGCCGGGCCGCCGTCGATTGACTGGCGCGAGGAGCTGCGGGAGGCCGGGAAAAAGAAGGGCGATGCGACGCCATGGCGATCGGTGGTGCCAAATCCGGACCGCAAGCCGAAGCACGGTTTCGACTGGGACCATGCCCACACGCATCGGATCGAAGTGGACAAGGAGACCCGGATTCCGGTCCTGAATCTCAATGACCACTGCGCGCTCATTTTTTTCCTCATTCCCGGTTGCCGGATCGGGAAGATCAAGCCGAACGGCCAGTTGTTCGAGGGCATGAATGATCCGGACCGGCCGACGAGTTCCGTGCCGGACGCGCCCGAGCAGGAAGTCCTGAAAATCGAGAGTCCCAAGGAGCCCTAAGTGAAACTGCTGTCCGCCATCCTGCTCGGCCTTGCCGCCGCAGCGCTCGCGTCCGGGTCGGCCTTGGCCGCGCCGGCGTCCGTCGCCGGGTTCACCTATGTCAAGTCGCTCGGCGGCTTCGACGAATACCGCCTCGACTCGAACGGCCTCGCCGTTCTCATCTATCCGGATCATTCCGCGCCGGTTGTCACGTTCATGGTGACGTATCGCGTCGGCTCGCGGAACGAAGTGACGGGCACGACGGGTGCGACGCACCTCCTCGAACACCTCATGTTCAAGGGCAGCACGAACTTCAACGACGCCAAGGGCAACAGCGTCAAGCAGTACCTCGAGAGCATCGGCGGCGACTACAACGCCAACACCTGGCTCGACCGCACCGCCTACTTCGCGGAAACCGGCACGGAGTTCCTCGAAGGCTACGTCGCCATCGAAGCCGACCGCATGCGCAACCTGCTGCTGCGCGAGGAGGACCGCCGGCCCGAGATGACCGTCGTGCGCAACGAATTCGAGATCGGCGAGAACGATCCGGTGCAGGCGCTCGACAAGGAGATCTTCGCGACCGCCTACGAAGCGCATCCGTACCACCATTCGACGATCGGCTGGCGCAGCGACATCGAGAAGGTGCCGATCGGGAAGCTGCGCGCCTTCTACGACACCTTCTACTGGCCGGACAATGCGACGGTCTCGGTCATCGGCGACGTCAAGCCGGAAGCGGCGCTCGCCCTCGTGAAGAAGTACTACGGCGTCTATACCAAGGCGCCGAATGCGATTCCGCAGGTTTATACCGAGGAGCCCGTGCAAACGGGTCCGCGGCGCGTGGTCGTCAAGCGGGCCGGCGAGCTCGGGGTCGTCGGCATCAGCTACAAGAGCCCGGCGGCGAGTCACGAGGACATGCCGGCCCTCAACGTCCTCAGCAACATCCTCTCGAGCGGCAAGACGAGCCGCTTCTATCGCGCGCTCACCGACAAGAACCTCACGACGAGCGTCAGCGCCGACGCGGGATTCTTTCACGATCCGTCGTTGTTCCAGATCTACGCGTACCTCGCGCCGGGCTCGGGCCATGAGCAGGTCGAGAAGATCCTGCGCGACGAAGTGGCGCGCATCGTGAAGGACGGCGTCACGGATTCCGAGGTCGGCACGGCCGTCAACAAGATCTCCGCCAACATCGCGTACGCGCGCGACGGCACGGCGGCGGTCTCCTCGGTGCTGGTGGAATGGATCGCGGCCGGTGACTGGACGCTCTATTCGACCTTTCCCGACCGGATCCGCAAGGTCACGGCGGCCGACGTCAAGCGCGTCGCCGCGAAGTATCTCCTCGACGATCAGAGCACGACAGGCTGGTTCGTGCCGGTGGTGAGCCAATGAAATTCCGAACGCTACTCCTGACCCTTCTCGTTCTCGCGAGCGCGTCCGCCTTCGCCGGCATGGCGGAGAAAGCGGTGCGCAAGAGCATCGGCGGCGCCGACGTCATCGCCTACCCGACGGGCATCAAGGACGTCGTCACGATCACCGGCGCGCTGCCGGCCGGCGACTCGTTCGCGGGCGCCGGCAATCCGGCGGTGCCGACGCTGACTGGAATGATGCTCGACAAGGGCACCGGTACGGCCGACAAGTTCGCGATCGCCCAGCAGCTGGAAAGCGTCGGCGCGACGATCTCGTTCACCGTCGGCGAGCAGACGCTCGGCTTTCGGGCCAAGTGCCTGCGCAAGGATGCGCCGAAGGTCCTGCACCTTCTCATCGAGCAGCTGCGCGCCCCGTCCTTCCCGGCCGAGGAGTTCGAGAAGGCGAAGAAGCAGCTGACGGGCTCGCTCAAGCGCTCGCTCGAAGATACGGACTTCCGCGCCGACGATGCGTTCTCGCGCGCCGCGTTTCCTGCCGGCCATCCGAATCGCAAGGTCACAGCGGAGGATCTGCTCGCGGGCGTGCCGCGCGTGAAGCTCGAGGACGTGAAGGCATTCCATGCGAAGTACTACGGCCCTTCGCACCTCACGCTCGTGATCGTCGGCGACCTCGATGTGAAGGGCATCCAGGCGCAGCTTGCCAAGGACACCTCCGGGTGGAAGGGCGGCGTGCCGGTCCTCACGGCGCCGCGCGCTTCGACGCCCGATGCCGGCAAGACCCAGGCGATCGAGATGGCGGACAAGACCAGCGTGTCGATCATCCTCGGCCAGGCGAGCGGCGTGCGTTACAGCGACGCGGACACGCTCGCGCTTCGCATGGGCGCGGCCATCCTCGGGAGCGGCTTCACGGGGCGGCTGATGAAGGTCGTCCGCGACCAGGAAGGCCTGACCTACGGCATCGGCTCCTACATGGACAACGACACGTTCACGGACGGCGACTGGCGCATCACGGCGTCGTTCGCGCCGGAGCTCCTCGACAAGGGCGTCACATCGACGCGCCGCGAGCTCACGCGCTGGTGGAAGGACGGGGTGTCGGCCGAAGAGCTTCAGGCACGCAAGGCGGACCTCGTCGGCTCCTACAAGGTGGGCCTCGCGACGACGGACGGCCTCGCCAGCTTCATCCTGAGGACCCTCCAGCGCGGCAAACCCTTGACGTGGCTCGATGATTATCCCAAGGCGATCAATGCGCTGTCGCTCGAGCAGGTGAACGGAGCGATACGCAAGTACCTGAACCCGGATAAAATGGTGCTCATCGAAGCGGGTACGCTCCCCAAGCCCAACTAGAAGAATGCAAGACCTGACCCAGGGGTCGATCGTCAAGCACCTCATGCAGATGGCCGCGTTCATCGCGGCCGGCATGCTGTTCCAGACGCTTTACATCATCGTCGACCTCTATTTTGTCTCCGCGCTCGGCAAGGAAGCGCTCGCAGGCGTCGGCGCCGCCGCCAACGTCATGTTCATCGTGATGGCGGTGATGCAGGTGCTCACCATTGGCGGCGTCACGCTCATTTCGCACGCGGTCGGCCGCAAGGATCAGGCGGAGGCGAATCTCGTCTTCAACCAGTCGATGCTGCTGTCCGTGCTGGTGGGCGCCGTCGTGATTCTCCTCGGGTACGCGGTTACCGCGAGCTACATCGCATCGATTACGGCGGACGCCGCGACGGCCGAGGCGGGCAGGATCTACCTGTATTGGTACCTGCCGGGCCTCGCGCTCAACATCACGATGACGGGCCTCGGCGCGGCGCTCCGCGGAACAGGCATCGTGAAGCCGACCATGGCCGTGCAATCGGCGACCGTCGTCATGAACATCGTGCTGGCGCCGATCCTGATCGCGGGGTGGGGCACCGGCCACCCGCTCGGTGTCATGGGCGCGGCGCTCGCCACCTCGATATCGATCGTCTTTGGCGTCGTGATGCTGCTCGGCTATTTCATCCGGCTCGAGCACTACGTCGCGTTCAACCTGGCCGAGTGGCGGCCGAACTTCGCGATCTGGAAGCGCCTGCTCAACGTCGGCCTGCCCGCCGGCGGCGAGTTTGCGCTGTTCTTCGTGATCGTCACGGTCATCTACGCCTGCGTGCGGCAGTTCGGCGCCGATGCCCAAGCGGGTGTTGCGGTCGGCCTGCGCGTCGGGCAGGCCATTTTCCTGCCGGCGATGGCCGTGGCGTTCGCGGTGTCACCAATCGCGGGCCAGAATTTTGGCGCCAAGCGCGCCGACCGGGTGCGCGAGACTTTCAAGTCGGCACTCTGGATCGGCATCGTCATCATGGCGGTGCTCACGGTGCTCTGCCAGTTGAGTCCCACGTCGCTGATCCACCCGTTTTCGAAGGACCCGGCGGTGGTCGCGGTCGGCGCGCAGTACTTGCACATCGTGTCGTGGAACTTCGTGTGCAACGGCATCATCTTCGCGTGCTCGGGCCTCTTCCAGGGTCTCGGCAACACCTGGCCGGCCCTCATGAGCAGCGGCTTTCGCATCTTCACCTTCGTGCTGCCCGCGATCTGGATGGCGCAGCAGCCGTGGGTGAAGATCGAGGACTTCTGGTATGTCTCGGTCGCGTCGATCACGCTGCAGGCGGTGATCAGCCTGCTGTTCCTGCGCAGCGAAATGCGAAAGCGGCTCGCGTTCGCCTGACGGCGGCTATTCTTTTCGCCGGATCGCGAGCTGCGTCGGCGCTTCGATGCCCATCTTGATGCGACGGCCCGTGCCGCCGAGCAAAGTGATCTGGATGGGGCCGTTCGCGAACAGCTCCTTCAACGTCATCTGTTCGTCGGTGCCTTCGGCGGGCGAAATGACGATCGATTCATCGGCACGGCGGCTGAGCACTAGCATGTTCGCGACCCTTAAGCCCTGGCGATGGCCCGAGCGCCGCCCGCAGTGGAGCTGCGTGCGCCGTTCGGTCCATAGGTTTCCGCGCCGCCCGTACCTCGCAACACGCCAAGGAGCTGCCGAATCTGTTTCTGCCGGACGCCGACGATCAGGCCATTCGCCTGGTTCGCGTCGCGGCAGCGACTCGTGATCTCGAGCAGTCTTTGCCATGTGGTCCGCAGCGCGGAGATCGATGCCTGCCGATCGAGCGCGTCGATCAGCTGTTCGAAGGAAGCGCGGCTCTCGTAGCCCTGGCACATCAGGCGCCGCTCCTGCTCGACCTGCTCGAAACGCTTCAGGGCCGCGAGCTTCGCGGCGCCGGCGCGATCGAGCGCGGACGCATCCGTCCCTTTGAGGGCGGTGCGTTCCTCTTCCAGCGTCGTCAACAGGGATTCGGCGACCGCAATCTCGGCGTCGAGATGGGCCCTGAGTTCCGGCTGCAAATCTTGCGCGTGCATGCGCAGGCCACTCGCTTAAGTTCAGCCCAGGTCGCGTTCGAACTGCAGCATCTTGTCGGCGACGCGTTCCGCATCCACGGTGAATGCGTCGCGGGCGAGGGCGTCCTTGACCGCCTGCACCTTCTCCGCATTCGTCACCGGGGCTTTGGCCACCGCTTCCTCCAGCTTCTGAAGCTGGCGGGCCGTATCGGTCACGGTCACGGTGTCGCGAGCCTTGCTCACGGGCGCTGCCGGCTGGGTCGAGCTGTCCACACGACCTGCGGCGCCGCTGCGGTTACCCCCCGTAACCACCGGCTGCGTCTGATTGAATCCGTCGATCTTGTTCGCCATGTGAGTCTTCTACTCTCCAGAGCCGGTCTGGCCCTCGCGCAGGTTATCGTCCGGAAAACCCCTAACTTTAGAGCGCTTAAGTCAAATCGTACTCAATGAAATGAGACTTCCACCAGCCCCGCACCGACCGCCACGCCCTCGATCTGCCGGCCCGAACCGAGATTCTGTACGCGCACCCGCTCACGCATTGCGGCATCCGCAAGCGCGCGGCCCTGGGCGCGCACCGTCATGCCGCCCGATTGGGCGATCAGCGTGACCATGTCGCCCCGGCGGATCACATGATCGGCCGCCAGCAGCGAAGATGAAATCACGGTGCCTGCGGCCACCGGGCGGGCGAGCGTGAATCCCGTGAGTTCCGCCGGATCGCGCATATAGCTCGATGGCAGCGAACTTGTGTCCCGTTCTTCCACCAGGAGATCCGCGGGCGCAAGGGTCGCGCCGCGATCGACCGATCGGGAGGCGACCACGACATGATCGAAGTAGTGGACTTCGACCGGCACGTAGACCCGCCATCCACCCGCATCCGCGCATCGCACCTGGACTGTGAGTCGCGTCGGCGATCGCGCTCCGGGCGCGAGCGAAGTCTGCAGCGGCGACTGGCAGGCGGCGAGGCGCAGGCGCGAGTCGAGTGCGGCGATCTGGGTCTGGCGGCGCGCGCCCGCCTGCGGGCCCGCGCCCGCGGCAAAGTGCCGCGCAGCCTGTTCGACGTCGGCGAGACTTTGAAAAGTGCCGCCGTCGCTGCTGACCGCGAGCGTCACCGGAAAGCTCGCGAGCACGGCGAGCGCGAAAGTGGCGAGATGACGATTCCTCATAGTGCGGAGGAACTTGCAACAGACATGCCAGCCGCCGGATCGGCCGCAAGTCATTGAATCGCGGCGTGGCGGCCCAGGTCTTCGCCGTTGACCGTCAATCGTTCGACGTTTTGCCGCTCGCTTGCCGCCGAAGCGGCGAACCCTTGCCGCCAGGAAATGGGGACATTCCTGATTTCCGCCCGGCGACGGCGCATTTCAGTCGATATTCGGCGGCGGAAATCAGGAATGTCCCCATTTCCTGCGATGGCACGGGACTTGCTTTGGTCCCGGCATGCGTCTCAACACGGACATCTTCGGCAATCACGAACTCGCGCTCATGGCGCGGGCGCGCAGGGCCGGCGTGCTGGCGGCGAATCTCGCGAATGCGGATACGCCGAACTACAAGGCGCGCGACATCGATTTCGGCAATGCGCTCGAGGGCGCAGGTACCCAAGGGGACCTGGCGCTCGCGACGACAGTCGCGGCGCACCTCGGCGACACCGCGAACGCACCGGCCGGCGGCGATCTCAAGTACCGCATTCCTTTTCAGCCCTCGCTCGACGGCAACACGGTCGAGACGCCGGTCGAGATGGCCGCGTTCTCGGAGAACGCCGTCCGCTACCAGGCGAGCCTCATGTTCATCAACCGCACGATCACCACCATCGAAACGGCGCTCACGGGTCAATAGGAATCGCCATGTCGCTCTTCCAGATCTTCGACGTATCGGGCTCGGCCATGACGGCGCAGTCGATCCGTCTCAACACGACGGCGAGCAACCTCGCGAACGCGGAGAGCCTGGCCGGCACTGCGCGCGGGGCATATCGCGCGCGCCACCCCGTGTTCGCTTCCCTGATGAACGAATTCGGCGCGAGCCCCGAGGGCGACGACGCGACGGTCGGCGTGCGCGTGCTCGGCATCGTCGAGAGCAGCGCCCCGGCGCTCGTCCGCTACCAGCCGGACAATCCGCTCGCGGACGCGCAGGGCAACGTCTACGTGTCGAACGTCAACAGCATTGAAGAGATGACCAACATGATCGCGGCCTCGCGATCGTTCCAGTCGAACGTCGAGATCATCAATACCTCGCGCGACCTGCTCCTGAAGACCATCACCATGGGAGGCCGCGGCTGACCGCGCGACCACAAGCATGACCATCAGCTCCATCACCGATCTGCAGGCGACGCTCGGCCTCGACCCGAACGCGACCGCCGCCGCCAAGGACAATCAGACGCTCGGGCAGGACGACTTCCTGAAGCTGATGATCACGCAATTCAGGAACCAGGACCCGTTCAAGCCGCTCGAGAGCGGCGAGTTCCTCTCGCAGCTCGCCCAGTTCAGCACGGTCGCGGGCGTCAAGGACCTGCAGAGCTCCTTCAAGGACATGTCGGCCTCGATGGTGTCGAACCAGGCGCTGCAGGCCTCATCGCTCCTCGGCCGCTCGGTGCTCGTCAACCGCTCGAGCGGCGTGCTCGCCGTGGGCGGCAGTCTCTCGGGCGCCGTCGACGTGCCGGCCAGCGCGAGTTCCGTGGTCGTCAATATCCAGGACGCCAACGGCCAGCTCGTGCGCCAGCTCAGTCTCGGTGCGCACGCCAAAGGCCTCGCGGACTACGCGTGGGACGGCAAGCTTGCGGATGGCGCCGCGGCGCCGGCCGGCGTCTACAGCGTCGGCGCGCAGCTCATGGTGAACGGCCGCACGCAGAGCGCCGCGAGCGTACTCGTCACCGCGCGGGTCGAGAGCGTGACCATCGGCGCCGACCAGAGCGGCCTCACATTGACCCTCGACGGACTCGGCGACATCGCCTTCAGCGACGTCCGCCAGATCAAGTAAGTCACCGAATATTTTCGCCAGCGGAGGAATCCTTCCATGCCATTTCGCATCGCACTCAGCGGCCTCAACGCCGCAACCGCCGACCTCAACGTCACCGCGAACAACATCGCGAACTCGAATACGTCCGGCTTCAAGTCCTCGCGCGCGCAATTCGCCGACGTGTTCGCGGTCGGCTCGACCGATTTTCGAGCGAACCAGGTCGGCAACGGCGTGCGGCTCGCAAAGATCGCGCAGCAGTTCTCGCAGGGCAACATCAGTTTCACGGACTCGAGTCTCGATCTCGCCGTGAACGGCACGGGATTCTTCACGCTGCACGATACCTCGGGCTACTCCTATACCCGCAACGGCAGCTTCAGCGTCGACCGCGACGGCTTCGTCGTGACCGACAAGAGCCAGCGCCTGCAGGTCTATCCGGCGCTCGCGGGCGGCGGCTTCAATACCGGCACCTTGTCGGACCTCAGCCTCTCGACCACGCAGAGCGCGCCGCAGGCGACGACGTCGGGCGATATCGGCGTCAATCTGCCGGCCTCGGCCGCGGTGCCGGCCGTCGCGGTCTTCGACCCGACCAACCCGCTGAGCTACACGAACAGCACGTCGACCGCGGTCTTCGACTCGCTCGGCAACCAGTACACCTCGACCTTCTATTTCATCAAGACGGCGGCGCCGAACGCCTGGAACGTCGCGATGACGGTGGATGGAACGCAGGTCGGCGGACTGTTTCCGGCGACCTTCGATGCCAACGGCCAGCTGCTGACGCCAGCAGGCGGCGATATCACCTTCCCGGCGTTCACGCCGGCAGGTGGCGCGGCCCCGATGAACATGACGTTCAACATCCTCGATTCGACGCAGTACGGCGATCTGTTCGGCGTCAACGCGCTCACCCAGGACGGCTTCAGTTCCGGCCGCTTGACGGGCATCGACATCGACGACACCGGCGTCGTGTTTGCGCGCTTCACGAACGGACGGGCCGTGCAGCTCGGCCAGCTGGCCCTGTCGAATTTTCCGAACCCGCAGGGCTTGCGACAGCTCGGCGATACGACCTGGGGCGAAACGTTCAACTCGGGCACCGTGATCCGCGGCGCACCGGGTTCCGCGAGCTTCGGCCTGATCCAGGCAGGTGCGCTCGAGGAGTCGAATGTCGATCTCACGAAGGAACTCGTGAACATGATCACCGCGCAGCGCAACTTCCAGGCGAACGCGCAGATGATCACGACGGCCGACCAGATCACGCAGACGATCATCAACATCCGCTAACGGTCGAGCCTGAGCCGCCATGGACAAGATGCTGTACGTTGCGATGACCGGCGCCAAGCAGGTGATGCAGGCGCAGGGGATCAACAACCACAACATCGCGAACGCCAACACCACCGGCTTTCGCGCGGACCTGCACGGCTTCGGGAGTTTCCCGATCTACGGCGACGGCTATCCGACGCGCGTCAACGCGGTGGTCGAAGACAATGGCTTCGACGCCGGCGTCGGCACGCTCGCGACCACCGGACGCGATCTCGATGTCGCGGTGATGGGTTCGGGATGGATCGCCGTGCAGGACGCGAACGGCAAGGAAGCCTATACCCGGATGGGCAATCTTCAGCTCACCGAGTCGGGCCTGCTGCAGACGGCCGGCGGCCATCCCGTGCTGGGCGACGGCGGGGCCGTGTCGATTCCGCCGATCAATGAGATTGCGATCGGCGGCGACGGCACGATCTCGGTCGTGCCGCAGGGCCTCGGCCCAGAAACTGTCTCGACGGTGGCCCGCATCAAGCTGGTCGATCCGGATCGCAGCACGCTCGTCAAGGGTAACGATGGGCTCTTCCGGCTGAAGTCAGGCGCGACGGCTCCGGCGTCGACGGACGTCAGGCTCGTCGCCGGAACGCTCGAATCCAGCAACGTCAATCTCCCGCAGGCGCTCATCAGCATGATCGAGCTCTCGCGCATGTTCGACCTTGAAGTGCGCGCGATGACGACCGCGGAACAGACCGAGGCAGTCGCAACGAAACTGCTGTCGGTCGCCTAGGACTGAAAGAGGAAATCCAGCATGAATCCAGCACTCTGGGCAGCCAAGACCGGTCTCGACGCGCAACAGACGCGCATGACGGTCGTCTCGCACAACCTCGCCAACGTCAACACGACGGGCTTCAAGCGCGGGCGCGCGGTGTTCGAGGACCTGCTCTACCAGAACATCCGGCAGGTCGGGTCGCAGACCTCGCAGGACACCCAATACCCTACGGGCATGCACCTCGGCACGGGCGTGCGCGTGGTCGCGACCGAGAAGATCTACCAGCAGGGCAGCCTCGTCGAATCGACGGAGCCGCTCGACCTCGCCATCGAAGGGCGCGGCTTCTTCCAGATCCTGCTGCCCGACGGCACGATCGCCTATACGCGCGCCGGGGAATTCCAGCTCGACTCGCAGGGACAGGTCGTCACCGCGAGCGGCTATGCCTTGCAGCCGCCGATCAATATTCCGCCGGATGCCACTTCGATCTCGATGGGCCGCGACGGCACCGTGAGTGCGGTGCTCGCCGGTGCGTCCACGCCAACACAGATCGGGACGCTGCAGCTCGTCGATTTCATCAACCCGGCCGGCTTGCAGCCGAAGGGCGAGAACCTGCTGCTCGAATCCGCCGCGAGCGGTGCGCCGCAGGTCGGTACGCCCGGGCTGAACGGCCTCGGATCGCTCCTGCAGGGTGAGCTCGAGGCGTCGAACGTCAACGTCGCCCAGGAACTCGTCGACATGATCGAGACGCAGCGGGCCTACGAGATGAATTCGAAAGCGATCGCGACGACCGACCAGATGCTCCAGTACATCACCAACAACCTGTGATCCCATGCTGTCACGCGTCGCCAAGTCCGGTTTCGTCGTCGTACTGATGCTCGCCGCGGGCTGCGGTCTGCTCGCGCCGCAATCGGAGCCGCCCGCGCCACCGCCGCCCGCCATGCCGCCCGCCGCCGATGCGACGCCGGGCGCGATCTTCCAGTCGGGGCGCGAAGTCGCGTGGCTCGAAGACATCAAGGCGCGTCGCGTCGGCGACTCGCTGACGATCCGCCTGCAGGAGTCGACCCAGGCGAGCAAGACTTCCTCGACGCAGACCAAGAAGGAGACGTCCGTCGACAACGCGGGGCCGACGCTGCTCGGCCGCCCGGTGACCGTGAATGGCACGCCGGTCCTGCAGAACGCGCTCGACGGCCAGCAGCAGTTCCAGGGCACCGGCGCCTCGAGCCAGAGCAACAGTCTCGACGGCAGCATCACCGTCACGGTCGTGGACCGCCTGCCGAACGGGAATCTGGTCGTGCAGGGCGAGAAGTGGCTGACGCTCAACCAGGGCGATGAGTTCATCCGCATCACCGGCATCGTTCGCCCCTATGACATCGCGACGGACAACACGGTGACCTCGGACAAGATCGGCAATGCCCGCATCAGCTACAGCGGCCGCGGCACGCTCGCGAGCGCGAACAAGGCCGGCTGGCTCGCAAAATTCTTCAACTCGCCCTGGATGCCGTTCTGAGGCCCACCATGCAATCGATGCGCAAAGTCCTGCTCCTTGCCTGGTTCGTCGCGATCGCCTGCGTGCAGACGCCGGCACATGCCGAGCGGGTCAAGGATCTCGCCGCGGTCGCGGGCGTCCGCACGAACCAGCTGATCGGCTATGGACTCGTCGTCGGACTCGACGGCACGGGCGACCAGACGAGCCAGGCGCCCTTCACCGTGCAGAGCCTCAAGAACCTGCTCTCGCAGCTGGGCGTGACGGTTCCGCCGAATGTGAATCCGCAGCTGAAGAACGTGGCCGCGGTCTCGGTGCAGGCGGTATTGCCGCCCTTCGCCAAGCCCGGACAGACCATCGACGTCACGGTCGCCTCGATCGGCAACGCCAAGAGCCTGCGCGGCGGGGCGCTCCTCGTGACGGCGTTGAAGGGCCTTGACGGCCAGGTCTACGGCATCGCGCAGGGCAATCTCATCGTGAGCGGCTTCGGCGCGGAAGCCAACGACGGCTCCAAGGTCACCGTGAACATCCCGAGCGCGGCGCGCATCCCGAACGGCGCCACGGTCGAGCGCGCAAGCCCGAATCAGTTCACCCAGGGCACGGCGCTCGTGCTCAATCTCAATTCGCCGGATTTCACGACGGCCGCGCGCCTCACGGACAAGATCAACATGTCGATCGGAGCCGGCACGGCGCGCACGCTCGATGCAACCTCGGTGCAGATCGCGGCGCCGGCGGATTCCGACCAGCGCGTCGCGTTCGTCTCGGTACTCGAGAATCTCGAAGTCGAACCGGGCGACGCGGCGGCACGTGTGATCATCAATTCCCGCACCGGTACCGTCGTGATCGGCGCGCACGTCCGGGTAAGCGCGGCGGCGGTCGCGCACGGTTCGCTGACCGTGACGATTCGCGAAGATGCGCAGGTCAGCCAGCCCGCGCCGTTCTCCGAGCGCGGGGAGACGGTCGTCGTGCCCGACTCGAGCATCGAAGTGACGCAGGAGGGCAGCCGGATGTTCCTCTTCAATCCCGGCGTGACGCTCGATGAGATCGTGCGGGCCGTGAACCAGGTGGGCGCGGCGCCCGGCGATCTCGTCGCCATCCTCGAAGCATTGCGCGAGGCGGGAGCGCTGCGCGCGGAACTCATCGTCATCTGATCGCCGGCCAAAGATGAAAGACTTCACGCTACCGACCGTCACGCCCGCCGACGTCAAGTCGACCATGGACTTCGACGGTCTCGCCGCGCTTCGCAACCAGGCGAAGAGCCAGTCGCCCGAGGCGATCAAGGCGGTCGCCCAGCAGTTCGAGGCGCTCTTCATGGACATGATGGTGAAGAGCATGCGCGACGCGAATCTCGGCAGCGGGCTCTTCGACAGCGACGAAACCGAGATGTACCAGCAGATGTGGGACCAGCAGATCTCGATGCAGCTCGCGAAGAACAAGGGCTTCGGCATCGCCGAACTCATGATGCGCCAGCTGCAGCCGTCGGGCGGCGCGCAGCCTGCGGCCGGCGCAGGCCCGCAGGCCGCGGCGGATCCCGCAGGCTTCGTGCGTTCCGTGCTGCCGCTCGCGAAGCAGGCGGCGCTCAAGCTCGGCACCGAGCCGCTCGCGATCGTCGCGCAGGCCGCGCTCGAAACCGGCTGGGGCACGAAGTTGCCGCGACGCCCGGATGGCAGCCCGAGCTTCAATCTGTTCGGGATCAAGGGCGGCGGCGGCTGGAACGGCGATGAAGCGCTCGCGAAGACGCTCGAGTTCCAGGGCGGCGTCCTCCAGCAGAAGGCCGACAACTTCCGCGCGTACGGTTCGCACGAGGAAGGCTTTGCTGATTATGTTCAATTGTTGAGCGGCAACCCGCGTTACCGGGCGGTGCTTGCCGCCGGCCCGGATGTCGCGCGCTATGCGGACGCCCTGCAGAGCTCGGGCTATGCCACGGACCCGAATTACGCCAGTAAAATCAAGGCGATATACAGCGGCGAGACAATGCGTGCTGCGGTTGCACAACTCAAGGAAGGCGCCGCAGCGCCGACTCCTTGAGGCGAGCGGGCAGGGCGAGGAGCCAGCCCGCTTCTTATTAATAGGAATCGAGGTCGATAGGCCATGCCGGACATTCTGCGAACAGGGCTTTCGGGGTTGCTCGCGTTCCAGCGCGCGCTGGCCACGACCAGCCACAACGTCGCGAATGTCGGGACCGAAGGCTACAGCCGCCAGGTCACTGACCTTGCCACGAAGACTCCGCAGGGCTACGGCAGCGGCTTCGTCGGCAACGGCGTCGACGTCGTCAGCGTGCGCCGCATCTTCGACCAGTTCGCCGTCCAGAATCTGCGCACGGCGACCGCGAACGCCGGACAGTCCGACACCGTCGCGAATTTCGCCGGCCAGATCGACGACATCATCGGCGACCCGACGGCCGGCATCTCCTCGAGCCTGCAGGCCTACTTCAACGCCTGGCAGGACGTCGCCAACAATCCATCCTCGGCCGCTTCGCGGCAGGTGCTGATTTCGCAGGCGCAGACGCTCGCGAGCCGGTTCTCCGACGCGAGCACGCGCCTGGACGCGGTCGCGCAGAACGTCAACGACAAGATTCGCGCGGACGTCACGCAGATCAACAGCCTCGCCTCGCAGCTCGCAAAGCTCAATGCCGACATCGTGGCCGCGCAGTCGTCGTTCACCGGCCAGCCGCCGAACGACCTCCTCGACAAGCGCGATACGATCCTCACCCAGCTCGCGCAATACACGAACGTCACCACGACCTCCGACTCCGACGGCGCGCTCAACGTCTTCATCGGCAACGGCCAGGCGCTCGTGCTCCGCAATGTCTCACAGACGCTGACGGCGACACCGTCCTCGCTCGATTCCTCGAAGCTCGATATCAGCTACTCGGGCTCGGGCGGAACGACGATCACGCAGCTCTTGAGCGGCGGCGAGCTCGGCGGCCTCGTCCAGGTTCGCGATGAGATCATCGATCCGACGCGCAATCAGCTCGGCCTGGTCGCGGTCGGCCTCGCGGTCAGCGTCAACGCGCAGCAAGCGGCGGGCCTCGATCTCACGGGCCAGCTCGGATCGGACATCTTCAGCGTCGCGGGTCCGCGGACCTTGCCACGCTCGGCGAACACGGGCAGCGGATCCGCTGCCGCCAGCATTTCCGACATCAGCGCGCTGACGGGTGACGAATACGACCTGCGCTACAACGGCAGCGCGTACTCGCTCGTTCGCGTGAGCGACGGTTCCAGCGTCGCGCTGACGGGCGCCGGCACCGTGGCGAATCCCTTCGTTGCCGAGGGCGCCTCGATCGTGGTCGCCGGTGCGCCGGCGGCGGGCGATCAGTTCCGCATTCAGCCGACGCGGACCGGCGCGTCCTCGCTCGCCTCCGTGCTCAGCGATCCGCGCGGTATTGCGGCTGCCGGCCCCATTCGCACGTCGGCGGCGCTTGCGAACGCGGGTAACGCGAGCATTTCGCAGGGCGACGTGCTCGATGCGAGCAACGTGAACCTGCTCGCGACCGCCAGCATCCAGTTCCTCTCGGCGACGACGTACAGCGTGAACGGCGGGCCAGCCGTCGCCTACACGAGCGGCGGCAACATCGACGTCAACGGCTGGCGCGTGCAGATCTCGGGTACGCCCGTGACCGGCGACAGCTTCACGATCCAGAAGAATACCGGCGGCGCCGGCGACAACCGGAACGCGCTGCTCGCCGCCGGCTTGCAGAATGCGAACGTGCTCGCCGGCGGCACGACCTCGATCAGCGGCGCGTTCAGCGTGCTGGTGGGCGCCGTCGGCAGTGAAGCGCAGCAGGCGAACGTCAGCCGCGACGCCCAGGCGACGCTCGCGAGCCAGGCGAAGGAAACCGTTTCGTCGATTTCGGGCGTCAATCTCGACGAGGAGGCCGCCGATCTCGTGCGCTGGCAGCATGCCTACCAGGCCGCGGCGCAGACGATCGCCGTCGCGGGCACGCTCTTCGACACGCTCATCGCGGCGGTCAGGCGGTAACCCCATGCGCGTCTCCGAAGCCTCCATGCGTGAAGCCTGGCTGCGAACCCTCGGGACGACGCAAAGCCAGCTCGCGCGCACGCAGAACCAGATTTCAACCGGCTTGCGGTTCTCAAAGCCGTCCGAGGATCCGATCGGCGCCGTGCAATCGCTCGACCTGAGCCGGGCGCTCGCCGAGAACTCGCAGTATTCGCGCAACTCGGATCTCGCCGCCAATCGCCTCGGCGCCGAGGAAACCACCCTCGCGAGCGTCGGCGACGTGCTGCAGCGGCTGCACGAGCTCGCCGTCGAAGCGAACAACGCCACACAGACCAACGAGACACGCAGCGGCATCGCGAGCGAAGTGCGCGAGGCGCTCGGCACCCTGATCCAGCTCGCCAATACCAGGGACGGCACCGGCAACTACCTGTTCGCCGGCTTCAGCAGCCTGACGCAGCCCTTCAGCCTGGTCGGCGGCACGGTCGCCTACAGCGGCGACCAGGGCCAGCGGCAGATCCAGATCGGGTCGAACCGGCAGCTCAAGGACAGCGATAACGGCGCCTCCATCTTCCAGGCGATCCTCGACGGCAATGGGGTCTTCAGCGCCGGTGCGAATCCCGCGAATGCGGGGACGGGCCTCGTCGGGCAAAGGACCGTCGTCGACCCCGCGCAATACGACGGCGGCACCTACGCCATCAACTTCACCTCGCCCACCGCGTACGAAGTGCGCGATGCGGCGAATGTCCTCGTGACGAGCGGCACGATCCAGATCGGTCAGGCCGTCGTCCCGGCGATCGCGTTTCGCGGCATCCAGTTCGAGCTCACCGGACAGCCCGCCGCGGGCGACAGCTTCCAGGTCGCGGCGAGCCGCAACCAGGACATGTTCACCACGGTGCAGAACTTCATCTCCTCGCTCGAAACGCCGGTCAACACGGCCGCCGGGCAGGCGCAGCTCAACAACAAGGTCGGCAACGTGCTGAACGATCTCGACCAGGCGATCAGTCATGTCCTCGACGTGCGCGCCCAGGTCGGCAGCCGCCTGAACGCGATCGATGCCCAGAAGGACATCAACTCCGACATCGACCTGCACACCCAGGCGCTGCTCTCACAGGTCAAGGATCTCGACTACGCGGACGCTATTTCACGGCTGAACATCCAGCTCACGGGCCTCACCGCCTCGGAAAAGGCCTTCGCCCAGACGCAGAACCTCTCGCTCTTCAATTATCTCTGACGTCCCTGGTCCGGGCGTCCGTCGCGACGCCCCCCGCGGCTGAAGGCCCCAAACCTTGAGCCCCCGAAGCCATTTCTGTGAACCCGGTTCTTGCCGCCTACTGTTAAACGGTATGCGGCGCTAAAGAATCCCGAACCCCCACCGATACAGGCCCTGAGCGTGGACCAAAGGTTATTACCGGCGGCCACCGGAGTAACGCCAGGCCAGGTTGGCCGGCCGGGTCCCAAATCGATCAGGAGTTCGCAAATGGCTCAAGTCATCAACACCAACATCGCTTCGCTCAACGCGCAGCGCAACCTGTCGACGTCGCAGTCGGCCTTGGCCACCGCCCTGCAGCGGTTGTCATCCGGTCTGCGCATCAACAGCGCCAAAGACGACGCTGCTGGTCTCGCGATCTCGGATCGCTTCACCACGCAGATCCGCGGCCTCAACCAGGCGGTTCGTAACTCGAACGACGGTATCTCGCTGTCGCAGACGGCTGAGAGCGCCCTCGGTGAAGTGACGAACAACCTGCAGCGCATCCGTGAAATCGCGGTGCAGTCGGCCAACGCCTCGAACAGCGCGTCGGACCGGCAGGCCCTCGACCAGGAAGTGCAGCAGCGCCTCGCGGAAATCGAACGTATTGCCACGCAGACCGCGTTCAACGGCCAGAAAGTGCTGAACGGCACCTTCGGCAACGCGACCTTCCAGGTCGGCGCGAACGTCGGCGAAACCATCACGGTCGGCCTCTCGACCAGCATGCGCACGACGCAGATCGGCAAGACAGCCGACTACGTTGGCGGTGCCGCGTACAACAGCGCGCTCTCGGTTGGCCAGCAGGGCGCCGGAGTCGTTGCCGCAAATGCACTGAACAACAACGTCACGATTGCCATTGGCACGGGCCAGGCCGTTAACGTCGGTGTTTCAGTCGCAGGTTCGGCGACCACGCAGACGGCGGGCAGCGCCTACGCGAAAGCCGCAGCCATCAATGGCGTCGGCATCGGCGGCCTGACGGCGACCGCGGATACGACCCTTGAACTGAACTTCACGACAACGGCGACCAACGGCTATGCGTTGTCGGTCAACGGCGTGGCGGTGCAGTCGGCGACGACTGCGGCCCTCACGGGTTCGCAGCTCGCGACCAACATCAACGCCAATTCGTCGGCGACGGGCGTCACGGCCTCGTTTGCGGCCGGTGTGTTCACCCTGACGGCGGTCGATGGACGCAACATCGATCTCGCCCAGACAGCGACAGCGACGGAAGGCTTCCAGGCCGCCACCGCCAACAACAACACGGGCAATGCGGCCCTCACCTGGGCCGCTGGTACAGCAACGTTTACCGCGGTCGGTTCCATCCGCCTAACGGCGGCCGACTCGATCACGGTTGCCGGTGCTGGCGCCGCGGACCTCGGCTACGCAGCCGGTTCGCTCGCCCTCGGTAACTCGGCGTTGAACTCGGCCTCGGTGACGACGGTTGCCAATGCCAACACCACGATCGGCCGCGTCGATGCGGCGCTCACCGCGGTCAGCGGTCTGCGCAGCACCTTCGGTGCCATTCAGAACCGTTTCGAATCGACCATCTCGAACCTGCAGGCGATCAGCGAGAACCTCGAAGCTTCCCGCAGCCGCATCCTGGACGCCGACTTCGCCGCCGAAACGGCGAACCTGACGCGCGCCCAGATCCTGCAGCAGGCGGGTGTCGCGATTCTGGCGCAGGCCAACGCGGTTCCGCAGAACGTGCTCGGGCTCCTTCGGTAAAGTTTGAGGTCAGTGATCGGGATCCGCGCAAGCGGTTCCGACGGTTCGCAAGGATCAGGTCCGGACACGGATGTCCGGACCGCGACCGGCACACGGAACCATCACTCAAGGTGGCAGCATGGCGAACGACAGCCTGGCGAGCGTAGTGCTCGCTACGCGCCCGGTGCACGGAAGCGGGGCGCCCGAAAAGACAGAGATGCGGACCGCAAGCGGCAATGACTTGCCGCCGAACGGCAGACCTGCGCCCCGGGTGGTTGAACCGCCGCCCAAGGCCGAGGTGCCGAAGATCGACATCAGCCGGGCGATCCACAACATCAACGCCTTCCTGCGGGACAACGCCCGCGGCCTGCGCTTCCAGGTGGACGAGGCCAGCGGCCGGACGGTCATCACGGTGATCAATCCGGTGAACGGCGAGGTCGTGCGGCAGATTCCGCCGCAGGAAGTATTGAATATCGCGCGTGAGCTCAAGGCGACCGGCGTTCTCGTGAACGCGACGGCCTGACGACGCCCGCCCTGGCACGGAGCTTGCTCCTTATTGCCAGGGCCTATCGAAATCGGCAGCGGAGTCTTCATGGGATCGATCGTTTCCACCGGCATCGGCTCTGGCCTCGACATCGAGTCGCTGGTCAAGCAGCTCATTTCGGCCGAAGGCGCGCCGACGAGCACCCGGCTCGATGCCCAGGAAGCCAAGATCCAGGCGAAGCTCTCCGCGTTTGGATCGCTGCGCAGCGCGATCGACACGCTGTCGACCGCGATCGCATCCCTCAAGGATCCGTCCAAGTTCCAGGCTCGCGCGGTTTCCACCGGCGACGACAAGATTGTCACGGCCACGGCCGATTCGACGGCGGTGCCCGGCACCTACCAGGTTGAAGTCGAACGGCTCGCGCAGGCGGCCAAGCTCCGCTCGGGTCCGTACGCGTCGGCCGATACCGTCATCGGTACGGGGAGCCTCACGCTCAAGCTCGGCGCGAACACCGTTGTCCTCGCCATCGACTCGACGCACAACACGCTCGGCCAGATTCGCGACGCGATCAACGCCGTGACCGGCAATCCGGGAATCACCGCGACGATCGTGACTGGCACGGATGGCGCCCACCTCGTGCTGACGGGCGCGCAGACCGGCGCCGCGAATGCGATCACGGTGACCCAGGCGGACGGCGACGGCGGCCTCGCGGGCCTCGTCTACGATCCGGCCAACAGCATCACGAATCTCACCTCGCTGCAGACGGCCACCGATTCGCGAGTGGTCATCGACGGACTCGCGCTCGAAGGCCCGACCAACAGCGTGACGAGCGCCGTCACGGGCCTCACGTTCAGTCTTGCCGGCGTCAGCGACACCGACGTGACGACGACGATCGGCGTCACCTTCGACAAGGCTTCCACGACCAAGGCCGTCAACGATTTCGCGAAGGCCTACAACGCGCTCTTCAGCGGCCTCAAGCAGCTGGCGAGCTTCGATGCGACCACCAAGGTCGCGGGCCCGCTCCTCGGCGACTCGACGCTGCGGGATTTCATGACCGCGGTGCGGCGCAGCTTCACCTCGAATGTCAGTACCGGCACCGCCTACACGAATCTCTCGCAGATCGGACTCACGTTCGGGTTCGATGGCACGATCTCGGTCGATGCCACCAAGCTCAACACCGCGATCGACGGCAACTTCGACGCGGTCGGGAAGCTCTTCGCCTCGACGGACGGTGTCGCGAAGCGCCTCGACAAGGTCGTCTCCCAGTACACGGCGAGCGGCGGGCTGATCGATGCCCGCACCAAAGGCCTGCAGGACAGCATCAGCGACATCGGCGATCAGCGCACGGCGTTGCAGACGCGGCTCGACTCGCTGCAGACGCGGCTGCGCGCCCAGTTCAACGCCATGGATACGCTCGTCGCCCAGCTCAAGTCGACCAGCAATTTCCTCACGCAGCAGCTGTCAGCGACGGCCTCTGCAACCATCAACAGCCGGTAATCTGCGAGGACCGCATGTACAGCGGATCACGAACACAAGGGGCCGACACTTACCGTAACGTCGGCGCGCACGGCAAGGTTTCCGGTGCGGATCCCAAAGGGCTCATTACACTCCTCCTCGGCGGTGCCATCGACCGGATCGCCGAAGCGCAGGGGCACCTCGAGCGCAATGATGTCGCGCACAAGGGCGAAGCGCTCGGGCGCGCGCTCGCGATCATCGGAGAGCTCAACGGGAGCCTCGACCTTACGCGCGGCGGTGAAATCGCCGCGAACCTCCATAGCCTTTACGACTACGTCGGCCGGCGCATCGTCGAGGCGAACCTGCGCAACGACCGGGGCGTGCTTGATGAAGTTTCATCGCTCCTGCACGAGATCAAGTCGGGCTGGGACGCCATCGCGGCGCCGGCGACTCCGTAGCGCGTGGCCGCCGTGCCCGAAGACACTCCGACCACCGCGCTCCTCGGGCGAGCGCTCGAGGAAACGCGGGCCGTCGAGGCACTCATCGAACGCGGTGAATGGCAGCAGGCGCTCGAACACGATGCGCTCCGTCAGCGGTTACTTGCCGCGGCTTTCGGCCAGGACGGCAGCCACGCACTCGATCCGAAGCTGCGCGTGCTCGCGGATGAGCTCCTGCGGATGAACAACCGCCTGATCGGCCTCGCCGAACACCGCCGTCGCGGTGTCGAACGCGAAAGCGACACGCTGCAGCTCGGCCGTCGCGCCGTCGCGGCTTATCATCAGGTGCACTTCGACAACCGCCGTAGCTGACGTCCATGGCCGCACCTCCGCCTCGCAGACCCGCGAACCTCGCCGACGGCAGCAAGGCCACGGCGACCGCCGTTGGTCTCGCCTATCACGACGAGATGCCGCTCGGCTTTCGCCCGATCACCGCGATTCCGGACGACGTCGAGCTCTTGCGCCTCAGCAACGAAAACCAGCAGATCCTGCAGCTCGATGCCTCGCTCGAAGAGCGGCATCCGATCGATCCCAAGGACGACGACGTCGTCGTGCGTCACGAGCTCGAGCGGCTCGAGTCGAAGCTCAACGTCGTCATGCACATGCTTGCGCGCCTGCTCGCGCGCGACAACGTCTTGCCCAGCGACCGTAAATTCCGCCTCGCGGCCGACGGCATCGAGTGGGACAACGACGCGGCGCTCAAGGTCGACAGCCTCGGCATGGTGGCGCTCCACATCAACCGGACGCTCCCGCACCCGTTGCAGCTGCCGGGGAAAGTGGTCGGCTGCCATGCCAGCGGCGACAAGCATCGCGTCGCGTTCGCCTTCGAGGGCGTCGCACCGCATGTCATCGAGCTCCTGGAGAAGATGATCTTTCGTCATCACCGCCGCGCCGTCGCCGACGCGCGCTCGGTGAAGAAATAGGAAAAGGGGACAGAGCCAATCTCTTTTCCTCACAGCGGATTAGGGGAAACCCGCAGATGAATTGCGGCGCTTGCCTCATTACTTAAGAAGCCTTCGTATCCGTACGATCCGGTCCCGTTGCGACGCAGAATGATTCGCGTCAAAGCGTTACAAGAAAAATCTAGAAGCGACGAGAGTTTCGTTGATCCGAGGACGGGAGCCCGGATACACGGTGACAGAACGCAAGGTCCTGGTCATAGAGCCTGATTGCCGTCGAGCGCAGTCCTGGCAGAACATCCTCCGTCGCCTTGCCTATCAACCGGTCGTCGTCGCCGACATCACCGCCATTGACTGGCCGGAGCCTAAGCAACTCGACTGGCTTGCCGTGCTGTACGGCGCCGGCGATGCCTCGGCGATCGAACACATCGCGGAGCGCTTGCGCAGCTACGGCGTCGTGCTGCCGCTCGTCTGCGCGTCAGACGAGGCGGCGAACGGCGCCGCATCGACGGCCGGCGATTCGCTTCCGCGACTGCAGCTTGAACTCCCGATTCGCCAGCCCCAGCTCACGAGCATCCTCAAGCGCTGCGAAGCGCTGCGCACGGCCTCGACGCCGGTGCGACCGCTGAAATTCCACCCGATCGGACGATCTGCGCCGATGGCCGAGATCCATCGGCTCATCCACCAGGTCGCCTCGTTCGACAGCAACGTGCTGATCCTCGGCGAATCCGGCACCGGCAAGGAAATGGTCGCGCGCCACCTGCACGAGCTTTCCGGGCGCGCCGCCCATTCGTTCGTGCCGGTGAATTGTGGCGCGATCCCCGCGGATCTCCTCGAGAGCGAACTCTTCGGTCACGAGAAGGGCGCGTTCACCGGCGCACTCTGCGCACGCCAGGGACGCTTTGAGTACGCCGAAGGCGGCACGATCTTCCTCGACGAGATCGGCGACATGAGCCTCGCCATGCAGGTGAAGCTCCTGCGCGTGCTGCAGGAAGGCACGTTCGAGCGCGTCGGCAGCAACCGCACGGTCCAGTGCAACGTGCGTATTATTGCTGCGACCCACCGGGACCTCGAGGCGCTGATCGCCGAGGGCAAGTTCCGTGAGGATCTCTTCTATCGGCTCAACGTGTTTCCGATCGTGCTGCCGCCGCTGCGCGACCGGATCGAAGACATGCCGGTCCTGATCCATCACCTGCTCGAGCGCAACGCCCGTATTGCCGCACGCATCGAGCTGACGCCGGCGGCCGTCGCGGCGCTGTCGCGATGCCGTTGGCCGGGCAACGTGAGGGAACTCTCGAACCTGCTCGAACGGCTGTGCATCCTGCATCCGGGCGCGCGGGTGGACGTCGAGCAACTGCCCGACCGTTATCGGCCCGCAGGATCGGCGCCGACGGTCCGAGAACGGCAGCCTTCGATGCTCCTCGCAACGCAGCCTGCGCAACCGGAGGCATTACCGCGCGACGGCCTGGATCTGCGCGATCACTTGAGCGGCATCGAGGTCGCAATCATCCGGCGGGCACTGATGGAGGCGGGCGGCACGGTTGCGGAAGCGGCGCGGCTGCTCAAGATGCAGCGGACGACGCTGGTCGAGAAGCTCAAGAAGTATCAACTAAGCGCCGCTGATTGCTGACGGGCGGCATAACTACAAGTCAGCGTCAATCGCACAAAGTCTTGCGGCGACCACAAGCGCAACCGTCGTTGCCGCTGATACCGCAATCGACGAAACCTGGAATCGCTCAGGCTCCAGATGAAGCAAGAAGACGTCTGATAGCGCGGAGATCGCGCACGCGACCAACAAGAAAAGTGCGCATCGGCGGCCATGTCCGGGTAGCACATTTCGCGACACTGCCCAAGACACGACGTACGGCACCCAGGCGAGCATGGTAGCGAGCGCGATAGCCGCTGCGTAACCCCGCAGAAATCTCGGGGCGGGATGAATGTTTGATGGTTGAAAGTAATAGACGCCGATTGCAATGGCGGCCAGACAAACATGCGTGATGATCAAACGCCGCCGATCTCGGAGATAGCCGTCCAACGCTTCACCAAGTTCGTTTGGTCTATCGTCAGTGGAATTCTCGCGGCCCAAAAGCGTGAGCGCCTAGATTGTCCGCACAGCAAATGGCGGCATGGTCCTCTCCATCACATGCGCAAACGCTCGAATATCAAAGGGCCTGAGGTGTACGAATGGCATGACCCAAACGAGCCCAATTGGAAAGGCGACAGCTGCCGGCACACGCCACAGAAGCCCAAATACGCCTTTCATTCCGTACCGCAAGAGCAGCAGTATTGCGAGGCGGTGTCCGCGCCGAATCGCTTGCCACAGATACTTCCTGGCCAAATCTGGGCGTTTCCTAGACATGCCCGACCCCCGTGCTGAAAGTTGCGCCGAATCGCATATTGCAGGGAGGAAGCGATTCTGCACCGATTTCGCCATCCACTTTGTTGCTTCATGATAGCGGCATTCTGCGAACTCGCGCCACGCGACGACGTATTGCGCGAATTCGTCTCCGCGCTCGGCTGCTCTGCGGCAGCGAGCCCTTACATCGGCAGCATCGATGTCGCAAGGCGGCAGGCCACGAAAAAAAAGATAGTCAAGAAGCGCGACAGCCGGACTCGAGCCCGTTTCGCTTAGGCGCAGCAATTCCGAACACGCCATTGCGAAGTTGCCGGATGCGAAAAATCCTCGGATCTCTCTGAACTGCGGCGGTACCCAAATCGGATATGCAAGACCGCTTCGCCAGGCGCGTCTATCCGGAATCGGTTGACGGGACAGCTGAATGGGCACAGCCACATTTCTACCTAGATGCGCTCCAATTCCTGCTACTTCGAGTGATGATCGCGTGTGACATCCGATTGAGTACTACGGAGACGTGCTTCCGATCGTTTGAGCGCCAGCGTCCAAATTGGATTCGTAGTCTACCTCAGATGCTTCCTCCAATTCATGCGCCAAGCCGTCAACCGATTCCTCAAGAGCGTATTCTTGAGCGGTAATTGTCCCTTCCGTGACTGCACCGTCCGTAATTGCTTGGCTTCCAAAAGACAAAGACACACCAAGCACCGGCCCCCTAAGCAATGATCCAGTAGTTCGGAGCAACCAACCAGCGGCTGACGCCGCACCCGGTACCGCAGCAGCTCCGAGCCCTCCGGCAATACCCCACATCAATAGTCCCGCCGATCTCTTGAGCGGGTTGTACATTGGGGTGTTCAAGATTTTCCCCAAGTCTGCGAAATTAACTGGGTCAACGCTCGGTTTACAGTCTGCTGCTGCAACTCCATATCCGCATGTCGAATCGTCATCACTGCCAGTAGTAGCTCTATGCCCTGGACTATTTGGGCGCGACGGGTTCGTTCTGCCGCCGGTTGGATGATTGTGACGCGCCAGCGCATTTGCGCGATTGGGCGATGTAGAACTACCTAGCACCATCCGCCGAGTTCCTGTCGCAGATAACCCCTATGTTCAAGCGTTCGCTCGATCGCGAGACGCTCGGCCAGGTCCGCGGGCTGGCCGT
>DASQOR010000079.1:0-111633 GCA_035644395.1 Steroidobacteraceae bacterium
CCTGCAAAGAAAGATGAGCTCCGCGCGGTGTCCATCGCATCTGCCGCTACGGCGCCCCCACCGTCACCAAGGACGGTGTCTCAGTCGCCAAGGAAATCGAACTCAAAGACAAGTTCGAGAACATGGGCGCGCAGATGGTGAAGGAAGTCGCTTCCAACACCTCTGACGAAGCCGGCGACGGCACCACGACCGCCACCGTGCTCGCCCAGGCGATCATGCGCGAAGGCCTGAAGGCCGTGACCTCGGGCCGCAACCCGATGGACATCAAGCGCGGCATCGACAAGGCCGTCGTGACGGCTGTCGAGGACCTGAAGAGGCTCTCGAAGCCCTGCAAGGACTCGAAGGCCATCGCGCAGGTCGGCACGATCTCCGCGAACTCCGACGTCGACATCGGCAAGACCATTGCGGATGCGATGGAAAAGGTCGGCAAGGAAGGCGTTATCACGGTCGAAGAGGGCTCGGGCCTCAACAATGAACTCGACGTCGTCGAGGGCATGCAGTTCGACCGCGGCTACCTCTCCCCGTATTTCATCAACAACCAGGCCGACCAGACGGCCGAACTCGAGAAGCCCCTGATCCTTCTCTACGAGAAGAAGATCTCGAACATTCGCGAGTTCCTGCCCCTCCTTGAAGGCATTGCGAAGGCGGGTCGTCCGCTCCTCGTGATCGCGGAAGACGTCGAAGGCGAGGCTCTTGCCACGCTCGTCGTCAACACGATCCGCGGCATCGTCAAGGTCTGCGCCGTGAAGGCGCCGGGCTTCGGCGACCGTCGCAAGGCCATGCTGCAGGACATCGCTACCCTGACGGGCGGCACCGTGATCTCGGATGAAGTGGGCCTCTCGCTCGAGAAGGCGACGTTGAACGATCTCGGCGAGGCCAAGAAGGTCGTCGCGGAGAAGGAAAACACCACGATCATCGACGGCGCCGGCAAGGCGTCGGACATCAAGGCGCGGGTCGAGTCGATCCGCCAGCAGGTCGAAGAGGCCACCTCGGACTACGACAAGGAAAAGCTGCAGGAGCGCGTTGCCAAGCTCTCCGGCGGTGTCGCGGTCATCAAGGTCGGCGCGGCGACCGAAATCGAAATGAAGGAAAAGAAGGCTCGCGTCGAAGACGCCCTGCACGCGACCCGTGCGGCTGTCGAGGAAGGCGTGGTTCCGGGTGGCGGCGTCGCCCTCATCCGCGTGCAGCGCTCGCTCGAGAAGCTCGAAGGCGCCAACGAGGACCAGACGGTCGGCATCCGCATTCTGTCGCGCGCTATCGAAGAGCCGCTGCGCCAGATCGTGGCGAATGCCGGTGAAGATGCCGCTGTGGTCCTGAATCGCGTCAAGGAAGGCAAAGGCAATTTTGGCTATGACGCGGCGACCGGCGAGTACGGCGACATGATCGAGGCGGGCATTCTGGACCCGACCAAGGTCACACGCCTGGCTCTGCAGAACGCCTCTTCAGTCGCGGGGCTGCTCCTCACGACCGAAGTCATGGTCGCCGAAGCGCCGAAGGACGAGGCCGAGCATGCGCACGGCGGTGGCGGCGGCATGGGCGGAATGGGCGGAATGGACATGTAGGTCCGTTCGAGCGAAGTCGATACAGAACCCCGCCACGAGGCGGGGTTCTTTTTTGGGCTACCATTTCGCGCGCAATGTCCGCGGCTCCCTCGCTTTCCAGCCTGCCTGAATCCCTGCGCGCTTCGACGCAGCGGACTCTCGATGCCTTCGCGGCGCAGGAGGGATCGGCAGGCCTTCTGGAGCGACTCCCGGCGGCCGTCCGCGACGCATTGCCGTTGGTCTGGGCCTTGAGCGATTTCGCCGGCGGGTCCTGCGCGCGCGATCCCGCCATGCTGGACGCGCTCATCGCGAGTGGCGAACTGACTGCCCGGCGGCCGCCAACCGTGCGCATGAGCCCACTGTTCGGCGCACTCGATACGCTGACCGACGAAGTTCAATTCATGCGCGAGCTGAGGCGCGCCCGCAGGCGTGAGCTTGTGCGCATTGCCTGGCGGGACCTCGCCGGGTGGGCCGAGGTCGACGAGACACTCGCCGACCTATCCGTTGCCGCCGACGGCGCCATCGACAGCGCGGTGCGGTTTGCCACGCGCCAGCTCATCGGTCGATTCGGCACGCCGCGGAGCCCCGACGGTTCCGCGCAGGAGCTCACCGTCATCGCCATGGGCAAGCTCGGCGGCCGGGAGCTCAACTTTTCCTCGGACGTGGATCTGGTGCTGCTCTTCCCGGAGCTTGGTGAAACGGACGGCCGGCGCTCGATCGCGAACGAAGACTTCTTCACGCGCCTCGGCCAGCAGGTCATCCGGCTGCTCGAAACACAGACCGCCGACGGATTCGTCTACCGCGTCGACCTGAGGCTCCGGCCATTCGGTGACAGTGGACCCCTCGTTGCGAGCATCGGTGCGTTCGAAAACTATCTCGAACAGCATGGCCGCGACTGGGAGCGATACGCGTACGTCAAGGCGCGTGCGGTCACCGGATTCGCGCTCTTCGAGCAGGCGCAGCGCGACCTGCTGCGGCCCTTCGTCTATCGGCGCTACCTCGACTTTCGAGTGTTCGAGGCGTTGCGCGAGATGAAGGAGCTGATCGCGCGCGAAGTCGAGCGGCGCGAGCTCGAACACAACGTCAAGCTGGGTCCGGGGGGCATCCGGGAGATCGAATTCATCGCACAGGCGTTTCAGCTCCTGCGCGGCGGCAGTGATCGCCGGCTGCAGCAACCGAGTCTCCTCACCGTACTGCCGCTCCTGGCGGGTGAAAGGCTGTTACCGCCGGCGACCGTCAATGATTTGCTGGCGGCGTATCGCTACCTGCGGCGGGTCGAGAACCGCCTGCAGATGTGGGCCGACGAGCAGACGCACGACCTTCCCGAAGACGACGGTGGGCGCCTGCGCCTCGCCTGCTCGATGGGTCATGGCGATTGGCAGGCCTTCAATTCCGAGCTCGGTCGGCATCGCGCAAATGTCAGCCGGCACTTCCGCAACATCATTCTGGCGCCCGCCGACGGTCGCGACGGCGAGCAGGCCGCGCCCGAATGGATCGCGTTCTGGTCGGCCGGGAGCGATGGCCGGCCACTGCTTGAAGGCAGCCAGCTCGCCCGCTTTGGCAATCCGGCCGAAGTGCTGCGCCGGTTGATTGCGTTGCGCGAAGGCTTCGCCGCCCGCGGCCTGGACGAAAACGGCCGGCGGCGCCTGGCGGCGTTGTTGCCACGCGTAGTGACGACCTGCGCCGCCGGCGCGGCGGCCGACGCGACGCTCGCGCGTGCGCTCGGCGTGCTCGAGGCGGTTGGCGGGCGCGCCACCTATTTCGCTCTGCTGAACGAGAACGCGGGAGCGCTCAATCGGCTGATCGAGGTCTGCCGCCAGGGCGACTTCCTGGCGACCCAGATCTCCGGATTTCCCTTGCTGCTCGACGAACTGGTGGACGAGCGGGTGCTGGAGCAGCCCTTGACCCGCTCGCAGCTTGCGGCGGAGCTCGCAATTCGCTGCCAGAACGTGCCGGACGACGATCCTGAGCGGGAGATCGAGGCGCTGCGCCAGTTTCAGCGCGCCGCGGTGTTTCGTGTCGCGTACTCGGAACTCAGCGGCCGGCTGCCGCTGATGAAAGTGAGCGACCGCCTCACCGAGGTCGCCGAACTCATTCTCGAGGAGGCGATGCGGCTCGCCTGGCGCCAGCTCACCCGAGTCCACGGCGTCCCGCGCTGTGGTACGGGTGAGAGTTTGCGTGCCGTCGGTATCGCCGCGGTCGCTTACGGGAAACTGGGCGGGCTCGAACTCGGCTATGGGTCGGACCTCGACCTGGTCTTCCTGCACGATTCGACCGGCGGAATTGAACGCACCGATGGCGGCAAGGCGCTCGAGAACGGCGTGTTCTTCGTCCGGCTCGCGCAGAGAATCGTGCACCTGCTGACGATGCATTCGGCGGCGGGGCGCCTCTATGAGGTGGACATGCGCCTGCGCCCAAGCGGCAAGGGCGGAATGCTGGTGACGCAGCTGCAGGAGTTCGCCCGCTACCAGAAGGAGGAAGCCTGGACCTGGGAGCACCAGGCGCTGCTGCGCGCCCGCAGCGTCGCCGGTGATCCGGACGTGCGTGCCTCATTCGAGAGCGTCAGGACGGAAATTCTGCGCCGGGCCGTCCGCCGGGAAAATCTCCGCGATGAAGTTCGGGACATGCGCGAGCGCATGCGCACCGAACTTTCCAGGAGCGGCCCGGGCGAATTCGACCTCAAGCAGGACCCGGGTGGTATCGCGGACATCGAATTCCTGGTCCAGTACTGGGCCCTCAAGTGGGCCGCCGACTATCCGGCGATCACGATGTTCACGGACAACATCCGCCAGCTCGAGTCGCTTGCCTCCGCGGCGCTCGTCGACCAGGCGATCGTCGACGATCTCGTCGGCGCCTATCTTCGTTACCGGGCGGCAACGCATCGCGCGTCGCTCGATGGTCGCGGCACGATCGTCGACGAGGCGCCGTACGCCGACACGCGAGCCGCGGTGCTGCGCGTCTGGAGCGAGACGATGCTCGACTGACGGCGCTCGCGCGCCTGTTATACTTCGCGCCCGGGTTGCACCCGCTCGAGGTCGCCGGAAAATGCCCGCCGCAGACAACGTCCGGCCGCTCATCCAGCCGAATGCGCAGAATCGCTACGAGGTTTCCGCTTCGGACCTGCCGCTCGCCTGCCCGATGCCGCAGATGTACCTGTGGAATTCGCACCCCCGGGTGTACCTCGCGATCGAGGAAACTGGCCGGGCGAAATGTCCGTACTGCGGCGCCGAGTACGCGCTTCGCAACTGAAAAATGGGGACATTCCTGATTTCGCAGTGTCTCGCGCGAAATCAGGAATGTCCCCATTTTTCAGTACTTGCGGTAGGACTTCTCTTCGACGATCGACGAGCCGAGCTTGTCGTTGATGCGGCGCTTGAGCTTCGCACGCTCGTCATTCTCCACGTAGACCGACCGCGCGAGCTCGATGAAGCGCGCATCGAAACTGCGTGCCCGCTCCTTGTCCCGGATGTCGTCTTCGATCACCCACAGCCGCGTGTTGACGGCTTCGAGGGCGGCGGTCTCCGCCGTTACGTCCCTGGCCGGGCCTGCGTTAGCGTATGGCGAAGCGCGCCAGGTCCGCTCGAGCACATCGAGCTCGTGGCGTACGTTCGCGAGCTTCGCGGCGTCTTCCATACGCGCAGCCTTGATCCTGAGGATCGTGATCTTGTCGAGGAGTTCGCCGGGTGACACCGGCACGAGGAGTTCGGACATGCTTGACCTCGCTAGACGGCGTTGCGCCGGGGCAGGCGTGTGCGCTTGCGCATCCATTCGTCGAGCTTGCGATTGACGTCATCCGGCGTGATCAGATCCATCACACCCTTCCTTTCGATTTTCGTGTGCCAGGGGATCTGGTCGGCCGGCCGCTTGAGAAAGCGGCGCGCCGCCTCGTCGTATTTGTTGACGCACCACTGGCGGCTGAAATACGGGCCGCTGCGCTCCGGGTTGGTCGCGGCGTACAAGCCGATCACCGGCGTGCCGACCGCGTTCGCGAGGTGCACGGGACCCGCGTCAGGGCTCACCAGCACGTCGGCCTTTTCGAGCAGCGCGAGCAGTTGCGGCAGCGTGTCCTTGCCGATCTGATTCACGATCGGCACGGCTGCCAGGCGCTCGATCTCGCGTCCACACGCGCGCTCCATTTCGGACGGGCCGCCACAGAGCACGACGCGTATCCCATGCGTGCGCACGGCATGCTCGATCACGGCCGCGTAGTGCTCGACGCGCCAGTTGCGCCGCGGGTGACTCGAGCAGGGGCTCACGACGAGCGTCGGCCGCTTGTCGTCGATGATGCCGGCGGCGTAGTCGTAGGCCTCGTCCGGCAGCGGGATGTCCCATTGCATGATCCGGTCGTGCACGCCAAGTGCCTCGGCGAAGCCATACAGGCTGTCGAGGACATGTTCGCGGGCCCGCGGCGCGATCCGGTTCGTAGTGAAGAGCCACTGCAGTTCGCGGGCCCGCTCGCGGTCGAATCCGAGCTTGATCGGTGCGCGCACCAGCGTCGACAGCAGGCTCGCGCGGATCGCGAGCTGCATGTGCAGGAGCAGATCGAAACGCCGGCCGCGCAGCTCCTCGCGCAGGCGGAAGTATTCGCGGAGGCTGTGGCGCTTGTCGAAGGTGATAAACTCGACCTCGCCGACGAGGCTCATGAGCCGGGCTTCGTTCTTGCCGATGATCCACGTGATTTTCGCGTCCGGCCACCGCTGTTGCAGTGTCCGGATGACGGGCAGCACGTGGCAGGCGTCGCCGAGCGCCGAGAGGCGCAGCACGCAGATACGGCTGGGAGGATTGGCGAGCTTGACCGGCATGTTGGAGCAGCGCGTCGCAATCGAGGGCGGCGCCATCCTAGCGGAGGCATCCGAGAGCGGCAACGCTGCGACCGCCTGGTTTTTCGCTCATCCCGCATTCGATTCGATCGCCGCCGAGGCCGGGCAGGTTTCGGTCACGAAAGGACGGGGCGGCGCTTTCTTCGTCGACGTCGCAGGGCATCGCTGGGTGACGCGGCCCTATCGGCGGGGCGGTTTCATCGCGAACTTCAGCCGCAACCGCTACCTCTGGACCGGCGAGGAGCGCGTGCGGAGCTTTCGCGAATGGCGCACGCTCGCGGCGTTGAGTGCGCTCGGCTTGCCCGTGCCGAAACCGGTTGCCGCGCGTTACCGGCGTCTGGGCTGGACGTACCGGGCGGATCTCATCACGGAGCGCCTCGAGGCCACCGAGCCGCTGTCGGCGCGCCTGGAAATCGAGCCGCTGTCGTTGACGCTCTGGATCGAGACTGGCCGGGTATTGAGGCGGCTGCAGGACGCGGGCGCGTATCATGCCGACCTCAACGCTCACAACATCCTCATCGACTCGAGCAACCGCGTTTTCGTCGTCGACTTTGATCGCGGCAGCATCAGGCGTCCCGGACCCTGGCGGGATGCGAATCTCGCCCGCCTCTACCGTTCGCTGCGCAAAGTCAGCGCACCGCTCGCGCCGGACCGCTTTGGCAACACCGAATGGGAGACGCTGCTCGCGGGCTATCGCTCGTTGCCCGCGGCCGCGGGTGCGGCGCCCGGTCCCGCCTGAACGGATGCGTATCGTCTACATTCTGCTCGCGCGCCTCGCCGTACCCTTCGCTTTTGCGACCGTGCTCTGGCGCGGCTTCAGTGACCGTGTCTACTGGGAGCGGCTCGGGGAGCGCTTCGGTTTCGGCGATGCGCGTCTTGCGGAGCCCAGCATCTGGGTGCATGCCGTTTCGGTTGGCGAAGTGCAGGCTTCCGCGGCGCTCGTGCGCGCGCTGCGCGCACGCTACCCGGCGATTCCGCTGGTGCTGACGACCGTCACGCCAACCGGCTGGGCTCTCGCGAAAAGCCTCTTCGGCGACACGATCGAATACAGCTACGCGCCCTACGACCTGCCGGGATCCGTGCGCCGGTTTTTCGATCGAACCCGGCCGCGGCTCGCGATCATCCTGGAAACCGAACTCTGGCCGACGCTCTATCACGAGTGCGGCAAGCGCAACATTCCGCTCGTGCTGGCAAGTGCGCGCATTTCACCGCGCTCCGTATCGCGTTACCGCCTGCTCGTGAGTCTCTTTCGACAGACGTTGTCGAATGGCATTGTGATAGCCGCGCAGAGTGAAAGCGACGCCGAGCGGTTCCGTTCGATCGGGGCGAATCCCGCCCGGACCCACGTCACGGGCAACATCAAGTTCGACTTCCAGATTCCGTCGGCGCTGGTGGCCGACGGTCGGACCCTGCGAGCGGTCTACGCAGGTGGGCGACCCGTCTGGATTGCGGGTAGCACCCACCCCGGCGAGGAAGACATCGTGCTCGATGCGCATGTGCGCGTGATGGCGAACGTGCGGGACGCGCTGCTGATCCTGGTACCGAGGCATCCGAACCGTTTCGATGACGCGGCGGCTAACCTAAAGCGGCGCGCCCTGACATTCGTTCGCCGCAGCCGCGACCGGTCCGCCGCGCCTTCGGCCCAGGTGTTGCTCGTCGACACGCTTGGGGAGCTGATGACCTTCTACGCGGCTGCGGATATTGCGTTCGTCGGCGGCAGCCTCGTGCGCGTGGGCGGGCACAACCTGCTGGAGCCGGCTGCGCTCGGCCTCCCGATCCTCTCCGGGCCGAACACCTTCAATGCGGAGAGCATCGCCCGCCTGCTGATCGAGGTGGGAGCCGTGCGCACCGTGCGCGATCCGCAGGAGCTTGGTGATGGCGTGTCCGGGTTCCTGCGCGACCCAGCCGCCCGACGCGAGGCGGGCGAGCGCGGACGCGCGACGGTCGAGGCCAACCGTGGCGCGCTCGAAAGGCTGCTCGCGCTGATCGCGCCGCTGATGAGCTAGCGCGAACGCGCGGCTACTTGGGCGCGTCTTTCGACGTGTCCTTCGATGTGTCCTGGGGCAGACTTTGCTCGGGCGTCTGCTCCTTGAACCAGGAATTGATTTCCTTCAGGTCTTCTTCATTGAGGTTGCCGGCGGCGATCTTCAGCTGGATCACGTTGAGGAGGTAATCGTAGCGGCTGCGCAGATAGGTGGTCGCAGCCTGCACCAGCGTGCGCCGCGACAGCAGGACGTCGACTGCCGTGCGCGTGCCAACCTCGTAACCGGCTTCGGTCGCTTTCAACGCCGTGCGGCTCGATTCGAACGCCTGTCGCAATGCCTGGACGCGTGACATTTCGCTCAACACGCCGAGGTAAGCATCGCGCGCAGCGCGCTCGGTCTCGCGCGAGGTGCGTACGTAGCGCTGGTTCGCAGCCTGGTAGCGATATTCCGCCTGGCGCACCTTCGACTGCGTGGCGCCGCTGGAGAAGATAGGCACTGTCACCTGCAGCTGCAGCAAGTTGTCATCGAAATTGCTGTCGGCCGGCGAAGCCAGGCCGTCCACCGTGTGGGTGCCCGTGATATCCGTGTTGGACCTCGTGACGCCGAGCGACACTGACGGCAGATGGCCGCCGAAGGCCACGCGCACGTTGTCGTGTGCGATGTCGCTCGCAAGGTGGCTTGAGGTGAGGGCGAGGTTCTGTTTCATCGACGTCTCGACCCAGCTTTCCTGATCCGCGGGGCTCGGCGGCAGCAGCGGCAAGTCCTCGCCGGGACGCGCAAGTGCTGGTGTCGGTTGTCCGGTGATTTCGCGCAGGAACTCCTGCGTTGTCGCAAGGGAGCGCTTGGCCGCGATGACATCGGCCGTGCCCGTATCGTGAGCTGCTTTGGCTTCCTGCACGTCGGTGACGGCGATCAGGCCGACCTCGAAGCGCTTCTCCGCCTGCTCGAGCTGGCGTGTCACCGCTTCCGTCGCCGCCTCTTGTGCTCGCAGGTTGTCCTCTGCCGCAAGCACGTCGAAATAGCGGGTCGCCACACGCAGCATCAGACCCTGCTGCGCTGCCTTGTAGTCCGCCTCGGCCTGGGCGAGCTCACTGCTCGAGCGCTTCAAGGCAACCCACTGCTCCCACTGGAATACCGTCTGTTGCAGCTGCAGCTGCCAGTACTTCGTTTTCGTGTCACTGCGTGACTGCGATGGGACGTACAGGCCGGTGTTGGGGTCGATGTTGGTAAATGAGCCGTCCGGCTTGTCCCTGTTGTACTGGCCGAATCCGTTGATCTGCGGCAGCAGTGCCGCCCAAGCCTGCGGCCGCGATTCGCGGGCTGCAAGCCGGTTGGCGTCGGCTTCGCGAATCGACGGATCGGCCTGCAAAGCTTGCTGATAGATCGCCATGAGATCCGCCGCGGGCGCCGCTGCGGTCAGACCCAGGCCCAGGATGGTCGAGCAGAACAGGACACGGACTCGCATATCGCTCCCTCGGATAACAGGAAACCCCCCGAAGGCGGGGGGTCAACTAGTGTTATATAAGACTATATCACCTGCCGCCAGCGCGGCAAGCGCAGGTGGCCGGGCTTGGATTCCTCAGAGCCCTAATAGGTTGCCAGACTCGGGTCCAGCTCACGGCCCCAGGCGAGGATCCCACCCTTGAGATTGGCTACCGAATGGAAGCCGTTCTGCGCCAAAAACTTTGCAATTTCCATGCTGCGGCGGCCCGAACGGCACAGCACGACCGTCTGGCGCGCCGGGTCGAGTTCCTGCAGCCGTTCGGCCACCTGGCCCATGGGGATATGCACGATGTCATCGACGCGGGCGACATCCAGCTCCCAGGCCTCCCGCACGTCGAGCAGGACGACGCTGGCGCCGGAGCGGCGGAGGGCGACGAAGTCGGTCGGCGTCATTTCCGGAATCATCCTGGGATCCTCCATCAGAAGGCGAATCGCGGCGGCAGGTGCGCGTTCACGAGCGCCGGGATATCCGTCTCGAACAGGCTTATGTGCACGGCTGCCGCATCGCCAGCCCGGCGCACGAGCATTGCCTCCATCACCGGCGACTGGCCAACGACCGTGAAGAGACGGCCACCGGCCTTGAGGGCCCGCTCGAACCGGGCGTCATAGGTCGGCATGGACCCGCTCACCACGATGGCATCGTAGCGGGCCAACTCGTCGATGCGCCAGGCATCCAGGGTCTCGACGGATACGCCGTTGATGCCCGCCGCACGCAGGTTACGGGTAGCGAGCGCTGCGAGATCCGGATAGATCTCGAGGCTGCGCACCGTACCGGCGAGGGCGGCAAGACAGGCCGTCAGGAAGCCGGTACCCGTGCCCACCTCCAGCACCGCATCGGACTTGCCGAGTTCGAGCGTCTGCAGGATCCGCCCGTCGACCTTGGGCGGGAGCATGCACTGGCCGTGGCCCAGCGGAATGGCGCTATCCGCGAAGGCGAGTTCGCGGAAATTCTCCGGCACGAACTCCTCGCGACGCACGGCTTCGAGCGTCGCCAGCACGCGCTCATCGAGTACGGACCAGGCGCGTACCTGTTGCGCGATCATCTGTGTGCGCGCGAGTTCGACGTTCAGCATGAAGTGGATCACCCAGGCGCAAAGGCGCGAGCGATTATGGTCAATTTGATGGGGTGCGCCAAGGCCATGGGATATCCTTTCGGTGGGCGTCACTGGTCGCACGCGAGCGCAAGAAAACTGCATAGCGCCGGTGTTGCCTGCCATCTCTGGCTCTTGAGACACAGGCGCTCCCCGGAACCGCGGCTTTCAGCCTGAGCGGGCGACCGGCGGCAATAAGAATGCGGAGCCCCAGCGGGGCTTCGTGAGGGGCAGAGGTTTCAATCAAGTGATGCCGTTTATGGCCGTTGGCGGCGCGCTCGTCGCGCTGGGAGCGTGCGCACTCACGTTCCTCGTGCTGTGGCTGCGTGAACGCCGCCGCCGCGCCGCGGTGGCCGACCTCGGTGAGACTCTCCACACGATCGCCGTCGACAACCGCTTCGACCGGCGCGTACTCGACCTGAACGGCGAACCCACCGTGAATGCGGTGCGCGAGGCGGTCAACGAGATTCTCGAAAAGCTCTCCGAGCGCAACGAACGGGCGCTCGAGGGCGACACCCTGTTCGCCCGCCTCATGGAATCCGTGTCGGAGGCGGTGGTCGTGCACCGCGAGCATATTGAATACGCCAACAGCCGGTTCGGGGCGCTCGTCGGCGTCGCGCCGAAGGATCTCACCGGCCGCAAGCTGAGCGAGCTCGTGCCGGCCGAATACTCGGAACTCGTGAGCGACAACCTCCGCCGGCGGCTCGCAGGCGAGCCGGCCTCGGAGCGCTACGAGATCGAGCTCGTCGGTGCGCAGGGCCAGGTGAGCCGGCTCGAACTCGCGTCGACGCCGCTCAATCTCGGCGGAGCCGCGGCACTGCTGGTCACGGCTGTCGAGATGACGCCACGACGCGCGCATGCGCAGACGCAGGACCGTTCACGGGCACTGGCGACGCTCGATTCGATCGGCGAGGGCGTGATCACGACGGACGCACGCGGCCGCCTCGACTATCTCAACGAGGCGGCGGAGATGCTCACCGGGACGACGAGCGCCGCGGCGGCCGGCAAGTTCTTCGCCGACATCGCGAGCCTCGTCGACGAAGGCAGCCGCAAGTCGCTCGGCGACCCGATTCGCCAGTGCCTCGCGACCGGCGCACGAGTGACCCTCGGCCGCCGCGCGCTGCTCCTCGCGAAGCAGGGCGCCAACGAATTTCACATCGAAATGAGCGCGGCGCCCATCCGAACGCCGACGCACGAGATTACCGGCGCCGTCATCATCCTGCACGACGTGACGGAGATGAGCGGCATCGCGCGGCAGATGTCCTACCAGGCGAGCCACGACGCGCTCACCGGCCTCGTCAATAGACGCGAGTTCGAGCGCCGGCTGCAGGAGGCGATCGAGGTCGCGCACGGCGGCCAGACATCGCACGTGCTCTGCTATCTCGATCTCGACCGCTTCAAGGCAGTGAACGACACGTGCGGGCATCTCGCCGGCGACAACATGCTGCGCGAGATCGCGACGCTCCTGAAGGACCAGGTTCGCGACTCGGATACGGTAGGGCGCCTCGGCGGCGATGAGTTCGGGCTGCTCCTGATCGGCTGCCCGCTCGAGAAGGCGCGCCAGATCGCCGAGGACGTGACGCACGCGGTGAGCGATTACCGCTTCGTCTGGAAGGACAAGATCTTCAACGTCGGCGTCAGCATCGGGCTCGTGGAGATCGGACAGGAAAGCGGCTCGCTCGATGACGTGATGAACGCCGCCGATTCCGCGTGCTACGTCGCGAAGAAGCAGGGCGCGATGCACGTTCACGTCTACTCGGCGCGCGACGAGGCGGCGGCGCGGCACCGTGGCGAAATCCAGTGGCTGCAGAAGCTGCAGGTGGCGTTGCGCGACAACCGCTTCGAACTCTACGTACAGCCGATCGTCTCTACGAGCGAATCGAACGAATCGTCCGGGCCGGCGCTCGAGGTCTTCGTGCGCATGATGGACGGCGACGACGCTTCGGTCGGTCCCGCGGAATTCCTGAAGACGGCCGAGCGCTATCGACTGATGCCGCTGGTTGACCGCTGGGTGGTGCAGACGGCGCTCGCGGCGATCGGCCGCGGCGGGCTGCGGGTGCCCAACGGCCGGAGCGTCGCGATCAACATCGCGGGCCAGACGCTCGGCGATTCGCAGTTTCTGGAATTCGTGGTCGATTGCTTCGACCGCACGGGTATCGCGCCGTCGCAGGTCTGCTTCGAGGTCACGGAGAATTCCGTCGTCACGAACCTCGACTACGCGCGCCGCTTCATCGGCGTGCTGCACGGCATGGGTTGCAAATTCGCGCTCGATGACTTCGGCAGCGGCCTCGGCTCCTTCTCGAACCTGAAGACGCTCGCGATGGACTATCTCAAGATCGACGGCAGCTTCATGCGCAACATCGCGCGCGATACGGTGAACCAGGCGATGGTCACGGCGATGATCAAGCTCGCGCGCACGCTCGACTTCAAGACGATCGCGGAGCAGGTCGAGGACCCCTCATCGCTCGAAGCGGCGAAGAAGATGGGCATCGACTTCGTGCAGGGCTACATCATCGGCCGCCCGCAGCCGATGCAGGCTTCCGGCTAGATCTGGAATGGCGGCGGAATCGGGAGGCCCAGTTCGATCTGGCCCCGCACCGTCGGCGTGATGGCTTGCGACTGGAAGTGCACGCGGTACATCTGCACGTCGCGAAAATAGCGTTGCAAGCGCTCGCCGCGGCGCACGACGGATGCGCCGACGGTCCGGAACAGCATCTCGACCGCCTCGCACGCGGCGATGCAACCCTCTCGCGAGACGCCCCACACGTGCATCGTGTCCCTGGCCGTGATGGGCGCTCCGGTCTTCGTCCAGCGTTCGCATTGATCCATGTAGAGACGGGTGGCGCCGAGCGTCAGCGCTTCGGCCGCGTCGGCACGGCACAGCGCCTCGCCGTACAACCGCTGGAACTCGGATTCGTGCATGCGCGGCCGCGTCGGTTGGAGAAAACTCGGCTTCACGCGCAGTTGCCGCTCGAATTCCTCGCAGGCCGCGCGCGCGGCGCCCGTCAGGATTGCTCCGAACTCGCAGCTGAACCATCCGTAGATGATGCCGAGGAACAGCCCCTCCTTGTGCAGGCGCGTGCCGGGTGTGCCGTCCGGCAGTCCTTCGGTCGAGAAGCGCACGATCGGGTTCGGCACGATGTGCCGATCCGGAATGAAGACTCTCGTGAGCCGCACGCTGTTCGAGCCGCTCGCCTGCATCCCCATCGCCGCATCACCGCCCCAGTCGGGCAGCACCGTGACCTTTTCGCGGGCGACGACGAATGCAATGACGGTGAGCTTTCCGTCAGGTCCGGGGATCGGAGCCCCGGCGAGAAAATGATTCGACGCGGGAATTCCCGAAGCGAACGGCCAGAGCCCCGTGACGTTGTAGCCGCCATCGACGCGCTCGAAAGTCGGGAGCCCCGCCGGACCCGCCGCGAAGGCGGCGCGGAAGTCCCCATCCGCACCGAAGAGCTCCCGTTGCACGTCCTCGCTGAAACTCGATCCGAGGACCACCGCGTGGGAGGAGGCGAGTGTGTAGCACCAGCCACTTCCCGGGTGGCCGCGCGACAACTCCATGATCACGCGGATGTACGTTTCGCAATCGGTGCCGAAGCCGCCGAACAGGCGCGGCTGCAGGATGCGATAGAAACCGCCCTCGAGCAGCCGGCGGTGGATTGCCTCTGAGTACCAGCCGCGCGCATCGTTATCGTCCTGCTGCTCGCGCAGCTGCGCGCCGATTTCCCTGGCTTGGGCGATGAGCCACTCGGACGATGGCGGCTTCATGAGTGGTATTCGGCCAGGGCGGCAGCGGCCCGCCCTGACGCGGCCTCGTAATGTCTACAGCAGCGGCACGAGCAGCAGCGCGACGATGTTGATGATCTTGATGAGCGGATTGATCGCAGGTCCCGCCGTATCCTTGTAAGGATCGCCCACGGTATCGCCGGTAACGGCGGCCTTGTGCGTCTCCGATCCCTTGCCGCCGAAATGACCTTCCTCGACGTACTTCTTCGCGTTGTCCCACGCACCGCCGCCGGTGCACATCGAGATCGCAACGAAAAGTCCCGTCACGATCGTGCCGATGAGGAGGCCGCCGAGCGCCTTCACGCCCGCGCCTTCACCCATCAGGTAAGTCATGCCGAAGCCTACGACGACCGGGACGAGGATCGGCAGGAGCGAGGGGATGATCATTTCCTTGATCGCCGCGCGCGTGAGCAAGTCCACTGCGCGTGAATAGTCCGGCTTCGCCGTGCCTTCCATGATTCCCTTGATCTCGCGGAACTGGCGGCGCACCTCGATGACGACCGAACCCGCTGCACGCCCGACGGCCTGCATCGCCATCGCGCCGAAGAGGTAGGGCACCATGCCGCCGATAAATAGACCAATAATCACGGCCGGATCCGACAGGGTGAAGTCCTGGGATTTTCCGACCGCCGCGAGGTTGTGGGTGTAGTCGGCGAAGAGCACTAGAGCCGCGAGCCCGGCCGAGCCGATCGCATAACCCTTGGTGACCGCTTTCGTCGTATTACCGACCGCATCGAGCGCGTCGGTGATGACGCGCACTTCCTTCGGCAGGCCTGCCATTTGCGCGATACCGCCGCCGTTGTCGGTGATCGGGCCGTAGGCGTCGAGCGCGACGATCATGCCCGTCATCGACAGCATGGCGGTCGCGGCGATCGCAATGCCGTACAGGCCTTCGATCGTGTACGCGCCGTAGATGGCGGCGCACACCGCGAGCACCGGCAGCGCCGTCGATTTCATCGAGACCGCGAGTCCCGCGATCACGTTCGTGCCGTGTCCGGTCTGCGAGGCCTCGGCGACATAGCGCACGGGCCCGTATTCCGTCGAGGTGTAGTACTCCGTAATCCAGATAAGCGCGGCCGTGAGGCCAAGGCCGATGAGTGCGCACTCGAAGAGGCGCGTGGCGTCGGGCCCCATCATGCGCTGCGTGACGAACCAGAAGCCGACGAGCGCGAGCGCGCCCGAGACGAATACGCCCCGATAGAGCGCGTTCATGATCTTGCCGCCTTCCTTTGCGCTCACGAAATACGAGCCGACGATGGAGGCGACGATCGACACGGCGCCGAGCACGAGCGGATAGAGAATGTAGTTGAGATCGATGCCGGCGTCGGAACGGAAGAGGAGCCCGCCGAGCACCATCGTCGCGACGACCGTCACCGCGTAGGTCTCGAAGAGGTCCGCTGCCATGCCGGCGCAGTCGCCGACGTTGTCGCCGACGTTGTCGGCGATGACCGCCGGGTTACGCGGGTCGTCTTCCGGAATGCCGGCTTCCACCTTGCCGACGAGATCCGCGCCGACGTCCGCGCCCTTGGTGAAGATGCCGCCACCCAGTCGCGCGAAGATCGAGATCAGCGAGCCACCAAAGGCGAGCCCGATGAGCGAATGCAATGCCGCCTCGTCACCGATGTACTTGCGCAGGACCATGAAGTACGCCGCAACGCCGAGGAGGCCGAGGCCGACGACGAGCATGCCGGTGATGGCGCCGCCGCGGAACGCAACCTGGAGGGCCGGGTTGAGGCCGATGCTCGCCGCGTGAGCGGTGCGCACGTTCGCGCGCACGGAGATGTTCATGCCGATATAGCCGGCGAGGCCCGAGAGCAATGCGCCGACCGCGAAGCCGCCTGCCGTCGGCCAGCCGAGCGGCGAGAAGCCGAGCACCGCGAGCAGCACGACGCCGACGATCGCAATCGCGGTGTACTGGCGATTGAGGTAGGCGCGCGCACCGACCTGGATCGCGGCGGCGATTTCCTGCATGCGGGCGTTGCCGCTCGGCTGCGCCAGAATCCAGCGCACCGACACGACGCCGTACAGGATGGCAAGGACGCCCGCACCGACTGCGAGCCAGAGAGCAAGATCCGCTGACATGAGCTTTCCCCCCGGAAGGGCAGTCCAATTCTTGAATGGGTTGTCGTCTTAAGGCCGTCGAGGACGCCGGCGCGTTTTTTCGCAGGCTCGGTTACTCAGGTCCCCGGCGCCTGCAAGCGCTTCTGCGCCCTCGAAAAAGGGGCGGCACTATACCACAAAGGCCGTCGCCAACTTCTTCCGCACCGGGCTCAACTTGAGGGTGGCATAGGCCGGCAGGCCGTTCCGGTACGGCGGGTAATCTTCCCCCGCTATGAGCGGCTCGAGATAGCGGCGGCAGGCCGCCGTGATGCCGAAACCATCCTCGGTGATGAAATTACGCGGCACGTGCTTTTCCACATTCGCCACCTTGGCTAGCGGCACGTGATCGATCTTCCAGCGATAGGGCCTGGAGGACACGCGCTTGATCATCGGCATGATCGCGTTGTGGCCCTTGATCGCAAGCTCCACCGCGGCCTTGCCCACGGCATAGGCCTGCTCGACGTCGACCTTCGAAGCGATGTGCCGGGCCGAACGCTGCAGGTAGTCCGCGACCGCCCAGTGGAATTTGTAACCGAGGTTCGCGCGCACCATGTCGGCCACGAGCGGCCCGACGCCGCCGAGCTGCGTATGGCCGAAGGCGTCCTTGGTGCCGGCTTCCGCCAGGAATTTTCCGTCCGGATGGTGCGCGCCCTCCGACACGACGACCACGCAGAAGCCGTAGTCGGTCACGCACCGCTTCACCCGTTCGAGGAATTTCGCCTGTTCGAAGGGGATTTCCGGGAAAAGGATAATATGCGGCGCATCCCCCGCCTTGCGGCCCGCCAGTCCCGCGGCTGCCGCGATCCAGCCCGCATGACGGCCCATCACTTCGAGCACGAAGACCTTTGTCGATGTGCGCGCCATCGAGGCGACGTCGAGTGCCGCTTCGAGGGTCGAGACCGCGATGTACTTGGCAACGGACGCGAAGCCCGGGCACTGATCGGTGAAGGGCAGGTCGTTGTCGACGGTCTTCGGCACGCCGATGCAGTTGATCGGGTAACCGAGCTCGGCACCGATCTGCGACACCTTGTGGGCGGTGTCCATCGAATCGTTGCCGCCGTTGTAGAAGAAATAGCCGATGTCGTGCGCGCGGAAGACCTCGATGAGGCGCTCGTATTCTGCGCGATTCTTGTCGAGCCCCCTGAGCTTGTAGCGCGCCGAGCCAAACGCGCCACCCGGCGTGTGACGCAAAGCGCGAATGGCCGCGGCGCTCTCCTTGCTGGTATCGATCAGGTCCTCGGTGAGCGCGCCGATGATGCCGTGGCGGCCCGCATAGAGCTTGCCGATGTGCCTGGCGTGCTTGCGCGCCGCCTCGATGACGCCGCAGGCCGACGCATTGATCACCGCGGAAACACCGCCCGACTGCGCGTAAAAGGCATTGCGCGCTGCGCTTTTTTTCATCTCGAAGGTCCCCTGATTTGCCCTGCCAGCGCGGCCGGCAGCGCGCAAGAATAACAGAGGGCCCTGCACATTGACGCGTCTCGGTCGAACCCTGTAGCGTTACCCGCCGTTTTTCGACGGGCCCACGGAGACGCGGACAGCATGCGATTGATTCTTCTCGGAGCACCCGGTTCGGGCAAGGGCACCCAGTCGCAGAAGCTCGTCGAACGCTACGCGGTCCCGCAGATTTCCACGGGCGACCTGCTGCGCGAGGCGCGCGAGAAGGGCAGCCCGCTGGGACTGCAGGCAAAAGTGGCGATGGACGCGGGCAAGCTCGCCGACGATTCGATCGTGCTCGCCATCATCCGCGAACGGCTCGCGCAGCCGGACACGGCCAACGGCTTCATCCTCGACGGCTTTCCGCGCAATCTCGCACAGGCCGACGCGCTCGGCGCGATGCTGAAGGAAATCGGGCAGCCGATCGACGCCGTGATCCTGATGCAAGTCGACCCCGACGTGCTGTTTCGCCGCCTCACCGGCCGGCGCACGTGCAAGGAGTGCGGGCGCATCTTCAATATCTACACCTCACCCCCGGGAACGCTGCCCCACTGCGATCGCTGCCGCGACCGGCCGGTGCTCGTGCAGCGTCCCGATGACAACGAGGATGTGATCGAGAACCGTCTCAAGGTCTACACGGCGCAGACCAAGCCGCTCATCGAGTACTACGAGAAGCTGAAGCTCCTGCGGCGCATCGATGCGGAAGGCAGCGTCGACGAGGTCTTCGCGCGCGTCGAGCGGGTGCTGGCCGCGACGCTGGCGCACGCCGCCAAGACCTAGGCCAGGTAGCCGTTGGTCAGCCGGCTAGTGCCATTAGTGCGTCACCGGCGACGCCGCGGCGCCAGCCCTTGAGCACGCGCAGGTCGCGCTCGCCCCGCACGAGGGCGCGCAGATCCTTCTGCGGTGCGAGCACTTCCGGGTGCAGCTTGAGCTCCGTGGCAATCCTGCGCGTCTCGTCCGCGAGCCGTTTCACGAGCGCGAGCTGTTGCGGGTCGAGCCGGCCGCCTTCGCGTCGCGTTTCGCCCGCTGCGCCGATCGCCGTTGCGATGAGCTCGAGAAGTTCGGCGCCGCACTTGCTGCGTACCGCCGGCGGCAGCTCGGCGAGTCCTGCAAGCTCATCCGCATCGCCCGGCATGCGATCGACGAGCTCCGAGATTGCGGCATCGCTCAGGATCCAGCCGCGGGGCCGGTCGAGCCGCAGGGCACGCTCTTCGCGCCATGCCGCGAGCCGTCGAGCCGCCGCCGCCGGCTTGCCGTCGAGTGCATGCACCCACTTCAGGCGTTCCCAGGCGGTCGCCGGATCCTGCACGTAAAGCGACAGATCTTCGGCCACGCCGGCTTCCTCGGCGAACCAGCCGGCACGGCCCGCCTGCTCGAGCCTCTCGCCAAGGGCATTCGCGAGTGGCGGCAAGTAACGTACGTCGTCGCGGGCGTACTGCAACTGCGCGGCGCTCAGCGGCCGGCGTGTCCAATCGGTGCGCGCGTGGCCCTTCTCGAGTGGCACGCCGAGCACTTCGCGCACCAGGTCGCCGAAGCCGATCTGCGGAGCGAAGCCGACGAGGCTCGCCGCGAGCTGCGTATCGAAGATCGGGCCGGGCACCGCGCCGGTCGCGTGCGCAAAGATCTCGAGGTCCTGGTGCGCAGCGTGCAGCACCTTGGTGCGCCGGCGATCCGCGAGGAATTGATGGAGCGGTTCGAGCGCGACGTCGGCGAGCGCGTCAACGAGCGCGAGCGACCGGGCGCCGGCGAGCTGCACCAGGCAAAGCCGTGGGAAATAGGTCCGTTCGCGCAGGAATTCCGTGTCGACGGCGACATGCGTGTCCGATCCGAGATCCTGCAGCAGCGCCGCAAGCCGCGCCGCGCTCGCGATCGGTTCCTCGTCGGCAATTCTGGCGCTTTCGGACTCGGACATAGGAGCGTCACTTTGAGATGCGCTAGTCTCGCATCCTCATGGCCGAGCTGGCACGCATCTTTTTCAATATCGCCCTGCTGCGGCGGGGCCCGCAGGACCTGCCCGCGTCCAAATTCCTGCTGGGCGCGTTGTTGCTCGTCTCCGGTCTCGTGAATCTCGCCGTGGCCCTCGCGTTCGAGCTCGACACGCGTCTCATGCTCGCGCGCTTTGCGCTCGCCGCCGTGTTGAGCCTCGTGCTGACGATTGCAATCCTCTCGGTCGCGTCGCGCCCGCAGCGCTTTCTGCAGACCGCGACCGCGCTGATCGGCGCCGAGCTCGTCACGGTGCCGCTCGCATTGCTGCTCTTCATCCTCGCAAAGCCCTATCACGACTTCACGCATCACCCGCCGTGGCTGCAATTCCTGGACGGCCTTTACGAAGCCTGGAACATCGTGATCGCGGGCTACGTCTACCGCATGGCGCTCGAGCGGAGCCTCCTCGCCGGTGTCCTCCTCGCGTTCGCCTGTGAGATCATTGTGGTGCTCGCGGTTCAAGGCGCATTTCCACCACCTGCCTAGCCCCCTCCATGCACGTCCACATTCTCGGCATCGCGGGAACATTCATGGGCGGTGTCGCCGCCATTGCCCGTGCCGGCGGCCACCGCGTCACCGGTTCGGATCGCAACATCTATCCGCCGATGAGCACGCAGCTCGAGGCGTTCGGCATCGAAATCGTCCAGGGCTACGAGCCCGGGCAGCTGAGTCCCGCGCCTGACATCGTCGTCGTCGGCAACGTCATGACGCGCGGCGTGCCCGTCATCGAAGCGCTGCTGTCGAGCGGGATCGCCTACACCTCCGGGCCGGAGTGGCTCGCGGCAAATGTCCTGCGCGGACGGTCGGTGCTCGCGGTCGCCGGCACGCACGGCAAGACGAGCACCACCAGCATGCTTGCCTGGATGCTCGAGCGTGCGGGTCTCGAGCCCGGCTTCCTGATCGGCGGCGTGCCGCCGAATTTCGGCGTGAGCGCACGCCTTGGCCGCGCGCCGTTCTTCGTCATCGAAGCCGACGAATACGATACGGCGTTCTTCGACAAGCGCGCCAAGTTCGTTCACTACCGGCCGCGCACGGCGCTGCTCAACAACCTGGAATTCGACCACGCGGATATCTATCCGGACATCGAGTCCATCGAGCGCATGTTCCACCAGCTCGTGCGCACCGTGCCCGCCGACGGGCTCATCGTCGCTCACGCATCGGACCAGCACCTCAGGCGCGCGCTCGCGCTCGGCTGCTGGACGCCGGTCGAGGGTTTTTCGCGAACGGCGGTTGCGGGCGCGCGCTGGACGGTGGATGCCACGGATGGCGGCGACTTCAGCGAGTTTCGCGTGCTCGAGGACGGCACGCCGCGTGCAACCGTCCGCTGGTCGATGTTCGGCGCGCACAACGCGGAAAATGCCCTCGCGGCCATCGCCTGTGCGCGCCATGCCGGCGTGCCGATCGAGAAGGCCGCGGCCGCGCTCGAAACGTTCCAGGGCATCAAGCGCCGCATGGAAATGATCGGCCAGGTCGGCGGCGTCACCGTCTACGACGACTTCGCACACCATCCGAGCGCGATCGCAACGACGATCGACGGCTTGCGCAGGCGCGTCGGCAAGGCGCGCATCGTCGCCGTGCTCGAACCGCGCTCGAACACCATGAAGATGGGCGTGCACCGCGAAACCCTCGGCGCCTCGCTGGCGGGCGCGGACGCCATCTGGCTCTACGAGCCGCCGGGCCTTGGCTGGACCATTGCGGACTCGACGCGCTCGCTCGGCAGCCGCGCCCGGATCGTCAATGACATCGAGGGTCTCGCGACGGCGCTCACCGCAGGAGCGAAGCCGGGTGATCACATCGTCATCATGTCGAACGGCGGTTTCGGCGGCTTGCATCGCCGCCTGCTCGATGGCCTGGCGAAATCCGCCGCGGCCGTCTCGTGATGAACGCGGGCACGCGCAGCAACCCGATCGCCGTCGGCATGACCGGCGCCTCGGGGGCGCAGTACGGACTGAGGCTCCTGGAATGCCTCATCCGGTCCGGGCGTCGCGTGCAGCTCCTTGTGTCGAAGCCGGCGCTCATCGTGATCGGTTCGGAAACCGACCTGCAGGTCTCGGGACGGCCGGCGGACATTTCGCGAACGATCAGCGAGCGCTTTGGCGCCACGCCCGGACAACTGCAAGCGTTTGGCCCCGACGAGTGGACCGCGCCGCTCGCGAGCGGCTCGGGCGCGCCGGCCGCAATGGTGGTCTGCCCTTGCAGCATGGCGACGCTTTCGAGCATCGCCGCCGGGGCGAGTCGCAGTCTCCTCGAGCGCGCCGCGGACGTCGTCATCAAGGAAGGCCGCAAGCTCGTGCTCGTGCCGCGCGAAACGCCGTTCTCCGCCATTCATCTCGAGAACATGCTGAAGCTCGCACGGCTCGGCGTCGTCATCCTGCCGGCGAATCCCGGCTTCTATCACCGCCCGGCGCGCATCGAGGAACTGGTTGATTTCGTCGTCGCGCGCCTCCTCGATCATCTGGGCGTCGAGCACGTGCTCACGCCGCGCTGGGGTTGCGAGGGGGACGAATGACGGCGCCCGGGGAGATCGCGCTCTTCCCGCTCCGCACCGTGCTCTTTCCCGGCGGCCCTCTCGCGCTGCGGATCTTCGAGCCGCGCTACCTCGACATGGTTCGCGGCGTCCTCAGGACGCAGAGTGACTTCGGCGTGCTGCAGATCCTGAGCGGCGGTGAAGTCGGCGCGGCGCAAACCGTCGATATCGGGACGGGCGCGCGCATCGTCGATTTTTCCGAGCTTCCCGACGGGCTCCTCGGCATCTCCTGCCGTGGCACGCGGCGATTCCGGGTCAAGTCGCGCCGTCTCGAACGCGACGGCCTCAATGTGGGTGTCGTCGACTGGCTCGACGAGCCCGCGCCAACCGCGCTGCCGGCCGAGTTCGCGCCGCTCGGGCAGCTCGCACAGGCGCTGCTTGCGGAATTCACCGACGCCTACGCCGGTGTCGAACCGAGGCTCGACGACGCCGATTGGGTCGGCTATCGATTGAGCGAGATCCTGCCGCTCTCGCCATCCGGGAAGCAGCGCGCGCTCGAGCTCGACGATGCCGTCGCGCGGCTCGAACTGCTCGCCGCGTTTACGGCGGGGCTGAGCGGGCGAAGGCAAGCCCGCGACGCTTGACGATGACGAACGCGGCGCCCATGACGAGCGTCCAGCCGAACACCAGCCAGCCGACGAAGTGATCGAAGCGGCCCTGCAGGAAAGCCAGCGGCGCGGCCAGGTTGGCGTCGGTTGATTTCAGCACGACCAGCATCGCGGCCACCCAGCCGGCGTGCAGGCCGACACAACCGGCGGTGTGCCCCATCCAGCTGCGCACGGCGCCGAGCAGCACGGCGATGCCGAGATACACGAGGAACGCGTCCACGATATCGCCGGGCCGCGTGAAGAGCCGAAGCGTCAGTGCGAGCCATTGCCACCCGCTTGCCCAATGCAGGTCGACGTCCGGCACCCGCGCCTTGCCGACGAAATGCAGCACGGCGAACAGGAGCGACGTCGCTATCACCGCAGTGACTGCGCCCCGATCGCGTTCGATAGCCGCGTGCAGGACGCCGCGAAAGAGGGTCTCCTCGATCAGCGCGACGATGATGCCGCTGACGATGCTCGAGATGACGAGCTGGACGACGAATGCCGCGTCGTAGGTAACGTCAGGCTGCGGCAGCCGCAGGTCCGCGGCGAACATGAGGGCGAGCATCGGGAGCATCATCGCGACGCCGGCCAGGAAATATCTGGAGGCGATCGCGAGATACTCGCGCGTCGGCGGGGCGAACCCGAGGTCCCGGCGATTGCCGAGCCGGTATCGGCGTACCACCCAGATGACGCCGGAGAGTGCGATGAGCATCGCGATTCGGCTCGCGATGCGGTGAAACTTCCAGGCGTCGTCGATCGAATGCGCGAGGAGGTAGCCCGGATAGGCAACGCTCGCCGTCATGAGCAGCGTGAGGACGGTGACGATGATGATCCAGCTGAAGGCACGCATGCGGCGGCAATTGTAGTGGAATGCGGGGCAAATGCCCGTTGCCCGCAGCGCGCCCCGCCGTGCCCAATGTGCGCCCCTCGGGTCGATCGAGTCGCAAGGAGAGCAACATGGAGGCACAGGAAGCCCTCGGAATCGTCGCGGCACTCGCCAACGGAGTGCATCCGTTCAGCGGCGAGGTCTTTGCAGACGGCAGTCCCTACCAGCACCCGGATGTCGTGCGAGCGCTGTTTGCCGCAACGCGCGCACTGGAAGGGCGCAGCCGCCAGCTGGAACGCCAGCGGGAGCTCCCCGCCAATGTCGGCAAGCCCTGGACCGCGCAGGAGGATGAGCGCTTGCTCGCGGCTTTCGATTCGGGCCAGGTGCGAAGCGCCATCGCGCGCGCACATGACCGCACGGTGGGCGGCATCGAGGCGCGGCTGGAAAAGCTCGGCCGGCTCGCGCCCGGGGAATCGGGCGTGCGCCTGCGCGGCCGGGCAGTTGGCGGGTGATATCATCGCCACCGCATGGCAAAGCCATCGAAACACGATCCGAGCAAGCCGCAGGTCGAAAGCTACGACTACAAGAAAGCTTTCTACCGGAGCACGGCGGTAGCGGACGACTACGACCAGCATCGCTTCACGACGCCGGCCCGCATCCGGCGCAACGAGCGCAAGTGGCGCGCCATCGGCAAGGCCCTCGCCCAGGCGCCCGAGGTCAAGCGCGTCCTTGACCTGCCATGCGGGACGGGCCGGTTCACCGGCCGGCTTGCATCGAGTGGCTACGAAGTGATCGGCAGTGACATTTCGCTCGAGATGATCGGCAAGGCCGTGACCGCGGGCGGCGCCGCAGGCCCGGCCGTACTTGGCTACGTGCAGGCGAATGGCGAGAAACTGCCGTTCCGCAATGCCGCGGTCGACTGCGTCGTGTCGATCCGGTTCATGTTTCACGTCGACCCGGACGTGCGGATCCGGATCCTGCGGGAATTCGGCCGCGTCGCGCGGCGGCAGGTCGTCGACTACCGCCACCGGTACTCGATGCGCTATCGCAAGTGGCAGGCGCTGCGCGCGCTCGGCCTGACGCGCGAACCGCTCGAGCGCGTGTCGCGCGAGCGGCTCGAGCACGAGTTCACCAGTGCCGGTCTTACGATCCGCGCCATCGTCCCGGTGTCGCGCGGCTGGTTTTCGGACAAGTGGGTCGTACTGAGTGAGCGCACGGCCGGCTGACGGCCCGCAGCTGGCGGAGCGCTTCGCCGGCACGGGCTTCGCAGGCCTCTCGATTCTGGAGGAAATCGGCCGCGGGCGACGCAGCCGCGTGTTTCGCTGCCGCTGGCAGTCCCGCGAGTGTGCCCTGAAGATCTACGAGCCCGCGGCTGCGCTGCGGCACCTGCGCATCACCGGAGAGGGCATCGCGGACTTCGAGCACGCGAGGAACCTGGCTTATTTTCGCGCCCCCGGCCTGGACCGCTATGTCGCACAGCCGTTCGGACGCGTCTCCGAGGGTGAACTGCAGGCGCTGGCCCAGGAACTCCTGCAGGGCCGGCTCTACTACGACTACTACCGCGAGCGGTCCGGTGCCGTTGCACCGAGCCTCGCCCGCGACCTTGAGCGTCTCGTCGGTCTGGCGCATGCGGCGGGACTCTACGACATGGACCTGCACGCGACGAATGTCATGGTGGTCGAAGACAAGGATGGCGCTCCGGTGCCGAAACTTTTTGATTTCAATCTCATTCCCTTTCACGTGCGCCCACAGAATTTCTTCGTCGGCTGGCTGCTGCGGGCCGGCCTGGTGAGCCGCGAGTCGCGGGACCTGCGGCGCCTCAGGAAATTTCACGATTTTCGGCCCATCGAGCGGCGGCTGAAGCGCCGAGCCACGGAGTCCTGAACCTTGAGCGACCTGAAGACCTGGATCTGCCTGATTTGCGGGCATATCTACCACGAAGCACAGGGCGATCCGGAGCACGGCATCGCGCCTGGGACCCGCTGGGAGGATGTGCCTGAAAGCTGGTGCTGCCCCGACTGCGGCGCGATGAAAAGCGACTTCGAGATGGTCGAGCTCTAGAGCTGCCGGGCGCGGTGCCCATCCTTCTTCAGCATCCTGAGGACGCTGTCGCGCCCGACGAGATGTCCGACCCCGATGATGACAAGGTAATCGCGGCGCTCCTTCAGCAGGCCCTCGATGCCGCCGGCGAAGCGCTGGTTGCGATCGAGGATCATCGCGCGGTAGAGCTCCGGATTGCGTTCCATCTGGCGAAACGCGGTCTTGCGCAGCGTGCGTTCATCGCCGTGCTTCCAGGCGTCGAGCATCTCGTTCATCTGCGTCTCGACATCGCCGAGCTCGTCGATCGACTGCGTGAGGAGCGCAGCCTGCTCCGGCGCGCTCATGCTCGAGAAGAGCTGCAGCTGCTCCTCGGCGGTCTCGAACCCGCAGACGTCCTTGTGGTCGTCGCGTGCGCGCTTGAGGAAATGCTTCTCGACGCCCTCGTTCGGGTTGAAGCCGAGCTTGACGAGCTGGGTTACCGAGGCGGTGATCGCGACGAACCAGGGCTGAAAGCCGTCGAGCGGTGCGAGATCGATGCCGAGCGCCCTGGCCTTGTCGCGCACGGCCGGATACGCCGGGCCGAGTTCGCCGGTCAGAGTCTTGCCCGCTGGCAGGCGGGCCAGCGACAACATCCTGAGCGCGAGCGCTCCCTCGTCGGTGTCGTCGAAATCGATCTCCATGCAGAGCGCCTCGGCGTCCCGGTACGCGTTCTCGAATTCCGGCGCGAGCGGGTAGTCGCCCGGGCGCAGCAGGTGAAAGGAGCCCATCAGGTAGACGTGGTTGTGCTCCCCCGGTACGAGCCAGAGGAAGTGGCGGTCGTGCTGAGGCCGGCTGGCGCAGCTGCCGAGGAAGGCGACTGCGAGGAGAGCTGCGACGAAACGTTTGATTTCAGGCCCAGACGACACGGGTGCCGATCGTGCCATCCGCACCGAGTTCGAGCCAGCGATATCCGGGAGGGCGCCGATCGAGCTCGAAATGCTCGCTGCCCGGGAGAAACTGCGCACAGGTCGAAGGCGTCGACATGTAGTGCACCCCGCCGCGGTCGCCGTCGTATGCCTGGTGCACGTGGCCCCAGAGCACGCCCCGGACGTTCCGGTGGCGGTCGAGCACGTCGAGGAATTCGCCCGCGTTCCTGAGGCCCACGTCATCGAGCCAGCGGCTGCCCATCGGCACCGGCTGGTGATGCAGGCAGACGAGCGAGTGCAGATCGCGTCCTTCCGTGAGCGACTGCTCGAGCGTCGCAAGGCTCGCGGCGCTCAGGTGTCCGGCGGCCGCGCCGTCGATGCAGCTGTCGAGCATGACCACCTGCCAGCCGTCTCTACGCAGGGTGCCACCCAGCTGATAGGGCGCGCTCGTGAGCGCGCCACGCATCGCTGGAAGCTCGTCGTGATTGCCCGGAATGCAGTAAATCGGCACTCCGAGGCTCCCGAACACCTCGCGAAAGGTGTCATAGCCGCCCGGATCGTCCTGCACGAGGTCACCCGTCGCGAGCACTCCGTCGCAGGGCCAGTGGTGCCGGCGCGCGTGTTCGATGACCTGCAGCAGGGCGCTGTACGTCTCCACGCCACGCAATCGACCCTTGCGATCGGCGTAGAGGTGCGGATCCGTGAACTGCAGTAGCCGCATAGAGCTCATCGCCCGCCATGCCCGCTCAAGCGCAAAAAGTGTGGTGTGAGGCGAAATGCCCGGTCTCGGCAGGGCGTGCGCAGACCCGGGATTCGCGGCGCATGATAACAAACGCCCTTCCGGGGAATCTTGAACCCGTTCATGCCGAGCGGATCGGCGCCATACGTCTGTAATTCGATACCGGAACGGGAAAGCGGGCATTCTGTGACCCATGGCGCGTTTTGGCGCACAGATATCGGATCGGCGACGGCGCAAAGCGTCCGTTGCTCCGGGCGCCCGAGTGTCGGAGAATCCGCGCCTTTCTTTTGAGGGGAAGCCAGCAAGATGCCGGGCCGAAGAGAGCTCGCCAACGCCATTCGCGCCCTCGCGATGGACGCGGTACAACATGCGAATGCGGGCCACCCGGGCGCACCGATGGGGATGGCCGACATTGCCGAGGTCCTGTGGCGCGACTTCCTGAAGCACAGCCCGGGGAACCCACGCTGGCCCGACCGGGACCGCTTCGTGCTGTCGAACGGTCACGCATCCATGCTGCAGTACGCCGTGCTGTACCTCACCGGCTATCCGCTCGGCATCGACGAGATCCGCAATTTCCGCCAGCTCGGGGCACGCACGGCCGGCCACCCCGAACACGACCTGGATGTCGGCATTGAAACCACCACCGGCCCGCTCGGCCAGGGGTTTGCAAACGCGGTTGGCATGGCGATCGCCGAGCGGGCGCTCGCCGCCACGTTCAACCGGCCGGGATTCAACGTCGTCGACCATCACACTTATGTATTCGTCGGCGACGGCTGCCTCATGGAAGGCATCTCGCACGAAGCGGCGTCGCTCGCGGGCACCCAGCAGCTCGGCAAGCTCATCTGCATCTACGACGACAACGGCATCTCGATCGATGGCCATGTGCAGGGCTGGTTCACCGACAACACGCCCGAACGCTTCAGCGCCTACGGCTGGCACGTCCTGCCGGGTGTCGATGGGCACGACGCCGAGGCGGTGAAGCGAGCAATCGCCGCTGCGCGAGCCGAGAGCCGGCGGCCCTCCATCATCTGCTGCAAGACGATCATCGGCTGGGGTGCGCCGAACAAGCAGGGCACGGAGGCCACGCACGGTCAGGCGCTGGGCGCGGACGAAGTGGCCGCGGCCCGCAAGACACTGAACTGGACCTGCGCGCCGTTCGAGATCCCGGAGGCGATTCGCTCGGCTTGGGACGCGCGTGCAACCGGCGCCCGGCGCGAGGCGGAGTGGCGCCGGCAATTCGACGCCTATCGCGGCAAGTTCCCGGAGCTTGCGGCCGAATTCGAGCGCCGCATGCAGGGCGAGTTGCCTGCGGAATTCGTCAGGCGGGCGCGCGAGTTACCGGCGGATGTGGCGAAGGACGCCAAGCCCGCGGCGACCCGTGTGTCGTCCCAGGCGACGCTCAATGCACTGACGCCGACGCTGCCGGAATTCGTCGGCGGCTCGGCCGATCTCACGGGCTCGAACAACACCTTGAGCAAGAGCTCGAAGGCGCTGAACGCCGGGAACCCGGGCGGCAACTACATCTATTACGGCGTGCGTGAGTTCGGCATGACCGCCGTGATGAATGGCCTCGCGCTGCACGGGGGATTCATCCCGTACGGCGGCACCTTCCTCACGTTTTCGGACTACGCGCGCAACGGCGTGCGCATGGCCGCGCTCATGCACCAGCGCAATATCCTCGTGTACTCGCACGATTCGATCGGCCTCGGCGAAGACGGCCCCACGCACCAGCCGGTCGAGCAGCTGTGGAGCCTCAGGCTCATCCCGAACCTCATCCTGTGGCGTCCCTGCGATGCCGTCGAGACCGCAACGTCCTGGATCGCGGCGGTCGAGCGCACGACGGGCCCGACGGCGCTGGCGCTCACGCGCCAGAACCTGCCGCAGGAACCGCGCACGCCGGAGCAGATCGCCGATATCCGCCGTGGCGGCTACGTGCTGGTCGAACCGGCCGGTACGCCGGAGTGCATCGTCATCGCGACCGGATCGGAAGTCGGCATCGCCACCGAGGCGGCACGCGCGCTTAACGGCAAGGGACGGCGGATCCGCGTCGTCTCGATGCCGAGCACCCAGGTATTCGAAGCGCAGGACGCCGCCTATCGCGAGCGCGTGCTGCCCGCCGGCATTCGCCGCCGGTTGGTTGTCGAGGCGGGCGTGACGCTGCCCTGGCGCGCCTATGCGGGCCCCGAGGGGCGGGTGATCGGCATCGATCACTATGGCGCATCCGGCCGCGGGCCCGATCTATTCAGGAAGTTTGGCATCACCGCGGAGCATGTGACCCGCGAAATTCTGGAACTCGTCGCTTAAGAGGAACTCACGATGGCGATCAAGGTTGGGATCAATGGCTACGGCCGCATCGGCCGCAACGTCTTGCGTGCGCTCTACGAATCGAAGCGCAACAAGGACATTCAGATCGTCGCGTTGAACGACCTGGGCGATGCGAAGACGAACGCCCACCTTACGCGCTACGACACGGTACACGGCAAGTTCCCGGGCGAGGTTTCGGTCGACGGCGATTCCATGGTGGTGAACGGCGACCGCATCCGCGTGCTCGCGGAACGCGATCCGGCGAAACTCCCCTGGGGCCAGCTCGGCGTCGACATCGTGCTCGAGTCCACCGGGCTCTTCACCAGCAAGGAGAAGGCCGGCAAGCACCTGCAGGGTGGCGCGAAGAAAGTCATCATTTCGGCGCCGGGGGGCGATGACGTCGACGCGACCATTGTTTACGGCGTAAACCACAACGTGCTGAAAGCCTCGCACACCGTCATCTCGAACGCCTCCTGCACGACCAACTGTCTCGCGCCCGTCGTCAAGGTCCTGAACGACAAGATCGGCGTCGTCAACGGCATCATGACGACGATTCACTCGTACACCAACGACCAGGTGCTGACCGACGTGTATCACTCGGACCTGCGCCGCGCGCGCTCGGCCACCATGTCGATGATCCCGGCCAAGACCGGCGCCGCGGCGGCGGTCGGTCTCGTGCTGCCGGAACTCAAGGGCAAGCTCGACGGCTTCGCCGTGCGCGTGCCGACCATCAACGTCTCGCTCGTCGATCTCACGTTCGTCGCGAAGCGCGCAACCTCGATCGAGGAGATCAACAAGCTGATGAAGGAAGCCGCGAGTGGCGCCTTCAAGGGCATCCTCGCCTACAGCGACGGCCCGCTGGTGTCGGTCGACTTCAACCACGACCCCGCGTCCTCGACCTACGACGCGACGCTCACGAAAGTGATCGACACGACCGTGAAGGTCTGTTCCTGGTACGACAACGAGTGGGGCTTCTCGAACCGCATGCTCGACACGACGGTCGCGTTCGCGAACGCGAAGTAGCCGGACGCCAAGGGAGTGGTTCAATGAAGGTCCTGCGCATGGTCGATCTCGACCTCAAGGGCAAGCGCGTGCTCATCCGCGAGGATCTCAACGTTCCGGTGCAGGGCGGTGCCGTCACGAGCGACGCGCGCATTCGCGCCTCGCTCCCGACCATCCGGCACGCGCTCGATGCCGGTGCGCGGGTGCTCGTGATGTCGCATCTCGGGCGGCCGGAAGAGGGCATGTTCGATGAGAGCCTGTCGCTCGCGCCCGTCGCCGCGCGCCTCTCGGAGCTTCTCGGCCGCAAGGTGCGCCTCGAGCGCAACTGGCTCGAGGGCGTGAGCTGCGAGCCGGGCGAAGTCGTGCTCTGCGAGAACGTCCGCTTCAACAAGGGCGAGAAGAAGGACAAGGAAGACCTGTCCAGGCGCATGGCCGCGCTCTGCGACATCTTCGTCATGGATGCATTCGGCACGGCGCATCGGGCAGAAGCGAGCACGCACGGCGTAGGCAAGTTCGCACGGGTTGCCTGTGCGGGACCGCTGCTCGTGAACGAACTCATCGCGCTCGAGACGGCGCTCGAAAAGCCCGCCCGTCCGCTCGTCGCCATCGTCGCGGGCTCCAAGGTATCGACCAAGCTCACGGTGCTTGAGTCGCTCCTCGGCAAGGTGGACAGGCTGATCGTCGGTGGCGGCATCGCGAACACCTTCCTCGCCGCCCAGGGCCTGCCGGTCGGCAAGTCGCTGCACGAGCCGGACATGATCGGCATCGCGCGGCGGCTCCTCGATGCGGCGTCCCGGGGCGGTGCGGATATTCCGCTCCCCACCGATGTCGTCGTCGCGACCGAGTTCTCCGCGGCGGCGGAGGCGGACGTCAAGCGCGTCGATCAGGTGGCCGCCGATGAAATGATCCTCGACATCGGTCCCGATACGGCCGAGCGCTTTGCGGCGCTCCTCGGCGAGGCGGGCACGATCGTCTGGAACGGGCCGGTGGGCGTGTTCGAATTCGACCAGTTCGGCGAGGGCACGCGTACGCTCGCGAACGCGATTGCAAACAGCAAGGCATTCTCGATCGCGGGCGGCGGCGACACGCTCGCCGCCATCGAGAAATACAAGATCGAGGACGGAATCTCGTACATTTCCACGGGTGGGGGAGCATTCCTCGAGTTCATCGAGGGCAAGACGCTGCCGGCGGTCGCGATGCTCGAGGCACGCGCCGCCTGAAGCGCTACGGAGTCGACTCTTGAGACGAACGAAAATCGTTACGACCCTCGGGCCCGCGACCGACGATCCGAAGGTGCTCGCCGAGATGGTGAGCGCCGGCGCGGACGTCGTGCGGGTCAATTTCTCGCACGGCCGCTACGAGGACCACGCCAAACGGGTCCAGCTGGTGCGGGACGCCGCCGCCGCCGCCGGCAAGTACGTTGGCGTGCTCGGCGACCTGCAGGGCCCGAAGATCCGCATCGAGCGCTTTGCCGAAGGCCGGGTGTTCCTGAAGGAGGGCGATCCGTTCGTCCTCGACGTCTCGCTCGACCCGAAGGCGGGCACTGCGCAGCGCGTCGGCTGCGCCTACAAGAATCTTCCGGCCGATGTGGCGGCCGGCGATACGCTCCTGCTGAACGACGGCAACATCGCGCTTGAAGTCACTTCGGTCGCGGGGCCCGTGGTCAACACGAGGGTCGTGGTGGGGGGCGAGTTGTCCGACAACAAGGGCATCAATCGCCAGGGTGGGGGTCTCTCCGCCGGCGCGCTCACCGACAAGGATCGCGAAGACATCAAGGTTGCGGCGCGTCTTGGCGTCGACTACATCGCGGTGTCGTTCGCGCGCAACGCCGACGACATGCACGAGTGCCGTGCGCTCCTCAAGGCCGCAGGGGGCGATGGCCGCGTGTGCGCGAAGATCGAACGCGCGGAAGCGATCCAGAAGCTCGATGAGATCATCGACGCGAGTGACGTCGTCATGGTCGCGCGCGGCGACCTCGGCGTCGAAATGGGCTATGCGGAGCTCACGGGCTTGCAGAAGACCATCATTCAACACACGCGCCACCGCAACAAGGTCGTGATCACGGCGACGCAGATGATGGAGTCGATGATCCACAACCCGATCCCGACGCGCGCAGAGGTTTCCGACGTCTCGAATGCCGTCATGGACGGCACGGATGCGGTCATGCTCTCCGGCGAAAGCGCGGTCGGCAAGTATCCGGTGAGGGCCGTGCAGGCGATGGCGCAGGTCATCGAGGGCGCCGAGAAGTTCCAGCTCGCGCCGGGCCGCTCGCGCCATCGCGACGATCGCGTGTTCGAGCTCACCGACGAGGCGATCGCCATGGCCGTGATGTACACGGCGAATCACATGAAGGTGCGCGCGATCGTCGCGCTCACCGAATCCGGTTCGACGACGCTCTGGATGTCGCGCATCCGCTCCGATATTCCGATCTACGCCTTCACGCGCCAGGAGGCGACGCGCCGCCGCGTGACGCTCTACCGGGGCGTCTACCCGGTTGCGTTCGACGTCGTGCAGACGAACCCCGAAGCCGTCTATCCGACGATCTTCCACATGCTGCTCGAGCTGAAGCTCGTCGACGAGGGCGATCACATCATCGTGACGCAGGGGGCCCTCACCGGCGTTTCGGGCGGCACCAATTCGATGCAGATCCTCAAGGTGACGCGCGGCTGACGCCCGCCCGCCACCGCGGAGCGACCCGAACATGAGCAGCGCACGCTTCTCCGGCACGGATCGATACGTTGCGGGCGAAGACCTCGCCGTCGCGGTGAATGCGGCCGTCGTTCTCGGCCGGCCGCTCCTCATCAAGGGCGAACCCGGCACCGGCAAGACCGAACTCGCCATCGAGATCGCCCGCTCGCTCGGGCGGCCGCTTTACGAGTGGCACATCAAGTCGACCAGCAAGGCGCAGCAGGGCCTCTACGAGTACGACGCGGTCGCCCGCCTCAGGGATTCGCAGCTCGGCGATGCGCGCGTGCACGATATCCGCAACTACATCCTGAAGGGCAGGCTCTGGGAGGCGTTCGAGGCCGACGTGCAGCCGGTGCTCCTCATCGACGAGATCGACAAGGCGGACGTCGAATTTCCGAACGACCTGCTGCGCGAGCTCGACCGCATGGAGTTCTACGTGTACGAGACGCGCGAGCTCGTGCGTGCGCGGCACCGGCCGATCGTCGTGATCACGAGCAACAACGAAAAGGAGCTGCCGGACGCGTTCCTGCGCCGCTGCTTCTTTCACTACATCCGCTTTCCGGACGCCGCGACGATGGAGCGCATCGTCCGCGTGCACTACCCGACCCTCAAGCGCGAACTCCTCGCGCAAGCGCTGACCGCGTTCTTTCGCGTGCGGGACGTGCCCGGCCTCAGGAAGAAGCCTTCGACTTCGGAACTCCTCGACTGGCTGAAATTGCTGCTCGCCGAGGACATCGACCCCGCGGCGCTCGCAGCGGGCGATGATCGCACGCTCATGCTGCCGCTCTACGGAGCGCTCCTGAAGAACGAGCAGGACGTGCACCTCGCCGAGCAGCTCGTGTTCCTCAGCCGGCGCAATGCTCGTTAGATTCTTCCACGACCTGCGCGCCGAGGGCGTGCCGGCGACGCTGACCGAATTCCTGACCCTGCTCGAGGCGCTCGAGCGGCGCGTGGCCGAATTCGACGCCGAGTCCTTCTATCACCTCGCGCGCGCCGCACTCGTGAAGGACGAACGCCATTTCGATCGCTTCGATCGCGCTTTTGCGCGTCATTTCGCGGGCGCCGAGAGCATCGCAGCGGCGCTCGCGGCGCAAATTCCGGACGCGTGGCTGGGTGCCGAGGTCACGCGCATTCTGACGGCTGCCGGGAAGGCGAAGATCGAGGCGCTCGGTGGCTGGGAGCGGCTCATGCAGACGTTGCGGGAGCGCCTCGCGACCCAGCAGGGCCGGCACGCGGGGGGCAATCGCTGGATCGGAACCGGTGGAACCTCGCCTTTCGGCAATGCCGGCTTCAATCCCGAGGGCGTGCGCGTCGGCGGCGAATCACGCGAGCGGCGCGCGGCCAAGGTGTGGGAACGGCGCGAATACGCGAATCTCGACGATCGCGTGGAGCTCGGAACCCGCAACCTAAAGCTTGCGCTGCGCCGCCTGCGCCGCTTCGCGCGGCAGGGGGCGGCCGAGGAACTCGATCTGCCGGACACCATCGATGCCACGGCGCGCAATGCCGGCTTTCTCGACGTGCGGCTCGTGCCGGAGCGGCGCAACGCGGTCAAGGTGCTGCTGCTCCTCGACATCGGCGGCTCGATGGACGATCACGTGCGGATCTGCGAGGAACTCTTCTCCGCCGCGCGCGGCGAATTCCGTCATCTCGAGCATTTCTACTTCCACAACTTCGTCTACGAGAGCCTGTGGCGCGACAGCCGGCGCCGCCACGTCGAACGCGTGGACACGGCGTGGCTTGTCCACAAGTACCCGCGGGACTACCGGCTGATCTTCGTCGGCGATGCGACCATGAGCCCGTATGAAATCATCCAGGCGGGCGGCAGCCTGGAGCACTGGAACGAGGAAGCGGGGAGCGTCTGGATGCGACGGCTCTGCAGCGCGTGGCCGAGGCACGCGTGGCTCAACCCGGAACCCGAAGAACGCTGGCACTACACGCCCTCCGTCAAGCTCACGCGCGAACTCGTCGATGATCGCATGTTCGCGCTCACGCTGAAGGGGATCGATGAGGCCATGCAGGCGCTCAACTGACCGGTGCGCGAACTGACGGACTCGTCACTTTGCCGCTGCCGGTCATCGTGGTAAACAACACCCGCATGGCGACTCACCATCCAGAACGCCGGCCCGCACCGAGAAACGGCCTCGTGCTCACGGGTGGCGGCGCGCGCTCGGCCTATCAGGTCGGCGTGCTCAAGGCGCTCGCGGAACTCACGCCGGCGAAGGCCCGCTGCCCCTTTCCAATCGTCACGGGCACCTCGGCCGGAGCCGTCTCGGCCGCCGTTCTCGCCTCCGATCCGCTGCGCTTTCGCGCGACCGTGCAGAATCTCGAACGGGTGTGGCGCGGATTTCATTGCGACCAGGTGTTCCGCTCGGACTCGCTGACCGTGCTGCGCTCGGGCCTGCACTGGCTCCTCGCCCTGATGTCCGGCGGCTTCCTGGCGAAGGCGCCGCGCTCGCTCCTCGACAACAGCCCGCTGCGCAAGCTCCTCTCGGAGCGCGTCAACTTCGGCCGCATTGCGGCCTCGATCCAGCGCGGCTCGCTCGACGCGGTCGCACTGTCTGCGACCGGCTATGCGAGCGCGCGCTCCATTGCGTTCTTCGACGGCGGGCCCGAGATCGCGCCCTGGGAACGCGTATTGCACTCGGGCGAGCGCTCGCGCCTGACGCTTGATCATCTGATGGCCAGCCTTGCCGTGCCGTTTCTCTTTCCGCCGGTGCAGATCAACGAGCAATTCTACGGCGACGGCGCGATGCGCCAGCTCGCCCCGCTCAGTCCCGCGATTCACCTCGGCGCGGATCGCCTGCTCGTGATCGGCGTACGCGCGCTCGGCGATCGCGGCGCGCTCACGCCCGCGGACTATCCGAGCTCGCCGACTCCGGGGCAGATCTTCGGCTTCATGCTCGACACGCTCTTCAACGACCAGATCCAGGCGGACCTCGAAAGGCTCGAGCGCGTCAATCACCTCGCCGCATCCTTCCGGGGCGGCGGCCTGCGCGAGGTGGAGGCGACCATCATTCTGCCGAGCGAGGACTTGCGGCGGATCGCCGCGCGGCATGCAGCAGACCTGCCGCGTTCGCTGCGCACGCTCATGCGTACGATGGGCGCGTACAACGAGAACGGCACACAGCTCATGAGCTACCTGATGTTCGAGGCGTCCTACACGCGCGAACTCATCAGCCTGGGCTACGCCGACGCCATGGCGCGTCGTGCCGACCTGATGCGGTTCGTCGAGCCGCCACCCGCCCTGTCGCCCGTCCCCGACGCAACCGCGCGCGCCGGCTAGCGGAAAATGGGGACATTCCTGATTTCCCGCTGACGTGCGAGCCAAGCACGGGGGAAATCAGGAATGTCCCCTTTTTCCTGTCAGTCGCTGAGTGAACGCGCATCGCCCGTGTCGGGCAGCGCGTTATGCCGGGCGAGGACGTGGCAGAACTTCGTCGCGAAGTGGGCCGCCAGCCTGTCGGTGATGTAGACCGAGCGGTGCTGACCGCCGGTGCAGCCGATCGCGACCGTAAGATAGCTGCGGTTGGTGCGCTGGTACTCGGGTATCCACTTGTCGAGAAATCCCGAGATGTCGTCGATCATCCGCTGCACGGCGGCGTTCGACTCGAGAAAGGCGATCACCTGCGCGTCCCGACCGGTCTGCGCGCGCAAGGTCGGCTCCCAGTAGGGGTTCGGGAGCGAGCGCACGTCGAATACGAAGTCCGCATCGCCCGGGATGCCGTGCTTGAAGCCGAAGGATTCGAACATGATCGACAGGCGCCCCTCGCTGCGCTGCTCGACCCGCTTTCTCAGCAGCTCCCTCAACTCGTGCACGCTCATGCGCGTCGTGTCGATGACGAGGTCGGCCGCATCGGTCACGGGCTCGAGCAGGCGCCGTTCCGCGGCGATCGCTTCGCGCAGGCTGACGCCGTCGCGGCTCATCGGGTGCTTGCGGCGGGTCTCGCCGAAACGGTTCAGGAGTTCCTCGTCGCTCGCCTGCAGGAAGAGCACCTCGCAGGTGATGCCGCTGCGGCGCAGTTCGCCGACGATCGTCGGCACGCTGGCGATTTCCGACGTGGCGTTGCGCGCATCGAGCCCGACCGCGGCCCGCGAATAGTCGGCCTCGCTCGCGTGCACGGTGTGCGAGATGAAGGGCTTCAGGAGCGCGGCGGGAATGTTGTCGATGCAGTAGAAATCGAGATCCTCGAGCATGTGCAGCGCCACGCTCTTGCCGGACCCCGAGAGGCCGCTGACGATGATGAGCCGCATCGCACTAGGCGCCGTTCGGCCGCCCGTGCGGAGCTTCGGCCGCGTGATGGTCCGTGAGCTTTTCCTTGCGCTTCTTCACCCGCCGGTCGAGCTTGTCGATGAGCGCGTCGATCGCGGCGTACATGTCGCCGTCGACGGCGTCGGCATGGATGCGCCCGCCCGTGAGCGACAGCGTCGCTTCGGCCTTGTGTCTCAATTTCTCGACGGTGAGCACGCAGTGTATGTCGATGACGTGATCGAAATGCCGCGCGATGCGCTCGAGCTTCTTCTCGACGTAGCCCTTGAGCGCAGGCGTGACTTCCACGTGATGACCGCTGAGATTGAGCTGCATCGGCTTCTCCTTTTCTGGGCTGGACTGCGAGGCTAGCGCGGCGCCGCCTTCTTGCGTTCGTTCGAGGGCGAGATTCCCATCGCCTCACGGTATTTCGCCACTGTGCGCCGCGCGACCGGAATGCCTTCCTGCGACAGGAGCTCCGCGATGCGCCCGTCACTCAAGGGGCCGGCGGCGTCCTCCTGGGCGATGAGCTTGCGGATCTTGGCGCGGATCGCGGTCGAGGACATCTCGGTGCCGTCGTCAGCCGCCACGTGGCTCGAGAAGAAGTAGCGGAACTCGAACACGCCCCGCGGCGTATGCATGTACTTGGCGGTGGTGACGCGCGAGATCGTCGACTCGTGCATCTCGATCGCCTCGGCGACGTCCTTCAGGATCATCGGCTGCATCGCCTCGTCGCCGTGCTCGAAGAACGCGGACTGGCGCTGTACGATCGAGCGGGCGACCTTGAGCAGCGTTTCGTGGCGGATCTCGAGGCTGCGCAACAGCCAGCGCGCTTCCTGCAGCTGCGCGCGCAGCATCGAATGATCGGCGTTGCGGCCGAGCAGGTCCGCGTAATTCTGGTTCACCCGCACCCGCGGCACGGTGGACGGGTTGATCTCGACGATCCAGCCATGGTCGCCACGGCGCACGAACACGTCGGGCACGACGTATTCGGCGGTCTGTGCATGGATGGAAGCGCCGGGTCGCGGCTGGCAGGCGCGCACGAGCGCGATCGCCACATCGACTTCCTCGTCGCTCACGCGCAGCTGCCGTCGCAAGAGGGCGAGCTGCTGCTCGGCGACCAGGCCGAGGTGTTCCGCGGCGATGCGCTTGGCGAGTTCGAGCTGCGGAGTCGCCGGGTCGAGCTGCGCGAGCTGCAGCTCGATGCATTCGCCGATCGACCGGGCTCCGATGCCGACGGGATCGAGCGTCTGCACCGCGGCGAGCACCCGGTCCATGTCCGCGGGCGTGCAGGCGACCTCCGGCAGGAGGTTGCGCTGGATTTCCTCGAGGCTGTCGCTCAGGTAGCCGTCGTCGTTGATGGCATCGACGATGGCGCGCGCGATGGCGAGATCGAGCGGGGAGAGGTGCGCGAGCTCGAGCTGCCAGAGCAGGTGATCCTGGAGTGTCTGGCCGCGCTGATCGGCAAATTCCTGCGACTTGTCCCCATCGCCGCTCCAGACGGTGTCGCCGGTCGCGGCGGTCCTCTCCGTCCACGGGTCGTCGACCACCTCGACGTCGACTTCGTCGAATTCCTGGTCGTTCTTGTCTTCGCCGGTGCCATCGCGAGAGTCGTCGCGAATCTCCTCGCGAGCTTCCTCGCGGCTCTCGTCGCGCGTTTCGGGAGCTTCGTTGATTCCGGTCGCATCGCCCGTGTCGTCGAGCGACTCGAGCATGACGTTCGACTCGAGCGCTTCGCGCACGTGCGCCTGCAGGTCGAGGGCAGGGAGCTGCAGCAGCCGTATGGCCTGCTGCAGCTGGGGCGTCATCGTCAGCTGCTGGCCGAGTCGCAGTTGCAGGGTGGGTTTCAGCATGGGTCTCGAGGAGTCTTCCGTACCGAAGTCTAGCGCGAAAAATCGGCCGTAAAGCACGGCGCGCAGGGACTGTGAACCGCGGCCCATGCAGGAAGCGTGCAATGGGCACAATCGCGAATAGATTCAGCGGCTTGGGTGCGTGAAAGTCTTACAGGCGGAAGTCGTGACCGAGGTAGACCTCGCGCACCTGGGGATGGGCCAGGATTTCTTCCGCGGTGCCCTGCGCCAGGACGACGCCCTGGCTGACGATATAGGCGCGCCCGCAGATGCCGAGCGTCTCACGCACATTGTGATCCGTGATCAGCACGCCGATGCCGCGCGCCGTGAGCTGGCGGATGATGCGCTGGATATCGATGACCGACAGCGGGTCGACGCCGGCGAACGGCTCGTCGAGCAGCACGAATTTCGGTTCCGCCGCGAGCGCCCGCGCGATCTCGACGCGCCGCCGCTCGCCGCCCGACAGGCTGATGCCGAGATTGTCGCGGATGTGGCTGACGTGGAGCTCTTCCAGCAGCTCCGCGAGCCGCTGTTCGCGACCGTTCGCGTCAAGATCCGCCCGCGTTTCGAGGATCGCGAGCACGTTGTCCGCGACCGAGAGCTTGCGGAAAACCGAAGCCTCCTGCGGCAGGTAGCCAACCCCGAGCTGCGCGCGGCGATGCATCGGCAGGGCCGTGATGTCCTCGTCGTCGAGCACGATGCGGCCCTTCTGGCAGGGCACGAGCCCCACGATCATGTAAAAGGCCGTGGTCTTGCCGGCGCCGTTCGGCCCGAGGAGCCCGACCACTTCACCGCTCGCAACATCGAGCGACAGGTCGCGCAGAACCTGGCGGGACTTGTAGCTTTTCGCCAGCCCCGTAACCGTCAGCTGGCTCATTGCTTGGGATCCGCGGGCTCCGCAGCCGGCTTGCGGGTGCGCGGGATCGTGATATGGACGCGGCCTTCGCTCGTCGCGGGCGAGTTGGCGACGACGCGTTCGGCGCGGATGTCGTAGACGAGGATGTCGCCGCTCAGCTCGACCTCGCCGTCCGAGAGCCATGCGTTTTCGGCGAGCCGGACGGTGCCGTTGCGCACGTCGTATTCGATGACGTTCGCGCGCCCCCGGGCGATCTGCGATGGCTGCTCGAGCGTCTGCTCGAAATTGGCCGGCGCGCCGTTGATCACGGCCCGCGCGATCTGGTTGTTGGCGAAGGTGACGTCCGCGCGGTCCGAGCTCAACGAGCCTTTTTCCATGCGGATATGCACGTCGCCCGTCAGCTGCCACTGGCTGTTGTCGAAATTGAGCCCGGTGGCCGCGGCTTCGCCCGCATCGACGCGCAGCTTTCCCTGCGTGATGGTCACGGCATGAAAGAGCAGGCGGTTGCTCTTGCCGTCGAACTCCGTGGAGCGGGCGTCGACGAGGATGGGAAGGTCGCTCTCGAGGCCCGCAACGGCTGCTTCCGTCGCATGCGTGCGGGCCGGTACCGCCGGTGCGGCCGGAGCAGGCGCGCCGGTCGCGCCGCCCGCCGCTGCCGCGAGCGCGAGCAGGCCGGCGCTAGCGGCTGAACGGAGGGTTGAACTGACCATGTACGCGCGATTCTAGCTGCACGCGATGCTGCTTCAAGTCGGCATTGAGGCCGCGGGCCGTCAGCGCCCGCGTGCCCATCACGACCCGGACCTCGTCGTTCGTGTTGGCGATCGACTGCTCGGTGTCGAAGTCGAGCGTCGGCGTTTCGATGATGGCTTCGGGTCCCCCTTCGCCCACGGCGCCGCGGATCTGCACGTTGCCTGAGAGCCGGATGACCTTGGAGTCTTCCGGCACGACCCCGTGCTCGGCGGTCACGACCCAGTCATGCACCTGCGCGCCGCTGTAGGTCAGGTGGAGGGTGGACAGGACCACGCTGTTATCGGCCGGCCGCTGCTCGATGCGTTCCGCGCGGATGCGCACCCGGGCTTTGCCGTCATCGCCGGTATCCGTGATGGTCGATGCGGTGAGGAAGTAGCCCGGCTGGTTGGCCGGCGTGACCGAGTCGCGACGCACATCGGTCGATTCGCCACCGACGAACGACAGGCCAATGACGATGACGAAAGCGATGAGGACGAGGATGAGGAGGGCGCGCGTCATGCTTGCGCCCGCAGCGCTTCCAGCACGAGCCGGTCGCAGACTTCGCGCACCGCGCCGCGTCCGCCGGCATGCTTCGTCACGTGGCGCGTCGCGAGCTTCACGTCCGGATGGGCGTCGGCGACGGCGAAGGCGAGGCCGACCGCGACCGCGAGCGCGAGATCGCTCGTGTCATCCACGATGCACGCGACGTCGTTCATGCTGATTTCGAGTTCGGCTGCGAGGCGCGAGACGGCGGCCAGCTTGTCGTCGCAACCCTGGACCAGATGGGCGATGTCGAGTTCCCGGCACCGGCTGACGACAGCCGGCGAGGTCCGCCCGGAAACGACGGCAACGGCGATTCCGGCGCGTTGCGCGAGCTTGATGCCGAGCCCGTCGCGGACGTGAAACACCTTGAGCGCTTCGCCGTCGGCGCCGAAATACAGTCGCCCGTCGGTCAGCACGCCGTCGACGTCGAGCACGAGCAAGCGGATGTTCGGCCGCTCGGAACCCCGTCGCGATTTGCGCTTCACCACTAGATGACACCTGCCCGGAAGAGGTCATGGATGTTGAGCGCGCCGATCAGCACGTTGTCGTCATCGACGACGAGGAGTTGCGTGATGTGGTGCTTCTCCATCAGGTGAACCGCTTCGGCGGCGAGCATGCGCGGGCCGATGCTCTTGCCTTGCCGCGTCATGACCTGGCGCATGCGTGTCGCGTGCACGTCCACCAGCCCATCGAGCGCCCGGCGCAGGTCGCCGTCCGTGAATACCCCGACCACATGCCGGTCGGCATCGACGATGGCCGTCATGCCGAGGCCCTTGCGGCTCATCTCGACGAGCCCGGCCGCGAGCGGCGTGTCGAGGCCCACCAGCGGAATCTCATCGCCCTTGCGCATCACGTCCTCGACATGCAGCAGCAGGCGCCGGCCCAGGCTGCCGCCCGGATGCGAGAGCGCGAACTCGTGCTCCGTGAAACCGCGGCATTCGAGCAGCGCCACCGCCAGCGCATCGCCCATCGCGAGCGTGGCGGTGGTGCTCGCGGTCGGTGCGAGATTGAGCGGGCAGGCTTCCGCGGGCACGCTGACGTCCAGATTCACGGCGGCCACTCTCGCGAGCGTCGAGTCACGGCCGCCGGTGAGCGTGATGAGGGGAATGCCGAGACGCTTGAGGTACGGGAGCAGCGTCACGATTTCCTCGGTTTCACCGGAATTCGATATCGCGAGCACGGCGTCCTGGCGGGTGATCATGCCGGCGTCGCCGTGGCTCGCCTCGCCCGGGTGCAGGAAGAAACTCGGCGTACCGGTGCTGGCGAGCGTCGCGGCGATCTTTCTGCCGACGTGGCCGGACTTGCCCATCCCGGAGACGATCACGCGGCCCTGGCGGCTGCTGCACTCGAGGCACAGGACGCAGGCGCGAGCGAACTCGCTGCCGAGCCGTCCGACGAGCGCCCCGACCGCCTCCGCTTCGGTGGCCAGCGCCTTCCTGCCGAGGGCGATCAATGCTGCGTCGTCGAGTCGGGCCGTCATGCCTTCATCCCCGTGGAACGGGCGCATCATAGCGCCCCGACTGTTTCAGTGCCGCAGGCTTTTCTTTACTATCTGCGGCCCGTTAGAGCCATTGGCACCCCATGAAACCCGAAGAAATCGCCGCACTCATCCGATCGCAGCTGCCATCCGCGGAGGCGCGCGTTGCGAGCCCGGACGAGGTCCATTTCGAAGCGGTGGTGATCGCAAGCGAGTTCGCAGGCAAGCGCACGCTCGAACGCCACCGGCTTGTCTACAGCGCGCTCGGCGGGCGCATGGGCCGCGAGATCCACGCGCTCGCATTGCAGGTGTTCACGCCCGAGGAATGGGCCGCGCGCCCCTGAGGCAATTGCGATGGACAAACTAGAGATCCAGGGCGGCAAGCCCCTCGAGGGCGAGATTCGAATCTCCGGGGCGAAGAACGCGACGCTGCCGATACTCGCCGGCGCGCTGCTCGCCGACGGCCCGGTCACCATCGCCAACGTTCCGCACCTGCAGGACGTCACGACCTTCATCGAGCTGCTCGGGCGCATGGGCGTCGGCGTGACGATCGATGACCGCATGCGTGTCGAGATCGATGCGGGCTCGATCCGCGAATACTTCGCGCCTTACGAACTCGTCAAGACCATGCGGGCGTCGATTCTCGTGCTCGGGCCGTTGCTCGCGCGCTTCGGCAAAGCGGACGTGTCCCTGCCAGGCGGCTGCGCCATCGGTTCGCGACCGGTGAATATCCATGTCGCGGGCCTGCAGGCGATGGGCGCCGACATCAATATTGAAAACGGCTACATCCGGGCGCGCAGCGACGGGAGGCTCCGCGGTGCGCGCCTCGTGCTCGACACGGTCACCGTCACCGGCACCGAGAACTTGATGATGGCGGCGGTCCTGGCAGAAGGCGAAACCGTCATCGAAAACGCGGCGCGGGAGCCCGAGGTGGTCGATCTCGCGAATTTTCTCATCGCGATGGGGGCCAGGATCCGGGGAGCGGGCACCGACACGCTGCACATCGAAGGCGTCGAACGCCTTGCGGGCACGCACTACGAGGTGCTGCCCGACCGGATCGAAGCCGGAACGTACCTGGTTGCGGGTGCGATAACCGGGGGGCATGTACGCGTCAAGAATGCGCGCGCCGATCACCTCGATGCGGTTCTCGGGAAGCTGCGCGACGCCGGTGCGCGCGTGGACTCGGCGGAGGGCTGGATCGAAGTCGACATGCAGGGCAAGCGCCCGCGCAGTGTCGACGTGCGCACGGCGCCGTATCCCGCCTTTCCGACCGACATGCAGGCGCAGTTCGCCGCGCTCAACACGGTGGCGCAGGGCGTCGGCACGATCATCGAGACCATTTTCGAGAATCGCTTCATGCACATGCTGGAAATGCGCCGCATGGGCGCCGAGATCCGTCTCGAAGGCAATACCGCGATCATCAAGGGTGTCGAGCGACTGACTGCGGCGCCGGTGATGGCGACGGACCTGCGCGCTTCGGCGAGCCTGGTGCTCGCGGGCCTCGTGGCGGAAGGCCGCACCGAAGTCGACCGCATCTACCACATCGACCGCGGCTACGAGTGCATCGAGGAAAAGCTGCAGCAGCTCGGCGCGCAGATCAAGCGTATCCCGTCCTAGCCGACCTTGGCCGGCCGCTCGATGACCTTCGATTCGATCTCGAAGGGCGTGCCGTCGCGCAGTCCCGAAATCTTGAGCTTCGCGCCCGGGCGCAGCGCCGCGATGAAGGCGAGCGATTCCTGCGCGCTGCGCATCGGCTTGTCGTTGAGCTTGAGGATCACATCGCCCGGCCTGAGCCCGATGTCGTAGGCGGGACTCCTGAGATAGAGGTCCACGAGCTCGACGCCGGTGCCGTCGGTGATGCCGAACTGCCGGGCGGTGGTCTCCGGCAGATCCTGCGGAACGATGCCGAACCAGCCGCGGATCACGCGGCCGTTCTTCTGCATCTCGGCCATGACGCCGCGCACGAGATTCACCGGAATCGCGAAGCCGATGCCTTCCGTGCCCATGTTCTTCGACAGCACTGCCGTATTGATCCCGACGAGTTCGCCGCGTGAGTTGACGAGCGCGCCGCCGGAGTTGCCGAAATTGATCGCAGCGTCGGTCTGGATGAAGTTCTCGAAAGTCGCGACGCCGAGCTGGCCGCGCCCCGTCGCGCTGACGATGCCCTGGGTCACGGTCTGGCCGAGGCCGAGCGGATTGCCGATCGCAAGCACGACGTCGCCGATGCGCAGCTGATCCGAACGGCCGAGCGGCATGACGGGCAGTTTCGGCAGGTTGACGCGCAGCACGGCGAGGTCCGTGTCCGGATCGCGGCCGACGACCTCGGCCGTCGCCTGGCGGCCATCGGCGAGCTGCACGCGGATCTCGGATGCGTTGGCGATGACGTGATAATTCGTGACGATGTGCCCGCCGGCGTCGACGACGACACCGGACCCGAGGCTGCGCTCGATGCGCTTGCGCACGGACGGCCAGACATCGCCGAACATGGAATCGAATTGCGACGGATAGCTGCGCTCCGTCACCACGCGCGCGGCAAAGATATTGACGACCGAGGGCGAGCTTCTGGCCACGGCCTCGGCATAGGAACCGATCGCCGCGGGCGCATTCGGCACCGGCGATTTGTCGACAGCGGAGGCCGGTTGCGCCTGCATCTCCCGCACCGGAACCTCGACGACGGTTCGCGGCAGCAGGTCGGGCTTGAGGAGCAACAGCACAAAGGCCCCGGCGAGCCCCACGACGGTGGAGGCGGCAATAAACAGCAGCAGCTTCGCGAGCTTGGACATGATTTTGGGCCTGGGGCCCCTTAAGGCGGCCCATTCGATTTGTGTATAATGCGCAACTTCTTGAATTCTTGGAACCGGAGCGCTCATCACCGCGTCCTCCGGGGGCCTAAAAGAACCAGCATTGCAAGCTCGCCGGGAGAGGCTTGATGAGCGATGAGGTCGACAAGAGCCGCCGCAACTTTCTAACGGCGGCGACCGCCGGCATGGGTGCGGTCGGCGTGGCTTTCACGGCAGTCCCCTTTGTCAGTTCCTGGGCACCCAGCGAGCGCGCCAAGGCGCTCGGCGCGCCCGTGGAAGTGGACGTCAGCAAGCTCGAGCCGGGCGCGATGATGACCATCCTGTGGCGCGGCAGCCCGGTCTACATCGTGCACCGGACCAAGGAGATGCTTGACCAGCTGACGTCGAACGACGGCAACCTGCGCGACCCCGAGTCCCAGGAATCGGATCAGCCGGCCTACGCCAGGAACGAGGCACGTGCGCGCGAGCCGCAGTATCTCGTCCTGATCGGAACCTGCACGCACCTCGGCTGCCTGCCGAAAAACCGCTTCGAACCGGGCACCGTCGATATCGACGTGCCGGGCGGCTGGCCGGGCGGCTTCTTCTGCCCCTGCCATGGCTCGAAATTCGACCTGGCGGGACGGGTGTTCAAGGACGTGCCCGCGCCGCTCAACCTGCGCGTGCCGCCCTACTCATTCAAGACTGCGTCGACGCTCGTCGTCGGTCTCGATGAGACGGATGCGAAGGGAGCCGCGTAATGGCCGCTGAAACGCGGTTGCCGCCCGGTGCCGGGCGCTGGGCGCGGCTTGGAGGCTGGATCGACGCGCGCCTGCCGGTGAGCAGGTTCTACCAGAGCCAGCTCCTCGACTATTACGCGCCGAAGAACTTCAACATCTGGTACTTCTTCGGCTCGCTCGCGCTCGTCGTGCTGGTCATGCAGCTCGTGACGGGCATTTTCCTGACGATGTTCTACAAGCCGGACGGGGTCATCGACAGCGAGGGTTTCTCCGGAGCCTTCCGCAGCGTCGAATACATCATGCGCGAGGTGAGCGGCGGCTCGCTCATCCGTTACCTGCATTCGACCGGCGCCTCGGCTTTCTTCATCGTCGTGTACCTGCATATGTTCCGCGGGCTCCTCTACGGCTCTTACAAGAAGCCGCGCGAGCTCCTGTGGATCGTCGGCGTGATGGTCTATCTCGCGCTGATGGCGGAGGCGTTCTTCGGCTACGTGCTGCCCTGGGGCAACATGTCGTACTGGGGCGCGCAGGTCATCGTGAACCTCTTCGGCGCGATCCCCGGCATAGGGCCGGATCTCATCGAGTGGATTCGCGGCGACTACAGCATCGCGGATGCGACTCTCAATCGTTTCTTCGCATTACACGTGGTCGCCGTCCCGCTGATCCTGCTGGGTCTCGTCTTCGTGCATCTCTGGGCGCTGCGCACGGTCGGGTCGAACAACCCCGACGGCATCGAGATCAAGGAGAAGCGCGGCGCCGACGGCAAGCCCCTCGACGGCATTCCGTTCCATCCGTATTACACCGTGAAGGACCTGTATGGCGTCGGCGTCTTCGGCGTCGTGTTCGCGTCCGTCGTGTTCTTCATGCCGACCTTCGGCGGCCTGTTTCTCGAAGCGCCGAATTTCGAGCCCGCGAATCCGCTCTCGACACCGGAACACATCGCGCCCGTCTGGTACTTCACGCCGTACTACGCGATCCTGCGTGCGGTGCCGGACAAGCTGACCGGCGCCGGGCTCATGGGCCTTGCCGTGCTCGCATTTGCGTTCCTGCCGTGGCTTGACCGCTCGCCCATCAAGTCGGTCCGCTACCGTTCAAAGGTCTGGCTGTACGCGCTCATGGCCTTCGCGGTCGCTTTCATCGGTCTCGGTTACCTCGGGTTGAAGCCTGCTGAAGGCAACTATGTGCTGATGGCGCGCATCCTCGGCGTCGTCTACTTCCTGTTCTTCCTCGGCATGCCGTTCTACACGCGCGGCGAACGCGGCCGGCCCGTGCCCGAGAGGTTGACCTACCATGGTTAAGCGCACGGCGATCGTGCTGATGCTCGCGGCCTGCGCGGCGGCCTTTGGCGAGGACAACCCGAACCAGAAATGCGTCGAAAGTCTCGGCGAGGCGCAGGCCGACGTGACGAACGTGGCCTCGCTCCAGAAGGGCTCGCGCAACTTCGTCAACTATTGCCTGGGCTGCCACTCGCTCGGCTTCATGCGCTGGAACCGCGTGGCGAAGGACCTGCGGCTGAGCGATGAGCAGCTGCGCCAGAACCTCATTTTCACCGGCGCCAAGGTCCACGATTACATCAAGAGCCCGATGCCGAGAAGCGACGCGACCGAATGGTTCGGCCGGGCGCCGCCCGACCTCACCCTCATCACCCGCGCGAAGGGACCGGACTACGTCTACCGGTTCCTGAAGGGCTTCTACCGCGATGATTCCCCGTCACGGCCGACCGGCGTCAACAACCTGATCTACGACGGCGCCAGCATGCCGGCGGTGCTCGCGGATCTGCAGGGCGTGCAGCGGCTCGAGTCGCATGCGGAGCTCGGCGCGGAAGGCAAGACGCGGGGCAAGCTCTGCGACAAGATCGTGCTCGATCGCCCGGGACGCATGAGCGCGGCGGAGTTCGACGTGTTCGTGCACGACACGGTGAACTTCCTGACTTACATCGGCGAGCCCGGCAGGGGCCAGCGGCAGTCAATGGGAGTCGTCGTGATCCTGTTCCTTCTCGTTTTCACGGCCTTCGCCTATCTCCTCAAGAAGGAATACTGGAAGGACGTGCATTGAGGTCGGGTGACGAGGCCCCTCCTTCGGCGCAGGCGGCCGCGAACAATGAGCCCGGTTGGAGACGTGAGGAGATGACACAGGTGTCGAGCCGACGCTCCGTGATGACTTTGTTCTCGGCGGGCAACGAGGCGGCGAGCCATCGCACGCGCATCGTGCTGGCGGAGAAGGGCATCAGCATCGATATCGTGAACGTCGAGCCGGGCAACCTTCCCGAGGACCTGCTCGACCTGAATCCGTATCACAGCGTGCCGACGCTGGTCGATCGCGACCTCGTGCTCTACGACTCGCGGGTCATCTGCGAATACCTCGATGAGAGATTCCCGCACCCGCCGCTGATGCCGGTGGATCCGGTGACGCGCGCGCAGTTCCGCCTCGCGCTCTACCGCATCGAGCGCGACTGGTACGGGCTGGCGACGGAGATCGACGCCGAGCAGGACAAGAAGCAGGCGCTTAAGCTCAAGAAAATCCTGCGCGACTCCATCCTCGCCAGCGCGGAGGTCTTCAAGGCGAAGCCGTTCTTCCTGTCGGACGAGTTCTCGCTGGTCGACTGCACCATCGCGCCGGTGCTGTGGCGGCTCAATTTCTGGGGCGTCGAGCTGCCGGCGCAGGCCCAGCCGATCGTGAAATACATGAATCTCGTGTTCGCGCGTCCGTCATTCCGCAACAGCCTGACGGAGATCGAACAGGACATGCGCCCCTGAACCGCACCCGGATGAGCGGCGCTTGGCAACTACCCCCGTAAATTCGCGCCGGCCCTATCTGCTGAGGGCCATGCACGAATGGATCACCGACAACGGGCAGACGCCGCATATTGTTGTCGACGCGCAGATCGAGGGCGTCGGCGTGCCGCGGCAGTTCGTCAAGGACGGCAAGATCATCCTCAACATCAGCCGCAGCGCCACCCAGGGACTGCGCCTTGGCAACGAAGCGCTGACCTTCCAGGCGCGCTTCTCGGGCGTCACCAACTCGATCGCCATCCCGATCCGTGCGGTTCTCGGCATCTACGCCCGGGAGACCGGCCAGGGCATGATCTTCACGGAGAGCGACCTTGCGCCCGAGCCAACCGATCCGCCGGCAGGGCCGCCCGCGAATCCGCCCGGCAAGTCGGGTGGCACCCGCACCGCCGATTCCAAGCGACCGAAACTCAAAGTCGTGAAGTAGTGTCGCCCGCGCGGCGCTAGGCATGGAAAGCCGCGCGCAGCCATTCGATGCGCATGGCGCCTGCGGCCGGCTCCAGGGTCACGACGTCGAATCGGACCGGCAGGCGCCGCAATTGCGGATGAACCATCAGCAGGTGGCGCGTTGCCAGCACGATGCGCCGTTGCTTGCCTCGCGTGATGCTCGCGGCGGCGCCGCCGAAGTCCTTCGCATTTCGGCGCCGCACTTCGACGACCACCAGGGTGTCGGCATCGCGCATCACGAGGTCGAGTTCGCCGAAGCGGCTGCGATGATTGGCGAGCACGAGTTCAAGGCCCCTCGCGCCGAGATATTCGGCTGCCTGCCGCTCCGCCTGCTGCCCGACTTCCTGTCGGGACGTGAGCGCCACGTCAGTTGCTCGTCGTGGAACCCGGCGCCGCGCTCACCGTGGGACTGATGAAACGCGGTTGCCCGGAGCGCATCACGACCCAGTCGAGGTCGCGACGGATGCGGCCGTTGGCGTCGAGGCTCAGCCGGCCCGTCATGCCGGCGATCGATTCAACGCGCGCGTTCGCACTGTCCTTCAGCAGGGGAATGAGCCGGTAGGCGTCGAAGCCAAACGCGAACAGCCGCCCGCGGCGGTTCGCGCGCGCCGGCCATGCGCTTTGCACCGAGTCGCGTACGGCCGCGGATACCGGGTCCGAAGAGATCATCCACGGCATGTCCGGAAACTGGATGCCGTCGAGCTCGAGGTTCGCCTGCGCATCCGGTTCGTAGGAGTCGGACGTGGCATAGACCGGCAGGTCGCCCGCGAAATGGAAACGCAGCTGCGGCCGAATGAGCCGCGCCTGGGACGGCTGGCTCGCGACGAAGATGAATTCGGCATCGCCGCGCCGTCGCGGTTCGAATTCGAGCTTCGAGCCCAGGGTGGCGGCGAGACGCTCCTGCCGCGAGCGGCTTTCGTCGAGCTTCAGCAGGCCCGTGATTTCGGGGGAGTAGTCGTTTTCCTGCGGATCGTAGGCGCGCCGTGCGATGACGCTGCCGCCGGCGCGCTCGAGCTCTTCGGTGAAGGCGCCGGTCACCCGATTGCCCCAGTCGCCCGCCGGCGCGAGCACCACGCCGCGCCGGCGTCCGTCGGCAACGATGCGCCGGGCAGCGAGGCGCGCCTCATCTTCCGGCGTCAGCGAGAACTGATAGAAGCCGCGTGGCGCGTGCGCATCGTCGGGCAGGAAATTGAGCGCGAGCACCGGAATGCGGCCGTCGGCGACGGCGGCGACGGCGGCAACCTCATCCTTGGTGAGCGGCCCGATGATGAACTGTGCGCCGTCGGCGCTTGCAGCCATGTACGCATCCTCGGCGCGGCGCTCGGCGACGTCGTAAATGCGCACGCGCGGACGCAGTCCCGTGGTGTGCTGGTAGTACGCGGCGAGGAAGCCGTCGCGCACCACGGCACCCGCAGCCTGCTGGCGCCCGGACAAGGGCAGCAGCAGGGCGACATTCGGCGGATATTCGAGGTCGGCCGTGTAGCTGCGCAGCAGCTGGTCAAGCACGGATGTCTGGCCCGGATGCGTGGGATAGCGCGTGCGCCAGTCGTTCACCCGCTCGGCGGCGCCGAATGGATTGCGGCTGAGTTCGAGCCCCACGCGGCCTAGTTCGAGCCAGCCGGCAACGACGGCATCGGTACCGGGCGGTGGCGTGATGGATGCGCCATGCATGGCAGCGTCGCGCACGCTTTCGAAGATATGCCAGCGATTCGCGCGCAATTCGCTTTCGTCGCTGAGCCAGCGTTCGCGTTGCATGAGGGCGCGAACGGCGTCCGCCGAGCGATTCACGCCGAAGAGCGCCTGCGCCTCGATGTCGTAGAACCGGCGCGCGACGGCGAGCGTCGTCGGTTCCCCGAGGAGCTTGATTTCGCCGAGCGCCCGCTCCGGCTCCGAATTCGCGAGCGCGAGCTCAGCCACGAGCAAGCCGCGGCGTTCCTTCGCTTCGCCGGTGAGCCCGGTGCCGATCAGCGCGGCGACGCGCGCCGCGTCGGCGCGGGAGCCCGCGGCCAGCCATTCTTCACCGGCCGATATCAGGTTGCTGTCGCGTTCGGCTCCGGCCGCGGCCGTCGCAAGTTGTTCGTAGGCGCGCGCTGCGCCCGCGTGATCGCCGGAGCGGGCGAGTCGCTGGGCGGTATCGGTCGATGTCGCACGACCGGCACCCGGCATGACACCGCCCGGACAGGCAGCCAGCTGCAGGATGATCGCAGCGGCGCACGCCGAGCGGACGACGCGCAGGGCGACACGGGCGGGCCTCACTTGCATAGCGAATTCCCCTCCATGCACGATGCACGCGACTTCGGGCGAAGGGCGGCTAGGGAAGGAAAGATTATAGTGGCAAAAGCGAGCGGCACGCTGTACGTCGTCGCGACTCCGATCGGCAATCGCAAGGACTTCAGCGCGCGCGCGCGGGAAGTGCTGGCGGCCGTCGCATGCATCGCCGTCGAAGACACGCGCCACAGCGCGCCACTTCTCAGGGAGTTCGGCATCGCATCGCGTCTCGTATCGCTGCATGAACACAACGAGGCGGCGCGGGCCGCGGAACTGATCGACATCCTGAAGGCCGGCAGGGATGTCGCCCTCATCAGCGATGCGGGCACGCCGCTCATCAGCGATCCGGGATTTCGCCTGGTGAATGCGGCACAGGAGGCCGGCGCGCGAGTCTGCGCGGTACCAGGGCCCAGTGCCGTGACCGCGGCGCTCAGCATTGCAGGAATTGCAACGGACCGATTCATTTTCGAGGGCTTCCTTGCCGAGAAGACAGCGGCCCGGCGTGAACGGCTGGCGGCGCTCGCCACGGAGACGCGTACCCTCGTGTTCTACGAAGCACCGCATCGCCTGGCCGAATCGCTCGCTGACATGGTGAGCGCGCTTGGCGGCGCGCGACAAGCTGCCATCGCGCGCGAAATGACGAAAATGCACGAGACGCTCTACCGCGGATCGCTGGACGCGCTTGCGGCCGCTGCCCTGCGCGATGCGGACATGTCCCGAGGCGAAATCGTCGTCGTGATTGCCGGCGCCGACGCCACGCAGGAGAGAGCCGGCGAGGCGGGCGAAGCCCTGCTTCGAGTGCTCCTCGCCGAACTCCCGCTCAAGCAGGCCGTCGATCTCGCGGTCCGGGCGAGCGGAGCTCCCCGCAATGCCCTCTACCAGAAAGCCCTGGGGATCAAGGCCGACAAGCCAGGCGAGTAGCGCTCGCTGGAAAAGCAGCTTGTTTGTGCGGCGACGCTCGCCTACAGTCCGCGCCGAGTCAGCCAGGCAATCGCTGTTTTCCTCGCGGAAAACAGAGGAAAGTCCGGGCTCCACGAGTCAGGGCGCCAGGTAACGCCTGGGGGGCGCGAGCCCACGGAAAGTGCAACAGAAAGCAAACCGCCGACGCACTCTCACGAGTGCAGGTAAGGGTGAAAGGGTGCGGTAAGAGCGCACCGCGCCGGTGGCAACACTCGGTGGCATGGCAAACCCCGCCCGGAGCAAGACCAAATAGGAGAGTTGTGGGCCCGCAAGGGTCCAAGGTGCGGCTCGCATCGACTCTCGGGTAGGTCGCTTGAAGTGCACGGCGACGTGCATTCCAGAGGAATGATTGTCCACGACAGAACCCGGCTTATCGGCTGACTCTTTTTCTCTCCACCCCAAGCCCTTGGGGCTGTACTGACAGGCCATCTCAAGTCCAAACCGTAAGCTCCTGATTTACGGTCATCTCGATTTCCTGGCGCAAGCCGCCAATCCGGCGCTAAGTCTCTGTCGCCACAGAATTATTTCGTCGTTATCCGTTGACGATCTCGAGGCGCCTCCCTATAGTGGCCGCAAGTGGGAGAAAGTGGGAGGAAATGGGAGTCTTTCCCCCCGTAAATATGTTTCGCGGCGCAACAGAACTCACCCTGGACTCTAAAGGCCGGCTGGTACTGCCCACCCGGTATCGGGAGCGCGTCGCCGAGCGTTGCGGCGGGAAATTGATCCTCACGATCCATCCGGGCGGCGAATGCCTGCTGATCTATCCGCTGCCGGACTGGGAAGAGCTCGAGCGCAAGCTCATGCGGCTGCCGAACCTGCGCCCCGACGCGCAGCGCGTGCAGCGCCTGCTCGTGGGCCACGCCGCGGACATGGAGCTCGACGGTCACGGACGCATGTTGCTGCCGTCGAATCTGCGCGATTTCGCAAGCCTGAGCCGCGACGCCGTGCTGATCGGGCAGGGCTCGCATTTCGAGCTGTGGGATGAAACACGCTGGACCGGACGGCGCGATGAATGGCTGAAGTCGAAGACGTCGAGCACCGATCTGCCGCCGGAGCTCGAGTCGCTGACGCTCTAGCAGTGGATGCACACGCGCCGGTCCTGGTCGAGGAAGTGCTGGCGGCGCTCGAGGTGAAGGCGGAGGGCTGGTACTGCGATGCCACCTTCGGCCGGGGAGGCCACAGTGCCGCGATTCTGGCGCGGCTCGGGGAACGGGGCCGGTTGATTGCATTCGATCGCGACGCCCAGGCGGTCGCGGTCGGGCGGGGGAGGTTCGGGGAGGATCCGCGCTTTGCCATCCGGCATGCGGCCTTCGCGAGCCTCGAAGCCGAGCTCGATGTGCTCGGCGTGAGCAGGGGACTCGATGGCGTGATTTTCGATCTCGGTGTGTCGTCGCCGCAGCTCGATGACGCCGCGAGAGGTTTCAGTTTCATGCGCGACGGACCGCTCGACATGCGCATGGACACGCGCCAGGGGCAGAGCGCCGCCACGTGGCTCGCACGGGCGCCGCTCGAGGAGATCGAAGAAGTGATCGCGACGTTGGGCGAGGATCGATTCGCAAGGCGCATTGCACGCGCGATCGTCGACCGCCGCAGCCACCGCCCCTTCGAACGCACCGCGGACCTCGCCGCGGTCATCGCCGGCAACGTCAGGACCCGCGAGCCGGGCAAGCATCCCGCCACCCGCAGTTTCCAGGCCATCCGCATGCACGTGAACGCCGAGCTCGGGCAGCTCGAGTCCGGACTCGAAGCCGCGCGCCGCCGGCTGGCCGGCCGCGGGCGCCTCGGCGTCATCAGTTTCCATTCGCTCGAAGACCGCCTGGTCAAGCGTTTCATGCGCCGCCACGCGCACGCCGACCCGATGTACGCGGGGCTCCCGATGATTCCCGAAGCCGCACGCCCGACCCTGCGCATCGTCGGCAAGGCCGTGCGGCCGTCAGCGGCCGAGATCGAGCGCAACGCGCGCGCCCGCAGCGCAACTCTGCGCGTCGCGGAAAGGCTGGACGCATGATTTCCCGAAGACTCACGGCCATTTTGTTGCCGCTTTTGTGGGTCAGTGTCCTGGTGTCGGCGGCCGGCGTGATCTACGCAAAGCACCGCTCGCGCGCCCTGTTCGTCGAGCTGCAGGCGCTCAACCGCGAACGCGACGACCTCGAGACGGAGTGGGGCCAGCTGCAGCTCGAGCAGAGCGCGTGGTCGACCCACGGCTTCGTCGAACGGGTCGCGAACGCGAAGCTCGCGATGGATCTGCCGGCGCCGGCGGAAGTGAAGATCGTACGGCAATGAAATCCGCCCCGACACGCAAGCAGAGTCCCGACTGGCAGTACCGCTGGCGCCCGCTGGCGGTGCTCGGGCTGCTCATGGCTTGCGCGCTCACACTCGTCGCGCGCGCGGTCGAGCTGCAGCTCGTCGACCGGGATTTCCTGCGCGGCCAGGGCGAGGAGCGCTATTCGCGGGTCGCGCGCATCAGCGCCCATCGCGGCACGATCACGGATCGCTTCGGCGAGCCGCTGGCCGTCAGCACGCCGGTCGACGCGGTGTGGGTGAATCCCCGTGAACTCAGGCAGGCGGCGGACCAGATTCCGAAACTCGCCAAGGCGCTCGGCAAGGACAAGCAGTGGCTGGCGCGGCGCGTGAGCGCGAGTCTCGACCGCGACTATCTCGTGATCGCGCGCCCCGTCCATCCGGACCTCGGTGCGCGCGTCAAGGCGCTCGGCATACCTGGCGTCTATCTCGATCGCGAATACCGCCGGTACTACCCGGCAGGTGAAATAGCGGGTCACGTGCTCGGCTTCACCGGGCTCGACGACCTCGGCCAGGAGGGCCTCGAACTCGCCTACGATCACTGGCTCGGCGGCGAGGACGGAGCGAAGCGCGTGATCCAGGACAGCCTCGGCCACGTGGTCGAGGACGTCGAGAGCATCCGGCCCGCGCGCCAGGGCCAGGATCTCATCACGAGCCTCGATCTTCGCATCCAGTACCTCGCCTACCGCGAGCTCAAGGCCGCGATCATCGCGAATCGCGCGCGCGCGGGCTCGGTCGTCGTGCTCGACGTGAACACGGGCGAAGTGCTCGCGATGGTGAATCAGCCGGCCTACAACCCGAACGACCGCGAGCAGATCGAAGCCGGGCGCTTCCGCAATCGCGCCGCCACCGACATCTTCGAGCCTGGCTCGAGCATCAAGCCGTTCATCGTCGCCGCGGCGCTCGCCTCCGGGCGCTACACGGAGCGCAGCCTCGTCGACACCTCGCCCGGCTTCATTCGCGTCGGCATCAAGATCATCGAGGACAAGAAGAATCTCGGCAGCATCGGCCTGAGCGAGATCCTCGAGAAGTCCTCAAACGTCGGTGTGGCGAAGGTCGCGCTCACGCTCGAGCCCGAGAAGATCTGGCGCACCCTGTCGGATCTTGGATTCGGCCAGGTCACCTCGAGCGATTTCCCCGGGGAATCCGCGGGCCTTCTGAGCAACTATGCGCACTGGCGCCCGATCGGGATCGCGACCATGGCATACGGCTACGGTCTTTCCGTGACGCCGCTGCAGCTGGCCCATGCGTACGCGACGCTCGGATCCGGCGGCATCGCCCGGCAGGTCTCGTTCGTGCGCGTCGATGATGCCGTCGAGGGCAACCGGGTCCTCGATGAGCGGCAGACGCGCACGCTCATTCACATGATGGAGTCGGTCGTCAGCGCCGAAGGCACGGGCCTGCAGGCGTCCGTGCGCTGGTACCGGGTCGCGGGCAAGACCGGTACCGCCTGGAAGTCGAACGCCGGCGGCTATTCCACCGACAAGTACATGGCGGTCTTCGCCGGGCTCGTTCCGGCATCGCGGCCGCGCCTTGCCTGCGTCGTCGTGATCGACGAACCCGGCGCCGGAAAATTCTACGGGGGCGATGTCTCGGCCCCGGTGTTCTCGAGCGTGATGGCGGGAGCATTGCGCCTCATGGCGATCGCGCCGGATGCACGCCTGCCCGCAGAGTTGCAGCAGCCGACGCTCGCGCAAAGCGGGGTCGCTCCGTGATGCCCGCCCGCGCCGGCAATGCAACCATGGATCTTGCCGCGCTCGTGAGCGGGATTGTCGCAGGCAAAGTCGCGAACCTGCACATGGCCGACGTCACGCTCGACAGCCGCTCGGTAACGCCGGGCGCGCTGTTTCTCGCCTGCCCGGGACTGAAGCGCCACGGTCTCGAATTCCTGGATGCCGCACTCGAGGCGGGAGCAGCCGCGGTGTTGTGGGAGCCTGCGGCCGGTGTGTCGCGGCCGCGCGTTCCTGCCGGCGCTCCGGTCTACGAAGTCGCAGGGCTCTCGCGCCACGTCGGCGAACTCGCCGACCGCTTCTTCGGCAGCCCGTCGGCCGCACTTGCCGTCACGGGCGTTACGGGAACGAACGGGAAGACGACGACCGCGTTCCTCATCGCGCAGGCGCTCGAGGCTTGCGGCGAGGCGAGCGCGTATGCCGGCACGCTCGGCTTCGGCCGGCCGCGTTCGTTGCGCGACACGACCCACACGACTCCTGACTGCGTCTCCGTGCATCGCGAACTCGCCGATGCCCGCGGCCTCGGCCTGAAAAACGTCGCGATGGAGGTTTCCTCGCACGCTCTCGTCCAGGGGCGCGTCGACGCGGTGCGGTTTCGCACGGCGATCTTCACCAATCTCACCCGTGACCATCTCGACTACCACCTCACGATGGCAGCCTATGGTGCGGCGAAGGCGCGGCTCTTGCAGACGCCGGGGCTCGAAGCTCGTGTGATCAACGTCAGCGATCCTTTCGGCCGGGAGCTCGCCGCGCGCCAGGATCCGGGCGCTCTCATCGCGGTCGCGGCCGATGGCAGCGAGCCGCGAGCCGAACGCTTCGTCAGCGCGCGGCATGTGCGCACGATGCCTCGCGGCCTCGATCTCGACGTCGAGACGCATCTCGGCGCCGTCAATTTCCCGGCGCCGCTGGTCGGGCGATTCAACGCGGAAAATATCCTGCTGACGCTCGCAGCGCTGCTTGCGCGAGGCCATGGCCTCGCGAAGGCGACGCGTGCGTTGGCCAATGTGTGTGCGCCCGCTGGCCGGATGGAGACTTTCCACCGGCAGGGCCGAGCGGTCGCCGTCGTGGACTACGCCCACTCTCCCGATGCGCTCGCGAAAGCGCTCGGCGCCTTGCGCGAACACTGCGCGGGCAGATTGTGGTGCGTATTCGGCTGCGGCGGCGACCGCGATCCTGGCAAGCGCCCGATGATGGCTGCGGTCGCGGAGCGTCTGGCGGACGTCGCGATCGTCACCGACGACAATCCACGCACCGAGAGCGGCGATGCCATCGTCGCCGACGTGCTGCGGGGCTTCACCGACCGCACACGCGTGCGCGTGATTCGCGATCGCGCGCTGGCGATCCGCACCGCGCTCGCCGAAGCGGGGCCACAGGACGCGGTGCTGATCGCAGGCAAGGGTCACGAGGACTACCAGATCTACGGTACGGAGAAGCGCGATTTCAGCGATCGGGCGATCGTGCTCGAAGCGCAGGAGGGCGCATGAAGCGCACGCTCGCCGAAGCCGCACGCGCCGTCGGCGCGACGCTCAACGGCGCGGACCGTCCGTTCGGCGAGGTGTCGTCCGACACCCGTGCGCTCGAAGACGGCCAGCTTTTCGTCGCCCTGCGCGGACCGAATTTCGACGCGAACGAGTTCGTCGCCGAGGCGGCGCGCCGCGGCGCGGCCGGCGCGATCGTCGAGCGGCTGCAACCCGTGGCGCTGGCGCAGATCGTGGTCGCGGATTCGCTCGCCGCACTCGCGACGCTCGCTCGCGAATGGCGCAGGCAGTTCTCCATTCCGCTCGTCGGTATCGGCGGGAGCAATGGCAAGACGACGGCCAAGGAGATGACGGCCGCGATCCTGTCACATGCGGGCCCATGCCTTGCGACGCGCGGCAATCTCAACAATCACATCGGTGTGCCGCTGACGCTCATGCGCCTCGGCGAAGCGCACCGCTCGGCGGTCGTCGAGATGGGTGCCAACCGGGCGGGCGACGTCGCGGAGCTTGCGCTCCTCGCGCAGCCCACCGTCGGACTCGTGACGAATGCCGGCGATGAGCATCTCGAGGGCTTCGGCAGCCTCGAGGGCGTTGCCCGTGCCGAAGGCGAGATGTTCAGCGCCCTCGGCGGCGCGGACACGGCAGTCATCAATGCGGACGATCCGTTCGCACCGCTGTGGCGTGAACTGACCGGCGCGCGGCGCGCGATCACCTTCGGCATGAATCCGGGTGCGAATGTCACGGCGCGCGACGTGCAGCAGTCCGGGCGCTCGCTGGATTTCGCCCTGCGAACGCCCGATGGCGAAGGCCGCGTGCGCCTGCAGCTGCTCGGCCGCCACAACGTCCTCAACGCCCTGGCCGCGGCCGCGGCCGCGGGCGCAGCCGGCGCCGAACTCGAGCACTGCATCCGTGGCCTCGAATCCGTGCGCGCCGTTCGCGGCCGGCTCGACCTGAAGTCGGCGGCCAATGGCGCCGCCGTCATCGACGATTCCTACAACGCGAATCCGAGTTCCGCGCGAGCCGCCATCGATGTGCTGCGCGAGTCGGCCGGCGTCGGCTGGCTGGTGCTCGGCGACATGGCGGAGCTCGGCGACTACGCGGTGCAGAGTCACGTCGACATCGGTCGCTATGCGCGCAGCAAGGGCGTCGCGCGGCTCTTCGCTGTTGGTGAACTGACCCGCCATGCCGTCGAAGCCTTCGGCCCGGGAGCCGAGTGGTTCGCCGGCGCCGAGGTCCTGATCGAGCGGCTGCGGGGCGACCTGACGGCGGACGTCACGTTGCTCGTGAAGGGTTCGCGCGTGAACCGGCTCGAGCGCGTCGTCGACGCGCTGACGCGAGCGCCCTGGATGAAGACCGGCTGAGGAAGCGAATCAACGTGCTCTATTGGCTGACACAACAACTCACGCACGTCTACACGGGCTTCAACGTCTTCAGCTACCTGACGCTGCGCGCGATCCTCGCGGTCGTCACGGCGCTCGCGATCGCACTCCTCGTGGGACCCGCGATGATCCGCCGCCTCACGCGCCGGCAGATCGGCCAGGTCGTGCGCGACGATGGCCCGCAGTCGCACCTCACGAAGGCGGGCACGCCGACGATGGGCGGCGCGCTCATCCTGGTCGCGATCGCGGTCGGCACGCTTGCCTGGTCGGATCTCAGGAACCGTTTCGTGTGGATCGTGCTCGGTACGACGCTTGCCTTCGGCGCGATCGGCTTCTACGACGACTACCTCAAGCTCATCGTCGGCAATTCGAAGGGGCTCGCGGCGCGCTACAAGTACCTCTGGCAGTCGCTCGCCGGCCTCGGCTGCGCGGTGGCGATCTACACGACGGCGACGACGCCGGTCGAGACGGCGCTCTATCTGCCGTTCTTCAAGCACTTCGTGCTGCCGATGAACGCCGTCGCCTTCATCGCGCTCACCTACTTCGTGATCGTCGGCACCTCGAACGCCGTGAATCTCACCGACGGCCTCGACGGCCTCGCGATCATGCCCGCGGCAATGGTCGGCGGCGCGCTCGGCGTCTTCGCTTACGCGACGGGCAATTTCAATTTCGCGAACTACCTGCAGATTCCCTACATCGCGGGCGTCGGCGAACTCCTCATTTTCTGCGGCACGCTGGTCGGCGCGGGACTCGGATTTCTCTGGTTCAACGCCTATCCCGCGCAGGTCTTCATGGGCGACATCGGCGCGCTCGCGATCGGCGCCGCGCTTGGCACGCTTGCGGTGATCGTGCGCCAGGAGGTCGTGCTCGTCGTCATGGGGGGCCTGTTCGTGCTCGAGACCGTGTCGGTGATCCTGCAGGTCGCCTCCTTCAGGCTGACCGGCCGGCGCATCTTCCGCATGGCGCCGATCCACCATCACTTCGAGCTCAAGGGCTGGGCCGAGCCCAAGGTGATCGTGCGCTTCTGGATCATCAGTCTCATCCTGGTGCTCGCGGGTCTCGCGACCCTGAAGCTGCGGTAAGCCGACACCATGCCCACCGCAGCCACGCAACACACGAATGCTGACAGACGCCATGTAGTGGTCGTCGGGTTGGGGCGCACGGGATTCTCGTGCGCCCGCTTTCTTGCCGCCCGTGGCGAACGCGTCGTCGTGACCGACAGTCGTGCCGAGCCCCCCGAGCTGCCGGCATTGCAGGCGCTCGGCGCAAGGATCGAGGCGCGCGTTGGCGGCTTCGACGTCCGTGTGCTCGAAGGCGCCCGCCAGGTCGTCGTCTCGCCCGGAGTGTCGCTCGAGGAGCCCTTCCTCGAGCGCGCAAGGAGCGCCGGCCTCGAGATCGTCGGCGATATCGAGCTCTTCGCCCGGGCCGTCGAGGGCCCGGTCGTCGGCGTCACCGGCACGAACGGCAAGAGCACGGTCACGACGCTGATCGCGCAGATGGCGCAAACCGCTGGCCGCCGCGTGCGCGCCGGCGGCAACCTCGGCGAACCCGCGCTCGATCTGCTCGCGGGCGAGGTGGGTGAGCTTTACGTGCTCGAACTCTCGAGCTATCAGCTCGAAACGACGAGTTCGCTCAAGCTGCGCGCCGCGACCATCCTCAACATCACGCCCGATCATCTCGATCGCTACGCGAGCGTAGACGCCTATGCGGCCGCGAAGGCGCGCATTCTCGATCGCTGTGATGTCGCGGTGCTGAATGCCGACGATGCTGCCGTGATGCGCCTTGCGCGCTCCGGCCAGCGCACCGTCACGTTTTCGCTCGATCCCGCGCGTGCGGCGGACTATCGCGCCCTGCGCAAGGACGGCGACGTGACGCTGCTTCGCCGCGGCGAGCGCCTCGTCGCGATGAGCGAGCTCAGGATCGCGGGCCTGCACAATGCCGCCAATGCGCTCGCGGCACTCGCGGTGGCCGAAGCGATCGGGCTCGAGGACCGCTACGCGCTCGCGGCGCTGCGGGCATTCCCCGGCCTCGAGCATCGAACCGCATGGGTTGCCGATCTCGGCGGCGTACGCTACATCGACGACTCGAAAGGCACCAATGTCGGCGCCACGCTCGCGGCGGTCGCCGGATTCGAAGGGCCGCTGATCGTCATCGCCGGTGGCGACGGCAAGAATCAGGATTTCACGCCGCTTGCCCGCGCCTTTCGCGGCAAGGTCCGGCACGCCGTCCTCATCGGCCGCGACGCGCCGGCGATCGAGCGGGCGCTGGCAGGCGCGACCGCAACCAGCCGCTCGGCGACGCTTGAAGATGCCGTGCGCAGCGCGCAGGCCATTGCGCATCCGGGCGACACCGTCCTGTTATCGCCCGCTTGCGCGAGCTTCGACATGTTCCGCGACTACCATCACCGCGGCGCCGTCTTCGCGGCCGCCGTGAAGGGCTTGAGCGCATGAGCGCCGCTGCAGCCAGCGTCACGCGGGGCCTTACCCGCAGCCAGCGGTTCCAATGGGACCCCGTGATGGTCGCCGTCACGATGTCGCTCCTTCTGGTCGGCCTCGTCATGGTCACTTCGGCGTCGATCTCGATCGCCGATACGCGCCAGGGCGACCCGTTTTTCTATCTTGAACGGCAACTTCTCTTTGCGTTCGTCGGTTGCGCGGCGGGCGTCGTGCTCGCGACCGTGCGAGCCGATGCCTGGGACCGGCTCGGCGTCGTGCTGCTCATCGTCGCGATCGGACTCCTGATCGCCGTGCTCATCCCGGGCATCGGCGCGGTCGTGAATGGCAGCCGGCGGTGGCTGCGCGTCGGCCCGCTCAATTTCCAGGCATCCGAGCTCGCGCGCGTGTTCGTGATCGTCTACCTCTGCAGCTACGCCGTGCGGCGCCGTGAGGAGCTGCGCGATACGCTCCTCGGCTTCGTGAAGCCGATGGCGCCGCTCGCGCTCGCCGCCGGGCTCCTGCTCATCGAGCCGGATTTCGGTGCGGCAACGGTGTTGCTCGTCACCGGCGTCGGACTCCTCTTCATCGCCGGCGCACGGCTGCGTTACGTACTGATCCTGTGCGCGGGCGGCGCCGCGCTGCTCGGCCTCATCGCGGTTTCCTCCGCCTACCGCGTGAAGCGGCTGCTCGCGTTTCTCGATCCCTGGTCCGATCCCTTCGCGAGCGGCTTCCAGCTGACGCAATCGCTGATCGCCATCGGCCGGGGCGAGTGGTTCGGCGTCGGACTCGGCGCGAGCGTGCAGAAGCTCTTCTACCTGCCGGAGGCGCACACGGACTTCGTGTTCGCCGTGCTGGCCGAGGAGCTGGGCCTCATCGGCATCGTGATGATCGTCGGCCTGTTTGTCATCCTGGTGTGGCGCTCGTTCTACATCGCGCGGCTCGCCCGCGACGCGGGTCTCGCGTTCCAGTCGTACCTCGCGTCGGCGTTTGGCCTCTGGATCGGCCTGCAGGCGTTCATCAACATCGGCGTGAACATGGGTCTCCTGCCGACCAAGGGCCTGACCCTGCCGCTCGTGAGCTACGGCCGTTCGAGCCTCGTCGTGACGCTTGCCTGGGTCGGACTGATGCTGCGCATCTACCACGAGTCGATGCTGGCCGGGCGCACGGCGACCGCGCGCCTCGGGGAGAGCCGCGCATGACGCCGCTCGCGCTCATCATGGCAGGCGGCACCGGCGGCCACGTTTTTCCGGCGCTCGCGGTCGCGGAACAACTGCGTGCGCACGATTGGCGCGTCGTCTGGATGGGTACGCGCGCGGGTCTCGAGGCGCGGGTGATCCCGGCGCAGGGAATCCCGATCGAGTGGGTTTCGATCTCGGGCTTGCGCGGCAAGAACCGGTTGACGCTGCTGCTCGCGCCATTCCGCCTCGCACGGGCCTACTGGCAAGCGCTCGGGATCGTGCGGCGCCACCGTCCAACCGTCGTGCTGGGCGTCGGCGGCTTCGTCACCGGGCCGGGTGGTGTCGCGGCGCGCACGCTCGGCAGGCCGCTCGTGATCCATGAGCAGAATGCGATCGCGGGACTTACCAATCGCTGGCTGGCGCGCATCGCGAACGCGGTGCTCGAAGGTTTTCCGCAGAGTTTCGGCGGCAGCCGCAAAGCCCGGTACGTCGGCAATCCCGTGCGCGAATCGATCGCCCTGCTGCCATCGCCCGAAGCCCGCTTCGGCGAGCGCCAGGGCCCGGCCCGCGTGCTCGTGATCGGCGGAAGTCTCGGTGCACGACGGCTCAATACGGTCGTACCGCAGGCGCTCGCCGAGATCGTGCCGGACGAGCGCCCGCAGGTGTGGCACCAGAGCGGCGAGCGCGGCCTCGGGGAAGCCGAGGCGGCCTATCGGGAGGCCGGCGTGACGGCGCGCATCGTGCCCTTCATCGAGGACATGGCGGAAGCCTACGCGTGGTGCGACCTGATCGTCTGTCGCGCGGGCGCGCTGACGATTGCGGAAGTCACGGCAGCCGGCCTCGGTGCGATTCTCGTGCCGTTTCCGGCCGCGGTGGACGATCATCAGACCGCCAACGCGCGGCTGCTCGTGGATGCGGGCGCCGGCATCCTGATCGCCGACGCCGACCTCACGCCGGCCCGGCTGTCATCGGCGATCCTCGAACTCACGCGCAATCGTTCACGCTTGCTCGACATGGCGCGGCGTGCGCGTGCACTCGCGCGGCCGGACGCCACCCGCGATCTCGCGGCGGCCTGCATGGCGTTCGCGCAGGCCCGCGCATGATCGACCGCATGCGCCGCATTCACCGGATTCACTTCGTCGGCATCGGCGGGTCCGGCATGGGCGGCATCGCCGAAGTGCTGCTCAATCTCGGTTACGCCGTGTCGGGTTCGGACCTCAAGTCGAATGCGGTCGTGGCGCGGCTCGAGCGCCTCGGCGCGACCGTCGTCGTCGGCCACTCGGCCGTCAACGTTGAGGAGGCCGACGTCGTCGTCGTTTCGAGCGCCGTCGCGGCCGACAACCCCGAAGTGGTCCGCGCCGCCGAACGGCGCATCCCGGTCGTGCAGCGGGCGGAGATGCTGGCGGAACTCATGCGCTTTCGATTCGGCGTCGCGGTTGCGGGCACGCATGGCAAGACGACGACGACAAGCCTCGTCGCAAGCATCCTCGCGGAGGGCGGCGGTGATCCGACCTTCGTGATCGGCGGACGCCTGAAGAGCGCCGACAGCAACGCCCGCCTCGGCACCGGCCGCTATCTGGTCGCCGAAGCCGACGAAAGCGACGCGTCGTTCCTGCACCTGCAGCCGATGATCGCAATCGTCACCAATATCGACAACGATCACCTCGGCACCTACGAAGGCGATTTCGAGCGGCTGAAGCAGACCTTCGTGGAATTCCTGCACAACCTGCCGTTCTACGGCCTCGCCGTGCTCTGCGCGGACGACGCGGAAGTGCGCTCGATCCTGCCGCGCGTGGGGCGCTCGAGCGTGACCTACGGCTTCGACGAGGGCGCGGACCTTCGCGCCATCAACGTCGAACCGAAGGGCCTCGCGACGCGATTCGACGTGATTCGCCCCGGACGTGAAGCGAATCTCGCCGTCACGCTCAATCTTCCCGGCCGGCACAACGTGCTCAATTCGCTGGCGGCGATTGCCGTCGCGAGCGAACTCGACATGGCCGACACCGCGATCCAGAAGGCGCTCGCGGGCTTCCAGGGAATCGACCGGCGCCTGCAGGTCATCGGCGATATCGACACCGCCGCCGGCCGCATCACCATCGTCGACGACTACGGGCATCACCCGACGGAGGTTGCCGCGACACTCGCGGCGGCGCGTCTTGGCTGGCCTGACCGCCGCCTCGTGCTCGCCTTCCAGCCGCATCGCTTTACGCGCACGCGCGATCTGCTCGATGACTTCGCACAGGTGCTGACGGCCGCGGACGTCGTGCTGGTGACGGAAGTCTACGCGGCTGGCGAGGCGCCAATTGCCGGCGCCGACGGGCGCGCCATCTGCCGCGCCCTGCGCTCGCGCGGCAAGATCGAACCCGTTTTCGTGGAACAGATCGACGAACTGCCGGCAGCGCTCGCGGGCGTGATCAAGAGCGGCGACCTGGTCGTGACCATGGGCGCCGGCAGCATCGGGGCGCTTGCGCATGAATTGCCGACGCGGCTGTTCGCGCTCAAACCCGACCGGAGGCGCTCATGAGCCTCGCGCAGCTGTCGGGTGACTGGATGAAGCGCGTGCGGCGCGACGAGCCGATGTCGAAGCACACGTCGTGGCACGTCGGGGGCCCCGCCGACCTCTATTTCGAGCCGCGCGATGTCGATGACCTTGCCGCGTTCCTGCGATCGCTCCCCGGGGAGGTGGCCGTGACCTGGCTCGGCCTCGGCAGCAATCTGCTGGTGCGCGATGGCGGCATCCGGGGCGCTGTGATCGCGACCTCCGGCGCCCTCGGCCGTGTCGACCGGATCAGCCAGACGCGCGTCCACTGCGAAGCCGGCGTTCCCTGCGCTCGACTTGCGAAGCTTTGCATCAAGTGGGGCCTTGGACCCGCGGAATTCTTCGGCGGCATCCCGGGCACGATGGGCGGCGCGCTTGCCATGAACGCCGGCGCCTTCGGCGGCGAAACCTGGCGTCACGTGGTCGAGGTCGACACGATCTCGCGCGACGGCAGGCGTGCGACACGCACGCCTGCCGACTTCGAGATCGGCTACCGCCGGGTGGCCGGACCCGAGAATGAGTGGTTCCTGGCGGCGCGCCTCGAGTTCGAACAGCAGGAACGCGCGGGCGACGCTGACCTGAGGCAAATGCTTGCCCGCCGCAAGCAAACCCAGCCGATCGGTGAATGGAGCTGTGGATCGGTCTTCACCAATCCGCAGGGCGATCACGCGGCGCGGCTCATCGACAGTGCGGGCCTGAAGGGCTTCGCCATCGGCGGCGCGTCGGTCTCGACCAAGCACGCCAACTTCATCATCAATCACGGCGGCGCCAGCGCCACGGACATCGAGTCGCTCATCGCGCACGTGCGATCAGCGGTGGAGAAGGCGCATGGCGTACGGCTTGAACCCGAAGTGCGCGTTCTCGGAGAGCGGCGATGAGCGGCCGTGCAGCGTCATCACCGAGGGTCCGACGCGGCACCGTGAAGGCACGCGACTTCGGTCGCGTCGCCGTGCTGATGGGCGGCACCTCCTCGGAGCGCGACGTGTCGCTCGACTCCGGGCGCAATGTGCTCGAAGCGCTGCGCTCGCGCGATGTCGATGCTCAGCCGGTCGACGGGATTGCGGCGCTCATCGCGGCGCTGACGGCGAAGAAATTCGACCGCGTGTTCAACATCCTGCATGGCGGCGACGGCGAAAACGGTGTGCTGCAGGGCCTGCTCGAGGCCATTCGCGTTCCCTATACGGGCTCCGACGTGCTTGGCAGCGCCCTCACGCTCGACAAGATCCGCACCAAGCAGCTCTGGGTCGCGACCAGCCTGCCGACTCCGCGCTTCGCGCGCCTCACGCAGGGCGATGACGTCGTCTCGGTCGCGCGCGGCATCGGCTTGCCGGTGATCGTGAAGCCCTCGTGCGAAGGGTCGAGCGTCGGCGTCAGCCGCGTTTTCGATGAGTCGGGACTCCCATCCGCAGTCGAACTCGCCGCGCGCTACCCGGGCGAGCTTCTGATCGAGGAACTGATCCGCGGCGAGGAGTTCACCGTCGGCATCCTCGGCTTCGAAGCGCTGCCGACCATCAAGATCGTGCCGAAGGGCGAGTACTACGACTATCACGCGAAGTACGTCGCCGAAGACACGCAATACATCTGCCCGGGCCTCGATTCGGATGCCGACGGCGCGATGCGCGCGCTCGCGCTCGCCGCATTCCGGGCGGCAGGCTGTTCCGGCTGGGGTCGCGTCGACCTGATGCGCGACGACCAGGGCCGCAATTACCTGCTCGAGGTCAACACGGCGCCCGGCATGACCAGTCATTCGCTCGTGCCGAAGGCGGCGCGGGCGCTCGGCATCGAATTCGACGAGCTGGTGTGGCGCATTCTCGAAATGAGCCTTGCCCGCGATCGTCCGACCGGAGGAGTACGAGGATGATGCTGTTCGGCAAGCGTAATCGGCGGCGCAAGGAGCCAGGCGAGGGGAAACTCCCGGCGCTGCCCTGGCGCCGCATCGTCGCGTGGACCTTGACGCCGTTCGCAGTAGCGGCGGCGCTGTATGGAGCGGGACTCGCGCTCGATCAGCCGGTGCGTGCGGTCGCGGTGGAAGGGCCGTTTCAGCGCGTACCGGCCGTGCAGGTCGAGAAAGCCGTGACCGCGTCCCTCCGGGGCGGATTCCTGACGGCCGATCTCGAGCGCGTGCGCCGCGCGGTGCAGGCGATTCCGTGGGTCGACCACGCGTCGGTGCGGCGGTTGTGGCCCTCCGGCCTCAAGGTGATCGTCGAGGAACAGGTGGTCGCGGCGCGCTGGGGCGATTCGGGACTACTCAATGTGCGCGGCGAACTCTTCATGACCGACGCGCGCTACACGCTGCCCGAGCTGCCCCGGCTCGACGGACCGGAGGGGAGCGAGCCGCAAGTCGCCGAACGCTACCTCGCGATCCAGGGCCGGCTCGTCGAAGCGGGCCTCAGGCTCTCGGCGCTGCGGCTCGACGATCGCGGCGGCTGGGAACTCGACCTCACGAACGGCGTGACGGTCAAGCTCGGCCGCCGGGAAGTCGACGAGCGTCTCGACCGCTTTCTCGAAGCCGCCGTGCCGCTCGTCACCGAGCGCGCGACCGACATCCGCTACGTCGATCTTCGCTACACAAACGGTTTCGCCGTCGGCTGGAAGACGGGAAGCGTCGTCGCGCACAGCAAGGACAACCGAGGAGCGCCGGATGCTTAAGCGCACAGAACGCAGTCTCATCGTCGGGCTCGACATCGGCACCTCCAAGGTGGTCGCCATCGTCGGCGAGTTGCAGGCGGATGGCACGCTCGAGGTGATCGGCATCGGCTCGCATCCCTCGCGCGGCCTCAAGAAGGGCGTCGTCGTCAACATCGAGTCGACCGTGCAGTCGATCCAGCGCGCCGTCGAGGAAGCCGAGCTCATGGCGGGCTGCGAGATTCATTCGGTCTACACCGGCATCGCCGGCAGCCATGTGCGCAGTCTCAACTCGCACGGCATCGTCGCGATCCGCGACAAGGAAGTGACGGAGGCGGACCGGCTGAAGGTCATCGACGCGGCGAAAGCCGTCGCGATCCCGGCGGACCAGAAGATCCTGCACGTGCTGCCGCAGGAATACATCATCGACAGCCAGGAGGGCATCCGCGATCCGATCGGCATGTCGGGCGTGCGGCTCGAGGCGCGCGTGCACATCGTCACGGGCGCGGACAGCGCGGCGCAGAACATCATCAAGTGCGTCGAGCGCTGCGGGCTTCAGGTCGAAGACATCGTGCTCGAGCAGCTTGCCTCGAGCTACGCGGTGCTCACGGACGACGAAAAGGACCTCGGCGTCTGCATCGTCGACGTCGGCGGGGGCACCACCGATATCGCCGTCTTTTCCCACGGCGCGATCCGTCACACCGCGGTGATTCCGATCGCCGGGGACCAGGTGACGAACGACATCGCCGTGTCGATGCGCACGCCGACACAGTACGCGGAAGACATCAAGATCCGCTACGCCTGCGCGCTCTCGCAGCTCGCGAATCCCGACGAGACCATCGAAGTGCCGAGCGTCGGCGATCGCCCGTCGCGCCGGCTCGCGCGCCAGACGCTGGCCGAGGTCGTGCAGCCCCGCTACGAGGAGCTCTTCACGCTCATCCGCGATGAATTGCGCCGCAGCGGCTTCGAGGAAGTGATCGCGGCCGGCCTCGTGCTCACCGGCGGCAGCGCCAAGATGGAGGGCGCCGTCGAACTCGCGGAAGAGGTCTTTCACATGCCGGTGCGCCTCGGCGCGCCGCAGTACGTCAAGGGCCTGAACGATGTCGTCAGCAACCCGATTCACGCGACGGGCGTCGGGCTCCTGCTGTACGGCAAGGAGAGCATGGAGATGGTTTTCGGTGGCGGACCGCTCACGGGCTCCGTGAAGACGGCGGTCAGCCGCATGCGGCAATGGTTCCAGGGGAATTTCTGACGAGGATTGTGTGTGGCGCCCGGGGGCGGGGCGCGAATCGATAGCGGTTCCGAATCTTTTATTTGCACGAGGAGAACGTCGATGTTCGAACTAATGGATGCATACAGCCAGACGGCGGTCATCAAGGTGCTGGGCGTGGGCGGCGGCGGCGGCAACGCGGTCTCGCACATGGTGAGCTGCGGCATCGAGGGGGTCGATTTCATGTGCATCAACACCGATGCGCAGGCCCTGAAGCATTCGCGCGTGAAGACGGCCCTGCAGATCGGTTGCAACATCACCAAGGGACTCGGCGCCGGCGCCGACCCCGAGGTCGGCCGCCAGGCGGCCATGGAAGATCGTGACCGCATCATCGAGCTCGTCGAAGGCTGCGACATGCTGTTCATCACGGCGGGGATGGGCGGCGGCACCGGAACGGGCGCGGCACCGGTTGTCGCGCAGATCGCGAAGGAGCTCGGCATCCTGACGGTCGCCGTCATCACCAAGCCCTTCGACATGGAAGGCAACAAGCGCACGCTGATCGCCGACCATGGAATCGCCGAACTCGGCAAGTTCGTCGACTCGCTCATCACGATTCCGAACCAGAAGCTGCTCACCGTGCTCGGCAGCACGACGACGCTGCTCGACGCGTTCAAGTCGGCGAACCAGGTGCTGCAGGGGGCAGTGCAGGGCATCGCCGAGCTCATCACGCGGCCGGGCCTGATCAACGTCGACTTCGCCGACGTACGCACGGTCATGTCGGAAACCGGCATGGCGATGATGGGCACCGGTGCCGCAAGCGGCGAAGAGCGCGCGCGCACGGCTGCCGAAGCCGCGGTGTCGAGCCCGCTCCTCGAGGACATCAACCTCGCGGGCGCGCACGGCATCCTGGTGAACGTCACGGCCGGCATGGACCTGTCGATCGGCGAATTCCAGGAGGTCGGCAACACGGTGAAGCAGTTCGCGTCGGAAGATGCGACGGTCGTCGTCGGCACGGTCATTGATCCTGAGATGAGCAATCAGATCCGCGTCACGGTCGTGGCAACGGGGCTCGGCCGTCCGTCCTCCCGCATCCAGCATCCCGCACCGCAGGCGGCAGCCCGCCAGGAACCGCAGATGCGGGTGATCCGCCGGGCGGCGCCGATGTCCTCGAGCGACTACACGGCGCTCGAGAAGCCGACGGTGCAGCGACAGCGGGCGGTCGGCGATGGCATCCGGCCGGGTGCCGACGAGGAGTCTTTGCTCGACATTCCTGCATTTCTCAGAAGGCAGGCCGACTGATGTTCTCGGCAACTCGCTATCGTTGATGCTGTCCGAGGTTCTCCCGGGCGCGGCCCGCCGCCGCGCCCGCTTGGCCCTTGCCAGCTAAGCGCGCGAATTGCCGCGACTTTTCGCTGTGTGCTAGGGTAGCCATCCGCCCGACGAGACATTGATGCTCAAGCAACGCACGTTGAAAAATACGATCCGCGCCTCCGGCGTTGGATTGCACACCGGCAAGAAAGTCCTGATGACCCTGCGTTCGGCACCGGCGAATGCGGGCATCGTGTTCCGCCGTACCGATCTCGATCCGCCGGCGGACATTCGCGCCAACGCGGAAAACGTCGGCGAGACAATGCTCGGCACGACGCTCGGGAGCGGCGACGTCAAGGTTTCGACGGTGGAGCACCTGTTGTCCGCTTTCGCAGGCCTCGGAATCGACAACGCTGTGGTCGAAGTGACCGCGCCGGAGGTGCCGATCATGGACGGCAGCGCGGGCCCGTTCGTATTCCTGCTGCAGTCGGCGGGCATCGAGGAGCAGTCCTCGCCCAAGCGCTTCGTGCGCATCAAGCGGCGCCTGCGGGTCGAGGACGGCGACAAGTGGGCCGAGTTCACGCCCTTCGACGGTTTCAAGGTGAACTTCGAAATCGAATTCAATCACCCGATGTTCAAGAAGCGCTCGCAGACGGCGTCGATGGATTTCTCTACGACCTCGTTCCTGAAGGAAGTGAGCCGCGCGCGCACGTTCGGCTTCATGCGTGACCTGGAAACGCTGCGGGCGCGCAATCTCGCTCTCGGCGGGAACATGGACAACGCCATCGTGCTCGACGATTTTCGCGTGCTGAACGAGGATGGCCTGCGTTACGAGGACGAGTTCGTCAAACACAAGATCCTCGACGCGATCGGCGACCTGTACCTGCTCGGTCACAGCCTCATCGGCGAATTCAGCGGCTTCAAGTCCGGTCACGCGCTCAACAATCGCTTGCTGCGCACGCTGATCGCCGACAAAGCGACGTGGGAAGAGGTGACTTTCGAGAACAGCGCCGACGCGCCAATTTCCTACGTGGCGGCGGCGGCAACGGCCTGACCGTTCAATCGCCGGCGTTCCCGGCTCCTCTAGCGACGTGCGCCGCGGGGCACGACCCGAACCCGGATTTCCTTCACTTCCAGCCCGACCATGGCCGACAGTTGCTGGCGCAGGCTCGCCGCCCGATAGCGCAACCGGGCACACCAGGCCGAAGAATCGACGAGGATCACAATTTCATTGTCGCGCTGCACAATGCCAGTGACATGGGAGGCTTCCGGCGCGGGCAATACGGCCGCCAGGCGCTCTTTCAGGGCGGAAAACGCCCTCGCGCGCGCATGCAGCTCCCCCAGCCGCGGGCCTGCCGCAACCAGCAATTTGGCTGCTGTTTCTGATCGCTGGGTCACACTCGGCAGCCCTTTCGGGGCCCCCAAAGCGTGCAGAAGCGCTTGTTTCGTGTCGGGTTTTTTTGCATAGTCTAGCCACTGTAAACGGCAAACTCACCGAAAGGTGAGGACGCAAAGCCACCGGTCTACGGCCCTATTGGCTATGACAGCGGGGTTGCCAGCATGGTAACGAAAACAATTCTATTTCCAGCGTTGCTTCGGCAACGGCGTGTCGTCGCCAGTCAGGCTCGCCGAAGCGCCAGATCGTCGGCAAGTTCGTCGGAATGGTACGTAGTTTCGCTTCGGGGGCGAACTGCATGAATGTGATTATTTTTGGCCGGCGGCATGGCCGCGTGCGGCAATTCAACCTTGCGAGCCCAAGAGTCTGGGGCGTCGCGGGCGCCTCCATTGTGGGCGCGATCGCGCTCGCCTTCGTTGCCGGCCATTACTTCGGATTTCACCGTGGCCTCGGCGAGCCCGCCGAGCAGCTGACCGCCTGGTCGAAAGAACTCTCCCAGCAACAGGCGAGCATCGACGACACGCGGCGAGTCTTGCAGGAGCGGCTCAATTCCCTTGCCGCCCGCATCGGCCAGATGAACGCCCACGTGATCCGTCTCGACGCGCTCGGTCGGCGGCTGACGCAGATGGCGAAACTCGACAGCCGGGAATTCGACTTCGACCACGCGCCAGCGCAGGGCGGCCCTGAGACACCGGCCGATGGCGTCGGTCCGGCGATGCCGACGCTGACGTCGATGATCGATACCCTCGATCAGCAGCTGACGCAGCGGCAGCAGCAGATGACGACTCTCGAAAACGCGATCCTCACGCGCGACCTCGAGGAACAGATTCACCCGGAAGGGCGCCCGGTCCATCAGGGCTACCTGTCATCGTATTTCGGCGAGCGCACCGATCCGATCAACGGCACCACGGCGTACCACAAGGGAGTCGATTTCGCCTCGGTGGAAGGCACCGAAGTGCTGGCGGTCGCCGCCGGCGTCGTCACCTGGTCGCGTGAGCGCTTCGGTTACGGCCGCATGGTCGAGATCAACCACGGCAACGGTTACGTCACCCGCTACGCGCACAACGAACGCAACCTCGTGACGGTCGGCCAGACCGTCCAGAAGGGCCAGGCCATCGCACTGATGGGATCGACGGGCCGCGCCACCGGCCCGAATCTGCACTTCGAAGTGCTGTTCAATGGCCGGCAGGTCAATCCGCTCCAGTTCCTCGGCAACTCCCGGTAAAAAGGGACATTCCTGATTTCGCCCTGCGGCGAGCCGCCGGCGGGGCGGCGAAATCAGGAATGTCCCTGTTTTCTCCGTTGAGGAATGTCCGGCGAACCCCATTTCCCCGCCCACCGGTCTCTTACGTAGAATACCCGGCCTTTGACCCCCCGCCCGACCGGCCCGGTTGGCGCGCAGGTCTTTTGAATTCATGAGGTTGACGTAGTGTTCGCGCTGATCACCAAGATTTTCGGCAGCCGTAATCAACGGCTGCTCAAGGAGTATGCGGGCTATGTCGAGCGCGCGAACGGCTTCGAGCCCGCTCTCGTCGCCTTGTCGAACGAGGACCTGGCCCGCAAGACCGACGAGTTCCGGACGCGGCTGACGGACGGCGCCACGCTCGATGAGCTCCTGCCCGAAGCATTCGCGGTCGTGCGCGAGGCGGCGAAACGCACGCTCAGGATGCGCCACTTCGACATGCAGCTGGTCGGCGGCATCGCGCTTCACCAGGGCAAGATCTCCGAGATGCGGACCGGCGAAGGCAAGACGCTGGTCGCGACGCTTCCGGCCTATCTCAACGCGTTGCCGGGCAAGGGCGTGCACGTCGTCACTGTCAACGAGTACCTCGCGCAGCGCGACGCCGACTGGATGGGCCCGGTGTTCCGCTTCCTCGGGCTTTCGGTCGGCGTCATCAAGAATTCCCAGTCGAGCGAGGAGAAGCGGGCGGCCTACGCGACCGACATCACCTACGGCACCAACAACGAATACGGCTTCGACTATCTCAGGGACAACCTGGCGTTCCGGCTCGAGGATCGCGTGCAGCGCGGCCTCAACTACGCGATCGTCGACGAGGTGGACTCGATCCTGATCGATGAGGCGCGCACGCCGCTCATCATCTCGGGTCCCGCCGAAGAGAGCACCGAGCTTTACGTGAAGATCAACGCGCTTGTGCCGCGGCTGGCGGTGCAGAAGCGCGAGATCCCGCACGACTCGCCGCTCGCGGCGAAGCTTTTGAAAAACGCGCAGCAGAAGTCGCGCGGCAATGGCATGGACCTCGAGGCCGACGAGGACTACATCGAGCCGGGCGACTACACGCTCGATGAGAAGCATCGCCAGGCGCATCTCACCGAACAGGGGCACGAACGCGTCGAGCAGCTCATGGCCGAGACCGGCATGCTGGGCGAGGGCGAGAGCCTCTACGACCCGGCGAACATCCGCCTCATGCACCACCTGAATGCGGCGCTCAGGGCGCATGCGATCTACAAGCGTGACGTCGAGTACATCGTGCGCAACGGCGAGGTCGTCATCGTCGACGAGTTCACCGGCCGCACGATGCCCGGCCGGCGCTGGTCGGACGGCCTGCACCAGGCGATCGAGGCGAAGGAAGGCGTGAAGATCCGCGAGGAAAACCAGACCATCGCGTCGATCACCTTCCAGAACTATTTCCGCATGTACGGCAAGCTCGCCGGCATGACCGGCACGGCGGACACGGAAGCCTACGAATTCCAGCAGATCTACGGGCTCGAGGTCGTCGTCATCCCGACGCACAAGCCGATGGTCCGTGCGGACATGTCGGATCTCGTCTACCTCACGAAGGAAGACAAGTTCACGGCGATCGTCGAGGACATCAAGGACTGCGTGACGCGCAAGCAGCCTGCGCTCGTCGGCACGACCTCCATCGAGACTTCGGAATTTCTTTCCGACATCCTCAGCAAGCAGGACATCCCGCACGAAGTGCTGAACGCGAAGCAGCACGCTCGCGAAGCCGAGATCGTCGCGCAGGCAGGGCGGCCCGCCGCGATCACCATCGCCACCAACATGGCAGGCCGCGGCACCGACATCGTGCTGGGCGGCAACGTCGAAGCCGAGATCACACGCCTCGACGACGTGGACGAAACGACAGCAGCGCGACTGCGCGCCGAATGGCAGGTGCGGCACGACGAGGTGCTCGCGGCGGGCGGCCTGCACATCGTCGGCACCGAGCGGCACGAGTCACGCCGCATCGACAACCAGCTGCGCGGCCGCTCGGGGCGGCAGGGCGACCCGGGCTCGAGCCGCTTCTACCTGTCGCTCGAAGACAACCTGATGCGCATCTTCGGCGACCCCGAACGCACCAAGGCACTGCTGTCGCGAGTCGGCATGAAAGCCGGCGAAGTCATCGAGAGCCGCCTCCTCACGCGCCAGATCGAGAAGGCGCAGCGCAAGGTGGAAGCGCACAACTTCGACATGCGCAAGCACCTGCTCGAATACGACGACGTCGCGAACGAGCAGCGCAAGGTGATCTACCAGCAGCGCACGGAGCTCATGGCGGCCGAGGACGTCAAGGAAGCGGTGCGCGAGATTCGCGGGGAAGTCATCGCGATCCTGATCGAGCAGTTCGTTCCGGCGAAGTCACTGCCCGAGCAGTGGGATCTCGAGGGCCTCGCGCAGGCGGTCGAGCGCGACTTCGCCGTGCGGCCCGACCTCAAGGCGGGCGCGGAGGCCTTCAACGACGAAACCGACGTGCGCAAGCGCGTCGTGGAGACGATCGAGGGGGAGTACGAACGCAAGGTCGCGAACGTCGGCGAGCCGGTCATGCGCTCGATCGAGAAGCAGGTGATGCTGCAGCAGCTCGACCTGCACTGGCGCGAGCACCTGGCGGCCATGGATTACCTTCGCCAGGGCATCGGCTGGCGTTCGCTTGCCGGGCGCAAGCCCGAGCAGGAGTACAAGCGCGAGGCCTTCGATCTCTTTTCCAACATGCTCGACCGCATCAAGCACGATTCGATTTCGCTGCTGTCCCGCATCCAGGTGCGCAGCCAGACGGAAATCGAACAGGAAGAAGAGGAGCGTCACCGCCGCCTGGCGCGCGCCATGCAGCTGCAGCACGCCGAAGCGCCATCGGTGGTTGCGCCGCCGCCGCAGCCCGAGCGGGGACCCGGCTCAGAGGAGTCCCAGGTCCTCGCGACGCCGTACGTGCGCAAGGATCTGAAGGTTGGCCGCAACGAGCCCTGCCCCTGCGGGTCCGGCAAGAAATACAAGCATTGCCATGGGTCCCTCGGCTGAGCGGATCGTGCGCGTCGTCGCGGGGATCGTCCGTGACGGCGCAGGACGAGTGCTCATCGCGCAACGGCCCGCCGGGAAGCACATGGCCGGCGGCTGGGAATTTCCCGGCGGGAAGCTCCACGATGGAGAGTCCGCCGAGGACGCGCTCGTGCGGGAGCTCAAGGAGGAGCTAGGCATCGACATCGCGGGCCTCGAGCGCTTCATGACCGTCGACCATGAATATCCGGACCGGCGCGTCATCCTGCAGACCTTCCTTGTCCGCCAGTGCCGGGGTGAACCCGAGGGGCGGGAGGGCCAGGCCATCCGGTGGTGTCCGCTCGCTGAACTCGGCGAAGCGGGCATTCTACCCGCCGACCTGCCGATCATTGCCGCCCTGAACGCCGCAAAATAGCGCCACCAGAAGATTCAGACGGAGCCTTACCATGGCGGATTCCAAGCGGAGATTCTCCCTGACGGGCGCGCTTTGCCTCTTGCCGGCGGCCTGTGCAGCGCTGTTGCTCGCCTCCTGTGCGGCTCGGGAATCGAAACCGCAGTCGAGCTCCGCGGTGCCGCCAGCCGGCGCCACGATCGCCTATCCGCCCGCGCGGCGGACCGACCACGTGGATACGTACTTCGGTGAAACCGTCGCGGATCCGTACCGCTGGATGGAAGACATGGGTTCGGCGGACCTGCACGAGTGGGTGAGCGCCGAGAACAAGATCTCTCGCCAGTACCTCGATGCCGTCCCCGAGCGCGACATCATCAAGAAGCGCCTCGATGCGCTCTGGCACTACGCGCACTTCAATGTCCCGAAGCATGCAGGCGAGCGCTATTTCTACCTGAGCAACGACGGTACGCAGGACCAGAGCGTGCTGTACGTCACCGAGGGTCTCGTCGGGGCCCCGCGCGTCCTGATCGATCCGAATCTCCTGACCGCGGATCGCACGACCGCGGTCTCCGAGATTTCGCCGTCGTCCGACGGCAGGTTGCTCGCGTATTCGGTCTCGGAAAGCGGTTCCGACTGGCGCATCTGGCGCGTACGCCGGGTGGACTCCAACGAGGAACTGCCGGACATCGTGCGTCACACGAAGTTCGTGACCGTCGCCTGGGACAAGGCGGGGGCAGGCTTCTACTACCTCAACTATCCAACGCTCGCCGACGGTTCGGGCGACGGCAACGCGCAGGCGAGCGTCTACTATCACAAGCTCGGCACCGTCCAGAACGCCGACAAGCACATCTATACGGTAACGGAAAAGACGACGCGCAATCCGTTTCCCGTCGTCACCGACGACGGCCGTTACCTGCTCTTCTACATCAGCGATGAGCAGATCGAGAACGCGATCTACTATCTCGACCTCGCCGAGCCCGGCGCTGCGGTCGTGAGACTCTTCGATCGCTGGGACGGCATCTACCAGGTTATCGGCAACGAGGGACGCATCGTCTATGTCTGGATGACGACCGGCGCGCCGCTCGGACGGGTCGTCGCCGTCGATCTTGATCGGCCGGATCCCGCCAACTGGCGTGTCGTGGTACCCGAAGCGGCGGAAGCCATCGACCAGGCGCAACTCGCCGGGGGCGTGGTCGTCGTCTCCTATCTCAAGGACGCCCACTCGGTAGTCCGTCTCCATGGAGCCGACGGTTCCGCGAAGGGTGCAGTCAATCTCCCTGGCATCGGCACGGTCGAGAGTCTCGGTGGCCGGGGCGATCTCAACGAGGCGTTCTTCCAGTACTCGGATTTCTTCACTCCGGAATCGATCTATCGGCTGGAGCCGCGGAGCAACCGTCTTGAACTTTTCCGCAAGCCATCGAGCGGGCTCGATGCTTCACGCTATGTCACCGAACAGGTCTTCTACGCGAGCAAGGACGGCACGAAGGTGCCGATGTTCATCACGCATCGGCGCGACCTCAAGCTCGACGGCGGGAACCCGGTCCTGCTCTACGGTTATGGCGGCTTCAGCCTGGCCGAGTCGCCGCGCTATCGGCCGCACATGGCGGGCTGGCTCGAGATCGGCGGCGTGTACGCGCTTGCGAACCTGCGCGGCGGCGCGGAGTACGGCGAGGCGTGGCATGTCGCTGGCACGAAGCTCGCGAAGCAGAACGTGTTCGATGACTTCATCGCCGCGGCCGAGTGGCTCATCGCGAACCACTACACGAATCCGAAGCGCCTTGCGATCCACGGGCGCAGCAACGGAGGTCTCCTCGTCGGCGCGGTCGTCGATCAGCGGCCGGATCTCTTTGCAGCGGCGCTGCCCAAGGTCGGCGTCATGGACATGCTGCGCTATCACACGGCGAGTGCCAATGCGCGCAACTGGGGCGCCGACTTCGGTCTCAGTGAGAATGAAGCGGAGTACCGTGCACTACGGGCGTATTCCCCGTATCACAACATCCATGCGGGGACCTGCTATCCGCCGACGCTGATCACGAGCGCAGAGCAGGATGATCGCGTCGTGCCGTGGCACAGCTACAAGTACGGCGCCGAGCTGCAGCATGCACAGGGCTGTGCGAATCCGGTCCTCGTCAGCATCGAGACGCGCGCCGGCCATCGGGACGGCCGGCCGGTATGGATGTGGGTCGAGGACTACACCGATCAGTGGGCGTTTCTTGCGAAGGAACTCCACATGACGATTACGCCGTAAGAGGGGACAGACTTAAGTCTGTCCCCGAGGCGCCGCGTCGTCCTCGTCGTCCGCAGGCGCTTCTTCGCCCGCAACGCGATGTTCTTCGGCGAGCCAGGCGCCGAGATCGATGAGCTTGCAACGCTCGCTGCAGAACGGGCGAAACGGATTCGCCGGGTCCCATTGCACCTCGCGCTCGCAGGTCGGGCACTTCGCACGCATCGCGCGCGGGCTCAGTAGCAGCAGGTCAGGAGAAATGAAACGTCTTCCTGCGCCTGCGCCGGGCGATTGAAGACGTCGCGCCACGTGAGGAAGCGCACGCTGCAGCGGTAGTGGCTGCCGCTGATTTCGGGATAGAGCGGCGAGCCTTCCGGCAACGCGATGCGCAGCAGCTGGCAGGGGTTCTCGCGCTCGAAATTGATGTGGTACACGCCGCCCTGGGCGGCTTCGCGCTTCTGCTTGGCGTTCGCGCGGATCACCCACAGGAGTTCCGCGATGCTGTCGCAAAGCGGACGGGCGAGGCTCAGCCACTCGTTGAAGTCCTGCGTGCGGGCATCGCCCGACCGGTTCAGCCAGTGGAAGTAGTCGGGCAGGTCGAATTCACAGGTGCCGCCCGGGATCGCGCTTCGATGCTTGACCGCATTCAGGAACTCCGAGTCCCTGAGCGGCTGCATATACATCCCGCCGATGTTCGTCAGGTCGCTGCGCAGGCGCATGAGATTCGACAGCACGGCGCGCAGGCGTCCCGAGTCAACGCTCGGATTCGACTGATACACGTTGAGCCCGTGGATCTGCCGCTCGAGTTCCTTCAGGACCTCGGTGCGCACGTCGCCGCGCGCGCTGATTGCAAGAATTTCAAGCAGGCTCGAGACCGCGGCGCGGCTGCTCCAAACGGTCGGTGTCTCGTTGTGGTAGAGCGCTTGCGAGTAGAGGAAGTCGAGCCGAAGGAACGTGCGCATGCGCTCGGTGAGAGGCTGCTCGTACACGACCCAGCTGTCCGCGGTGCGGGCCTGGGCTCTGGATTCGGGCGCGGCGGTCTGATTCATTTCCACATTCTGAGCCACGCCCTTGCCCGGGGGCAATGGCCCGTTGACGCTCAGGTGCGCCTGCGGGCGGCGTCTGCGCGCTCGGCCGCGAGCTTGCGATAGCGGGCGTCGAGCTCACGGACCTTGTTTGCGAGCGCAGCGACGTCCGAGTCGTTCGCGATGACGTCGTCTGCCTGGGCGAGGCGCTCGTTGCGGCTCGCTTGCGCCGCAAGCACTGAGCGAGCCTCCTCCTCCGACGAGGCGTCACGCTGCATGAGACGCGCGATCTGGACCGCAGGCGCACAGTCGACGACGAGCACGCGATCGACGCTCGGCTTGAGGCCCGTCTCCACCAGCAGCGGTATCACCAGGATCTGATAGGGCCCGCCGCTCACCGCGGATAGTTCATTCATTTGTACGCGGATGCGCGGGTGCAGGATCTCCTCGAGGCGCCTGCGCTCCGCGGCATTGTGAAATACGATGGCCCTGAGCCGCTTGCGATCGAGCCGTCCGTCCGCGCCGAGCACCGAGGGGCCAAAGGTCGCGACGACCGCGGCGAGCCCCGGTGTATTGGGCTCCACGACTTCGCGCGCGATTTCGTCGGTATCGATGACGGGCACACCCAGCGACCGAAAGACATTTGCGGCGGCGCTTTTGCCGCTTGCGATGCCCCCGGTAAGTCCGACCCGAAAGAACGCGCGCCCGTGGGTCGCGCTTGCTGGCGGCTGCTCAGGCATGACCGATGCCCGCCATCCTGAAGTAACCGCGGGTTATTTCCGGGCCCCACATGAGGCCGATCCAGCCGGCCGCCGCAAGGTACGGTCCGAATGGAATCGGCAGCTGCCGGTCCCGCCCGCGAAAGACAATGAGCGCGATGCCGACAATGGCCCCGGTGGCCGCGGACATCAGCACGATTGGCAGCATCATCTGCCAGCCCATCCAGGCGCCGAGGGCGGCCAGCAGCTTGAAGTCGCCGTAGCCCATGCCCTCTTTTCGGGTCAGGAGCTTGAAAAGCCAGTACACGCTCCAGAGGCTGAGGTAACCCGCCGCTGCCCCGGCGATCGCTGCTACCGGATCGACCGGCAGAGCGAAACCGACGTCCTGCCGTCCGAGGCCCGCGCTTGCCACGAGACCGATCCAGCAAAGCGGAAGTGTCAGGCTGTCCGGCAGGAGCTGGGTGTCGATATCGATCGCGCTCATCGCGATCAGGAACCAGGTGACGGCGAGGCCGCAGAGCGCCGTCCACCCGAATCCGAAATGCCAGGCGACGGCCGCCGACAGGCAAGCGGTGAGCAGCTCGATGATGGGATAGCGGACCGAGATTCTCGTGCGGCAGCCGGCGCACCTGCCGCGCAGGACGAGGTAGCTGAATACCGGGATGTTGTGGATGGCCCAGATCTGCTTGCCGCAGGTCGGGCAGCGGCTGCGCGGGGTGAACAGATTGAATCGCGGCAGGGCGGGGCTCTCCTGGCCGTCGAGTTCGGCGCACTGCTGGCGCCAGTCGCGATCCATCATGATGGGCAGACGATAGATGACGACGTTCAGGAAGCTGCCGATCGCGAGCGACAGCACGAATACGATGGCGCTGAAGAGCGCCGGGGATTCGCTCAGGAGCTGCGCGGCTTCCATCCGGGGATCTGCCTCGACCTCAAAGCAAAAACGCCGCGGCTGCGGCCGCGGCGTCTTGCTCCAGTTTCGTAAGCCGGTGCGGGCGCGGAGCGCAGTTCGTCAAACGACCGCTCCGAGCTTGAAGATCGGCAGGTACATCGCGATCACGAGGCCGCCGACGAGCACGCCGAGGATCGCCATGATGAGCGGTTCGAGCAAGCTCGACATCGCGTCGACCGCGTTGTCCACTTCCGCCTCGTAGAAGTCCGCGACCTTTGCGGACATCGCATCGAGCGAGCCCGACTCTTCGCCGACCGCGATCATCTGCACGACCATGTTCGGGAAGAGGCCTGTCGTTTCCATCGAACGCTGCAGGCGCTGGCCGGTCGATACCTCGTCGCGCATCCTGAGCACGGCGCGTTCGTAGACGATGTTGCCGGTGGCGCCGGCGACGGACTCCAGCGCCTCGACGAGCGGCACGCCGGCCGCGAACATGGTCGAGAGCGTGCGCGCGAATCTGGCGATCGCCGCCTTCACCATGATCGGACCAATGATGGGGAGCTTGAGCGTCATGCGGTCGATCCACTCGCGCATCGACTTCGAACGCTTGTGAAAATAGGCAAACGCGTAGATGCCCGCGCCGAGGACGACGGCGATGTAGACGCCATTGCTCTGCACGAATCGCGAAATGTCGATGACGAACTGCGTGAACGCAGGCAGGTCCGCGCCGAAGCCCTTGAAGAGGCTTTCGAACTGCGGGATCACGAATATGAGCAGAATGAAGGTGACGACGATTGCGACGACCATGACCGCCGCGGGATAGAAAAGGGCCTTCTTGACCTTTTTCTTCAGCGCTTCGGTCTTTTCTTTGTAGGTCGCGATCTTGTCGAGGAGGCTCTCGAGCGCACCAGCCTGTTCGCCGGCTTCCACGAGATTTACGAAAAGGTCGTCGAAATGCAGCGGATGCTTGGCAATTGCCTCGTGGAGCGACGTGCCGCCCTCGATATCGGACTTGATGTCGAGGATCAACTTCTGCATCGCCGGCTTTTCATGGCCATTGCCGACGATTTCGAACGCCTGCACGAGCGGGATTCCCGCGCCGAGCATGGTTGCGAGCTGGCGGCTGAAGATGGCGATGTCGCCCGCATTGGGCTTGCCGCCGGCCTTGAATGCCTGCGACTGCTTCTTGACGCGGGTCGGCACGACGCCCTGGCGCCGCAAGTCGGCGCGCAAGGCCGTCTCGCTGACCGCGAGCTGTTTGCCCTTGACCCGGTTTCCCTTCTTGTCCTTGCCCTCCCAGGCGAAGGGAATGTCCTTCTTCAGTGCAATTGCTGTCTGCGCCATATGCGATGCTTCCTGTTACGAGCCCCTTGCGTTCGCCTGCCCCTTGAAAAAAATATTCGACGTCAGTCGACCGTCACGCGGTTGATTTCGTCGAGACTTGTCATTCCATCCTTGACCTTGTTCAGGCCCGATCGCCTGAGGTCAATGACTCCTTCCTTGATTGCCTGGTCGGCGATGTGCATCGCGCCGCCGCCTTCCATGATGATCCTGCCGATGGCTTCCGTGACCGGCATGACCTGGTAGATGCCGACCCGTCCCTTGTACCCGTCGACGCAGTTCGAGCAGCCAACGGCCTTGAAGATCGTGACTTCCTTCTTGAGATCCACTTCGGTGAATCCTTCCCGGATCAGCGCGTCGTGCGGAATTTCCAGCTTCGTCTTGCAGTTATTGCAGAGCCGGCGTGCCAGACGTTGCGCGATGATCAGGCTCACTGAGGTTGCGATCGCGTAGGGCTTGACGCCCATGTCGACCATGCGCGTCAGGGTCTGGGGAGCGTCGTTCGTGTGCAGCGTCGAGAGCACGAGGTGGCCCGTCTGCGCCGCCTTGATCGCGATTTCGGCCGTCTCGAGGTCGCGGATTTCGCCGACCATGATCACGTCCGGGTCCTGGCGCAGGAACGCACGCAGTGCCGACGCGAAGGTGAGTCCGACCTTCGGATTGACGTTGACCTGGTTGACGCCCGGGAGGTTGATTTCCGACGGGTCTTCCGCCGTCGAGATGTTCGTGTCTTCGGTGTTGAGTATGTGCAGGCCGGTGTACAGCGACACGGTCTTGCCGCTGCCCGTCGGGCCGGTGACGAGGATCATGCCCTGGGGCTTCGCCAGGTACTTCAGGTAGATCTCTTTCTGCAGGGCTTCGTAGCCGAGCGCATCGATGCCGAGCATCGCGCTCGAGGGGTCGAGAATTCGGAGCACGATCTTCTCGCCGAAGAGGGTCGGGCAGCTCGACACGCGGAAGTCGATGGCCCGGTTCTTCGACAGGCGCATCTTGATGCGCCCGTCCTGCGGCACGCGCCGCTCGGCGATGTCGAGCCGCGACATGACCTTGAGGCGCGCGGCGATCTTGGTCGCGAGCTGCACCGGCGGCATCGCGACTTCCTTCAGCACGCCATCGAGGCGCGTGCGGATGCGGAAGGTCTTCTCGTAGGGTTCGAAGTGCACGTCGCTCGCGCCCTTCTTGATGGCGTCGAGCAGGACCTTGTTCACGAAGCGGACGATGGGGGCGTCTTCGACGTCGTCACGCGTGGCGGCATCCGTGTCGAGTTCCTCGTCGCCGCCGGTGACTTCAAGGTTTTCAAGGTCGAAGTCATCGTCGCCCATCGCGGGCATCGAGACGTCGACCTGCTCGATCGCCTTGGTGACGGCAATTTGCAGCTTGTCGTCTTCCACGACGACCGCCTCAACGCCCATGCCGGTCTGGAACTTGACCTCATCGATGGCGTGCAGGTTGGTCGGATCGGAGACGGCCAGGAACAGGCGCTTGCCCCGGCGCGAGAGCGGCAATACCCGGTGCTTGAGCAGCAACTTGTCCGCAACGATCTTGATCGTATCGAGGTCGAGATTGACGGCGTCCAGGTCGAGCAGCGGCACGCCAAACTCGCCGGACGCGGCGATGGCGATCTCGCGGGCATTCGCGAGCCCCGCATTGACCAGATGGGTGACGAAGCTGAGTTTCTTTTCCTTGGCCTGATTCAACGCGTCGAGCATCGTGGCCTCATCCAGGAGGCCATCCTGGACGAGCCTCTGGGGAAGGCCGCCAAGGGATGCTTTGGCGGCGTTTCCGACCGCCATGATTGCGTTGTCGTTCATAGCCTTAGATGATCGCGGGCGACGACCAGCATGCGACGAAGTCCGGGCCTAGTCTACCCAAGTTGCTCCCCGGATCAATTGTCAAATCGCGCCGATCGTCGCATATCGACCCCGCCAAGCGCGTGATTCGACTCACACAAAAGAAGAGGCCCCTCGCGTGAGGGGCCTCCCAGTATCGCAACTCGAAACTGCTGGCTTACGGCCGGCAGGTCGCAGGCAGGTACTTGTTGTTGACGGTCGTCAAACCGGCGGCCGCAGGAGCAACGATGGCCGGGTCGTGAGTATTGGCCGGCACAGTGCGCTGACCACAGACCCACACCACGTCATTGTTGCCGGCGCCAGCTGCCCCGCTCAACCTAGGCTGCAGCGCGAGCGTCAGGGTATTAAGGTTGGCGTTCGCTTGGGCAGGAGCAACCGAGGAGTACGTGATTAGCAGCGTGCCACCGGGGGCGGCGATGTTTACAGACTGAACGTACTTGCCGCTCGGGATTTCGCCCGCCGCGTGGCCCAAGGTACCGGCAAGACCCGTGACCGCAGTCGGCCAGTTGCCGTTCTGGGCATAGAACTCAGCAACTTCCGCCTTCAGCGAGCCGGCGAGGTTCAGACCTTCAGTCACCTGCGCGCGGATCGTGTAGTCCTGGTAGGCCGGGATCGCGATCGCGGCCAAAATGCCGATGATCGCGACCACGATCATCAGTTCGATAAGGGTGAAACCCTTTTGGATCATCTTCATGAGAGCTCCTAGTGAGAAAAGACAGCGATGAACACGAACGGCGCAAAGCGCCAGTGACGGGAAGATTTGCAAGGCGTGTGCCACGACCTGCCGGTCGCTGCCAACTGATTGAATTGCAAGCTCAATGCGCCCGTTCGAGGCTTCGGGCTTTACTTATTTGTGTGGGTCTTCGCGGACGCAGCAGGCAGTTAGCGTCACAAACTGACGCAGGTTGTCAGTGTGCGTTGCCAGATGAGGACAGGCGACTTATTCGAGCCCGAGCTTCTTCACGCGGTAGCGCAGGGCCCGGAAGCTCATGCCGAGGAGCTTGGCTGCGGCAGTCTTGTTGTACCGGGTCTGTTCGAGCGCCTTCACAATGGCTTCCCGCTCCATGTCTTCGAGCTGCTCGCCGAGCGCGCCCGCACCCTGCGCCGCACCTTGCGACGCCGCGGCTGCCGTAGTGCGCAGCTGAATGTCACCCACGCCGACGACACCGCTCGAGGAGAGCGTAATGGCCCGTTCCAGGATGTTCTCAAGCTCCCGGACGTTGCCGGGAAACTGATACGCCTCGAGGGCGTGAACGGCGTCGGGATGAATGGCCGGCGCTTCGATCTTCATGCGGCGCGCGAGCCGGTTGACGATCGCGTCGGCCAGTACCGCTATGTCTTCAACGCGCTCCCGGAGGGCCGGCACCCGCAATTCGATGACGTTGACCCGATAGAAGAGGTCCTCGCGAAATTTGCCTTCGGCCACCAGGTCCGCGAGCTTTCGATGGGTCGCCGACAGGATGCGCACATCGACCGGGGCCTCGCGCGACTCGCCGACGGGGCGCACGGTTTTCTCCTGGATGAGGCGCAGCAGCTTCACCTGCATGTGCAGCGGCAGGTCTGCGACTTCGTCCAGGAAGAGCGTGCCGGCTTCCGCTGTCTGCACCAGGCCCTTCTTGTCCGCGACGGCGCCGGTGAAACTGCCGCGCTTGTGGCCGAAGAGTTCACTTTCCATGAGCTCCGTCGGAATGGCGCCGCAATTGACGGGGATGAAGGGGCCTTCACGGCGCGCGCTCGACTCGTGGATCATCTGCGCCACCAGTTCCTTGCCGGTGCCGGATTCGCCGAATATGTGCACGGGGGCCTGGCTGCGAGCGACCTTGCCGATCATGTCGCGCAGCTGCTGGATGGCGTGTGACGCGCCGAGCAGGCGCGGACCGAACCTTGTCGTCGTTTCGCCGCCCCCGGGCCCTGCAAGCTTGATCGCGCTCGAAACGATCTTGCGCAGGTCGGCGAGGTCGAGCGGTTTCGATACGAAATCGAAGGCGCCGAGCTTCAAGGCCTTGACCGCCGATTCGACGTTGCCATGGGCCGTGATCACCGCGACCGGCAGGTCCGGCCGGTTGTTCTGGATCCATTCGACGAGATTGAGCCCGTTGCCGTCCGGCAGATTCATGTCGGTGAGGCAGAGGTCGAATTTTTCATCGCGCAACAGTTCGCGCGCTCTCGCCATGTCGTGTGCTGCGCGCGATTCGAGATTCATGCGGCCGAGCGTGATCGACAGGAGTTCGCACAGATCGGGTTCGTCGTCGACGACCAGGACGGTGGGGCGGGGCATGGAGCGTCTCTTATCCTGTCCAGCGCTGCGGATCGGCGAAGACGACGCGGAAAATACTACCACCGCCCTGGCGCGGCTCGTAGATGAGCACGGCGCCGTTGCACTGGCAGAGCTCGCGCGCGAGGAACAGGCCGAGTCCCGTCCCGCCCTTGTTTCCGGTGAAGAAGGGTTCGAAGATCCGCTCCGCGTTATCCGGGCTGATGCCCGGCCCGCGATCGCAGACCTCGAGGAACGGGCGCGTGCTCAATGCAGCGCGGCCCCAGCGCAGCTCGATGGCCGTCCCGCTGCCATCGGCCGGCGCGTACTTGAGGGCGTTGTCGCAGAGATTCCACAGCACCTGGCGCAGATGCGAGGGATCGGCGCTCACTTCCATGCCGGCCTCGGGATCGATGAGAGTCAGCCGCGCCTCGGGAATCTGCATGGTCTCGGCGAACTCCTCGACGAAGGCATGCAGCCAGTCGCCGAGCGCGATGCGTTCCGGATGGGTCGCATCGCGCCGTGAGAGCTTGAGCACGTTGTTGATGATCGTATTCACGCGCTCGGAATTGGTGCGGATGATATCGGTCAGCCGCTGTTCCTCCGCACCGAGCACGGGCGACTCGGCAAGCAGTTGCCCCGCATGGCTCATCGCGGCGACGGGATTGCGGATCTCGTGAGCGATGCTCGCGCTCAGGCGCCCGAGTGCGGCGAGCTTCGACTGCTGGATCTTCTCCGCCAGCAAGCTCGTATCCTCGAGAAACACGAGGATCGGCGCGGGCGGCTGGCTGCCGAGCGCGGCAAAATGCGGTTGCACGACCCGCGATCCATCGCTTGCGATGAACGTGGTCGAGCCGGCCTGCAGTTCCTGCGGATTACGCCTCCAGGTGCTGAGAAAATACAGGAGCTTCGGCGACACCTCGCCGAGCAGCGCCCCCGGCATCGCACTCGCGGGTCCCAGGATCTGCGCGGCGGATTCATTGATGAGGCGAACGCGATCGCTCGCGTCCACCACCACGATGCTCTCGCGCATGCGCTGGATGATGTACTGGCTGAGCTCGGCGAGATTGGCGAGGTCGACTTCGCGCTGGTGCACCAGCGCTTCACTTTCCCGCAAACGTCGGCCGAGCACCGTGCCGGCGGCGGCGAACGCGAACATGATGACGCCGACGACGCCGGCCGAAGTCAGGTACGCCGGATCGGTATTTCCCAGGCGCACGCCGAGCAGCTCCTGGCCGACGACCGCGATCGAGCAGATGGCGGCGATGAAATAGGCGCGCCGGCTTTCGAACAGGAGGCTTCCGGCGGCGACCGGAATGATGATGAGAATACCGAGACCGCCCGCCATGCCACCGCTCGCGAGCATGAGCGTCGTGATGGCAACGACATTGAACACGAGGTGCGTGACGATCTGGATGTTGAGTGGCGGCCAGCGCCTCTTGAGTCCCGCGGTGCCGACGCACGCCAGCGCGAAGTACGTGCCTGCCGTGACGAGAAACAGGATAGGGTACGGATAGGCCGCGTCGGCCAGGCGCGCGGTCCCGCTCAACCAGAAAGCGGCCCCCGCTACGAGCGGCGACAGCAGGCCGAACAGATTGACGAGGCCCAGCACGCGCCAGCTGAGCGAGGAGAAGTTCTGCTTGGCGGAATTTTCCATGAACGCTTCGATCGCCATGCGCTGCGTGTCGGTACGATCATCGGCCGGCCTTCGCCAGCGGCGCGCAACTTTAGCATGCTTGCTCGGCCCGCAGGTTTTGCGCACCCCGAGCCTTTCCTTCAGAATGACGAACGCCGCACATGAACCTGCACGAATACCAATCAAAAGAGCTGTTCGCCCGCTGCGGCATTCCGGTTCCTCAGGGTCGGGTCGCGACGACGGCCGACGAGGCAGCGGCTGCGGCTGAAAGCCTCGGCGGCGCACTCTGGGTCGTCAAAGCCCAGGTGCACGCCGGCGGCCGCGGCAAGGGCGGCGGCATCAAGCTCGCGAGGGATGTCGCAGCGGTGCGCGCCGCGGCCGCGCAAATGCTCGGCGAGCGGCTCGTCACGCCTCAGACCGGCCCGGAAGGCCTGCCGATCGGAAAAGTCTACGTCGAGCAGGGCTCGGCGATCGCGCGCGAGATTTACCTGAGCCTCGTGCTCAATCGCGAGAAGAGCCGCATCGCCTTCGTCGCCTCGGCTGCGGGCGGCATGGACATCGAGGAAGTCGCCCACAAGTCGCCGGAAAAAATCGTGAGGGTGAACATTCACCCGGCCGCCGGGCTGCAGCCGTACCAGTGCCGGCAGCTGGCCTTCGGGCTTGGCTTCACGGGCGAGCAGGTTGCGGAATTCTCCTCGCTCGCAGGCAAGCTCTACCGCCTCTATCTCGATCTCGATGCGAGTCTCATCGAAGTCAATCCGCTCATCGTCACCAAGGACGGCAGACTGCTTGCGCTCGATGCGAAGATCAACATCGATGCCAACGCACTCTTCCGTCAGAAGGAGGCCGAGGGGCTGCGCGATCCGAGCCAGGAAGACCCCATGGAGCGCATCGCGAGCGAGCACGACCTCAATTACGTCTCGCTCGACGGCGACATCGCCTGCATGGTGAACGGTGCCGGGCTCGCCATGGCGACCATGGACCTCATCAAGCTGCACGGCGGTGCGCCGGCGAATTTCCTCGACGTCGGCGGCGGCGCGACGGCCGAGCGCGTGACGGCGGCATTCAAGCTGATCCTCTCGAACCGCAAGGTGCGGGCGATTCTCGTGAATATCTTCGGCGGCATCGTCCGCTGCGATCTCATTGCCGAAGGCATCATCACCGCCGTCAAGGAAGTCGGCGTGAGTCTCCCGGTCGTCGTGCGCCTGGAAGGCACGAACGCCACGGAGGCGCGCAAGCTCCTGGCCGACAGCGGTCTTGCGATCACGGCCGCGAGCGACCTCACCGATGCCGCGAAGAAATCCGTCGCGGCCGCGCGCAAGGCCCGCCAATGAGCATTCTCGTCGACGGCAAGACGAAGGTGATCTGCCAGGGGTTCACCGGCAAGCAGGGTACGTTTCACTCCGAGCAGTGCCTCAAGTACGGCACCAGGCTCGTCGGCGGCGTCACGCCGGGTCGCGGCGGGCAGAAGCACCTGGGTCTGCCGGTGTTCGACACGGCGAGCGCGGCAGTGCGGGCGACCGGCGCGGAAGTGAGCATGATCTATGTGCCGGCGCCCTTTGCGGCGGACGCAATTCTCGAGGCGGCCGACGCCGGCATCCGGTTGATCGTCTGTATCACCGAGGGCATTCCGGTCAATGACATGGTGAAGGTGAAAGCGGCGCTCGCAACCAGCGAGAGCCGCCTCATCGGCCCGAACTGTCCGGGCATCATCACGCCGGGCGGCTGCAAGATCGGCATCATGCCGGGCTTCATCCACCGGCCGGGGCGTGTCGGCATTGTTTCGCGCTCGGGCACCCTCACCTACGAGGCCGTGTACCAGACAACGCGCATCGGTCTCGGACAGAGCACCTGCGTCGGCATCGGCGGCGATCCCGTCCGCGGCATGAACTTCATCGACGTGATAGCGCTCTTCGAGGACGACCCGCGGACGGACGGCATCATCATGGTCGGCGAAATCGGCGGCAGCGACGAGGAGGCGGCGGCCGAATTCATCCGCGGGAACGTGTCGAAACCCGTGGTCGCGTACATCGCGGGCGTCACCGCTCCGCCGGGCAAGCGCATGGGCCACGCAGGGGCCATTGTCGCCGGCGGCAAGGGCACGGCGGCCGACAAGTTCAAGGCGCTGGAGGCGGCGAAGGTGCGCACCGTGCATTCGCCGGCGGACCTCGGCTCGGCCATCGCGCAGGCGCTTGCGCCGCGCGGGCGTGTCAAACGTCGAGCGGCGCCGAAGCCCGCCCGGCGCAAGAAATGATTTCGGAGGCGATCTCCTGCCAGGGAGTTCGCGGCAATCGTGTCAAAACCGCTGTGTATCGCGCTCGCCCAACTCGACTTCTTCGTCGGCGACGTTGAGGGCAATGCAGAACGCGTGCTGGCCGCCGCGGCCGATGCGCGCGATCGCCTGAAGGCGGATCTCGTCGCCTTCCCCGAACTGACGCTGTCCGGCTATCCGCCGGAGGACTTGCTCTTCCACGCGAGCATGCGGCGCAAGGTGAGCGAGGCCCTGGGTCGCGTCGTTCGTGAACTCAACGGCATCGCGGCGATCGTCGGCTTCCCGGAATACGACGGGCGCGCCATCTACAATTCGGCGGCGCTCATCGACGGCGGCCGCATTTCGGCCAAGCACCGCAAGGAATGCCTGCCGAACTACAAGGTGTTCGACGAGAAGCGCTACTTCACCGCATCGCCGGTTGCCACCGTCGTGGAATTCCGGGGCATTCGTCTGGGCATGCTGATCTGCGAGGACATCTGGGAACCCGAGCCAGCGCGCCGGTCGAAAGCGGCAGGCGCCGAACTCCTCGTCGTCATCAACGGCTCACCCTACGAGGTGAATTACCAGGCGCGGCGCGAGCGGGTCGCGCAGGACCGCGTGCGTGAAGTCTCGCTGCCCATGCTTTACGTCAACGTGGTCGGGGCGCAGGACGAACTCGTGTTCGATGGCGGTGCGTTCGCGATGAATTCAGTTGGCGAGATCGTGAGGCGCGCGGCCGCGTTCCAGCCGGGCATTGAGCTCATGGAGGTCGTGCGCCTTGCGGGGCGGGTCGAACCCGTCGCCGGTGAAATCGTTCCCTGGCTCGCGCAGGAGCCGAGCGTCTACAGCGCGCTCGTGCTTGGCGTGCGCGACTACGTCGAGAAGCATCACTTCCCGGGCGTCGTCATCGGGCTTTCCGGCGGCGTCGACTCCGCGCTGACCCTCGCGATTGCTGTCGACGCGCTCGGCGCCGACCGCGTCCAGGCCGTCATGATGCCGTCGCGCTACACCTCGCCGATGAGTCTCGAAGACGCCGAAGGCCAGGCGCGCGGGCTTGGCGTGAAATACAGCGTGATCTCGATCGAAGGCATGTTCGAGGCGACGCTCGCGGCGCTGCACCGGGAATTCGAAGGCCGCAAGCCCGACACGACCGAGGAGAACATCCAGGCGCGCTGCCGCGGAGTCCTCCTGATGGCGATCTCGAACAAGACGGGCCGCATGCTGCTCACGACGGGCAACAAGAGCGAGATGGCGGTCGGCTACGCGACGCTCTATGGGGACATGAATGGCGGTTTCGCGCCGATCAAGGATTGCAGCAAGCTCCTGGTCTATCGCCTCGCGCGCTATCGCAATGCCCGTGGCGCGGTGATTCCCGAGCGCGTGCTGACGCGGCCGCCGTCCGCCGAGCTGCGGCACGGCCAGAAGGACAGCGACTCGCTGCCGCCCTACGAGATTCTGGACCCGATCCTCGAGGCCTTCATCGAGGAGGACCTGTCGGTCGACGGCATCGCGGCGCGCGGGTTCGACCGGGAAACGGTCGGCCGCGTTCTCGACATGGTGAAAAGGAATGAATACAAGCGGCGGCAGGCGCCGCCCGGCGTGCGCGTGAGCGGCCGGGCCTTTGGCCGCGACTGGCGCTACCCGATCACGAGCGGCTACAAATGAAACCGGTGCCGGTGTTGGATAACTGGGGACTTGAGCCACAACCTTCCCTCAAGTCCCCAGTTATCCAACACCGGCACCGGTTTATGAGGTCGGGCCCGGTTCTACCGCGGAACCCGGCGCGCTGTCGTACACGCGCCTGAATTCCATGTTCGGCAGTTCGCCCCGGCCGTTGATTTTCACGGCGACGATGAGCTGGCTGCGGTCCGCGCTGAGCGCGTAGCGTTCGACGATTTGCGGGCGGTTGCGCCCGCTCGTGTCGATGACGAATTCCCGCCCGTCCCAGCCGGAGCTTTGATCCGCGACGCCTCCCGGCACCGATACCACGCTGTGGCCGCCCGGAGTGAACTTGCGCAGATGCGTGCCATTGTCGATGGCGACTTCCGTCGCGCTCTGCCGGATCCTGAGGATGCCGCGACCGGCGCCGAATTGCCGCTCGACCTCCGCCGCCAAGCCGCTGTCGTGCTGCCGCTGCGGCCTGCGGCCGTCATAGGGCGCATCACTGGACGTGCGACGCTGCTGGCCGGAGCCGCCCGGCAGCCCGGCCTCGGATTCATCGCCGTCGCTCGCCGCGGGAGGCGGCGCTTGTCTCTGCCGCTCGCGCATCTTCTCGAAGAGTTTGGCGGGGTCATCGCTCGCGGCGCGATTCAACTTCCACGTACCACTGAGATCGATCGCCGGCGAAGAGGAACTCTCGAACGTGCCAACCGTTGAGCAGGCGGCAAGCGCGAGCATCGCCACAATGAGAATCGTGCTTGCGCTCGGCCGGCGGGTGAAACCTCGGAGCATGGGCAAGGGCGTGGCTCGGCAGCTCAGCCCCAGAAGTGCCACCAGCTCTTCTTTTCTTTGCCCGCGCCGCCTTCGCCCTCCGGGTAGTTCGCCTGGTAGACGGCCTGCGTCTTCTCGGCGAGATCCGGCAGATCCATCTTGCGATAGGCGCTGATCATGATCTTGAGCGCTTCCGGCACGGCGGGCGAGCCGTCGTAGTGCTCGATCGTGTATTGCGCCCGATTGAGCGCCGCGACATAGGCGCCGCGCTTCATGTAGTAGCGGGCGACTTCGATCTCGTAGTTCGCGAGGCGGTTGCGCAGATACACCATGCGGCGCTCGGCGTCGTGGGCGTAGATGCTGTGCGGGTATTGCTGCACCAGGGTCTGGAACGCCGTGAAGGACTTCAGGCCGTCAACCGGTGGACGCTCGGTCAGATCGACCCGGAAGAAGCGTTCCATGAAGTTCGGTACCGCCTCGAAATAGACGAGACCCTTGATGTAATAAGCGTAGTCGCAGCGCGGATGCGTCGGGTTCTCGCGGATGAACTGGTCGGCCGCGTCGACGGCCGACTCCTGCTCGTTGCTCCGGTAATAGGCGTACATCAGGTCGAGCCGCGCCTGCCTGGCCGATTCGCTGAAGGGGTAGCGGGCCTCGAGCGCCTCGTACAGGCGGATGGCAAGTTCGTAGTTCGAGCTGTTCAGTTCCTTGCGCGCGCGCTGGTAGATCTGCTCGGGATTCGACATCTGCGCGTCTTCTTTGGACATGCCGCGGTGACAGCCGGCAACGCCGGCAAGCGCGGCACAAAGCACGGTGGCGGCGAGCCACCGGGCGGGGATTCGTGTGATCACAGGTCTCGTTGTCCTGGGTTTATAGTGGCGCGAATTATAGCCCAAAGGGTCCGCCTGCCTTTGACAGGTCGCGGGACCCGAGTTCCATCGAAGTCCTATGACCGAAGAGAACGACACTACCGTGGTCGAGGTGCCGGCCGCACTTGCCGGGGCGCGGCTGGATGCCGGGCTTGCGAAGCTCCTGCCGCAGCATTCAAGGACCCGGATCCGCGGGTGGATCGACCTCGGCCTCGCCCGCATGGACGGCCGGGTCTGCCGGCCCCGCGACCGGCTGTTCGGCGGCGAACGCATTACGGTCGCGATTCCGCGCGTCGCACTCGTCGAAACCGAAGCGCAGGCGATCAAGCTCGCCATCGTGCACATGGACGATGCGCTCTACGTGGTCAACAAGCCGGCGGGCCTGGTCGTGCATCCCGGCGCCGGCAATCCGGATCGAACACTCCTCAACGCGCTGCTCGCTCTCGATCCCGGACTGCGGGAAGTGCCGCGCGCGGGCATCGTGCATCGGCTGGACAAGGACACGAGCGGCCTGCTGGTGGTCGCGCGCACGCCCGAGGCGCAGACCGCGCTCGTGCGGCTGCTCGCCGCGCGTGCGATCCAGCGGGAATACCTTGCGATCTGCGTCGGCCTCGTGCGCAGCGGCGGCAGCGTCGATGCACCGATTGCACGTCATCGCGGCGACCGCACGCGCATGGCGGTGCGCACGGAAGGCCGGGAGGCGCGCACGCATTACCGCGTGGTCGAGCGGTTTCGGGGCCACTCGCTCCTGCGCGTGGCGCTCGAGACGGGCCGCACACATCAGATTCGCGTGCATCTCGCGCATATCAAGGCGCCGATCGTCGGTGATCCAGTCTATGGCGGCCGCTTGCGGGTGCCGCGTGGCGCTACGCCGCCACTCGTGAAATCACTTGCCGCCTTCAAGCGCCAGGCATTGCATGCCGAGCGCCTGGCGCTCGAACATCCGGTGACTGGCGAGTCGCTCGAGTGGACGGTGCCGATGCCCGCCGACCTGGCGGCGCTCGTGAAAGCTCTGCGCATCGACGCGGCGACCGCGCAGTGACGGACGCCAGCGGAATAGTCTTGCGCCCGGACTGGCCCGTGCACGGCCGGGTACGGGCCGCCCAGTCGCTGCGACTGGGCGGCGTGAGCCAGGGGCCCTTCGAGTCGCTCAACCTGGGCACTCATGTCGGCGACGCGCCGGACGCCGTTGCCGAAAATCGCGCGCGTCTGCGGTTTGCCCTCGATCTTCCGGCAGAACCCCTGTGGCTTGAGCAGGTGCACGGCTCGGCCGTGATCGACGCCGACCGCGAGGATCTGCGCCCTGCAGATGCGGTCGTCACGTCGAAACCCGCGATGGTCTGCGCCATCCAGACGGCTGATTGCCTGCCTGTTCTCTTCGCCGATGCCTCGGGTTCGCGGGTCGGCGCGGCCCATGCGGGCTGGCGGGGATTGGCGGGCGGCGTCCTCGAAGCGGCCGTGCGCGCCATGGATCGTGAACCGCAGTTGCTGACGGCGTGGCTTGGCCCCGCCATTGGACCGGAGCACTTCGAAGTGGGTCCCGAGGTGCGCCAAGCGCTTCTTGCGCACGACGGCGCGGCGGCAGCCGCATTGACACTCAATACCCGCGGCCGCTGGCAAGCCGATCTCTTCCAGTTGGCCCGCAGGCGGCTCACGGCCATCGGCGTCAGCCGGATTTACGGTGGCGGCTGGTGTACGTATCGCGACTCGAAGCGATGCTTTTCCCATCGGCGCGACGATGGGTGCAGCGGGCGGATGGCGACGCTCGTCTGGCTCGACCCCTGAGGGGCGCGTGCTAGGATCGGCGCTCGAAGCGCCCTTCAAGCGCGCGGCAGACCCCGGATGTCGACCCTCGCCTGGATCATCGTAGCGGCCGCTGCCGGCGGCGTGCTGAGCGTGCTCTTCGCCGCGCTCTTTCTCCTGACGCCGGAACGCGCGCGGACCGCAGCGCTCCCGCATTTCGTCAGTTTTGCGACGGGCGCCTTGCTCGGTGCCGCATTGCTCTCGCTGTTACCGCAAGCGCTGCACATGGCAGGCGCCGGACATGCGGACCGTGTCGGCCTCGCGCTCGTCATCGGCATCCTGCTCTTCTTCATCCTCGAGAAATGGGTTCTGTGGCGGCATTCGCATGACGACGACGGCAACGGGCACTCGCAAGCGCACGGCCACACGCACGCGCACGGGGCGGCCAGCAACGATCGTGTCGCGGCCAGCCTGATCCTGATCGGCGACGGCATCCACAATGCACTGGACGGCGTCGCAATCGCGGCGGCCTTCATGAGCGGCACCGAAGTCGGCATCGTCACCAGCGTCGCGGTCATCGCCCACGAGATTCCGCACGAGGTCGGCGCCTTCGCGATTCTTCTGCACGGCGGGATGTCACGCTCACGCGCGCTGGCCTTCAACCTGCTGTCCGGCCTGACGTCCGTGCTGGGCGGTCTCGCGGCCTACTTTGCGCTGGGGCACGCGGTGTCGGCCTTACCCTATGCGATTGCGCTGGCCGCCGCGTCGCTCCTTTATGTCGCCATGGCGGATCTCATCCCTGGCCTGCACCGGCAGGTCTCGGTGGGGGCGGGGGCCAGGCAGGTGGCCCTGATTGGCGTCGGGGTGGCACTCATCTTCTATCTAGCCGACTGACCGGGGGGTCGGGCGCCCCAAGGCGCCCCCAAGCCATTGAATTGGCTGGATGTGGCCTTAGATCCCGGCGCGAACCCCGAGGGGAGTGGCCTATGCGGATGGACAAGCTGACGAGCAAATTCCAGCTGGCGCTTGCGGATGCGCAGTCGCTGGCTGTCGGCCGTGACCATCAGTTCATCGAACCCGCGCATCTGCTCTATGCCTTGATCGACCAGCAGGGCGGCAGCGTCCGGCCCCTTCTCTCGAAGGCGGGCGCCAACGTCAACAAGCTGCGCTCGGACCTCGGCGCATTGCTCGAGCGGCTGTCGAAGGTGGAAGGCGCGCCCGGCGAGGTGCATGTCTCGACCGAGCTCAATCGGCTCCTCAACGTGACGGACAAGCTCGCGCAGAAGCGGGGCGATCAATACATCGCGAGCGAGCTTTTCGCACTCGCGGCGTTCGAGGACAAAGGCGAACTTGCGCGGGTCCTCAAGGATTCCGGAGCCGTGCGCGGTGCAGTTGAAAAGGCGATCGACGAAGTGCGGGGCGGCGCGAAGGTCGACGATGCGAATGCCGAGGAGAGCCGCCAGGCGCTCGAGAGGTACACCATCGACCTCACCGAGCGCGCCGAGCAAAGCAAGCTCGATCCCGTGATCGGCCGCGACGACGAGATCCGTCGCACGATCCAGGTGCTGCAGCGGCGCACGAAGAACAACCCCGTGCTCATCGGCGAGCCGGGCGTCGGCAAGACGGCTATTGTCGAAGGTCTCGCGCAGCGCATCGTCAACGGGGAAGTGCCGGAGGGCCTGAAGGACAAGCGCATCCTCGCGCTCGACATGGGCTCGCTCATCGCGGGTGCGAAATTCCGCGGCGAATTCGAAGAGCGGCTGAAGGCCGTGCTCGCCGACCTCGCGAAGCAGGAAGGCCAGGTGATCCTCTTCATCGACGAGCTGCACACCGTGGTCGGCGCCGGCAAGGCCGAGGGCGCGATGGACGCCGGCAACATGCTGAAGCCCGCGCTGGCGCGCGGCGAATTGCATTGCGTCGGCGCGACCACGCTCGACGAGTACCGCAGGTATCTCGAGAAGGATGCGGCGCTCGAGCGGCGTTTCCAGAAGGTGCTGGTCAACGAGCCCTCCGTCGAAGACACCATCGCGATCCTGCGCGGGCTCAAGCAGCGCTATGAGACGCACCATGACGTCGAGATCACGGATCCCGCGATCGTCGCCGCGGCGACGCTCTCGCACCGCTACATCGCCGACCGGCAGCTGCCCGACAAGGCGATCGACCTCATCGACGAGGCGGCGGCGCGCATCCGCATGGAAATCGATTCGAAGCCCGAGGCGCTCGATCGCCTCGAACGTCGGCTGATCCAGCTCAAGATCGAACGCGAAGCCCTCAAGAAGGAGAGCGACGAGGCGTCGAAGAAGCGGCTGTCGGCGCTCGACATCGATATCAAGGCTCGCGAGAAGGAATACGCGGATCTCGAAGAGGTCTGGAAGGCCGAGAAGGCGGTGCTGCAGGGTGCCGCGCAGGTCAACAAGGATCTCGAGCGCGCCCGGGTCGAAATGGAGACTGCGCGCCGCGCGAGCAACCTGCAACGCATGGCGGAACTGCAATACGGCACGATTCCCGAGCTCGAACGCAAGCTTGCGCAGGCGCTCGAGGCCGAGAAGCGCGAAGCGCAGCTGGTGCGCAACAAGGTCACGGACGAGGAAATCGCCGAGATCGTCTCGAAGTGGACCGGCATTCCGGTGTCGAAGATGCTCGAGGGCGAGCGCGAGAAACTCCTGCGCATGGAAGAGGAGCTCGAGCAGCGCGTCGTCGGCCAGGATGAGGCGGTGCGCATCGTCGCGAATGCCATTCGTCGTTCACGCGCCGGGCTATCGGACCCCAAGCGCCCGACCGGCTCCTTCCTCTTTCTCGGGCCGACCGGCGTCGGCAAGACCGAGCTCTGCAAGGCGCTCGCGGAATTCCTCTTCGACACGGAAGACGCGCTCGTGCGCATCGACATGTCGGAATTCATGGAGAAGCACTCGGTCGCGCGCCTCATCGGCGCGCCGCCCGGTTACGTCGGCTATGAGGAAGGCGGCTATCTCACGGAAGCCGTGCGCCGCCGCCCCTACTCGGTGATCCTGCTCGATGAAGTCGAGAAAGCGCATCCGGACGTCTTCAATGTGCTGCTGCAGGTGCTGGACGACGGCCGCCTGACGGACGGGCAGGGCCGCACGGTCGACTTCCGCAACACGGTCATCATCCTCACCTCGAACCTCGGCTCCGGGCTCATCCAGGAACTTGCCGGCGAGGCGAACTACGCCAGGATGAAGTCCGCCGTGCTCGAAGTCGTGCAGCAGAACTTCCGGCCCGAGTTCATCAACCGGCTCGACGACATTGTCGTCTTCCATCCGCTCGGCGCGGACCAGATCCGGGTCATCGTCGACATCCAGCTCGGATACCTGCGCAAGCGCCTGGCCGAACGTGACATCGAACTCGTGCTCGACGACGCGGCCCGCGATCACCTGGGCGAGGCCGGCTATGACCCGGTGTACGGCGCGCGCCCGCTCAAGCGCACGATCCAGCAGCGCATCGAGAATCCGCTCGCCCAAAAGATCCTGAAGGGCGAGTTTGGCCCCGGACGGCGAGTGCGGATTTCCGTGCAGGGCGGGGAGCTCGAGTTTTCCTCGGAAGCCCGCAAGGGCGGCTGATTCCCCTGTAAAATCCGGACGGCCGGAATCTACGGGGAGAGGCGGATCATTCATGCCGTTTTACGAGTACGAGTGCGCGAAGTGCGGTCACCAGTTCGAAGCCATGCAGAAGATTTCCGATGCGCCGCTCGGCAAGTGCCCGGAATGCGGCAGGCGCGCCCTGAAGAAGCTGATGTCCTCGCCGGTCTTTCGCTTGAAGGGCTCGGGCTGGTACGAAACCGATTTCAAGTCGGACAAGGAAGGCAAGCGTAATCTCGCCGACGCGCCCGACAAGGACGAGAAGAAGGACGAGAAGAGCGAAGAGAAGAAAGACGACAAGAAGGAAGACAAGAAGGACGACAAGAAGGGCGAGCAGCAAGGCGAGGCGAAGAAGGCAGAAGCCAGGTCCGAAGCCCCGACCGAATCGAAAGGCGAGAGCCCAGCCAAATCCACGGCCGCGAGCGCAACAAGCGCCAAGACGCCGAAGCAGAAGTCACGGGCGCCGAGGCCCAAGGCGCGCAAAGCGAAATGAACGAGACCAGCCCGACACCGGTTCGATCCTCCTGGATGCGTGCGCTCCGGCGCTACCTGGTTGCCGGCATGCTGGTCTGGGTGCCCATTGGCGTCACGCTCCTCATCGTCCGCTTTTTCATGGGGCTGATGGAGGGGCTCCTGCGCAGCTTCCTGACCGATCCGGTGCAGATGGAGCACATGTGGCTCGGCATCCCGGGAGTTGCCGCCGCGGTGAGCCTAGTGCTGACGGTCACCGTGCTGATCATGACCGGCCTCCTCGTCACGAACCTGCTCGGACGGCAGCTGGTCGAGGTCTGGGAAGGCTGGCTGCAGCGCATTCCCGTGGTGCGCTCGGTGTATTCCGGTGCGAAGACCTTTGCGGAGACGATCTTTTCGAAGAAGGGCAAGGCCTTCAAGGAGGTGGTCCTTGTCGAGTTTCCGTTGCCCGGCACGCACACGATCGGATTTCTGTCGGCGCAGTCCGTGCCCGAGGTTGCGGGCCGCACCGGCGTCGACGTCGTCGGCGTGTACGTTCCGACGGCGCCCTTGCCGACGACGGGGTTTGTCCTGATGGTGCCGCGCGCGAAGCTCATTCACCTCGACATGACCGTCGATCAGGCCATGAAGATGATCGTGACTTTGGGGGTCGTTACGCCGCCCTGGCCATCGCACACAACGTCTCACGCGCCGGGCGGCCGCCTTGCTAGCCCGGGGCCCAGCTCTTAAGATTCGCGGCCCTCGGACTTCCCTGCATAGCCCCCATGCGCTCCCATTACTGCGGTCAGGTCAACGCATCGCTCATCGGTCGTGAGGTCGAGGTGGCCGGCTGGGTGCATCGGCGGCGCGATCATGGCGGCGTCATCTTCGTCGACGTACGCGACCGCGACGGCCTGCTGCAGGTCGTCTTCAATCCGGACGCCAAGGACGTCTTCGCGGGCGCAGAGCGCCTGCGCAATGAATTTGTCGTCCGCGTGCGCGGTTCGGTGCGCGCACGGCCGGGCAACACCGCCAATGTGAATCTCGCCTCGGGGGCGGTGGAACTCGTCGCGCGGGAGCTCGAGGTGCTGAACCGTTCCGAGCCCCTGCCGTTCCAGCTGGACGAGGAAGTGAGCGAGGAGGTCCGGCTCAAGTACCGCTACGTCGACTTGCGGCGCGACGTCATGCAGCAGCGCCTGCGCCTGCGGCACAAGCTGACGCGCGCGATGCGCGAGTTCCTCGACGGCAACGCTTTCGTCGATATCGAAACGCCGATGCTGACCAAGGCGACTCCCGAAGGCGCCCGCGATTATCTCGTGCCGAGCCGCACCCATCCGGGCAAGTTTTTCGCGCTGCCGCAGTCGCCACAGATCTTCAAGCAGCTCCTCATGATGTCGGGCTTCGATCGCTATTATCAGATCGTCCGATGCTTTCGCGACGAGGACCTGCGCGCGGACCGCCAGCCCGAGTTCACGCAACTCGATATCGAGACTTCCTTCCTCACGCAGGAGGAAATCCTGCAGCTGATGGAAGGGCTCGTGCGCCACCTCTTCACGGCGACGCTCGGCGCGGAGCTGCCGAAGCCCTTTGCGCGCCTCACCTATGCGGAGGCGATGCGCCGGTTCGCGTCGGACAAGCCGGACCTTCGCATCCCGCTCGAGCTCGTCGACGTCGCGGATCTCGTTCGCGAATGCGAGTTCAAGGTATTTGCCGCGCCCGCGGCGGATGCGAACGGTCGCGTCGCCGCGCTCCGGGCGCCGGGCGGGGCTGCGCTCTCGCGCAAGGAAATTGACGACTACACGGCATTCGTCGCGCGCTACGGCGCGAAGGGCCTGGCGTACGTCAAGGTCAACGACGCGTCGAAAGGCCGCGAGGGCCTGCAGTCACCCATCCTCAAGTTCCTGAGCGATACGGCTGTCGCCGGCATTCTCGAGCGCACGCGCGCGCAAGCCGGCGACCTCATTTTCTTTGGGGCTGACAAGGCCAAGGTCGTGAACGATGCGCTCGGCGCGCTGCGGGTCAAACTCGGCCAGGACCTGAAGCTCGTCGAGGCCGGCTGGCGCCCGCTCTGGGTCGTCGATTTCCCGATGTTCGAATGGGATGCCGACACGAAACGCTGGATGGCCATGCACCATCCGTTCACGTCGCCGCGCAATCCCGAGCCGATCGAGCTGGCGCGCGATCCCGGGGCGTCGCTTGCGAATGCCTACGACTGCGTGCTCAACGGCTCGGAAATCGGCGGCGGTTCGGTTCGAATCCACCGCGAGGAAATGCAATCGGCGGTATTCGACCTCCTCGGCATCCAGCCGGAGGAGGCGCGCGTCAAGTTCGGCTTCCTGCTGGATGCTCTGAAGTACGGCTGCCCGCCGCACGGCGGCATCGCGTTCGGGCTCGATCGTCTGGCGATGCTGATGGCGGGCGCCGACAGCATCCGCGACGTCATCGCATTCCCCAAGACGCAGACGGCGGCGGATCCGCTTACGGACGCGCCAACCGAAGTCAGCGAGGCGCAGTTGCGCGAGGTCCATATCCGCGTGCGGGTGCCGCCGCCCGCTTGAAAAGCCCGACCGTCGTCTTCGTCCATGGACTCTGGATGATGAATCTCAATACGCTGCTGTTGCGGCAGCGTATGCGAACGGAGTACGGCTTCGAGTGCGAGGCATTCCACTACTCGGCGCACGCCTCGACCCCGGCCGAGATCGTCGAGCGGCTCGGCGGTTTCATCGCGGTGCTGGGCGCCGAACGCCTGCATCTGGTCGGGCACAGTCTCGGCGGACTCATCGTCATGCGCCTGCTCGCCGAGTCGCGCGGGCTGCCGCCCGGGCGCGCCGTTCTGCTTGGCGCTCCGGTCGTTCGCAGCCGTGCGGCGCAGCGGCTCGCGGCGAGCACCCTCGGTCGCGCGATGCTCGGTCCGACCGGCGTCGAGGAACTCGCACGCGACCAGGAGCGGAGCGCCTCGGGCGAACGCGATATCGGCTGCATCGCCGGCAACGCCCGCTTCGGCCTCGGTCATGTCATCGGGCATATAGAAGAGGAGAACGACGGCTCGGTTGCCGTCGGGGAAACACGGCTCGCGGGCGCGCGGGATCACCTGGTATTGCCCGTGAGCCACACGGGCATGCTGTTCTCGCAGGACGTCTCGCATCAGGCCGGCTTTTTCCTCGAACAGGGCCGCTTCGAACGCTGAGCGCGATCAGGCCTTCTGCTTCAGCCGATACAAGGCGTCGAGCGCTTCCTTCGGCGACAGGTCGTCCGGATTGAGCGCCGCAAGCTCCTTCATCACGGCCTCCGCTGCCGGATCGCGCGCCGCGGAGGCGAAGGGCAGCTCCGCCTGCGGCGTCGCTCCCTTGAGATGCGCGCGCTCCCGTTCGAGCTCCGCGAGGTACTTGCGCGCTGCCCGCACGACGCCCTTGGGCACGCCTGCGAGCGCCGCCACTTGCAAGCCGTAGCTTTGGTTGGCGGGACCGGGCCGGACGGCGTGCAGGAACACGAGGCGATCGCCATGCTCGGTCGCATCCAGGTGGACGTTGGCGACACCAGGGACTTCTTCCGCGAGCGTCGTGAGTTCGAAGTAGTGCGTGGCGAACAGCGTGAATGCGCGGATGTTGGTAGCGATATGCGTCGCCGCTGCCCACGCAAGCGACATGCCGTCGAAGGTGCTGGTACCGCGGCCGACTTCGTCCATGAGCACGAGACTCTGCGCGCTCGCACTGTTGAGGATGGCCGCGGTCTCGGTCATCTCGAGCATGAACGTCGATCGGCCCCCGGCAAGATCGTCGGATGCCCCGATGCGCGTGAAGATCCGGTCGATCGGCCCGAGCACCACGCGGCGCGCCGGAACGAAACTGCCCATGGAGGCGAGGATCGCGATGAGCGCGGTCTGGCGCATGTAGGTCGACTTGCCGCCCATGTTGGGACCCGTGATGACCAGCATGCGCCGGGCGTCATCGAGCTCCAGGTCGTTCGGCACGAAGGCTTGCTCGATGAAGCGCTCGACGACGGGGTGCCGCCCGGCCTCGATCCGCAGGCAGGGTTCGTCGACGAGTTCCGGTCGCGTGAGGTCGAGGGCGAATGCGCGCTCGGCAAGGTTCGCGAGCACGTCGAGTTCGGCGAGGCCGGCCGCGCTCGCCTGCAGCGCCCCGAGTTTCTCGATGAGCCGGCCGAGAAGGGCGTCGTAGAGTTCCTTCTCGCGGGCCAGCGACTTCTCGCGGGCGCCCAGCACCTTGTCCTCGAAGCTGCGCAGCTCCGCGGTGAGGAATCGCTCGGAATTCTTGACCGTCTGCCGCCGGACGTAGTCCGCCGGCACGCTCTCGGCCTGGCTGCGATTGACCTCGATGAAAAATCCTGAGACCCGGTTGTAGCCGAGCTTGAGGCTCGAGAGGCCCGTGCGCTCGCGTTCGCGCCGCTCCAGGTCGATGAGGAACTGGTCCGTGTCCGTGCTGATGGCGCGCAGTTCATCGAGGTCGGCATCGTAGCCCGGCGCGATGACTCCGCCTTCGCGGATCACGTGCGGCGGCGATTCGACCACGGCCGATTCCAGCAATGCCACGATCCCGGGATGCGTTGCGATCCGCGCGCTCAATTTTCCGATGAGCGGCGAATCGATGCGGTCGATTAGCGATTGGATGGCGGGAAGTCGCGCGAGGCCGGCGCGCAGCTGGGCGAGGTCCCGCGGCCGCGCGGATCGCAAAGCGACGCGCGCCAGGATCCGTTCGATATCGCCGACCGCGGCCAGTTCTTCCTTGAGCGGCGTGTCGACACGCCCGGCCATCAGCACTTCGATGGCATGATGCCGTTCGCGCAGCACACTGCGGTCGCGCAGCGGCCGGTGCAGCCAGCGCCTGAGTTCACGGCCGCCCATGGCGGTCGCGGTGTGGTCGAGTACGCCGGCGAGCGTCGCATCCGCGTTACTCGCGTGACTTTCGTCGAGCTCGAGATTGCGCCGGGTCGCGGGGTCCATGAGCACGGCCTCGTCGCGGTCCTGGGTGACGAGGCCGCCGAGGTGCGGGAGCGCCGACTTCTGCGTGTCGCGAACGTACTGCAGCAGTGCCCCCGCTGCCGCGATCGCGAGCGGCTTGTTCGCGCAGCCGAAGCCTTCCAGGTCGCGCGTGCCGAACTGTTCCGTGAGACTGCGCTTTGCCGATTCGAATTCGAAGTGCCACGGTGGGCGCGGGCGAACGTATTTCGCGCTGTCCCCGGCCTGCGGGCGGGGATGCGGCTGGCCCTCGGCCACCAGGATTTCCGCCGGCCGCAGCCGCTCGAGCTCGGCCGCGAGCGCATCGTCGCCCGCGAGTTCCATCACGGTGAACCGCCCCGCGCCGAGATCGAGCCAGGCGAGGCCGTAACGCTCGCCGTTCGAATGCAGGGCCGCGAGCAATGTGTCGCGCCGCTCCTCCATCAAGGCGTCGTCGGTCACCGTACCGGGTGTCACCACGCGCACGACCTGACGCTCGACCGGGCCTTTCGACTTGGCGGGGTCGCCGATCTGCTCGCAGATCGCGACCGACTCGCCCTTGCGCACGAGCCGCGCGAGGTAGCCGTCGACGCTGTGTGCGGGAACGCCCGCCATGGGAATGGGCGCGCCCGCCGACTGGCCACGGGCGGTCAGCGTGATGTCGAGGAGCCGCGCGGCGCGCTTCGCGTCGTCGTAGAAGAGCTCGAAGAAGTCCCCCATCCGGTAGAGGAGGAGCGTGTCCGGATATTCCGCCTTGACGCGCAGGTACTGCTGCATCATCGGCGTGTGAATGCTGGAGTCGGCGGCGGCCATGGGGGCCGAAGTATGCCGAATCGCCGCGGGTGACGCCTTCCTCTATTCTCTGTCGGGCATGAGCGTTCCGACCGACACCGAACTCGCGCGTCTCGCCCGCCGGGTCGCCCGCCGCTTGCTCGCGAGCGCCGAATTCGTGGCGAGTGCCGAATCCTGCACGGGAGGCTTCATCGGCAAGGTCCTGACGGATATCGCCGGCAGTTCCGCCTGGTTCGAGGGCGGCGTGGTCTGCTACAGCGCGGCAGCGAAGCGCTGGCAGCTCGGCGTCCCAGCCGCGACGCTGCGGCGCTACGGCTCGGTCAGCAAGCAGACGGCACGCGCCATGGTTCTCGGCATCTTGCGGCGGACTCGCGCGCATCGTGCGGTCGCGGTCACCGGGATTGCCGGTCCCGCCGGTGCCGTGCCGGGCAAGCCCGTCGGCACGGTCTGGTTTGGCTTTGCCGTTCGCGCCGGCCGTGCCCGCGTCATCCACAAGCGCTTTCGTGGGAACCGGGACGCCGTGCGGCGGCAGGCCGTGGCATTTGCGCTGCGCCAATTGGCGCGACGATGACCCGCCGCCTGTTCGTCGCGAGCTGGCCGACGGATGGCTGGCGCGCCGAATACGGAGCCGCACTGCCGAAGCTGGAGTGGGCCAGCGGTGGCAGGCGGGTTGCCGTCGCGAACTATCACCTCACCTTCGCGTTTCTCGGGCCGGTGGCCGATGAACGGATCGACGCGGTTCGCTCAGGGCTCGGCCACATCAAGGCAAACGCGTTCGATGTCGCGCTAGATCGGCTGGAATACTGGCCTAAACCCAAGGTCCTGTGCCTCGTCGCATCGGTACTGCCCGAACCTGCGACTGCGCTGGTCGGCGAGCTGTGGCGGGCCCTGGTGCGGCTCGGATTCAAGCAGGACGTGCGACCGTACAAAGCGCACCTGACGCTGGCGCGCCACGTCGAGCGCCGGCCCCAGGGTGGCGCCATCGATCCGATCGCCTGGCCGGTCGAGCGCATCGCGCTCGTCGAATCGACGGCGAGCGAGGACGGAGTGACCTATACGCCATTGGCCTTCTGGCCGTTTACTTCATCCAGTACTTGAATCTCGCGACTACTGTATAAGCGTCCGCGCGATTGAATTTCGTGCGAAAAAATCATCTTTCGCGGGTTTCGCCCGCGACCCTTTATGAAATAATGCGCTCCAGTCATACGAGGGGATCTTCGATGGAAGAAAATCGCAAGAAAGCGCTCGCCGCGGCTCTCGGCCAGATCGAAAAGCAGTTCGGCAAGGGCACGGTGATGAAACTCGGGGACGCTGCGGCGGCCGCCTGGGACATCGAAACCATCTCCACCGGGTCGCTCGGTCTCGACATTGCGCTCGGCATCGGCGGCTTGCCGAAGGGCCGGGTCGTCGAAATCTTCGGACCCGAATCCTCGGGCAAGACCACGCTTACGCTGCAAGTCATCGCAGCCGCGCAGAAAGCGGGCGGCACCGCGGCTTTCGTCGACGCAGAGCATGCGCTCGATCCCGCGTACGCCGGCAAGCTTGGCGTGAATGTCGATGACCTTCTGGTCTCGCAGCCGGACACCGGCGAGCAGGCGCTCGAAATCACGGACATGCTCGTGCGCTCCGGCGCGGTGGACGTGGTGGTCATCGACTCGGTCGCAGCGCTCACCCCCAAGGCCGAAATCGAAGGCGAGATGGGCGACATGCACGTGGGGCTCCAGGCGCGGCTCATGTCGCAGGCCCTGAGAAAGCTCACCGGCAACATCAAGCGCTCGAACACCATCGTCATCTTCATCAACCAGATCCGCATGAAGATCGGCGTGATGTTCGGGAACCCCGAGACGACGACGGGCGGCAACGCGCTCAAGTTCTACGCATCCGTGCGCCTCGACATCCGCCGCATCGGCGCCCTCAAGAACGGCGAGGAAGTGGTCGGCAACCAGACGCGCGTCAAAGTGGTGAAGAACAAGGTGGCGCCGCCGTTCCGCGAAGCGGAATTCGAAATCCTCTACGGCCAGGGCATCTCGCGCGAAGGCGAGATCATCGACCTCGGGTCGCTCCACAACATCATCGAGAAGTCCGGTTCCTGGTACAGCTACAACGGGGAGCGCATCGGCCAGGGCAAGGACAACACGCGGGTCTACCTGCAGCAGCATCCCGAGATCGCCAGCGAAATCGAAGCGAAGCTCCGCGACCAGCTGATGCCGAAGCGCGGCGCCGAGGCGCGAGGTGAGGCTGCAGGCTAAGCGGGCGCGGCAGGCCGCGCTCGAGCCGGAAGAAGCGGTCGATCCGCGCGCCATCCGCGAAGCGGCGCTCGGGCTCCTCGCCCGCCGCGATCATGCAACCCGCGAGCTCGAGCGCAAGCTCGAGGCGCGGGGCTTTGAGACGCAAGCCATCGCTGCGGTACTCACGGAACTTGCCGCCAGGCGCTTCCTTGACGACGAACGCTACGTCGAGCACTTCGTCTCCTACCATGCCGGCCGCGGCCAGGGCCCGATCCGCATAGCCGCCGAGCTGCGGCAGCTTTCCCTGCCCGCCGGGATCATCGATCGTCACCTCGACGCCGTGCCCGACTGGCCCGGGCAAGCGCGGGCCGCGCGACGCAAGAAGTTCGGCGCCGCGGTGCCGAAGGAATTTCGCGCCAGGGCGAAACAGGCGCGGTTTCTTGAGTATCGCGGCTTTTCAGCCGAGCATGTCCGCGCCGCCCTCGAGGGCGAGGTCGCGGCCGAGGATTGAGAGCAACCCGAACGCAGCCAGGGAAATACCGATGCCTTCTGCCGCCCGTCCGATAGCCGCGAACGAGCGGATCCTGACGATTGACATCGTGCGCGGATTCGCACTGCTCGGCATCTTCATCATGAGCATGCCGCGGTTCAACACGTCGTTCTTCGCGGGCGCCGATGGGTCACACCTGTGGCCTGCCTGGTGGGACCGCACTGCGCAGACGGCTCGCGACGTACTCTTCTCCGGCAAGTTCAACAGCCTGTTCAGCCTGCTGTTCGCCGTCGGCTTCACCATCCAGCTCGGCCGGCTCGAGGAGCGCGACTCGGCGCACGCGACCCGAATCTACCTGAAACGCCTGTTCTGGCTCTTCATCTTTGGCGCCGTGCATGCCTGCGTCTTCTGGACGGGCGACATCCTGCACGTGTATGCGATCTTCGGCCTCGTGCTGCTCCTCCTGCGGCGCGCGCCGGACAAGCTCCTCTGGCTGCTCTTTGCGGCCTGTATTCTCTACACGCCCATCATGGGCGTCGTACGGGTGCATCTCTCGACGCCGGCGGATGTGCAGAACTTCGTCACCAACTCGAGCTTGTGGGAAGCCTGGAACAACGACTTCTACGCGCACGGCTCGTTCCTGCAGGCGGCCAGCGAGCACACGCGGGAAATGATCTACATCTATTCGGATCCTTCCAACCTGCGAATACTCGCGGGCTTTTACCTGCAGATTTTCTCGACGATGCTGCTCGGCCTGATGCTCGGCCGCCGGAAGTTCTTCCAGAACTCGGCCGAGCACCTGCCGGCGGTGCGCCGTGCGCAGTGGTGGGCGCTCGTCGCCGGCGTCGCGAGCGGCATCGGCTTCGGCGTCTACGAGGCGACCGTCACGAATTCCAAGCCGACCCTGTTCGGTGTTTTCGCCAGCACCTGCTACGTGCTCTGCCGTCTCGGCATCATGATTTTCTACATGGCCACGATCATCCGTTGTGTGCACAACGACACCTGGCGCCGCCGCATTGCGCCCATGGGCGTCGTCGGCCGGATGCCCTTGTCGAACTATCTCCTGCAGACCCTCATCGCGACCGCGATCTTCTACGGGTGGGGGCTCGGCCTGTGGGGCAAGGTCGGCCCGGCGCTCGATCTCGTGTTCGCCTTCGGAATCTTCTTCCTCATCCAGATGCCGCTCAGCCATTTCTGGATGAAGCGTCATGCGCTCGGACCGATGGAATACCTCTGGCGGCGACTGACCTACGGACGGGCAGCGATGCCGGGCAAGGCGCTACCCTCGCTGGAAACCACGTAACCCGCTGAAGGGCCATACATTCCCGGCACCGGCTCGCGTATCATGTCGCGCTCCTTCAGGGGGCGCGAAACGACGGTATGACGGCGAGCCGCAAAGCATCGAAGGGTCTTGGCAGCAGCGGGCTGCGCAGCCTCTTCCTCCGCTATTTCGAGCAGAAGGCCCACACGGTGGTGCCTTCGAGTTCGCTCGTGCCCGGCAATGATCCGACGCTCCTTTTCACCAATGCCGGGATGGTGCAGTTCAAGGATGTGTTCCTCGGCAAGGAAAAGCGCAACTACGCCCGGGCGGCGAGTTCGCAACGCTGCGTGCGCGCGGGCGGCAAGCACAACGATCTCGAGAATGTCGGCTACACGGCGCGTCACCTCACGTTCTTCGAAATGCTCGGCAACTTCAGCTTCGGCGACTACTTCAAGGAAGACGCCATCCGCTTTGCCTGGGAGTTCATCACCGGCAAGGAATGGCTCGGGATCGATCCGCAGCGCTTGATGGTCACGGTTTACCAGACGGACGACGAGGCCTACAAAGTCTGGCACAAGGTGGTCGGCCTCAAGTCGGACCGCATTGTGCGCATCGGTGACAGGCCCGGAGGTGGTTCGGATAATTTCTGGCAGATGGGCGATACCGGCCCCTGCGGCCCCTGCACCGAAATCTTCTACGACCACGACCCGGATGGCACCAAGGGCATCGCTGGTGGCCCGCCGGGCTCGCCCGAAGAAGACGGCGACCGCTGGATCGAGATCTGGAACCTGGTGTTCATGCAGTTCGAGCAGCTTGCGGACGACCGGCGCGTCCCGCTGCCGCGCCCCTCGATCGATACCGGCATGGGGCTCGAACGCATCGCC
>DASQOR010000080.1:0-2133 GCA_035644395.1 Steroidobacteraceae bacterium
TGCAATGGAACCGCAACAAGCGCAGCCTGACGCTCGACCCCATGGCCGAAGGGGCCCGCGACATCCTGCGCCGCTTGATCGCAACCGCCGACGTCGTGGTTGCGAATCTTCCCCGCGATGGGCTCGTGCAACTCGGACTCGATTATGCGTCGCTTACGGCCATCCGACCCGATATCATCCTCGTCCATCCGAGTGCATTCGGAGATCGCGGTCCGTACGCCGATCGCGTCGGGTTGGACGGAATTGGGCAGGCGATGTCCGGCATGAACTACCTGTCCGGATTCGGCGATCGGCCCACGAAGAGTTTCGCTTCGTGGGTCGACTGCACGACGGCCATGTTGAGCGCGTACGGCGCGCTGGCGGCGCTCATGCACCGGCGGGAAACCGGGAAAGGTCAGGTAGTGAGCACCAATCTGCTGCGCTCGGCCCTCAATGTCTCGAGTTTTCTGCTCACCGAGCAGGCGCTGACCGGCCGAAACCGCGTCGCGTCCGGGAATCGCAGCCAGTCGAGCTGCCCGGCCGATACGGTCCGGACACGCGATGGCTGGATCATGCTGCAATGTGTGGGACAGGCGCTCTATAAGCGCTGGGCGCGCTTGATGGGCGAGGAGCAGTGGCTCACCGACCCGCGATTTGGCACGGACGAACTGCGTGCGGAGCACGGCGAGATTCTCAGCGAGCGCACCGCGCGCTGGGCCGCCGAGCGCACGACGGCGCAGGCCCTCGAGGAGCTGGCGGCGGCTCGGATTCCCGCGGCAGCGGTACTCTCGCCGCAGCAGGTGCTCGAGGATCCGCATGTTCGCGCGGGCGGCTACCTGACGGAGGTTGACTATCCGGGTCTGCCGCGGCCCGCAACCCTCGTGACGCCGGGGGCGGAGTTGAGCGCCACGCCGGCCGCGATCCGCACGAGGGCGCCGACGATCGGCGAGCACACCGATTCCATCCTCGCAGAGCTCGGGTATGCGGACGATGAGATCGCCGATTTTCGCCGCCGCAAGATCGTATAACGGCCGACTGCGTTTTTCCGAGAAAGCGCGATGAATTTGGATTTCTCCGACGAACAGAAGACTGCCAGAGATGAGCTTCGGCGCCTGCTCTCGGATCATCCGGGACTCGGATCAGCGCGCGCCGCCCTCGAAGCTCGAGCACCGTTCGACCGTAGCCTCTGGCAGCAGCTCGGCGGACTCGGCTGGCTCGCCGCGGCCATTCCGCGGCAGTACGGCGGGCAGGGACTCGGCTACGAAATGCTTTGCTGCGTCGCCGGAGAGATCGGCCGCTCGATGGCGGCCGTCCCTTTCGGCTCATCGATTCTACTTGCGGCAGAAGCCCTGCTGATCGGCGGCACAGAAGAGCAGCGGCGCGCGTATCTGCCGGCTCTCGCCTCCGGAAAGAAAATTGGCGCGTTCGCGATTGCGGAGACGGCGGGTGCATTGGCTCAGGAATCAATTCGCGCCGCCTACGATGACGGTCGACTGGTGGGGACCAAGATCGGCGTCAGCGACGGCATGGCGGCGGACCTGCTGGTCGTGGTAGCACGAAGCGCGAGGGAGCCCGGGCTGTTCGTCATCGAGGCGAGCGATTCGGGCGTTCATCGTGAACCGCAGGTCGGCGTCGATCCGAGCCACGCCCCGGCGAAAGTTCGATTCGACGGCGCTCGAGCCGAGCCGCTGGGTGCGCTTACCGGTTGGGACGGAGTGCGGCGTCTGCTGGATCGCGCGGCAGTTTCAGTCGCGTTCGAGCAAGTGGGCGCAGCCGACGCCGCTCTCGAGATGGCGACGACTTATGCGAAAACGCGCCGCGCCTTCGGCCGCCTGATCGGATCGTTCCAAGCCGTGAAGCACAAGCTCGCTGACGTTTTCATCGCGACCGAACTGGCGCGTGCCAACGGCTTCTACGCTGCCTGGGCGCTCCAGGCGAACGCCGCGCCGCTGGCGCTCGCGGCCGCGACCGCCCGTGTCTCCGCGACGGAAGCGCTGGAGCGAGCCGCGCGGGAGCTGATCCAGGTTCATGGCGGCATCGGCGTGACCTGGGCGCACGATTGCCATCTTTTCTACCGACGCGCCCAGCACCTCGGAGTCATGCTCGGCGCATTGCGGGAATGGCAGGACCGGCTGGTGCTAGAGCTGGCACGGA
>DASQOR010000081.1:0-9806 GCA_035644395.1 Steroidobacteraceae bacterium
AGGAAGAGCTATCGTTTTTGAAGTCGTTGCTGTTCAAGGGCCGGCGGCCGACGGCTCTCTACTACTATCGCGAGCTCCAGAACCTGCGTGACCCGCTCCACTTTCGTGCGTAAGCTGACTGTCGTCTTGCTCGCCGCCGCGGTGTCTTGCACCGACAGCACGGCCCCGGGCGGTTCCGCCCTCCCCAACGCGAGCGTGCTCGCCGGCGACCTCGAACACATCGACCGCGCGATCGCCACGCCGCAGCTGCGCAGCCTCAGCGGCCTGTCTATCCCCATCAATCGGGCCGGCATCGACGTGCACAACATGTCGACGTCGCTCCTCGGCCGCAGCCTGGAGTGGAATGGCGTATTGCGGGAGGTGCTCTTCACGGACCGCGCCGGCGTGCCGGCCGACGCCATCCGCCTGTATCTCTACGTGAGCGATTCGACCAGCCGGCCCGCGTATCCGCCGGTGGAGATCGGTTATGCGGACCTGTACCCGCATAACACGTTCAATGGTGGCGGCCCCGACAGCATGTCGCTGCGGTTCGTCGTCACCGACACGCGCAGCACGCCGGCGGTCGTTGCGGACTTCATCGCGCACAGCCACGCCGACTCCACCTGCCAATGCGCCACGGTCGAAGGCTGGGTGAGCGACGGCACGACGCGCGTCGATTTCAGCAGTGCGTACAACATTCCGCTGGGACTCGACGGCCAATTCCCTGGGACGTTCAGCTCGCCGACGATCGGCTTTCAGCACTTCGCCACGCTGCCGGGCCCCGGCGCCAACACCGCCACCGCCAAGTTGGCGTTGGCGTTCGGAGCGGACTCGATCACGATGACGTCCGGTCTGCTCACGCCGCACGCGGGCCGGCTCAACGGGTCTTCGGCGCTGGCGATCAACGGAACGGACTACGCGTTGGTCACCCGCGGCGCCACCGGCACCACGGCCGTGGGTCCCGGCGGCCATCCGCTCTCGGGCGCGCAGTTACGCGCGGCGGGCGCGCTGTTCGCCGTCCCGGCCGACATCGCGTATTACATCGAGTGGCCGACGTTCGTGATCTTTTTCTGTGGGTGTTGATTACACACCCTAAAGGGTGCGCTCGGCAAACGTTGTCCTTAAGGACAGTGTAGGCCGAGCCCAGGCTTCAGCCTGGGTACATTGCGGGGTGCTCCTCTCGTCGTTGGTCTCCACGTCATCCCAAGTCGCCGCGACGTCGGGCCGCCTCGCGAAGATCAAGCTCCTCGCCGATCTCCTGAAGCAGGCGGCGCCCGACGAGATCGCGCTCGCGATCGCCTATCTCTCCGGCACGATCCGGCAAGCGAAGGTGGGCGTCGGGTGGGCGACGCTGCAAAAGGCGAAGTCGCATGTCGCCAAGACGCCGAGCCTGCAGATCCACGACGTCGATGCGACGCTCGAGAAGATCGCTACGACCGCGGGGAAGGGCTCAGCGACTGAGAAGCAGCGCTTGCTGGGCGATCTTTTCTCCCGGGCCACGGCCGAAGAGCAAGACTTCTTGCTGCGCTTACTGACGGGAGAATTGCGACAGGGCGCGCTCGAAGGAATCATGGTCGAAGCGGTCGCCAAGGCGCGCGATCTGCCCGCGAGTGACGTGCGTCGCGCCGCCATGCTCGCCGGCAACCTCGGCGCCGTGGCCAGCGGCGACCTGTCGAGCTTCAAGGTCGAGCTGTTCCGGCCGCTCAAGCCGATGCTGGCCAAGACGGCGACCGACGTCGAGGACGCGTTGGCGGAGCTGGGCCCGGCGTCGTTCGAGTATAAGCTGGACGGCATCCGGATTCAGGTGCACAAAAAAGGCAAACAGGTACGAATTTACTCGCGCACGCTGAACGACATCACCGCGGAGCTCCCCGCCGTCGTCGACATATCGACAATCATGGATATGTCGGAAGTGATCCTGGATGGCGAGGCGATCGTGTTGTCGGCGGACAAGCGGCCGGTGCGCTTTCAAGAAACGATGAAGGGGCTCGGATCCGCTGTCCCATTCTTCTTTGACATCCTTTACCTCGACGGGGCGTCGTTATTGGATCAGCCGTACTCGGTGCGCACCAAGCTGCTCCCCGAGGCGCACCGCCCGCCGCACATCATCACAGCAGACGCCGGCGCGGCGAAGAGCTTCTTTGACGCCGCAATCGCCGCCGGCCAGGAAGGCCTCATGGCCAAAGGTCTCGAGTCCACGTACGAAGCGGGCCGGCGGGGCGGGGCGTGGTTCAAGATCAAAAAGGCGAACACGCTCGATCTCGTCGTGCTCGCCGCCGAGTGGGGGCATGGCCGGCGCCACGGCAAACTGTCCAACCTGCACCTCGGCGCGCGCGATCCGAACGGTGGATTCGTGATGCTCGGCAAAACGTTCAAAGGGCTCACCGACGAGTTGCTCGAATGGCAGACGAAGCGTCTGCTCGAGCTCGAGACTCAGCGCGAGGGCATCGTGGTGCACGTGCGACCGGAGCTCGTCGTCGAGATTGCGTTCAACGGCCTGCAAGACAGCCCGCATTACCCCGGCGGGCTGGCGCTGCGATTCGCGCGCGTGATTCGCTATCGCGACGACAAGAAACCTGACGAGGCCGACACGATCGACACCGTACGGCGCCTGCACGCCGCCGGCAAGTAGTCACACCTTAGCCGCAGGGCGCGCCGCGGCTCGTAGCCGGGCGAACTCCTCACGATTGGGACCAAACATCCCCGGAGAAACGCCGCCCGACATCCGGCACATCAGCGAGAGCTGCCCGCGATGATGGATGTTGTGGAACAGCATGGCCGACCACAACAGGTCGCGAACCGTACGATCGTTGGTGTCGAAATACCGGAGCTTGCGATTCAAATCGTCGGCGCTGAGACGTTTCACGCGCTGCACTGCATCAGCGTGAATCCGTTCGTAACCCGGGGCGAGCGCTTCGATGGTTTTCGGCCGTTCGATGCCCGGCGGCTTGGACCCTTGAGCGAACGTTCCCTGCTCGATGCCGTACGTGACGTAGCCGTCGGCTTCGGCGAGGTGCCACGCCAGCTCACCGAGCGATCGCCCGCCCGGATCGGGGCGGAAATCGTACTGACCAGCCGGCAGCGCGCGCAGTAACGCGATGGTGTTCTGCGCCTCGGCCTGCCACATTTCGAGAAATGTCTGCAATTCGCTGCTAGCCATCGGAGCCTCCCACGTGCGTACGCTGAGTCTCGGCATGCTCTGCCTGATCTTGCCCATCAGTTCCCGCGGCGTCAACGCGCAGATGCCGCGCAGTCAGCATGGTTCCATTACTCAACGCGTCGGCTCGACCGACATTTCCATTTCCTACAATCGCCCCGTCGCCCGCGGGCGGGAGCTGTTCGGCACGCTGGTGCGATGGGGGCGCATGTGGCATCCCGGCGCCGACTCGGCGACGACGATCTCGTTCAGCAAAGACGTGACGATCGACGGGCATGCGCTCAAGGCAGGACGGTACACGCTGTGGACGATTCCGGAAGAGTCGAAGCCGTGGACGGTGATCTTCAATCGCGGTGTAGGTGGCTGGCACACGAATTATCCCGGTGAGTCGCAGGATGCGCTGCGTGTGAGTGCGAGTACGGAAACTGGTCCGCATATGGAGACCCTGACCTACTACTTCCCGATGGTCGATGCCGATTCCGCAATGCTGAGATTGCAATGGGGTACGGTGATAGTGCCGCTGAAGATCAAAGCGCCGCAGTAAGCGCGAGTCCCATCTCCTCCAAGAACATCGCGCCGCCCGCATCCCTGCCGGACCGCCGTTCACAGTGTGTCAGAATCAACCGCTCCCGCGCGCGTGTCATGCCGACGTAGAGCAGGCGCCGAGCCTCTTCGATCTCGTCCTTGATGTTGTTCGTCGTCGCCTGGTAGCCGGGGATCTCGTAATCCTCGACGCCCACGATGTACACTCGCGAGAACTCCAGGCCCTTCGTCGAGTGCAGCGTGAGCAGATTGACGCGATCGGGCGCTGCCGCGTCGCCTTCGGACTTGGATAACGCGACGCGCTCGAGCAAACGGGAGATACTGTCTTCCAGATTCGCACCGCCATCATCCATGAGCGCCCGAAGCCGAGCGAGCGCCGCTGGATATCGCTGCGCCGGATCGGGCTCCGCCCGCAGCTTCGTCATCAAGGCCCGCCCGCCCAGTCGTTGAATCACTTCGTCGACGGTCGGTGCGGTGGACCCGCGGCGCTCGCGCTCCATCGCGTAGAACTCGAGCGCATCGCTGTAGCGGCCCAGTGTCTGGAAGCGCGCGGTGTTGAACAGATTGGCCCGTTCGCCGGACTTCGGTCCATCCTCGAGCGCGAGCGCCAGTCCGAGGTAATCGAGCACGTTCGCCAGCACCGCCTTGCGCGCCCGCACGGCGCGCTGCTTCTCGAGCTCCCGGTACACCTGCGCCAGGGTGACGGCGTCGTCCAGTGCGTGATGCGCGCGACCACAGTCGATGCCGAAGCGGTGCGCGAGGTCTGCCTGCGATGCGCCAACACGCGACAACGAGCGCGCGAGCAGCAGCGTGTCGTAGAACGCCAGCGTGTCGACGCCCGGTTGGCCCGCACCCAGCCGCTGCAGCACGGGGATGTCGAAGTGGTGGCCGTTGTGCGCAATCAGCACGTCGGATCCTACGAAAGCGTGAAACTGCGGGAACACTGCGGCAAAAGGCGGGGCGGCTGCGACGTCGGCATCCGTGTAGCCGTGAATCTGCGTCGCTTTCGCAGAGATCGGCCGGAACGGATTCACCAGCGCGTGGAAGCGAGCGACGATCTCGCCGCCGACGACACGGGCCGCGCCGATTTCCACGACGCCGCACGTCGCGACGTCGTCGTCCGTCGTCTCGAAGTCGAACGTGACGTAGCGCTCGAGCGGCGTCCCGATGTCTTTGGAATTCAGGAGCTGGAGAGCTTTGAAGACCGTAAGCGCGTCTGCGTCGATGACCGTTCCCGTTGGGGTCGAAGGCAGCCGCCGATACCCAGCTGCTCCCAACATTCCCCGCAGGGCGATCTCAACTCCACCCTTTGGCGCGAACGAGATCTCCTGCGCTCCCTCGATCTCGTCGGCGACGCGTCGAGCCTCTGGCAGCTCAGCCGGGTCGCTCAGCTCGTCGTGCCGCTCCTCGAGCACGTTCTTGAAGGGTCCAACGGACTGCGACAGGATTTCATCGATGACGGCGGAAAGGGTTCCGTGCGAGCGCGGCAGCGAGCGCAGATTCTCGATCTGAAAGACCAGCCGCCACAACTTTTTCGTGTCGGGGTCGTGCTTGGGACGGCGTTGGGCGAGGGCGCGCACGTTGACCAGAAAGTCGCCCGACCCGATCGCGGCTTCGACTTCCTGGAGGAAGTGCTGGGACAGCACGCTCTGCGCGAAGGCGTGCAGCGCCGCCGGGTCCGCCGGATTGCGCACCACGCGCAGCGCGGTCATCACGTAGCCGATGACGCTGTCTTCCATCAGCGAGCGGCCGCGGGCCAGGCGGCAGGGAATGCCGGCGCGCAGCAGCCGGCCCTCGAGGTACTCGCCCACCTTGTGCTTGCGATACAGGATGGCGTAGTCGCCCCAGCCGAATCCCTCGCTGCCGCGGTCGGTGACGAGATCTTCGAGCAGCCACGAGGCTTCCTCCTCCTCGTCGTGGAACGCGTAGGCGCACACTTCGTGTGCCGACTCCCTGTCCGCGGTCAACTGCTTCTGGAATAGCTGCGGATTCTGCGCCAGCACGCGGCGTGCCGTCTGGAAGATTTGCCGAGAGCAGCGGCAATTCTTGTCGAGGATGATCGGCTCGACGATCTCGTAATCGCGCCGGAAGCGCACCAGCACGTACGGATCGGCGCCGGTCCATGTGAATATCGACTGCTCGTCATCGCCCACGGCGAAGAAGTTGCCGTGCGGTGCCGCAATCCGTTTCAGCAGGCTGTACTGCACGTCGTTGACGTCCTGGAACTCGTCCACCAGGAGATAATCCCAGCGGTCCGCGATCAAGTCGGCGAGCGGCTCGGCCTTCGTGATCAGCTCGTCGAAGTCGACCATGTTGCGATGGGCGAGCCAGGCGCAGTACTCGCGGAACAGCCGGGCCTCGTCGGGCTGGAGCTTGTACCCCTGCAGCCGGTGCCGGCCGAAACGGTTGAGGATGCCGCCGCGCCGCTCCAGCGGCACGCGCAGCCGGCCGAGGACGACGCTCTGGTACAGCTCGTCGGCGACGCCGAAGCCTTTCTTGAGACCAGCCGCATCGACGTGGTCGCGCAGCAATGAAAGGCAGAGCGCGTGAATCGTGCCGCGCGTGATCGCCTCGGCGCGCTCGCCGAGCGTCTGTTTCAATCTGCTCGCGATCTCTTCGGCAGCACGGTTGGTGAACGTGACGGCGCAGATGCGGTGCGGATCGATGCCGCCGGCGATGAGGTGCTGGATTCTGGCGATGAGGCAGAAGGTCTTGCCGGCACCGGGACCTGCGACGACGAGGACCGGGCCCATCGGAGCTTCAATGGCGCGGCGCTGCGCGGGCAGGGGGGGCAGGGGGGTGAACGACACTTGTCTATCATATTACAATTCTGATCGGCGGGAGAGGCGTTGCCCAATCGGCCCTCCGCTGGAATTCATCCTTCCACCAATGGGAGTATCCAATGTCACAGTCTTCCGCTTTACTCGTCATCGACATGGCGAACGATTTCGTGTATCCCGGCGGCACGATTGCCGACGCCGGCGGGCCCGGGTACCAGCAGCGGGCGCAACGCATCATCCCGCGGCTCGCGAAGTTGCTCGCCGCGGCACGCGCGGCCGGTATCCAGGTGATCTACGCGACCGACGCGCATACTCCCAAAGACAAAGAGCTCCGCAAGTGGCCGCCGCACTCGATGGCCGGCTCACACGAAGCGGAAATCGTGGCAGAGCTCGGGCCGCAGCCCGGCGACGTCGTGTGGGGCAAGCAGACTTACTCGCCGTTCATGAACCCCGGGTTCGAGCAGATGCTCGCCGAGCGCGGCATCACGAAGCTGTACATCACGGGCCTGCACACCGACTGCTGCGCGCGCCACACCTCCGGCGACGCCTTCCAGCTCGGCTTCGATCTGGTGTGGGTGACCGACGCGCTCCAGGCATTTACCGATGAAGCGCATAAGGCGGGACTCGACTACTTCGAGGCGTGGTATGCGACCGATCCGAAGAGCCAGCTTAGAACGGTCGACGAGCTCGTAGAGGATTGGAGCGGGGTGCTAACCGCCGAAGAACAGTAGCCACACCGCCACATATATCGGCAGCAGGATCGCCAGGCTGTAGGCCATATAGCCGAAGAAGGACGGCATTTTCACGCCGCTTTCTTCGGCTATCGCTTTCACCATGAAATTCGGCGCATTCCCGATGTAGGTGTTCGCGCCCATCAACACCGAGCCGGTCGAAATCGCGGCGAGGAGCTCCGCGCTGCCGGGATCGAGGGCGAGCGCGCCGATGAACGGGCCGTGCGGCGGCAGTCCCTGCAGCCCGGCGGCGCTCGCGGCGAAGGCGAGATAGGTCGGCGCGTTGTCGAGCACGCTCGACAGCGTCCCCGATGCCCAGAAGAAATGCGCGGGCTTGCTCAGGAAGAATCCCGGACCCCGAGCCCAGATGTTGAGCATCTCCAGCACCGGCGCCATCGTGATGAAGATCGCCGCGAACAGGATCGCCACCTCGATGATCGGACCGAACGTAAAGGCGTTGCGTTCGCGGTTCTCACGCGGCGTCCCCATGTAGGCAATCGCCGCAATCATCACGATCGCCAGCTCCCGACTACCGGCGGCCCAGGGGGCGCCGCGCGCCGCCGCTAGCCCCGCGCCGAGGATCGTCGCGAGCACGCCGAGCAGTCCTACGATGGATAGCGCGCCGCGCACGCGCAGCGGCTCGTGAATCAGGACCTGCTCATGCTGCGAGCCGGGCAGCTCTTTCTCGTCGCGGTTGAGCGCCCACTGATCCCACAGGTTGAACACGACGAGCAGGATGCCATTGACCAGGAGCCACTGCGGCCAGAGTCGCAGCGTCCAGCCGAACGGCACGCCCTTCAGAAAACCCAGCAGCAACGGCGGGTCGCCGATGGGCGTCAGCAGGCCGCCGCAGTTGGCGGCAATAAAGATGAAGAAGATGACGATATGGGCGATGCGTTTGCGGGCCTTGTTAGCGCGCAGCAGCGGCCGGATCAGCAGCACCGAAGCGCCGGTGGTGCCGAGCAGATTGGCGAGCACCGCGCCCATGCCGAGCATCCCGGTGTTGACGAGCGGCGTGCCGGAGAGTGAGCCCTGGATGTGGATGCCGCCGGTAATGACGAACAGCGCGCCGATCACGACAATGAACCCGAAGTATTCGTGCGCCTTTTCGACGAGCGCGCTCGGCGCCACGATTCCCATGTAGATCGCGATGGGGAGCGACACGACCAGCGCCACCACAGCCTTGCTGCGGTTGTGATGCCACCACTGTGGTGCGACGAGCGGCGCCAGTGCGATCGTGAGCAGCAAGGCCAGGAAGGGCAGGGCGGTCATAAGCCCAGGGCCTCACGCGCTTCCTGCACCGCCTTGTGCGCAAGCGTCAGCGGCTCGGGTTTGCCGTACTCGATCTTTCCCTGAAACACGACGATCGTGTGCCAATCTCCGGAAAGCGCTGACCACCACCGCAGTCCGGAAAAGCCTTCCTTATCCAACTCCACAGCCACACGCTGAGTCTTCGCGAAATCTCGGCTCGCCAGCACATCCGGTGCAATTGCGTGCTTCACGAGCACGGCAGGATCGCACAGATCGGCGAGCTGGATCTTCCCCAACTGGCATTCAACGAGAGCCAGCGTATTCCCCGATTCGACGAGGTCCGAGGCGTCGATCTTCTGTCCCCGAAAGCGCTGCAGCTTCTCCGCCACCGCGTGCACAGCCGTTTCGGCCAGATACACGACCAGCTTGCCGGCGACGTCGAACCGGCCGGAGCCTTGATTGGGATGGATGTAACTCGGAGAAAACGGGTCGCCGAGCGTAGCGTTCGGGTCCCACGGGAATACCCGCCACGGCATCAGGCGAAGGCGCCGGCCTTTTCAGCCTCGATCGCGGCGACGACCTCGGACAGGCGGCCCTGGCGAATCACGTCGATCGGCCGGCGGTCGCCGAGGTGCGCATTCATACCCCGCAACCACTTTGCGATCGAGCCGACTTCCAGAAACCCTTCCAATAACGACACGACGGTATCCAACCCGACGAGCTGTTCCCAGTTCTGGGGCGCGGGCGCTTCGCCGCGCTTCCAGCGCACCACCGCGCTGCGATGCACACCCAGGCTGCGCGCCAGGTCGGCGTCGTCGGGGAAGGCGAGCTTGGCGACCTGGTAGCGTTGCTTCACCTGTGATTTGTTGCCGCGGGCGCGTCTGGCCATACGCAACAATATTGTTGCGCAGTCTATTTCGCAAGGGCCGACCGGATGAGTCCTTCAGGACGACGTTGGCCGAGCACAGGCTTCAGCCTGTGAATAGATTCTCGCGATCATGGCTCTCCCCCACGAATCAGCCATCATCGTCGGCGCCGGCCCGATTGGTCTCGCGTGCGCCATCTCCGCCAAGCGCCGCGGCATCGATCCCCTCGTGATCGAGGCCGGCGCGCTCGCCAATTCGATCGTGCGCTATCCCATCAACATGACGTTCTTCACGACGCCCGAACGGCTCGAGATCGGCAATCACCCGCTCGTGTGCGCGGGAGCGAAAGCGACGCGTGAAGAAGCGCTCAAGTACTATCGCGGGGTCGCGCGTGCCGAGGGGATCCGCGTTCTCACGTTCACCAGACTGATGAATAAAAATCACGTTGAAACACGATTGGGCCAGGAATCCATTACCTACGACAAGCTCGTGCTGGCGA
>DASQOR010000082.1:0-24571 GCA_035644395.1 Steroidobacteraceae bacterium
AGGAGTGCGTGTTATCCGTACGCCGGAATCTAGAAGATGTTGATTACACTGATAAGGCCATCCTGACTGCCCGGGCCCGGCCGGCCTTCAGTTCTTCAGCCGATACCCCGTCCTGAAGATCCATGCCACCACGGCCAGGCAGGTCAGGAAAAATCCCAGTGTCGCCGCCAGGCTTACCCCGACTTCGACATCGGAGGTCCCGTAGAAGCTCCAGCGAAACCCGCTGATCAGGTAGACCACCGGGTTGAAGAGGCTGAACGTGCGCCAGGCGGGCGGCAGGATGTCGATCGAATAGAACGCGCCGCCAAGGAACGTGAGCGGCGTGATGATCAGCATCGGGATGAACTGCAGCTGCTCGAAGCCCTTCGCCCAGATGCCGATGATGAAGCCGAACAGGCAAAAGGTCGCCGACGTCATCACCAGGAACCCGACCATCCAGAATGGATGCAGGATCTTCACCGGCACGAACAGCATCGAGGTCGCGAGGATGACGGCACCGAGCACGATGGACTTGGTCGCCGCCGCGCCGACGTACGCGAGCACGATCTCGAAATACGAGATCGGCGCCGAGAGCAATTCGTAGATCGTCCCCGTGAACTTCGGCATGTAGATGCCGAACGAGGCGTTCGAGAGGCTCTCCGTGAGGATCGAAAGCATCATGAGGCCGGGCACGATGAACGCGCCGTACGGCACGCCCGTGACCGCCGTCATCTTCGAACCCATTGCGGAACCGAACACCACGAAATAGAGCGAGGTCGTGATCGCGGGCGTCACGAACGTGCCGCCCACCGTGCGCAGGGCGCGCGCCATCTCGTGCTGGTAGATCGCCCAGACCGCGTGCCGGTTGAACTTGAGAACCCTGGTTTCGCTCATGTGCGGCGGTGCACGAGGTTCACGAAGATCTCCTCGAGCGAACTCTCTTCGGTCTTGAGGTCCTTGAACGCGATACCGAGCTCGCTCATGCGCCCGAGGAGGGCGGAGATGCTCTCCGCGCGCGCGGCATCGAACGAATAGAGCAGCGTGTAGCCGCTGTCCCTGATCTCGGGCGACCAGTCGGCCAGGCCCGGCGGAATCACGGTGAGCGGTTCCTGCAGGTGCAGCGTCAGCTGACGCTTGCCGAGCTTCTTCATCAGCGTCGCCTTGTCTTCCACGACGATCAGCTCGCCCTTGTTGATGACGCCGACGCGGTCGGCCATCTCTTCGGCTTCTTCGATGTAGTGCGTGGTGAGAATGATCGTGACGCCCCGTTCCCTGAGGCCCCGCACGAGCTCCCACATGTCACGACGCAGCTCCACGTCGACGCCGGCGGTGGGTTCATCCAGGAAAAGAATATCCGGTTCGTGCGCCAGCGCTTTCGCGATCATGACTCGCCGTTTCATGCCGCCGGAGAGCGCCTGGATGCGATCGTTGCGCCTGTCCCAGAGCGAGAGGTCGCGCAGCACCTTCTCGATGACCGCCTTGCTCGGCCCGCGGCCAAAGACGCCGCGGCTGAATTCGACGGTCGACGCGACCTTTTCGAACATCTCGGTCGCAAGTTCCTGCGGCACGAGCCCGATCCGGGTGCGGATGGCGCGGTAGTCGCGCTGGATGTCCTTGCCCTCGACCAGCACCTCGCCCGAGCTGCGGGTGACGATGCCGCACACGATATTGATGAGCGTCGTCTTGCCGGCGCCGTTCGGCCCGAGCAGCGCGAAGATTTCGCCCTTGCGGATCTCGAGATTGACGTTCTTCAGGGCCACGAGGCCCGAAGCGTAAGACTTGCCGAGATGGGAGATGGCGAGGACGGGTGTCATCCGGCCGTCATTATCGCAAAGACGCGGCCGGATGTGCGGCGCGATCGGCGATCCCTGTCACCGGACCGTCAAATGGCCGACCTAGCATGCCGACTCTTCCTCAAGCCGGATTCAGGTGAATGCAGGGTTTGCTGAGACTCGCGGTCCCGGGCGCCGCAATGTTCGCTTGCGCGGTCGCGTCGGCCGCCGCGCCGCAGGCGCAACAGCTCGCCGCGACGCCCGATGTGAGCCGGCAACTCGCGACCTACGGCGAAATTGCGTATCGGGCCTACACCGATGCGCACGGCGCGGCGGTCGTACTGCAGAAGGCCGTCAACGACTTCGTCGCCGATCCCGCCGACGATAGCGACGAGCAACTCGCGCAAGTACGCCAGGCCTGGCTCGATTCGCGGGTGAGCTACGGGCAGACCGAGGCGTTCCGGTTCTACGAGGGGCCGATCGATTTCGGCAAGCGCCCGGACGGCACCCAGGGGCTCGAGGGGCGCATCAACGCCTGGCCGCTCAACGAGCAGTCTATCGCGGCGACGATCGACGACACGAGCATCCCGATTACGCGGGCGACGCTGATCGAGCGCAACGCGCGCGACGACGAGGCCGACGTCACCACGGGCTATCACGCGATCGAGTACCTGCTCTGGGGCGAGGACCGGAATGCGAACGGGCCCGGCAATCGTCCTGCGAAGGATTTCGTCGGCGCAGGACTGGCGGAACGCCGCCGCGCCTATCTGCAGGCCGTCACGGATCTCCTGGTCGACGATCTCGCGTCCGTCGCTGCCGCCTGGGCTCCCGAGCAGGCGAACTACCGGATGGAACTCGCGCGCATGGACCCGAAGGAGAGCGTCGCCAAGGTGCTCACCGGCATTGCGACCTTGAGCGGATTCGAACTCGGCTATGAACGCCTCGCCACCGCGCTCGACAGCGGTTCGCAGGAAGACGAACAGTCCTGCTTCAGCGACAGCACGATCACGGATGTCATCGAAAATGTCACGGGAGTCGCCAACGTCTATTTCGGCCGCTACGGCAACTACCACGGGGATGGCGTCGACAAGCTGCTCCAGCAAGTGAATCCGGTCCTCTACCAGCTGCTCACCGACCAGATCGACCGAAGTCTCCTGCTCGCGCAAGGGCTCGATCGTCCGTTCGACCAGAGCCTCGTCTCACCGCCCGGCAGCGCCCAGCGGGCGAAGCTAGAAGCGCTCGTGACCTCGCTTCAGACCCAGACACGGCTCATCAAGCAAGCGGGTGTTGCGCTTGGCGTGCAGCTGGTGGTCGCCTTCGAACGGGATGAGTAGTGCGGCCATGCGGGCACTCGCCTTCGTTGCCGCTGCCTTGCTCAGCGCCGTTGCAGTCGCGGCGCCGGTCGCGGTGCCGGACTGGTGGACCGCCCGGCTCGGTGGCGACACGACCATGGCGGTATCCAACGAGAACGCCTACGCGTTCCCGATTCCGACGATGCCGACCGAGGATCTGCGCAAGTTCACGTTCGGCAACCGGCTATTCAACACGAACTGGGTGACCGCGCCCGCTTCGGTCGATGCGCTCGACGGCCTCGGCCCGGTTTTCAATCGCGTCTCCTGTTCCGGTTGTCATACGCGCGATGGACGCGGCCGCCCGCCCGGGCACGACGGTGACGCGCTCGAATCGATGCTGATTCGCCTGAGTGTCCCCGGCGACGGCGAGCACGGTGGCGTGCGACCCGTGCCGCGCTATGGCGACCAGTTGAACGAGAAGGCGATCGCCGGTGTCGCGGCGGAGGGCCGCACGGTCGTGCGATATACCGAACAACCGGGGACCTATCCCGACGGCACGCATTTCAGCCTGGCCGTGCCGAGCTATTCATTCACGGACCTGGCTTTCGGTCCATTGCCGGCCGACGTGAAAGTCTCGCCGCGTGTCGCCGATCCGGTATTCGGACTCGGCCTCCTCGAAGCCGTGCCGGAAGGTGAACTCATCGCGGCCGCCGATCCCGACGATGCCAATCACGACGGAATTTCCGGCCGGCCGAATCGCGTGTGGGATCGCGCGTCGCAGTCGCAGCGCCTCGGCCGCTTTGGCTGGAAGGCGAACCAGCCGAGCCTTCGTCAGCAGATTGCGGCTGCCGCGCTCGGCGACATCGGGCTCACGACGAGTCTCTTCCCGGATCAGAATGTCGCGCAAGGACAGACGGCGGCCGCGGCCGCCCCGAGTGGCGGCCGGCCCGGCGAGCCTGAACTGAAAGAGGCCTTTCTCGATCGGCTGCTGTTTTATTCGCGGACGCTCGCCGTGCCTGCTGCACGCAACGTGGACGATCCGCGGGTGCGTGAGGGTGCAGGCGAGTTCGCTTCAATAGGCTGCGCGAGCTGTCATGCGCCGACATTGACCACCGGCGACTACCCGGAATTGCCGGAACTCGCCCATCAGACGATCCACCCCTTCACCGATTTGCTGTTGCACGACATGGGTGCCGGCCTCGCCGACGGCCGCGCAGATAGCGCGGCGAACGGCAATGAATGGCGCACCGCAGCGCTGTGGGGCATTGGTCTCACGGGCACGGTCAACCGGCACACGCATTTTCTGCACGACGGCCGCGCCCGCTCGCTCGAGGAAGCGGTTCTTTGGCATGGGGGCGAGGCCGCGGCGGCCAGGAAGCGATTCATGACGCTCGATCGGACCGGGCGCGAAGCACTGCTCGCGTTTCTCGACAACCTCTGACCCGGCCTGGCGGCTGAGCGGCGCCGAGTCCAGGGAATCTGCGTCGGCTAGTCCCACGGCCCCGCGGGCGGATCACCGCGCGTCGTCCGACGCCGGCTCTTCGGCGCCCTGCGCTTGGCCTTCGGGGTCTTCGACGCCTTCTTCCGTTTGCGTGCTGCCATGACTTCGGCTCCCCACTGCAGACTCCGCCGCTCCTTGCGGCGTCGGTACTTTAGCAGGCTCTGCCGGACCGCGAAGAGCCGATACCCCCGATGGTCACCGCGGGACGGATCGGGGACACGCAGCTGTCACGCGCCCGTCATTTTGGTTTCACCGACAGGTCACGAGCGGACGCTAGCGTTCGCAGTCGAGGAAGGTCGCTCGAACCCAACCCCAGGAGAGAAGTCGATGAAGCGAATCGTTGCACTCGCCGTGTCCGCGGCGCTCACGGTGGCATCGTCCGCGATGGCCACGAATTTCGACAGGCACCACCATCGCAATCGCGATGATTTCGGCGAATCCGTGGAAAGGCTCGCGCGGCTGCAGGCGCCGGAACTCTTCGGCACCTTCGGTGCGCTCGATGACTCCTCGACCCAGTCGCTGTCGGCCGTCGCGGCCGATGCGAATCCCGCGGGGCTCCTCAAGGTTGCGCCCGGCCTGCATGTCCGGGTCGCGAGCGCGGCCGCGAATCTCGCGCCGAACATCGACCAGATGTTCCTGTGGCCGAACGCCGCCCACCCGACTCATATCATCGCTTGCAACGAGCAGGGCTCTGGCCAGGTCGCCGTGCAGCGCGTCAATCTCGGCACGGGTGCGGCGGAAAATATCATCAGCTCTGGCATGACGAGCTGCGATCCCGCGCGGCTCACCCCCTGGGGCACGGTCGTCGTCGGCGAAGAGAACGGCGTCAACGGCCGCGTCTTCGAAATCCTCGACCCGATCCACACGACGAACGTCACCGTGCCGGCTTCCGGATTCGGCGACAGTTCCGACCCCGCCCATGTCGTCGGACGCCCGGCGCTCGGACAGTTCGCCTTCGAGGGCATCGGCATCCTGCCGAACGGCGTGGTTTATCTCACGGACGAGAATCGCCCTGGCACCGGCGGCATCGGCAATCCGGGCGGCGCATTCGTGAAATTCATACCGACGACCCTCTGGACCGGTGGCGCGGCGATCACGAGCCTCGCACAGTCGCCATGGGCGACTGGCAGCCTCTATGGCATGCGCGTCGGCCGCAACAGCAACAACACGGACGTCGGCCAGGGCAATGAGTTCGGCCGCGGCACCTGGCTGGAAATCACCGGCGCTGCGCCCGTGAACCTGCGCGCCGCGGCTGCATCGCTGAAGCTCACGAGCTTCTATCGGCCGGAAGACATGTCGGTCGACCAGGAATGGCTTGCCGACGGCGACGTGCGCGTCTGCGGCACGAACACGGGCCAGGACATCCCGGACTCGACGCCGAACGGGGACAACCATTGGGGCGAGGTGTATTGCGTAACGGACGGCACCTTGGCCGACGCCAGCGCGATTTCGGTCACCGCCGGAGTCAACACCGCTTCGGTGCCGGAGTATCACCCGCTCATCATCGGCAATCTCGACTTCGCCATGCCGGACAACATCGACATCCAGCCGGGCACCGGCAACTTCCTCGTCGACGAGGACGGCGAGGGCGCCATCTACCCGGTGCCGCGCAACAACGACGTCTGGTCCTGCCTCGACGACGGCGACGACGCCGACACGCTGAGCGACGCCTGCATCCGCGTGATGTCGCTCAACGACCTCACGGCGGAGCCGACCGGCGGCTTCTTCGACGGCAGCGGCAAGCACTATTACGTGAGCATCCAGCACAACATCACGGGACACGGCGTGATCCTCGATGTCTCCGGCTGGCGCTGAGCGCGATGGCGGGTTGGCCATGAATGCGGCGCAGGTCATCCGGGTGGGTGTCTTGCGCCGCAATCTTTTGCTGCTGCTGTTCGCGTGTCTTGCGACGTTCGTCAGCGTGATCGTGCTCTTCCGGAGCGAGTCGCCTGCCGTACCGGCTTTCGGCCTTGCCCGGCCGGCCAGACAGGAAGTGACCATGGCACTGCCCCCAGTGCCGCAGGCGCCAGGGACGGCGCCGACCTCAAGCATTTCCGCCTCGGCGCCAACGCGTTTGAATTCGCCCACGCCGGCGCCTGAGGCCTACGCGGCCGACCTCGGTGTCGATCAGGTCTCGACGACGTCAGCCGAGGCACACCTGATGCCCGCCGAGATCTCGGGCGCCGCGGATGCCGACGCGCGCGCAACCGCCATTCGCCAACTGGACCCGGGCGCCGCGGACACGCTCATCGTGCTGGAACAGACCGTGCGCAACGATCCCGTCGCGCGCAATCGACTGCTGGCGGTCAACAGCCTTCGACTGATGGCGATCGCTGGCCGCAAGGTCGATCAGGTTCGTCCGCTGCTGCAAGCCGCGATGGCGGATGCGGATGCAAATGTCGCGACGAGCGCGCGCGACGCCTGCCAGGAGCTCAACCCGTAACGTTGTCAGGCGCCCGGCTGGCGGAAGATGAATTCGCGGTCGCGCTGCTTGCCGACCGAGAACTCGTATTCGCCGATCTTCACGAACCCGTAGCGCTGATAGAGACGCTGCGCGCCGTAGTTCGCCGACCACACGCCGACGTAGAGCGGGCTGAATGTCCCGCTCGCGAGCCAGTCGAGCGAGGTGCGCAGGAGCTTCGTGCCGATGCCGCTCGATTGCCCCGTCGTGCGAACGTAGAGGCGGCGGATTTCGCCGGCGCGGGGCTCGAGATCGGGAACCGGCAGCTGGCAGATGCCGACGACGATGTAGCCGATCGGCTCTTCGCCCGGCGGCGTCGCAAGCCAGATGGCAACGTCGGGGTCGCGCAGCAAGCGCTCGTAGTAGGTCGCGGCATGCGCCTTCACGAGGAACGTTTCGATGTCCTCTGCGGCGTAGAGGTGCGAAAACGCTTCGCGAAAGGTCGTCATTCCAAGCGTTGAGAGCAGTGCCGCATCCGCAGCGACCGCGCGCCGGATGGCGCAGGTGTCAGCACGGCTGTCCATGTCTTCCCCTCGTCAAGGCCTGTCCATCGCTTCTTGCACCAGCTCGCGCCACGAATGCGCCAGTTTACAAGGAGCCGGGACTTTCCGCCTCCAGCCGTTCATTGCTCTCGAGCCAGCTGGCCTCCGCGACCTCCGTCTCCTTCGCGAGCCGGGTCTGGGTATCCAGCAGCTCCTGCAGCCGCTCCCGCCTGGCATCGGAATAGATGTCGGACGTCGAAAGCTCGGCATGCACGGCGGCCCGCTCCCTGGTCAGGCGGTCGAGTTCGCGTTCCCACTTGGCCACCGCCGCGCGTAGCGGAGTCAGGCGATTGCGCGCTGCAGCTTCCTCGCGCTTGCGCTGCTTGCGTTGCCCGGCGCTGTTCGCAGGGCGGGGCGAGTCCGTTGCCGGCGTGCCGTCAATGTCGTGCTCGTTCAGCCACTTCGCATAGTCCTCGAGATCGCCGTCGAAAGGCTCCGCCCGCCCGGCGTACACGATGCGAAACTCGTTGGCGACCGTGCGCAACAGGTGCCGGTCGTGCGAGACGAGCACGACAGCGCCTTCGTACTCCTGCAAGGCAAGGGTCAGCGCCTCCCGCATCTCCAGATCGAGGTGATTGGTCGGCTCGTCGAGCAGCATCAGGTTCGGCTTGAGGTAGGTAATCAGCGCCAGCACGAGCCGCGCCTTCTCGCCGCCGGAGAACGGCGCGACCGGTTCGAAGATGCGTTCGCCGCGAAAACCGAATCCGCCGAGGAAGGTCCTGAGCTCCTGCTCGGTCTGGCGTGCCGCGCGCGCGCCGCCAGTGCGCTTGAGCGCCGTCAGCGGCGACTCCGTTGCGTTCAGCTGCTCGAGCTGGTGCTGCGCGAAGTAGCCGATGTTGATGTCGCGCGCCTGGATGCGTTCGCCCGAGAAGGCCGCGAGTTCGCCCGCGAGCAATTTCATGAAGGTCGACTTGCCGGCGCCGTTGCGGCCGAGGAGGGCGAGCCGGTCGCCGGGCAGGAGCGTCAAGCTCACCTTTTCAAGCACGACTCGCCCGTCGTAGCCCGTCGACTGCTCGTCAAGGACGAGGAGCGGCCGCGGCAGCCGGTCGGGCGTCGCAAAGGAGAACTCGAATTGCGAATCGACATGCGCCGGCGCGATCTGCTGCATGCGCTCGAGCGCTTTCAGGCGGCTCTGCACCTGTCGCGCCTTGGACGCCTTCGCGCGGAAGCGCTCGACGAAGGATTCGATGTGCTTGATCTCGCGCTGCTGGCGTACGTAGAGCGCGGATTGCTCGGCGAGCGCTGCCGCGCGCTGATCCTCGAACGCCGAATAATTGCCGCGGTAGGCGCGTGCCTTGCCGTGCTCGAGGTTCACGATCCGGTTCGCGACCCGGTCGAGGAATTCCCGGTCGTGGGTCACGAGCAGCAGCGTGCCCGGATACTCGCGCAGCCAGTTCTCGAGCCAGAGGATGGCGTCGAGATCGAGATGGTTCGTCGGCTCATCGAGCAGCAGCAGGTCCGAGCGGCACATGAGCGCCTGGGCGACGTTGAGGCGCACGCGCCAGCCGCCGGAAAACGCCCGCACCGGCCTCTTTTCATCGGCGCCCAGGAAACCGAGGCCGTGCATCAGCCGCCCGGCGCGGCTGCGGGAATCGTAGCCGCCAACCGCCGCGTACTTGCCGTGCAGCTCGCCGAGCCACTCGCCGGCATCCGCGTGCTCGGCTGCCGCGATGTCACGCTCGATGCCGCGCAGCTCCTCATCGCCGTCGAGCACGAAATCGATGGCGGGCTGATCCGACGCCAGCAGTTCCTGCGACACGTGGGCAAGCGCGAGCTGCGACGGCATCTCGAAGTTGCCGGCGTCGGGCTGCAGCTCGCCGCGCACGAGCGCGAGGAGACTCGATTTGCCGCTGCCGTTTTCGCCGGTGATGCCGACCTTTTCGCCCCGAAACAGGCTGAAAGTGGCGGCGGAAAACAGCACCCGCGGGCCCCGGCGGATGGCGACGTCGGAAAAGTTGAGCATTTTGTGAGAATAGCATTAGCCCCAGCTCGGGGAGTCTGGCGTATGCTCTCAAGCGTCATGAGCCGCGCATTCGTCAAGGACACCGATTCGGACGGCAGCGAAACGCTGCCGGAGCGGGCGATCAGCTCGAGTCCGAACCTCGTGACGGAAAGCGGCCTGAAAATGATGGATACCTGCATCCACGAACTCGAAGCGGCGCGCACCGGCGCCCGCGCGGAATCGGACAACGCGCTCGTCGCCCGCATCGATCGCGACTTGCGTTACTGGCGCCAGCGCCGATCGACGGCGAAGCTCGTGCAGCCGCCGCAGAAGCGCGACCGGGTGCGGTTCGGGCTGCGCGCGACGCTCAAGCTCGAGGACGGCTCGGAGTACGCCTTCCGGCTGGTCGGCGAAGACGAGGCGGACCCCGTTGCGGGCCTGATCAGCTACGCATCGCCCATCGGCAACGCCCTCATGAGCCAGGCCGTGGGCGATGAAGTCGAGCTGATGGGACGGCGCGCAACTATTGTTGCCATTGATTAGCCGGCGATCGACTAGCGGTATGACAAATCAACGTTTCGGGTGGCGGAACTTGCTCGCCGTCTTGCTCCTCGTCGTAGCGGCCGTGTCCACTGGCGCAGCGCAATCGAAGGGCGTTGCCGGTGCCGTGAACAGCGCCAACACGATCCTCCGCCATGACATCGAACAGGCCGTCGACAAGATTCGCAACGACGACTATGCCGGCGCCGACCGGGACTACAAGCGGATCCTCGACTCGAAGGCGTTCAAGGATCTCGGCATCGACGAGCAGCGCCGCTCGTTCTACCTCGCATCGATGGTCGCGGGCCAGGTCGACGACTGGAAGCGGGCGCACGCACTCGCCGTGCGCGCAACCGAAATCGAGCCGGCGAGTGCCGAGGATTGGCATCTGCGCTATCGCATGGCCATGCCGGCGGCCGAAATCCGCGACGGCGCTGCAAGCCTCGCCCTGATCGCGGAGCGCTGGCCGAGCACGCTCTCCGACATCCGCGACGATTCCATCGTGCAGACGGTCTTTTACTCACGGCGGCCGCCCGGATCCGACAAGACCTGGCTGGCGCTGGTCGAAGCGCTGCGCAAGGCCGACTGGCGGACAGTCGATCAGCGCGAGCCGAGCCAGATGTGGCTCGACCTCACCCTCTATTACTTGCAGCACTCCACCGTCGAGCGCGCCGGCGAAGTCGCGGCGCACGTAACCGACCCGCGGCTCCTCATCGGCATGCGATCCGACAAGCAGTTCGACCGCGTCGTCGGCAAGAACCACTATGCAAGCGATATCGATCGCGCCGCCCGTGAGGACGTCGAACTGCTGCAGGCCGCGGCGCGACGCTCGCCGAAGCTCATGGCCATCCGCAATCAGCTCGTGCAGGCGCTCATCGTCGCGAACCGTCCCGCCGAGGCGCTGCGGGTTGCCGACGAAACGCTGGCGCGGATAAAGACGACGACCGAGGTCGATCCGGCGTTCGACGATCTCGACGACCAGCTCAACTGGGCCTACGACATGCGGGCGCGGGCACTGCGGCTGCTCGGCCGTTGGGACGAGGCGCTCGATCAGTGGATGAAGGGCAGCACGCTGACGGAAAATGGCGGCGTCAACGTGAGCCAGGCCATCAACGTCGGCTATTACTATTGCGACCTCGACCGGCCCGAGGACGCGCGGGCGATCGTAGCGAAGGTGAGCAACGTCAGCCCGTACGGCGCCCTGCAGCTCGAATCCGTGAAACACGCGGCGGCGCTCCTGCTGCACGATGACAGCGAAGCCGCGCGGGCCCTGAAATTCATCAAGGATCATCAGAGCGACTCGCCCGGCACCTACCAGTGGGCGCTCGCGCGGGCGAACAACGTGGAGGTGGGTGCGAAATTGCTCGTCTCGCGCCTGAAGGACCCGAAGCTGCGTACCGACGCGCTTGCCGACGTGCAGCAGTATGCTGAGGTCATCGAGCCGGCGAAGAACAAGGAATGGGCCACGAATTTCCGCGTCGTCGTCGAGCGGCCGGAAGTGCAGCAGGCCATCGCCAAGGTGGGGAGAGCGGGTCATTACAACATCGTCAACGAGTTCTGAGCCCCCCAATTCTGAGGCTACAGGATCTGAGGGCAAATGCTTCTCGCGCGCCTATCGCGGCTGGCTCCTCGGAGTCCTGATTCTCGTCAACGCCCTGACGCTCGCGGATCGCCAGGGCATCGCGTCGACCGCGCAGATGATCAAGGAAGACCTGCATTTCACCGATGCCCAGATGGGGATGCTGCTCGGGCTCGGGTTTGCATTCTTCTATAGCGTGCTCGGCCTGCCGATCGCGCGGCTCGCCGAATACACGAGCCGCACGAAGCTCGTTGCAGCGTCGCTTGCGCTCTTTGGCGTGATGACGGCGCTCTGCGCGAGCGCCTACACCTTTTCACGCTTCATGATCTGCCGCGTCGTCGTCGGCGTCGGTGATGCGGGCTTCGGCCCGCCGGTCGCCTCGCTCATCGGCGATCACTACCCGAAGGAAAGGCGCGCCACGGCGATGTCGATCATCTGGCTCGGCGCGCCGCTCGGCGTCATCTTCGGCTCGTACGGCGTATGGCTCGCGCAGGTCGCGGGCTGGCGCGCGGTTTTCATCACGATCGGCTCGGCCGGGTTGCTGGTGGCGCTGCTCGCGGCGCTGACGCTGCGGGAGCCCGCGCGCGGGATGTCCGACGCGTCGGGACTCTCATCGGGCAAGCCGCCCTCGATCTGGGCGGTGTTCCGGTTCCTCTTTTCCAAGCGCTCCATGGTGCAGGTGCTGATCGGTTGCGGCCTCGCAGCCATCACCATGAATGCCATCGGCCAGTTCATTGCCCAGTTCCTCGTGCGCAATTTTCACGTCGCACCCAGGGAGCTGGGCTTCCTGTTGTCGGTTGTTGCCGTCGTCGCGATGGGCGCGGGGCTGCTGCTCGGCGGCATGGGCGTCGACCGTGCCGCACGGTTCGATCAGCGTTGGTATGTCTGGATCCCTTCAATCACGCTGCTGCTCGCGGCGCCCGCCTTCGTGCTCGGTTTCAATCAGCCGACACTCTTCAGCACGATCGCGGTGCTCATGGCCGGCCACCTCGTGCTATTCGTGTATTTCACGCCGACGCTCGCGATCGCGCAGAACATGGTTGCCGCCAACATGCGGGCCTCGTCGGCCGCTATCGTGGCCCTCGTGCTCAATCTCATCGGCAGCGGCATCGGACCGACGCTCGCGGGCTATCTGAGCGACTTCTTTGCGAAACGCGCCTTCACGGCTGGCGACTATGTTGGCTCGTGTCCAGATGGTGTGCCCGCGGCAGACAGTACGCCGGCGATTGCCGACGCGTGCCAGCAGGCCTCCGCCGTCGGATTGCGACATGCCCTGATGGCGATCTCGCTCCTGACGGTTTGGGCGGCGATTCACTATTTGCTGGCGGCGCGACACTTTCGGCGCGATCTCGAGACCGAGTTCGAGCCGGTTCGTCCCTGATCCCCGCGACTCGTCTCGACGGCGCGTCGCCACGGCGCATCCCCGCGTTGCGCCTCCTTTCTCTTTGCGAGAATCAGCCGCACTCGCATCCTGCAGAGAACCAATCATGTCGACGCGCGTACTTCGCGGTCTCGCCGCAGCGACCCTGATCATCGGCTGCGACCCGATCGCCTGGTCCGGCATCGACGAGATACCGGTGACCACGCACTCCGAGGACGCACGCCTGAATTTCATCGCGGGACAAGCCGCGCTCGACCGCGGTGATGCGCCCGAGGCGAATGCGCTCTTTCGCGCGGCGGTCGCGGCGGATCCCGATTTCAGCTACGCCTGGCTGAATCTCGCGACCGTGTCCTTCTCCACGGAGGAGTTCAACTCGAGCCTCAAGCGCGCCGCCGAGTCGGCACCGAAGGCGAGCGAGGGCGAGCGGCTCCTCGTGGAGGTCAATCAGCGATTCCTCGACGGCAACCTCGACTCGCAGCTCGCGCTCGCGAAGCAGCTGGTCGCGAAGTATCCGAAAGCGCCGCGCGCCTGGCTCAACCTGGCGGGCGTCGAGTTCGGGCTCAATCACTTCACCGAGCAGCGCGCCGATATTGCAAAGGCCATCGAGCTCGATCCGGCGCTCATGGCAGCGCCCTTCGCGATGGCGAATTCCTATCTCTTCAATGATCCGCGGGACTTCGCGCAGGCGGAGAAGTTCTACCGCCAGGCGATCGCGATTGCGCCGGGCGAGGACAATCTCTACTGGGCGCTTGGCGATGTGTATCGCGGCACCAATCGGCTCGATGAAGCGCGCCGCTACTACGAACTCGCGACGCGGCTCGATCCGCACGACGGCACGGCGCTCCTGAAACTCGGCCACGTGAATTCGTTTCTCGGCAACTACGACGAGGCGCGTGCCGACTACGACCGCGGCATCGCGATCGCCGAGTCCGCGAATCGGCCGTTCTTCATGAGCTACAAGATGTTCACGTGGGTACATGCGGGCGATGCCGCCACGGCGGTCCGGGAGCTCGAAAAACTTGCGATGGAGGTTGACACGATGGACTTGCAGGACGATCAGCGCAGCGGGGCGAAGGCCTTCGCTTTGACGAACGCAGCCACCATCTGCCTCGAGAAGGGCATGAACGACGACGCGGACCGCGTCATCGGCAACCTTGCCGGCGTGCTCCGCGGCAACGCCCAGGCCGTCGGCACGGACGAGTTCTCAAGGATCCAGGAAGCCCAGATCGCCTACTACGAAGGGCAGCTTGCGGCGCACCGCGGGGACTACAAGTTGGCGCTGGCGCTGGCGAAAAAGAACTCGGAGCTCGTCGCCGGCCAGCAGAACCCGCGCAAGATGGAGAGCTATCACGACCTGATGGGGCTCATCTATTTCCTCGAGCGCAAGTACGGCAAGGCGGTGGAGGAATACCGCCAGGCCGACCTGACGAACATGTACAACAAATACCATCTCGCGCTCGCGCTCGATGGCGCGAAGCAGAAGGACGAGGCGCGCCGCATCTTCAAGGAAGTGGCGGACTGGAATTTCAATACGGTGGGCTACGCCCTCGTACGCAAGGACGCCCAAGCCCGCGCGGGCTGAACGGAAAAGGGGACAGATTTATCTAAAAAGGGGACAGATTTATTTTTCCGAGTATCTCGGCGTTCGCACGAGAAATGCAGAAAAATAAATCTGTCCCCTTTTTAGATAAATCTGTCCCCTTTTCCGTTGTCCCCTTTTCCTGCTAGGGGCGCGTCAGCATCCGATCGACGGAGTTGTCGCTCAGCAGGCGCTGCTCGCCGCTCGAATCGCGGCGGGCCGCCTTCGGCGCGCTCGACATGTCGACGGAGCCGTTGAACGTCGCACCTTCGATGATGCCGACACGCGGCGCGACGATGTTGCCATCGACCTTCGCGGTCGCCGTGACACTGACCGAGGCGCCGCCATGCAGGTCACCCTCGACGGTGCCCTCGACGATGATGATCTTCGCGTGAATGTCGCCGATCACGACACCGTCCGGTCCGACGGTCACGCTCTGCGTGTGCCGGATGGAGCCTTCCACCCGTCCCTGTAGCACCAGGTCCTCTTCGGCCGAAAGCTCGCCCTTGAAGACGAGCGTGCGGCCGAGCACCGAAACCCGGCGTGGGTTCGGGTCGGTGGCGATGGGGGCCTGCGGCGCCGGCCGGCGTTCGGGAATGATCGGAGCGCGTTCGTTCTGCGTGTTGAAAACAGACATCAGGAATCTCCTCAGGCTCACTTGTGGGCGGCAATGGGGCTTACGGGGACGGGCGCGGACTTCACCGCCTTGCTGCCTTCCATCACGATGTTGCCGTTGAATTGCGCGCCTTCGACGATGCTCACGCTCGGCGCGTGGATGTTGCCTTTGAGGTGCGCCGTCTCGGAGACCTTGACGGATTTCTCCGCCTGCAGGTCGCCCTCCACCGTGCCCTCGACCGAGATCATCTGCGCGCGGATGCTCGCCTTGACCGTGCCTTCCGGACAGACGGTGAGCCGCTGCGAGTGCGTGATCGAGCCTTCGATGGTGCCCCGGATGAGGAGCTCCTCGTCGGCGTGCAGTTCGCCTTTGAATCTGAGCGTAGGACCGAGCACCGACGTGCGCTCGTTCGCGGAGTCGTAGGGATTTCCCATCGTATGAATCCTCGAGAGAAGGGGCGACGCGGGAAAGCGTACTCGCGTGAGATCCAGTCGATACGATGCGCGTCACGGATCGCCGGACGCGCCGGAACATGTTGAATGAGTTATTCGAGCGGCGCGACGATGAAAGTGGAATCGACTTCGGCAGCCCAGGCGAGCAGTCCGCCGGCGAGATCCGTCGGGTCCGCGATGCCCGCACCGAGTGCGATGGCACAGGCCTGCTTGCTGCGGCCGCCGCTTCGGCAGATGAAGACCGGCCGCCGGTCGCGCGCTAACTCGCCGATTCGCCGGGACAACTCGCCGAGTGGAATGCTTCGTGCATTCGGCAGGCGGCTCACGGCAAACTCGCCGGGTTCGCGCACGTCGATGATTGCGAATTTCCCTGAATCGCCGGCGGTGATCAGGGCCTGCAACTCGCGGGGGGCGAGGCGGCGCACTCGATTGAGCGCCTCGGGGCTACATAATTCGACGCTGTCTTTCAGTTCCGTGACAGTCGGGCGGTCGCCGCACACGGCGCAGTCGCTCCGACGCGCAAAGGCGAACTCCTGAAAGCGCATCTCGAGCGCGTCGTAGGTCAGAAGGCGCCCGATCAGAGGTTCGCCAATGCCGGCGATGAGCTTGATCGCTTCCGTCGCCTGGATCGTGCCGAGTACACCGGGCAGGACGCCGAGCACGCCGGCCTCGGCGCAGCTCGGAATCGTGCCGGGCGCCGGCGGTTCCGGAAATAAACAGCGATAGCAGGGCCCGCGACCGGGCACATAGGTCATCGCCTGGCCCTCGAAGCGGTGGATCGCGGCCGATACGAGCGGCTTTTTCAGGAGCACGCAGGCGTCGTTGACGAGAAAGCGCGTCGCCATGCGGTCCGTGCCGTCGAGCACGACGTCGTAGTCCCTGAGCACGTCCCGGATATTGTTCGCGCGCAGTTCGACGGCGTGCGCGACGATCCGGATCTCCGGATTCAGCGCCTGCAATCGCTCGCGCGCCGCTTCGGCCTTGGGTCGATCGATGCTCGCCGTGTCGAACAACACCTGCCGCTGCAGATTCGTGACGTCGATGCGGTCGCAATCGACGATGCCGAGCGTGCCGACGCCCGATGCCGCCAGATATAAGGAGGAGGGCGACCCCAGCCCGCCTGCCCCGATGACGAGCACGCGAGCGCTCTTCAGCTTCTCCTGCCCAGCCGCACCGATCTCGGCGAGCGACAAGTGCCGCCGGTAGCGCTCCAGCTCTGACGGGGACAAGGGCATGACTTAGCCGAACACGTTGAAACAGCGATCGAGGTGCGCCGGGATCCGGAGGTCCTTTCGGGATCGTAAAAAACAGGACGTTTTTTCCGAAGCCTCCAGGGGCGCGAAATATATTTCGCGCGGGTCGCCACGATGGCGACCCCGGTCCGCCGACGGAGCACGGATAGCACAGTCGGCGGGATTCACGGCGGTCCCGAAAGGACCTCCGGATCCCGGCGCACATTCCGGATCCCGTAAGGACCTCCCCATTCCGACGCAGCCGTCGTTCATTCGCCTAACCGCCCGTCAGCGCGCAAATGACGTGCACTTCATCGCCGGGTCGGACTTGCTCGCCGAGCGTCGCGGCTTTCGTGTTGACGAAGAGGCGGATGTGCTGCCGGACGCGGTCCTGCTCGTCGATCATGCGGAAGCGCATGCCGGGGAATCGGCGGTCAAGGTCTGCGAGTATCTCGGCCACCGTCGCGCCGTTGGCTTGCGTCGAAGCGGCGCCGTTGGTGTAGGAACGAAGCGGACCCGCAATGCGAACGGTGCAGGGCATGACGGCGGCCCTTCAGGGCGCGTACGTGACGGAAAAGATCTGCGGCAAATGACGCGCCACGCAACGCCAGGCTTCGCCCGCGTTCGTGCTGCCCCAGACTTCGCCGTTCGTCGTTCCGAAATAGAGCCCGAGCGGGCGGCCGGCATCCACGCACATCGCCTGGCGAAACACGGTGAGCCAGGCCTGCGAGCGCGGCAGTCCCTTGTCGAGACGCCGCCAGGACTTGCCGGCGTTCCCCGTCACGTAGACCGCCGGCTTGCCGTCGATCGCCGTGCGCGGCCACACCGTGCTGCCGTCCATCGGAAACACCCAGGCGGTGTCCGGATCTTTCGGATCGAGCACGATCGGGAAGCCGATGTCGCCGATCTTCCTCGGCATCGCATTGCCGATGCGGTCCCAGCGTTTCGCCGGCCGGTCGATGCGATAGATACCGCAGTGATTCTGGTGATACAGGCGATCGGGTCGCGCGGGATGCATCGCGATCAGGTGTGGATCGTGACCGAACTCGGCGTCGGGTGTCGGCAGAAAATTCGCCTCGACCCCACCGTTGAGCGGCGCCCAGCTGCGGCCCGCGTCGGCCGACTCGAAAATGCCGCCGACCGAGATGCCGAGGTAGAGATGCTTCGCATCGCGCGGATCGATGAGCACGGAGTGCAGCAGCTCGCCGCCCGGTGTGCCGAATCCCGGGGCCCATTGCGGCCGCATCGGATTGTCGTTGAAGCCCGCGACCGGTTCCCACGTCGCACCACCGTCTTCGGAGCGAAAGAGTCCGGCGGGTGAACTGCCGGCATACCAAGTGCCCTTCTCGGATGCGTGTCCGGGCGTCAACCAGAACACGGCCTGCACGGCGCGCGCTTCCTCGCCGTCCACTACTTTACGGAACGCGGGCGGTTGGCTCGCTTCCTTCCAGGTCTTGCCGCGATCGGTGGAGCGGAAGACGGTGGGACCGAGATGGCCGGTCTTCGCCGCCATCAGCACAACTTTGGGGTCGCGCGGGTCGGCGACGATGTGATGGATCACGTGGCCGAGGAATTGCGGCCCCGAGAGCTTGAAGGAGCGGCGGCGCGCGTCCGGGCGCAGCGCGAATGCTCCCTTGCGGGTCCCGATCCAGAGCGTTGCGGCCATGCGTGGATGATACCCCCAAAAAGGGGACAGATTTATTTTCGGGCCCGCCCGCGTGCGATGGGTAGAATCTTGACCCGCCCGAAAATAAATCTGTCCCCTTTTTGGGAGTTCTTCAATGGACGAGAAATTCGCCCGGCTCTCAGGTTTCATGTTCGCCGTTCTCCTCTTCTGTCAGGCGGCGGGGTCCATGGATCTCAAACTCAATGACAAACTGGCGCTCGTGACCGGCAGTACCGCGGGCATCGGCTACGCGTGCGCGCGTGGGCTCCTCAGGGAGGGCGCGCGCGTCATCGTGAATGGGCGCACGCAACCGGCGGTCGATGCGGCGATCGCGCAGCTCAAGACGGAAACCGGCCGCACGGCGCTCGGCTTCGCCGGCGACATGTCGACGGCGGGCGCGGCCAACAAACTGTTCGCGGCGTATCCGAACGTCGAGATCCTCGTGAATAACGTCGGCTCGTTCCAGGCGAAGCCGTTCCTCGAGACGACCGATGCTGACTGGGAAAGCCTCTTCCAGCTCAATGTCATGAGCGGCGTCCGGCTGTCGCGTCTTTATCTCCCGGGCATGAAGTCGCGCAACTGGGGCCGGGTGATCTTCATCTCGAGCGAGAGTGGCCTGCAGATCCCGGTCGAGAGCATTCACTACGGCATGACGAAATCCGCCGAGATCTCGATAGCGCGCGGCCTCGCGGAACTCATGGCCGGAACGAACGTTACCGTGAACAGCGTCCTGCCGGGGCCGACGAAGTCACGCGCGCTCAACACGTTCGTCGATCGCGCGGTCGCGCAAGGCGCCAATCGGGAGGAACTCGAGAAGAAATTCTTCACGGATTTCCGCCCGACTTCGCTCATCAAGCGCTTCGCCGAGCCCGACGAAGTGGCATCGCTCGTCGTCTACGTGGCAAGTCCCCTGTCCTCCGCGACGACCGGCGCCGCCTTGCGGGTCGACGGAGGGGTGGTCAAGAGCGCTTTCTAGTATTCTTTGCGTCCTGCGATGGATGCACTTTCCGAAGTGCTGAAGGCCATCCGCCTCGACGGCGCGATGTATGTCAGCGCGACGTTCACCGAGCCCTGGTGCGTCGAAGCGCATTTCGGCTTCGCGAGTGCTTCTCCGAGTCTTCCGGTTGCGGATCACAACGCCTGTTTTCATGTACTGATCAAGGGCCGCTGCCTCACGCGCCTGGTCGATGAGCGCGAGGCGGTCGAGGTTTCGGCCGCCGACGCGCCATGCCGCTTCACGCTCTCGCAGGATTCGCGCGGCAGTCGCGTATCGATGCTGGGCGCCCAGGGCATGCGCGAGGGTATGCAAGGTCATGGGACTATGCGGTTCGAGCCGAAGGGCGTCGTTGGCGAGTCCCTCGGCGCGCATGGGATCGCCGGCCTCGGTGCATCCGAAGGCATAGAGGGCAACCACGATGTCGAAACCCGGCTGAACTGGGCCAGGCGCAGGGCCAGCAGATCGGCGGGCGCTCGTGCGCTGATGGTCGAGTAGAGCTGCGCTGCCAGGAGCGGCCGGTGCCTGAGCCACGCGTCCGCGGCGTCGAGATGCATGCGTTCGTGTACGCTGGCGTGATCCGCGTGGACCCTGGCCGCAGTGCCGGGGAGGAACCCGGGTTGTTCCGCTGCGAGGGCCTCCAGGGCGCCGGCGGGTTCGGGGGCGCCGCGCAGGTACCCGTCGCGCAGCGCCGCGTAAGCTGCGAAGGCGTCCGGGTGTCCGTGAATGAGGGATTCCAGCTTCATGGTGTGCAGTCTTCCGGGCGTCCACCTGGCGGAACATGACCGTCCCGCCGCACCTCTTGACCGGGACTCCGGGACGCCAAAAACTGCGGTCAGGGGGCCTGTCATGACGGAAACGAACGAACGGCTGATCAGCGAAGCGCTGACGCCCGCGACCGCATCGAGCGATACGTCGCGCATGGCGGAGGGTGGGCCGGGCCTGCCGAGCGCATTTACCTGGCGGGGCAAGCCGCTCGCCGTGAAATCGGTGCTCCGCACCTGGAGTGACACCGGCCCCTGCCGCAACGGCAGCCAGGAACGCTACGTGCGCAAGCACTGGTTCGAAGTGATCACCGACGAGGACGTCGTGATGAAAGTGTATTTCGACCGGCAGCCGCGCGGCGGTGCGAATGCGCCGCGCTGGTGGCTATTCAGCCTGGGCGGTGAGCGGGGAGCATCCGAATGACAAGAACAAACGGCATCGCGCGTCGCGACTTCCTGAAGTCGACGGGCATCCTGACGGGCCTGCTCGCCGTGGGGAGTCCGCTGGCGCTGCTCGCGCCTTCGAGAACGTGGGCGGTCGACCTCACGTCGCTGACGAGCGACGAGGGTGCGACGCTCCTGAGCGTGACGCGAACGATTGCGATGCACGACAAGCTCGACGACGCGGCCTACGCCCTCGTCGTGCAGTCGATCGATGCGGACTGCGCCAAGGATGCGGCGACCCGCAAGCTCGTGAAGGATGGATTGGCGGGCCTCGGCGCCGGATTCGCGAAGGCGGGCGAAGCCCGGCGCGTCGCCGCACTCAAGGAGGTTGAACCGACGCCCTTCTTCCAGACGATGCGCATCAAGACGATCAGCACGCTCTACGCCAGCCCGCTGGCGTATGCCTATTTCGGTTACGAAGGCGAAGCCTTCTCGAAGGGCGGCTACCTCGCGCGCGGCTTCAACGATCTGCGCTGGCTGCCGGACCCGCCGCTCGCGGACAGCGGTCCGGTTCCGGGTCAGGGTTGAGATCGGGGAGCGGGCAACATGGCAAAGATCGATCTCAACGACGACAGCGCGATCGTCATCATTGGATCCGGCGCGGGCGGCGGCACGCTCTCGCACGAACTTACGCGACGCGGCCACAAGGTCGTGCTGCTCGAGACGGGGCCGCGGCTGTCGCCGCAGCTTTTCTCGCAGAATCCGGGCGAAGCCTTCGGCCAGCTCACCTGGCTCGAACCACGCACGACGAGCGGCACCTGGGGCGTGTCGAAGGATTTTCCGACGCTGCCGGTCTGGATCGCGAAATCCGTCGGCGGCACCACGGTGCACTGGACGGCGGCAACACCGCGACTGCAGCGGACGGAGCTCAAAGGCCGGACGAACTACGGCGCGATCCCCGGCACCTCGCTCATCGACTGGCCGATCGAGTACGACGAACTCCTGAAGTATTACCAGATCGCCGAAAAGCGGCTCGGTGTCACGCGGCGCAACGGCAACCCCGGCATGCCGGCGTCGAACAACTTCAAGGTGATGTACGCCGCGGCGAAGAAGCACGGTTACAAGCGCGTGCACACCGCCTACATGGCGATCAATACGACGGTGCGAGACGGCCGCGGAATCTGCATCCAGCAGGGCTTCTGCGCGCAGGGCTGCAAGTCGGGCGCCAAGTGGAGCACGCTCTATACCGAGATTCCGGGCGCGGAAGCGACGGGCAATCTCGACCTTCGCATCGAATCGCGGGCGCTGCGCATCGGGCACGGCGCCGACAAACGCGTGAACGCGGTTGTCTACCGCGACAGCAAGGGCCAGGACCAGCGGCAGAAAGCGAAGCTCGTCTGCGTCGCGTGCAATGCCATCGAGACACCGCGCTTGCTGCTGCTCTCGGAGTCCGCGCAGTTTCCGAAAGGGCTCGCGAATACGTCCGACCAGGTCGGCCGCAACTACGTCCACCACATCACGGGCTTCATCTGGGCAACCTACGACAAGCCGATCGAGTCCTGGCGCGGCGCGACGCTCGCCGGGCTCATCGAAGATGAGCTGCCTCACAACGCCAAGCGCGGCTTCGCCGGCGGCTATCATTTCGAACTGATCGCGCTCGACTTGCCGTCGCTCCCGCTCGCCGGCCTGCCGTATGGCTGGGGCCGCGACTGGTCGTCCTTCCTCGACGACTACCGGAACATGACGGGCACGTTCGTCAATGGCGAGGACATGCCGCGTGCGGACAACCGCATCACGCTCAATTCGAACGTCAAGGACCCGTTCGGATTGCCGGTTGCCCACGTGCACGTCGACGAGCACGACAACGACAAGGCGATGCGCAAGCACGCACAGACTCAGGCCACGGCAATGTACGAAGGGCTGGGCGCGAAGCGTGTCGTCATCGGCAACACGCCGCCCGCGACCCACAACATGGGGAGCGCCCGCATGAGCAAGGATCCGCGCGACGGCGTGGCGAATGCCTGGGGCCAGACACACGACATCCCGAATCTCTTCATTTCGGACGGCAGCGCATTCACCTCCTCCGGTTCCGCCAATCCGACGCTTACCATCGTGTCGCTCGCGTTGCGCCAGGCGGATTACATCGAACGCAGCCTCAAAGCAGGCAGCATATGAGCACCATGCGCGTCGTCGAGACGGTCGAACCGGGCGGACCGGAGGCGCTCGTCGTGCGCGAGCGCCCGCGGCCGGAGCCGGGCCCCGACGAAGTCCTGATCCGCATCGGCGCGGCGGGCCTGAATCGCGCCGACCTGCTGCAGCGTCGCGGCATGTATCCGCCGCCGCCCGGTGCGCCGTCGTGGCCGGGACTCGAAGCCGCGGGAACGGTCGCGGCCGCGGGCGCCAACGTTCGCGATCCGAAAGTCGGTGACAAGGTCTGCATCCTGCTCGCGGGCGGCGGCTATGCGGAATATTGCGTGGCGCCCGCGGTTCTCTGCCTGCCGGTGCCGGATGACCTGAGCCTCGTGGAGGGCGCGTCGCTTCCCGAAGCGTATTTCACCGTCTGGAGCAACCTGTACGAGTTTGCGCATCTGAAGAGCGGCGAGACGGTGCTCGTGCATGGCGGCAGCAGCGGCATTGGCGTCACGGCCATCCAGCTTGCGACGGCTCTCGGCAGCCGCGTGATCGTCACGGCGGGCTCGGATGACAAATGCCGCTTCTGCGAGCGGCTCGGCGCGGTCGCCGCCATCAACTATCGCACGACGGATTTCGTGCCGGCCGTGCAGGATTTGACGCAACAGCGCGGCGTCGACGTCGTGCTCGACATGGTGGGCGGCAGTTATCTCGCCCGCAACGTCGCGGCGCTCGCGCCGGACGGCCGGCTCGTGGTCATCGCGACACAGGAAGGCATGAAGGGCGAGCTCGATCTGCGCTCCGTGATGGCCAAACGCATCTTCGTCACCGGCTCGATGCTGAGACCGCGCGACATTGCCTTCAAACGCCGGATCCGCGATGCACTGCTGCAGCACGTGTGGCCGCTGATCGCCAACGAGCGGCTGAAGCCGGTGATCGACCGCGTGTTTGCGTTTCAGGATGCCGCCGCGGCGCATGCGTACATGGAGAGCGGCACGCATACCGGTAAGATCATTCTCGAATTCCCCGAAGCGGGTCATTCATGATCGACGGCCAGGTGGACTACAGCGCCTACTCGCGCGCGCAGCTCTTCGATGCGCTCCGGCACATCGATCGCGCGCGCTTTCCCGTGAATCTCGCCAATCTCGAGCGGGCACTCGCGGTGCGGCCGGAGGATCCACCGCCGCCGCCGCCGAAAGAAGCGCCGCCGGAAATCGACCAGTGGAACTGGGGCGCGTTTCTGATGCCGGCACTCTGGGCAATACGCAATCGAGCCTGGATCGCGCTTTGGTGTGCGGTGCCTGTCGTTGGTCAGGTTTTCATGTTCTATGTCGGCGCGCGCGGCAGCCGCTGGGCCTGGCAGAGCGGCAACTGGAAGTCGCTCGATCACTTCAAGCGTGTGCAGAAACGCTGGGCGATCGCAGGAATCATCGTCTACATTGTTACTCTGGCAGCGAGCGGCTGGATCGTAAAGGCGATGGTGGACGTCAATCAGTCCACGGCGCGTGCGGCAGCGTTCGAGCTTGTCGGCAAGAATGAGGAAGCCGTTCACGCGCTCGGCGCGCCGGTCAAGCTCAGCGGCCTGGCCCATGGCTCGGTCGTCAAGGTACAGGGCCAGGAGAGCGAGGCACACATCGTCTTCGGTGTCGAGGGCGCCAGGCGCAAGGGCACCGTGACGACGAACGGGAAAAAGGCCGGCGGGAAATGGGTGTTCGACAAGATCAGCGTCGCCGTCGAGCGGCGCGAAGAACCGATCGAACTCGTG
>DASQOR010000083.1:0-118599 GCA_035644395.1 Steroidobacteraceae bacterium
GCTCATCAGCTTCATGCACTATGACCTGGGCTTCTTCGATGACCAATTCACGCGCGTCGAATGCGCCCCCAATCCGTTCCAGGCTAAAGTGTTACCCATGTCTCCGGTATAAACCGTTACCCATGTGACCGGAATGGACCGTTCAAGTATTGGTCGGGGCGAGAGGATTTGAACCTCCGACCCCTTGCACCCCATGCAAGTGCGCTACCAGGCTGCGCCACGCCCCGACCGAGGGACTTGAGATTCTAGCGGAAGGCGCGGCGCGCCGTGCGACGGCTAGCGCCGCAGGATCTTGATGAGCTCCTCGAGCTCCATGCGCACCTGCCGCACGATCTGCTGACTCTGGTTGAGATCGTCGCGGGCCTCATCGCCCGTCAGGCGCTGGCGCGCACCGCCAATCGTGAAGCCCTGCTCGTACAGGAGGCTTCTGATCTGGCGGATGATGATGACGTCCTGCCGCTGGTAGTAGCGGCGGTTGCCGCGGCGCTTCACCGGCTTCAGCTGCGGGAACTCCTGTTCCCAGTAACGCAGCACGTGCGGCTTCACGCCGCAGAGGTCGCTGACCTCTCCGATCGTGAAATAGCGCTTGCCCGGGATCGGCGGCAGTTCGTCGTTATTGCTTGGTTCCAGCATAAGCCTCGACCCGTGCTTTTAGTTTTTGTCCGGGGCGGAAGGTCACGACGCGCCGCGCGCTGATCGGGATTTCCTCGCCCGTCTTGGGGTTCCGGCCCGGCCGCTGGTTCTTGTCGCGCAGGTCGAAATTGCCGAAGCCGGAGAGCTTCACCTGCTCTCCGCCTGCAAGCGCCGCGCGCACTTCCTCGAAAAAGAGGTCGACCAGCTCGCGCGCCTCTCGCTTGTTGAGGCCGAGCTGGTTGAACAGGGCTTCCGCCATCTCTGCTTTGGTGAGTGCTGGCATGGATTACTGATCTCGTATCGTGGCGCCGAATTGTGCAGCCAGCCGTTCTTTCACGGCGGTCACTACTGCGTCGGCCTCCTGGTCAGTCAACGTGCGAGAATTTTCTTGTAAAATCAGGCCTAAAGCAATGCTTTTTCGTGTTGCTTCTATTTTGGGTCCGCGGTAGATATCGAAGACCTTGAGCTCCCTCAGCAGACCGCGCGCCGTAACACTAACATTTTCCTTGAGTTGCGCCAGTGGGAGCGATTCGTCGACAACCACCGCCAGGTCGCGGCGAATGCCGGGAAATCTCGAAACTGAAGTGAAATTAGGAACTTCCGCCACAAGCGCGCCGCGCGTCTCGAGTTCGAAAACGTACGGCCCTCGTGGCAGATCGAGTTTGCGGCTGACATCGGGGTGCAGCTGGCCGATCCAGCCGACCGCCCCTGCATTCCGGTAAATGCGCGCACTGCGGCCCGGATGCAGGCATGCGCGCGTCGCCGGCTCGAAGCGAAATTCATCCGCCGCGCCGGTCGCGCTCAGGATCGCCTCGATGTCGCCCTTCACGTCGTAGAAGTCGACCGCTTCGCCGCGGCCCGTCGCCCACTGCTCCGGTTGCGGCGATCCGTGCACGACGCCCGCGAGCGTCTCGGTTTCGACGACGTCGGTACCCGAGCGCTCGAAACGGCGCCCCGCTTCGCAGAGTCGAACCCGATCCTGCTGGCGCCGCAGGTTCTCGATGAGCGCCTGCACGAGGCCCGGCCAGAGCGAAGCGCGCATGACCGAAAGGTTCTCGGCGATCGGATTCTTCAGGCGGAACTGCGTCGCTTCCGGCGCAAAGAGCCGCTCGAGTTCCGGGTCGATGAAGCTGTAGGTGATCGCTTCCTGGTAGCCGCGTGATGCGAGGATGGCGACGGCACGATCCGCGCCGAGCGAGCGCTCCGTGGCCGCAATCGGCGTCGCCTGCGCGATCGCCGGCGACTCGCCGATCTCGTCATAGCCGCTGACGCGCGCGACCTCTTCGATCAAGTCCTCCTCGATCGAGAGATCGAAGCGGTGGCTCGGCGGCGTCATGCGCCAGCCCTCGCGATCGGCTCGTCCCGTGAGGCCGAGACCCTTGAGAATCGAGCTCACCGTACGGTCGGGAATCGCGACTCCGAGCAGGTGCGTGATGCGCGCGCGGCGCAGCCGGATGGCCCTGGCCCTCGGCAGCTGCGCTTTCGATACCGTATCCGTGACCGGCCCGTAACTGCCGCCGGCGATTTGCGCCAGCAGCTCGCTTGCGCGCTCGATCGCACGGACGGCCCCGTTCCAGTCGACACCGCGCTCGAAGCGCTGCGAGGCGTCCGTCAGGAGTCCGAGCGCCCGGGTGCGGCCCGCAAGCGCCGCGGACTGGAAGAACGCGGCTTCGAAAAGGACATCCCGGGTGGCCGCACTGACTGCCGTTCGCTGGCCGCCCATGACTCCGGCGATGCCAACCACACCCGCTTCGTCCGCGATGACGAGGGTCTGCGGTGGAAGCGCAATCTCGCGTCCATCGAGCAGCGTTACGGATTCGCTTGCGCGCGAAAGCCGCGCATGCAGAGAGCCTTGCAATTTCGCGAGGTCGTACGCGTGCATGGGCTGGCCGAGTTCCAGCATCACGTAGTTCGTGACGTCGACCAGCGGGGAAATCGACCGCAAACCGGCCCGGCGCAATTTCTCCTGCAGCCACATCGGCGATCTTGCGGAATGATCGACACCGCGCACCACCCGTGAAACGAGGCGCGGGCAGCCGCGCGGCGCATCGAGCTTCACCGCGAACTTGTCGTTGCTCTTCGCAGTCACGGCGCGGGGCTTCGGAGTCTTGAGCGGCGCACCCGAAATCACCGCGACCTCCCGTGCGAGCCCAAGCATGCTCATGGCATCGCCGCGATTCGGAGTGACGTTGACTTCGAATACCGTGTCGTCGAGCTTGAGGATCGCGCGAACGTCGCCGCCGGCCGGGCTCGACGCAGGCAGCTCGAGCAGACCCTCGCTCTGTTCGGCGAGTCCCAGATCCTTCGCCGAACACAACATGCCTTCCGATTCGACACCGCGCAGCTTCGCGCGGCCGACGTTCACGTCGTTCGGAAGCTTCGCGCCGACCATGGCGAGCGGCGTCTTCAGGCCCGGGCGCACGTTGCGCGCGCCACAGACGATGGTCAGGCGATCCTTGCCGTTGCTCGTCACGCGGCAGACGCTCAGCTTGTCGGCATCCGGATGACGCTCGACCGCCAGCACCTCGCCAACGATGACGCCTTCAAAGGCGGGCGCAGCCGGTTCCCGCGATTCGACTTCAAAGCCCGCCATGGTCAGGCGGTGAGCCAGCACGCTCGAATCCCAGCGGGGATTCACGAACTCGCGCAGCCATTGCTCGCTGACGCGCACGCTTCAGCCCGCCCGGAACTGCGTGAGGAACCGCAGATCGTTTTCGAAGAACAGGCGCACGTCCGGCACCTGGTAGCGCAGCATCGCCATGCGGTCGATGCCCATGCCGAAGGCGTAACCGGTGTAGCGCTCCGGATCGATGCCGACCTGGCGGAAGACGTTTGGGTGCACCATGCCGCAGCCGAGGACCTCGACCCAGCCGGTACGCTTGCAGGATCCGCAGCCCGGGCCGCCGCAGATCAGGCACTCGATGTCGACTTCCGCCGACGGCTCGGTGAACGGAAAGTAAGACGGCCGGAAACGCATCTTGAGCTTGCGCTCGAAGAAGAGCTCCATGAACTGGTGCAGCATCGCCTTGAGGTTCGCAAGGCTGATGCCCTCGTCCACCACGAGGCCCTCGATCTGGTGAAACATCGGCGTGTGCGTCATGTCCGAGTCGCAGCGGTAGACGCGGCCGGGCGCGATGATGCGAAGCGGAGGCTTGCGCGACTGCATGACCCGCACCTGCACGTTCGAGGTGTGCGTTCGCAGGAGCTTGCCGTCCGGAAAGTAGAACGTGTCGTGCATCGCGCGGGCCGGGTGCAACTCCGGGATGTTGAGTGCTTCGAAGTTGTGGAATTCGTCTTCCACCTCGGGCCCCTCGGCCACTTCGAACCCCGCGCCGCCGAAGATCTCCTCCATCCGGCGGCGCACGGTGCTGACAGGGTGGAATCCGCCCTGCTCCTGGCCGCGGCCTGGCACCGTGACGTCGATGGCGCCGGCTGCGAGGTCCGCCGCCACCGATGCGCTCTCGAGAACCGCCCTGCGCGCCTCGATGGCCGCCGTGACCGCCTGTTTCGCCTGGTTGATCTTCTGGCCGGCCGCTGCCCGCTCGCTCGCTTCGAGCGCGCCGAGCGTCTTCAGCTGCTCGGTGATGAGGCCCCGCTTTCCGAGCAGCCGCACGCGCACCGAGTCGAGCTCGGAGAGACTTGCAGTGCTCTCGATCTCCCGGGTGACATTCGCGATCAGCGAATCAATCGACTCCACTGCCGGCTCCGCATCAGGCGGCGACGGCCGACTTCGCCTTCTCCGCGATGGCGCCGAAGGCCGCCGGATCGCTCACCGCGATCTCGGCCAGCACCTTGCGGTCGATCGCGAGGTTGGCCTTCTTGAGGCCGTTGATCAACACGCTGTAGGAGAGCCCGTGCTCTCGCGCCGCCGCGTTGATCCGCGCGATCCAGAGCGCGCGATAGTCGCGTTTCTTGATGCGCCGGCCCGCGTACGCGTACTGGCCCGCCTTGATGACGGCTTGCTTGGCGGTACGGAAGACCTTGCGCCGCGCGTTGTAATAGCCCTTGGCCTTGCCAAGGATCTTCTTGTGGCGCCGACCTGCGGTGACGCCGCGTTTGACTCTTGCCATGACTTGGATTCCTCGGTTGGTTACGGATTATTTCGCATGCGGAAGAAGCTGCTTGAGGCGCCCGACATCGGTCTCGTGGACCATGTGGGGACTCCTCAACTGCCGCTTCGTCTTCTGCGACTTGTGACCGAGGTTATGGCGACGGTAGGCCGTGCCGCGTTTGAAGCCCTTCGCTGTTTTGCGAAAGCGCTTCGCCGCAGCCCGGTTGGTTTTCAACTTGGGCATGACATCGACTCCTCTATGTGGCCCTGCTCACAGGCTCCACTTGCGTGGCGCCGCTTGCAGGCGAATCGCTGACCGTGGGGTCTCGCCCCATCCCGTCGGCGGTTACTTCTTTTTTGGCGCTATGACCATGATCAGCTGCTTGCCCTCCATCATCGGATGCTGCTCGATCTGCCCGTAGGGGGTGAGATCGCCAACGATCCGGTCGAGGAGCCGGCGGCCGATTTCCTGGTGCACCAACTCTCGGCCGCGATAACGCAAGGTTATCTTGGCCTTGTCCCCTTCCGTCAGAAAGCGCGTCAGGTTTCTGACCTTCACCTGATAGTCCGCTTCTTCCGTTCCGGGACGAAACTTCACTTCCTTGATGTGGATGACTTTCTGCTTGCGCTTCGCCGAGTGCGCCTTCTTGTTCTGTTCGAACAGGAATTTTCCGTAGTCCATCACGCGGACGACGGGCGGTTCGGCGGTGGGCGACACTTCGACGAGATCCAGTTCCGCTGCCTGCGCCATCTGGAGCGCCTCGCCTCGACTCATGACCCCGGCTTGCGCGCCGTGGGCATCGATGACTCTCAACGTTGGGGAGTTGATCTCTTCGTTGCGCCGGACGCGCTTGGCTGATGTCGCTATAACCTAGTCCTCCACTTTATGTAGTCCGCGGCTCGCTATTTCCTTGTTGAGCCTCGTAACCAACGACTCAAGCGGCACCGCCCCGAGGTCCTTGCCAGTCAGGGTTCGTACCGCGAGCGTCTTCGTTTCGACTTCCTTGTCACCCGCTACCAGAAGATAGGGAATCCTCTGCAACGTGTGCTCGCGAATCTTATAGCCTAGCTTTTCGTTTCTCAAGTCCATTTCGACCCGAAGCCCCTGATTTTGCAGGGTTTCAGCGCATTCACGCAGATAGGGCTGCTGGCGGTCGGTGATGTTGAGCAAAACCGCCTGCACCGGCGCGAGCCAGAGCGGCAGCCGGCCGGCGTAATGCTCGATCATGATGCCGCAGAAACGCTCGAGCGAACCGAAGATCGCCCGGTGCAGCATCACGGGCACGTGCCGCTGGCTGTCTTCGCCGATGTACGAAGCCCCGAGGCGCTCGGGAAGGTTCAGGTCGACCTGCCAGGTGCCACACTGCCAGTCGCGGCCAATGGCGTCCCGGAGCACGAATTCCAGCTTGGGCCCGTAAAAGGCACCCTCGCCCGGGTTCATCGTCACTTCCACACCGGCTACCCGGCAGGCTTCCAGCAGCGCGGCTTCGGAGCGGTCCCACACATCGTCGGCGCCCACGCGCTTCGGCGGCCGGTCGGAGAACCTGATCTCGACGTCGGTGAAGCCGAATTCCCTGTAGATGGCGAGGATCAGGTGGATGCCACGAACGGACTCGTCGGTGAGCTGCTCGTGTGTGCAGAAGACATGGGCGTCATCCTGCGTGAAGGCGCGTACGCGCATCAGGCCGTGCAGTGCGCCTGACGGCTCGTAACGGTGGACCTTGCCGAACTCGCAGAACCGCAGTGGCAATTCGCGGTAGCTGCGCAGTCCCTGGCGGAAGACCTGGATGTGCCCGGGGCAGTTCATCGGCTTGATCGCATACGTACGCTCGTCCGGCGTCTGCGTGAGATACATGTTCTCGCCGAACTTCTCGAGATGGCCCGACTGGGCCCAGAGCGTCGCGTCCATCAGTTCCGGCGTGTTGATCTCGACGTAGCCCGCCTTCGACTGCGCCTCGCGCATGTAGGCGATCAGATTCTGGAAGAGCGTCCAGCCCTTCGGATGCCAGAAAACCGCGCCCGGCGCCTCCTCCTGGAAATGGAACAGGTCCTGATCCTTCCCGAGCCGGCGATGATCGCGCTTCTCGGCCTCTTCGAGCCGGTGCAGGTAGTCCGCGAGCTGCTTGTCGTCGGGCCAGGCCGTTCCGTAGATCCGCTGCAGCATTTCGTTGCGCGAATCCCCTCGCCAGTAGGCGCCCGCGACCTTCATCAGCTTGAAGGCCTTGAGCTTGCCGGTCGAAGGCACGTGCGGACCGCGGCAGAGATCGATCCAGTCACCCTGGCCATAGAGGCTGATGGTTTCGTTCGCCGGGATCGCCTGGATAATCTCGGCCTTGTAGTGCTCGCCGAGGCTCTTGAAGAATGCGACCGCCTCGTCACGCGACATGGCTTTGCGGTGGACCGGAAGATCCTTCGCCGCGATTTCGGTCATGCGCTTCTCGATCGCAGCGAGGTCTTCCGGCGTGAAGGGGCGCTGGTACGCGAAGTCGTAGTAGAAGCCGTCCTCGATCACCGGGCCGATCGTGACCTGCGCCTCCGGATAGAGCTCCTGGACGGCATTCGCCAGCAGGTGTGCCGTCGAATGGCGGAGGATCTCGAGGCCCTCCTTGTCCTTCGACGTGATGATGCGCAGCTTCGCGTCGTGATCGATCACGTGGCTCGTGTCGACGAGCTTGCCGTCGACGCTGCCGGCGAGTGCCGCCTTGCGCAGGCCCGCCCCAATGCTGCCCGCTACCTGGTCGACGGTGACCGGTGCGTCAAACTTCTTCTGGCTGCCGTCCGGCAGCGTAATTGCGGGCATGCGTTACGGGCGCTTGCAATCTGGTAGGCGCGGCTGGGATCGAACCAGCGACCACCACCATGTCAAGGTGATGCTCTACCACTGAGCTACGCGCCTTCAAAAAGGGCGCCAAAGATACCGGGAAAGCGGTGACAGATCTAGAAAGGGGGACTGATCTATTTTCCCGCGCGCTGTGCCAGAGTGACGTCGAGGCTTAAGGGGAAAATGGATCTGTCCCCTCTTGCGCCTAGCTGGCCAGCTGTCCGCCAAGGCCGAGCCCCGCCTTTCGCATGCGTTCGATCTGGTCGCGCAGCTTCGCCGCTTCCTCGAACTCGAGATTGCGCGCCAGCCGGAACATCTCCTGCTCGAGCTTCCTGATGCGCTTCACGATCTGCTCGGGCGGCACATTGCCGTACTCGAGCGTCGGGTCGTCGATCCTGCGGCCCGCCTCGAGCGCGCTGCGCGCGCCTTCCATGATGTCGGAGACCGCCTTGACGACGCCCCGCGGCGTGATGCCGTGCTTTTCATTGAACTCGAGCTGCTTCGCCCGGCGGCGGTTGGTTTCATCGATTGCCCGCTGCATCGAGCCCGTGACCCGGTCCGCATACAGGATGGCCTTGCCCGCGATGTGGCGGGCGGCGCGGCCGATCGTCTGGATGAGCGAATTGTCCGACCGAAGGAATCCCTCCTTGTCCGCGTCGAGGATGGCGACGAGCGACACCTCCGGCATGTCGAGGCCTTCGCGCAGGAGATTGATGCCGACCAGCACGTCGAACTTGCCGAGCCTCAAGTCCCGGATGATCTCCACCCGCTCCACCGTTTCGATGTCCGAGTGCAGGTAGCGCACGCGCACGCCGTGCTCGTGCAGGTACTCGGTGAGATCCTCCGCCATGCGCTTGGTGAGCGTCGTGATCAGCACGCGCTCGTTGAGCGCCGCGCAGCGCTTGATCTCCGACAGCACGTCTTCGACCTGGCTGCGCACCGGCCGCACTTCGACTTCCGGGTCGATGAGGCCGGTCGGCCGCACCACCTGTTCGACGACCTGGCCGGAGCGCTGAGCCTCGTAGGGACCGGGCGTCGCCGACACGAAGATGACCTGCGGCGCCAGCCGCTCGAACTCATCGAACCGCAGCGGCCGGTTGTCGAGCGCCGACGGCAGGCGGAAGCCGTATTCGACCAGGGTCTCTTTGCGGGAGCGGTCGCCGCGGTACATCGCGCCGAGCTGCGGCACGGTCTGATGGCTCTCATCGATCACGAGGAGCGCATTGTTCGGCAGATAGTCGAAGAGGCAAGGCGGTGGCTCGCCGGGCTGACGGCCCGACAGGTAGCGCGAGTAGTTCTCGATGCCCGAGCAGTACCCGACCTCGTTCATCATTTCGATGTCGAAGAGCGTCCGCTGCTCGAGGCGCTGCGCTTCGACCAGCTTGCTCGCGGCGCGCAGCTCCGCGAGCCGCAGCCGCAGATCCTCGCGAATCTGGTCGAGCACGTTGAGCAGCCGCTCTTTCGGCGTCACGTAATGCGTTGCCGGGTAGACCGTGAATCGCGGGACCTTGCGCGACGTTTCGCCGGTCAGCGGATCGAAGAGCGTGAGCGTGCGGATTTCCTCGTCATCAAGTTCGACGCGCACGGCCTCGCGCTCCGATTCCGCGGGGAAGATGTCGATGACGTCGCCGCGCACGCGGTAGGTCGCCTGCTCGAGATCCAGTTCGTTGCGCGTGTACTGCATGTCGGCGAGGCGGCGCAAGAGCTTGCGCTGGTCCATGCGCTCGCCGCGCACGAGGTGCAGCACCATCGACAGGTACGCCTTCGGATCGCCGAGGCCGTAGATCGCCGAGACCGTCGCCACGATGATCGAATCCCGGCGCTCGAGCAGCGCCTTGGTCGCCGAGAGGCGCATCTGCTCGATGTGCTGGTTGATGGAGGCGTCTTTTTCGATGTACGTGTCGGAAGCCGGTACGTAGGCCTCCGGCTGGTAGTAGTCGTAGTACGAGACGAAGTACTCGACGGCGTTCTTCGGGAAGAAGTCGCGGAATTCCCCATAGAGCTGCGCTGCCAGTGTCTTGTTGTGCGCAAGCACCAAGGTGGGGCGCTGGACTCGCGAGATCACTTCCGCAATGGAAAATGTCTTGCCGCTCCCGGTGACCCCGAGGAGCGTCTGGTGCGAAAGGCCCGTCTTCAAGCCGTCCACCAGCTTGCTGATGGCCTCCGGCTGATCGCCGGCCGGCTCGAACCCGGCCGTGAGCTCAAATGTCGGCGTTTCGGTCATGGCGATGCGCAAATGGGGGCGCTAAGCGAAATTAGCAGCGTGTGAAAATAGCGGTGGCGGCAGCGCTCCGGTAAAATGCGCGCCGTCCAAAACCCACCTCGAGAGTGTCCGTGAGTCTAACAGTTTCCAAGCGGGTCCAGCGGGTGAAGCCTTCACCCACGCTGGCGGTCACCGCGCGCGCAGCGCGCCTGAAAGCCGAAGGCAAAGACATCATCGGGCTCGGCGCAGGCGAGCCGGATTTCGACACGCCCGCACACATCAAGCAGGCGGCGATCGATGCGATCAACTCGGGCTTCACGAAATACACGAACGTCGAGGGCATCAACGAACTGAAGGACGCGATTATCGCGAAGTTCAAGCGCGACAACGGCATCGTCTACCAGCGCAACCAGGTTCTCGTCTCCGCCGGCGCCAAGCAGACGGTCTACAACCTCTGCGCCGCGGTGCTGGATGCGGGCGATGAAGTGGTCATCCCCGCGCCCTACTGGGTGTCGTATCCGGACATGGTGATGCTCGCCGACGGCCTGCCCGTCATGCCTAGCGCGGACGCGAAGACCGGCTACAAGATCAGCGCCAAGCAGCTCGCGGCGGCGATCACGGCCAAGACGCGGCTCGTCATCTTCAACAGCCCCTGCAATCCGACCGGCGCCGCCTACACGAAGGCGGAGCTGCAGGCTTTTGGCGAAGTGTTGAAAGATCATCCGCGCGTGCTCATCGCGACGGATGACATGTACGAGCACATCTACTGGGGCGCGGAGCCCTTCTGCAGCCTGTTGACGGCCTGCCCGCAGCTTTACGGCCGGACCCTCACCATCAACGGCGCCTCGAAGGTCTATGCCATGACCGGCTGGCGAGTCGGCTATTGCGGCGGCCCGGTCGAAATCATCACGGCCATGGGCACGATCCAGGGCCAGTCGACCTCGAACGCCTGCAGCATCTCGCAGAAGGCGGTCACCGCTGCGCTGAACGGCGACCAGAGCTGCGTGACGGCGATGAACAAGGAATTTCGCAAGCGCCACGATTTCGTGGTCGCGGGCCTGAACTCGCTGCCGGGCATCAGCTGCCTCAAAGGCGCCGGCACGTTCTACGCCTTCGCCAATGTCGAGGGCGCCATGAAGGCGACCGGTTGCCGCGACGACAACGAGTTCTCGGAGTTCCTCCTGAATACGGCCGGCGTCGCGGTCGTTCCGGGATCCGGATTCGGCGCACCGGGCCACGTTCGCATCTCCTTCGCGACCAGCATGGCCGTGCTCGAAAGCGCGATAGATAGAATGGCTAAGGCTTTGAACGGGAAGCGTCTTGCAGTCGGCAACGGCTGACCGCCCGTCCTTGACACTCCCGCACCCTTCTCGGAGAATCGCGCGCCTTCGCGACTCGTCCACTCCCCGGTAGCTCAGTGGTAGAGCGTCGGACTGTTAATCCGTTGGTCGTTCGTTCGAATCGAACCCGGGGAGCCAATTCATGTCGCGTCAGTACCGATCCGAATACCAATCCTTGGCCGGGCCGCTGACGCTCTCCGGCGGATACGCCAGCATGGTCTTGTCCCACGCACCGTAGTCCGCCTTCATCCGTGCGAAACGTTCGGGATCGCGATCCTTGAGGTTTGCCCGCTCGCGCACGTCGGCCGCAAGGTCGAACAAATGCTCCCTGCCGGCGAGCTTCAGGTACTTCCAGTCACCATCTCGCAGCGCCGCCTGCTCATTGGCCTTGTAGCGCCAGTAAATTCTGCGCGGACGAGCGGTTGCTTCGCCGAGCCAGACTGCCAGCAGATTCTCGCCGTCCGGGGGAAATGCAGGATCCGGTGTTGTGTCCGCCGCTGCCAGTAGTGTCGGCAGGAAATCCATCGAGATCATCACCTGCTCCGAGCGGCCGCCGGCGCGAACGCGCTTCGGCCAGCGCACGATGAGCGGGACGCGGATGCCGCCTTCGAGCAGTTCGCTCTTCAGGCCGACGAAAGGCCAGGTGTCCGAGAAGCGCTCGCCGCCGTTGTCGCTCGTGAACACGACGATCGAATTCTCCTCGACCCCGCGCTTGCGCAGCGCTTCGAGCACGCGGCCGATGTTGGCGTCCAGGCTTCGCACCATCGCGGCATAGGTCGCGAGATTTCCGCCATCGAGGTGGCGCAGGTCCGTGAGCTTGCGCGACACGTCCTCATCGCCCGGGCCTTCCCACGGCCAGTGCGGCGCGTTGAAATGCAGGCTCATGAAGAATGGCGCCGAGCTTGGCGTCTCGATCTGGCGGATCGCTTCGTCCGCCAGCAAGTTCGTGAGATAGCCGTGCCGCTCGATCGGCGTCGTATTCGCGTACAACCCGTCGTTCGGCGTCTTGCCGGAGGGATCGACGAGGTGCGAAAAATAGTCGGCGCCACCACCGGCGATCCCGAAGAACGAGTCATAGCCGTACTTCGTCGGTCCGGCATCGACGACCGAGCCGACGTGCCACTTGCCGATGAGCGATGTGCGGTAGCCCGCACGCCTCAGCAGCGACGGCAGCGTCGGATGACCGGGCGGCAGTCCCGCGTGCTCGAGGTCGCGCACCGGTTCCTCGAGACCGACCGGCAGGCGGTACTGGTACCGCCCGGTAACCAGCGCAGTACGCGTCGCCGAGCACACGCTGGAGTTCGCATAGCCCTGGGTGAACTGCAGTCCCTGCGCCGCAAGGCCATCGAGCGTCGGCGTCGTGAAATCGGTGCGGCCGTAGCAGCTCAGGTCTGCATACCCCAGGTCGTCCGCCAGGATGAAGAGGATGTTCGGTGCGGAGTTCACGCCAGCGGGCGAACTGGCGATTGCGCGACCCAGCGCAAGCGCGATGCCGGCGGCGCCGGCGCCGGCCAGAAAGCTGCGCCGGCCGATTGCTTCTTGCTTCATGGGGTTATTCTTGTTCCTTGAAGTATTTTAGGCGAATCCGGTGCCGTCACTGAAGTTCGCGTCCGACAACCGGCGTGCGTATCCGCCTACAGCGCCCGTTCCGCAGGTTCAGAACAATCCCGCACACGCTCGCTACGGCGGTGATGCATGTTTTGCGGACTCCGGGGATTGCAGCGCGACACGAATTACACGGTACTCCCGTTGCGCCGGGGCCTCTGGGCCGTTACCGGCCACCACCTGCGCTCTCCCCTCGTTTTTCCCGATCCTGCCGCCGCATTTGAATGCGCTTGCGACCTCGCAATCGCCGGCCGCGTCGAGGTGCGCGACAGGCATGGTGCGCTCCTCACTCTCATGGAAATTGAACCCGAGGTGCCGTATGGACGCGATTGACGATGCCGATGCCGCGCAGAGGCTCATAGAAATCGTCCGCGGCTTCGAGACCGCCATGCTGGTTGCGGCGGACGACGATGACCTCACCCGCGCGCGACCCATGATGATCGTCAATCGGCGCTCGGCCCCGTTGCCGCCTCACCGAATGGTCTTCCTCACCCATCGACGCAACCCGCTGCTCGCGAATCTCGACGATGACCCGTATGTGTGCGTCACGCTGCAGGATCGAACCCGCTACGTATGTCTCGCCGGCCGGGCGACCGTCGACGACGATTCGCTCAGGATATTCTCGCTCTGGTCCCGCGAGTGGGATCCGTGGTTTCCGGGCGGCGCAAGCGACATCAATGCCGTGCTCATCGACTGCCGGATGAGCTTCGCGGAGCTCTGGGATCCGACGGGCGCACCGTCGCAGCGCTTCGCGCTGCATTCGGGAAAGATCCTGCCGCTGCATCCCACCGTCGACGCCGCCGCGATCGGTCATCGTCCCGCGCTGCTCACGGACGTATTGACTCCCCTGCAGGCATCGGCCCTGTAGGCACGTTCACGTCACGGGCCGTTGACGTAAGGGCCGATCCGCTCGCTCACGTAGCGCCGGATGTCGAGGTTCCAGTCCTCCATCGGTGACAGGAGGCCCGCTTGGTGCACCCGGGCCGAGATGCCCGCCTGCACATTTGCGCAGATGTTCCAGTCCTGCCGGTTCACCAGGTGCCAGAAGTCGACGACATCGGACGCATCGAAGTCCGCCTTCGCGAGCTCGTGCGGTTCGAAAAGAAAATGGCAGGTGATCACGGTCCGCATCGGGCCGGCCGGCTCGAGCACGAATGCCGCGACATGTTCGCGGGCGACACTCAGGAAGAGATTCGGATACACGAGTTCGCCCTTGTGGCGTACCTGCTCGTCGGCGTTGAGCCCCGGAAAAGAGCGTCGAGTCGAAGTCCCGCTCGCCGTGAAGGTGTCGGCGCCCGGCCGATGCGGGACACCCCGTTCCCAGTCGAGGCTCGCGCCGCCATTCTCGCGAAACGCGGGCACGACGCGACAGAGCTCCGGATGCACCGGGCCGCAGTGATAGCACTCGTTGTAGTTCTCGCAGAGGATCTTCCAGTTCGCATCGACCTCGTAGCGGATCGATTTCGCCGTGCGCAGCTCCGCGAGCGGATAGCGCACGAATCGCCCCCGGACGCCCGCGATGTGCCCGTCGAACGGCTGCGCATCGGCCGGCGACAGGTGGACGAAGATGAAGCCGCCCCAGCAGCCGACGCCCACGTCATACAGCCGGATCGTGCCGGGGTCGAAGCCCTGCTCCTCGCTCATGAACGGCGCGCGCAAGAGGCGCCCGTCGAGATCGTAGGTCCACGCGTGGTAGGGACAGAGAATGAGTCCACCGGGCATCACGCCGCCGCGCACGGGCAGGTCACCGGCCGCGGCCACTCGCCCGGTGGCGCATAACCTGGAACCGCGGTGCCGGCAGACGTTGTAGAAGGCCCGCACCGCCCCCTGCATGTTGCGCACGATGAGAATGCTCTGCCCGAGCACATCGATCACGCGGTGGTCGCCCGGCCGCGGCAGCTCCTCATCGCGGGCGACGCACAGCCATTCCCTGAAAAAGATGTGCTCGCGCTCGAGGTCGAAGATGTCCGCGCGCCGATACCACGACGAAGGCAGGGTCGGCTCAAGTTTCATGGCAAGAGCATAGTCACCGCGAGGCTCGAAAGCGATCCACGAGCGATGCTAAGGTGCCGGCCTCGCCATGCGAACACGAATCCTCATCTGGGCCGCCTGCCTCGTTCCCTTCGGTGTTCTCGCCCGGCCACTCACGCCCGACGACGTCTATCGCTGGATCGACGTCACCGAACCGCGAATCTCGCCCGACGGCAACTGGATTGCCTACACGCTCAGCGTCCCGAATCGGGCGACCGACAGCGATGGCAGCGAGATCTGGCTCGTCAGCTGGGACGGCAAACAGAACCGCCGGCTGACGCCACCGGCTGCTTTTGCGCGCGACGCGCGGTGGAGTCCGGACGGTCGCCTCATCGGCTACCTCGGCACCGCGGCGTCCGAATCCGGCGACGAGCAGATCTGGGTCGCCAAGCGCGACGGCGGCGCGCCGCAGCGGGTCACTCGTTTCGAAGGAAGCATCTCGGAGTTCGGCTGGTCGCCGGACGGCAAGCGCCTGGTATTTTCCGCCCGGCCCTCTTCCGGCGCCAAGGATGCCGACAAGCCGGCGCCGATCGTCATCGATCGGCTGCAATTTCAGCTCGACAACGAGGGCTACCTCACGGGTGAACGCTCTCATCTCTATGTCATCGATGCAGCGGGTGGCGCAGTCACCCAGCTCACGAACGGCTCAGCGGATGACATCCAGCCCGCCTGGTCGCCCGCCGGCTCGGAGATTGTCTTCCTCTCAAAAGCGGGTCCCGAGCCCGATGCGCACGACAACTGGGATCTCTATCGGATCGAGCCGCAGGCACGGAGCAAGCCGCGGCAGCTGACCCGCACGCCCGAAATGGAAAATGACCCCGTGTGGGGCCGGGGATTCGGTCCGCCCCGGTTCAGTGCGGACGGCAAGCGCCTGGCGTACGTGCGGCTCGGCAAGCCCGAGGATTCGTGGTTCAGCATCACCGCGGTCGCGGCCAGCGGTGTCGACGGCTCGGCGGCGATCTTGCCCACGACCGCGCTCGATCGGCTGACCCTGAATCCCCATTGGTCGGCCGACGCCCGCTCGATCTACTTCATGCTGGAAGACGATCGGAGCGTCGAGCTCGCGCGCGTGCGCCTCGATGGTGGACGGGTCGAACGGCTCACGGCGCCCGACCGTGTGGTCGCAGATTTCGACGTGAGTGCCAGCGGCAGGATCGCTGTCTTGTGCGGCACCTCGGATCGGCCGAGCGAGCTCATGGCCTTCGAGTCCGGGAAGCTCCGTCCGCTGACGCATCACAATGAGTCGTGGCTCGGTGAAGTCGCCTTCGCGCGCTCCCGCAACGTCGAATTCAAGTCGCATGACGGCACGCCGGTTCACGGGCTCCTGATGATACCGGCCGGAGGTCGGCCGCCAGCCGGCTGGCCAACGATCGTCCGTGTCGACGGCGGTCCGGCCTATCAGTGGCAGCACGAGTTCGATCTGGAATGGCAGCTGCTGGTCGCGCACGGTTACGCCGTCATCGGACCGAATCCGCGTGGCAGCTCGGGACGGGGATACGCCTACCAGCGCGCCATCCTCGGGAACTGGGGTTTTGTCGACGCCCCCGACATCCTGGCAGCAGCCGACTTCGCCGTCGCCCAGGGCATCGCCGACCGCGAGCGACTCGGCATCGGCGGATGGAGCTACGGGGCGCAACTCACGAACTTCGTCATCGCGAGCGATTCCCGCTTCAAGGCGGCGACCAGCGGCGCCGGTATTTCCAACATGCTCGCGGGCTACGGCGTCGATCAGTACGTACGCGAATGGGAGAATGAGCTCGGCCTGCCGTGGATGAACACCGACACCTGGTTGCGGCTCTCCCACGCGTTCCTGCATGCCGATCGCATCCGCACGCCGACTCTTTTTCTCAGCGGGTCGGAAGATTCCAATGTGCCGCTCGTCGGCTCGAAGCAGATGTACCAGGCCCTGCGGCGCCTGGGCGTCGCGACCGAACTCGTGATCTATCCCGGCGAGTATCATGGCCTCGCGCGGCCGAGCTTTCGCGTCGATCGGGCGCAGCGCTACGACGCTTGGTACGACCGATTCCTGCGGGCGAACTGACCAGCCGATGACTCAGGGCATGCAAAGCTTCTGGAGCAAACCGGGTGCACCGGCGCTCGAGCGCGTGAGCCACGCGAAGGGGCTGCACGTCTGGGATACGGCCGGACGCCGCTACCTCGATGTGACCTCGGGCCCCGTCGCCGTGAATATTGGCCACGGCAATGAGCACGTGCTCCGTGCGATGCGGGAACAGGCCGACCGCATCTCATTCGCGTATCCGAGCGCGTTCGAGAGCGAAAGCAACGTGCGTCTCACGCAGAAGCTCACGGCGCAGGCGGGACTCGGGCTCGACCATGCGTTCTTCGTCTCGAGCGGCTCTGAAGCCGTGGAGAAGTGCCTCCAATTCGCGCGCCGTTACGCGGCAGCGAGCGGCGCAGGCAAGCGCCGCAAGGTCATCAGTCGCGACCCCTGCTACCACGGCAGCACGCGCGCGACGGCGGCGTTGTCCGCCGATCCGGGTTACGCGGTGCTCCTCGAGGAGCGCGACGCGCCAGTGCTCGTGCCCGCGCCGTTCAGCTATCGCCCGCCGACCGGTTTCGATGGTACGCAATATGCGTCGCACTGCGCCGAGGCCCTGCGCCAGAAGATTCTCGCCGAAGGGCCGGAGAGCGTGCTCGCCTTCATCATCGAGCCCGTCATGGGTTTTTGCGGCGGCGCCGATTACGCGCCGGCGAGCTACTACCGGCGCGTGCGCGAGATCTGCGATGAATTCGGCATACTCCTTATCTATGACGAGACGATCAGCGGCGCCGGCCGCACGGGCCGCTTTCTCGCCGCCCACTGGTGGGAGGGCGCCCGCCCCGACCTCGTCACGCTCGCGAAGGGACTGGGCGGCGGCTATTTCCCGCTCGCCGCCTTCATGGCCCCGCAACGCATGGTCGACGCCGTCGTCGGCGCCGGCGGATTTCACATCGGGCACACGCACAAGGCGCAGCCGCTCGCCTGTGCCGTCGGGCTTGCGGTGCTCGAGGTCACGGAAGGCGAGCATCTCATCCAGCGCGCGCACGACACCGGCCAATACCTGCGCGAGCGCCTCACCGAAGTACAACGGGCAAACGATCTGATCGGCGACGTCCGCGGGCTGGGGCTGCTGAACGCGGTTGAAATCGTCGCCGATCCCGCGACCAGGGCGATGTTGCCGAGAGAGCTGGACGTGGCCGGACGGCTGCAGGCCATCGCGCGCTCGAAGGGGCTTCTCATTTATGGCCGGCGCACGCACGGCGGCAAGTTCGGCGACTGGCTGATGGTCACTCCGCCTCTCATCGCGACGCGCGCCGATATCGACGAGATTGTCGACGGAATCGCGGCAACGCTACGCGACTACCGCCGCGAACTCTGAAAAAGGGGACAGATTTATTTTCTCGTGTTTCTGGCTCCTCGCACCAGAAAGTCCTGAAAATAAATCTGTCCCCTTTTTCAGCGGCGGCTGACGAAGGCGGCGCGCGCGGCGCGAATTTCCGCGAGCGTCTGGTCGCGTTCTCCGGTGTTGTTGTAGCCCGCGTGCGCGGACGCGGCGGTCTCCAGCCGATCGATCCACTGGAGGAAATAATCGGCATTGGCTCCGCAGCGCTCCCTCGCTCCCTTGCCGCGGAAGAAGACCGGATGGGTCGTGGCGTAAGGATAGGCATCGAAAGTATCCGGGTTGGCGGCGTCGGCCGAAGCCCTGAGGAGCAGCCAGCCGGCCCCGTGCACTTCAATCGATCCCGTGAAGTCGGCGTGGGTGCGATCGCCTGTCAGGCGGATCTCGCGCACGACCGCTCCGTTCGCAACGACCTCGAGGTGATCGACCGGAACCGCCGATCGCAAGAAGCCGCGGTAGTGCAACTCGCCGCGCTCGCGATCGAAAGGGATCTCCGAGCCCGGTTCCCGCCCGTCCACGCTGAACCCCAGCAGCGGGCCGTTGGTTGCCATCGTACGACCGGCCTTGAGCGCCGCCAGCCACCGGTCGAGCCGCTGCTGCGAATCCGGGCTGCCGCCATCTACCGCTGCATACACGCGGTTGAGTCCGACCGGGCCGCGGAGCGAGGCGTAGTTGGACATCGCGTCCGTGCCCGCCGCCGCTGCTGGGCGAAATCCGCAGTTGAGGAGCCGGTACCACACCTCGGCCGACGCCCGTGGGTCGCTGAATCCGACGACTTCGTAGTAGTCAAGCTTGCCGAGCCCCGCCTCCACCGGCAACGAGTCCGTGAGTACCTTGTCCTGCACCGGATCCGGGACGACGTCGAAGGGATGCACATGGCCGACCAGTGCGCCCTGGGCATGCGCAAGATCGGCGAACGCGGCATTCGTCGGGTACGGGCTCGCCATCGCCGTGCCGGCATAGGCCGCGAAATCCGGGATCAGATAGTGATCCCGCAGTCCGAGCACGCCGAGATGTCCCCAATAGCTCGAGTGCAGCTCCTGCCCATGCGATAGCAGGAAGCGTTCCGTCGACACGGCATCGGGATGCACCGAGAAGTAGCCGATGTCCGGAATGCGCTGTTCCTTGTTCACGATGAGATTGAAGATGACGCCGAGATCCTCGGCCATCGCCTGGCCGCGAAGGGTCGCCGGTGTCGCACGATAGGTACCCGTATAGTTGAGGTGGACGTGCACGTCGCCGCTGACCCAGCGCTCGCGCCAGCCTTCCGGCAGGTCCAGCGCCTCCAATTTCACCGAGACGTCGGCCGGCGCGTCGCTTCCAACCATGACCGTGCGTTTTTCGATCCTGTGGCCGAAGCCGTGCCACACCGTGATCGATGCCGCACCCCGTGGCAGCGTGATTTCAACCGGGCCGGCCGCGTGGAAGTACTCGACTTCGAAAGGCATGCGACTCCGATCGAAGCCGTCGTCCGCATGCACCCAGGCGTTCGCCGGCGCGTACGAACGGCCGTCTGATGCGATCACCGAGATGCGCGCTGCAACGGTCTGCCCACTGGAGTCGGCGACACTCACGCGCAATCGCCCCATCGATTGCAGATGACGCTGCTCCCGGACCTCGAGCTGCCGCTGACCGCCGCCGGTGACATCCTGCAGCCAGAGTTGCGTATTGCCGCTGCGATTGGAAATGAAGGCGAGCCGCGAGGCATCCGGCGACCAGCGCGCACCGGTGTTGTCGTAGTCGCCGAACGAGATCGGGAAGGGATCGCCGCCCGCCGCCGTTGTCACCCAGAGCTGGTGCCACTGGCGACCCGAGTAAGACGAGTACACGACACGCTTGCCGTCCGGCGACCAGTCGGGACGCGCACGCCAGGTGGTCTCCTCCATGCGCACGGCGCTCGGTTTGGCATCGCGATCAAGGCCGCGCCGCCAGAGCGCACCGGTGCCGTAACTGATTTCAGGATTGCCGACGTAGATGAGCTCGCGGCCGTCATGCGACCAGGTCGGACTCAGCTCGTGATCGAAGGGACTGTAGTAATAGCGCGGCGTTTCGCTCCGCCGCTCCGGCCACGCGGGCCCGCCGGCCAGTCCTTGCGACGTGTAATCCCCGACGAACACATGGAAATGCCCGGTGCCGGCGGTCGATACCCACGCGATGCGCTTGCCGTCAGGCGACCAACGCGGCTCGACATTCACGGCGCCATTCGACGTCAGCGGCGTGACTCGACCCGACGCCGCATCGACGAGCGCCAGCTCCATGGCGTCGTGCGCATAGCGCACGAAGACGATGCGCTTGCCGTCGGCGGACACATCCGGCTGGAAGTCGTAGCCCGGGCCGTGCGTCAATTCCTCGGCGACGTCCGAATTGACCGCCTGCTTCCACAGGCTTCCCTGCATGGAAAAGACAACGGTTCGGCCGTCGGGAAACCACGCGACCGCGCTCGGCCCGCTCGTGAGATGCGGCAGGTACATCTCGCGAAAGTAGTAGTTGTGCGGAACGTCGATCTGCGCGAGCACCGGCCGACGCTCAGCGCCGGCCGCCGCTGCGCAGGCAAGCAAGAGCAGGAGGAAGGCGGTGGACCCGCTACCGTAAGAGGGGACAGGTCCATTTTTCCTGCTGCGACGGAAAAACAGACCCGTCCCCATCCATCTCACGCCAGCGCTTCCTGGAGAGACAGCTCGAGGATATCGAGGCCCTCATCGAGGAGTCCCTGGTCGATCATGAGCGGCGGAATCAGCCGGATGCCGCTGGCGCCGCACTCAAGGAGCAGCAAGCCGTTCTGATAGGCATTGTTGACCAGTTTTGTCGCGAGCGCTTTGGCGGGCGCCTTCGTCGAACGATCCTGGACGAACTCGACGCCGATCATGAGGCCACGGCCGCGGATGTCGCCGATCACCGGGTATTTCGCGGCGAGCTCGCGTAAGCGACGCATCGCGCGCTCGCCCATGAGCGCGGCATTCTGCGCATAGCCCTCTTCGACCAGTTTCAGTGTCGCGAGCGCCGCCGCACAACAAAGCGGATTGCCCCCGAACGTGTTCGCGTGCGATCCCGGCGCGAGTTTCTCCATCACCTTCTTCGCTCCGACCGCGAGACCGATCGGCAAGCCCGACCCGATACCTTTCGCGAGCGTAATGATGTCCGGGCGCACGCCCGTGTGCTGCCACGCGAACATCTTGCCGGTGCGGCCGATGCCGGCCTGCACTTCATCGAATATGAGAAGGATGCCGTGCTTGTCGCAAAGCGCACGCAGGCCCGCGAGAAAGCCGTCCGGCGGCACGACGTAACCGCCCTCGCCCTGGATCGGCTCGACGAGAATGGCCGCCACCTCGTCCGCCGGGATGTTCCGTTCGAACAGCGTCTCGATATAGGCGATCACCGCCTGGCCCTGATCGGCGCCGGCAAAGAGCGGCCGGTAGGGATTCGGATACGGCACGTGCACGACGCCGGGCATCGCGGGAAAGAAACCGCGCTGCTGCGTGTATTTGCTCGCGGTCACCGCGAGAGAGCCCATCGTGCGTCCGTGAAATGCGCCGAGAAAACCGATCACGCGCGGGCGCTTGCTCGTGTGCCGCGCAATCTTGAGCGCCGCTTCGACGGACTCGGAGCCCGAGTTCGCAAAGAACGTCACGGCCGGGCCGCTCACCGGATCGAGCGCCGCCATTTTCTCGGCCAGCTGCACCTGGCCCTCGTGCCAGTAGTCGCAGGAGATGTGCAGGAAATGCCTGGCCGCTTCCTGGATCGCCGCGACCACGGCCGGATGGCTGTGGCCGGTCGAGCAGACGGCGATGCCGGACGCGAAATCGACGAAGCGGTTGCCGTCGACATCCCACACCTCGGCCCCGCGTCCGTGACTGATCACGAATGGATAGTCGCGCACATAGCTCGGCGACACGACTCGCGCGTCGCGCTCGATGAGCGCCTTCGCCTTCGGCCCCGGCAGCGTGGCTCGCCCCTTCGACTTCCCTTGCACGTCATTCATCGGCTGACTCCCCGTCATTCCACGAGCGTCTGCGACTGCTCGCGCTGGTACAAGGCTAGATAGTACGCGGAAGCGATGCCCTTGCCGGTATTCCCCGAACCCTTCCAGCCGCCGAACGGCTGATAGCCGGGCCAGGCGCCGGTAGTTGCTCCCTGTGGCCGGTTGGCGTAGGTGACGCCCGCCTCGATGTTCTCGAAGAACCATTTCACTTCGGCCGGCGCTCCGTAGAAGCCCGCCGTGAGCCCGAGCGTACTGGCATTCGCCAGCGACATGGCGGTCTCGCGGTCGGCCACGCGCGCGAGCATGACGATCGGGACGAACATCTCCTCGGTCCACAACGGATGATCGAGCGGCGCTTCCGCGAGCGTCGGTTCGCAGTAAAGTCCCTGCGCGAACTCGCCCTCGGTGAGTTGCCGTCCGCCCGCAAGCACGCGAGCCCCGCCACTCCTGAGTTCGTCGCTGAAGCGGCCGAAATTCTTCCAGGCCGAGGCATTGACCACGGGCCCGAGCCAGTTTTCCCGACGCGTGGGATCGCCCACCTTGATGCGCGCCATTTCACCGACCAGCCGCTCCGTGAGATCCGCGGCAACGCGCTGGTCGACATAAATGCGCGAGAGGGCCGAGCACTTTTGCCCGCTCAAGCCGAATGCCGATCGCACGATGCCCTTCGTGGCGCGCTCGAGATCGGCTCCCGCCGTGACGATGACGGCATTCTTGCCGCCCATTTCCGCGATGCAGGGCCGCGGCGACGCGCCGCCGCTCATGCGGCTGCCGATCTGCATGCCGACGGCGTGCGACCCCGTAAAAGTAATTCCGGCGGTGTCGGGATGACCGACCAGGGCCTCGCCCGCGTCGCAACCCGTGCCGTTGACCCAATTGAAGACGCCGGCCGGGAGCCCCGCGTCGTGAATGCACTGGGCCAGCAAGCGCCCCGACCAGGGAGTGTCGGTCGCGCCCTTGAGAACCACGGTATTGCCGGTGACAAGGGCCGCCGCGACCGGACCGCCGGCGAGCGCAAACGGAAAGTTGAACGGCGCAATGACGACCCAGACACCATACGGCTTCATCACCGAGCGATTGTGACTCAGGAAATCCTTGAGCGGATCGTCCGGCAGCGCGTGGTCGAAGCCGCGCCGCTGGAAGTCCTCGCAGTAGTGCAGGAAGAAGTCCGCCGTCTCCTGGACTTCTCCCAGCGCTTCCATGCGGTTCTTGCCGACTTCAAGCGCGACCGCCGCGGCAATGTCGTACACCCGCTCTTCGATGAGGGCCGCGACCCGCCGCAGCAAGCGGACACGCTCTCCGGCTGGCGTGCCGCGCCACAGCGGCGCCCCGCGCTTGGCCGCAAGCATCGCCCGTTGCGCTTCCTCGGGCGTTGCTTCGCCGAAGTGTCCGAGGACCCAGTCGCGCTGAATCGGGCTCCGCTTGGGACTCGTGACGGCGGCGGCACGAAAGTCGCCGTCGATGTAGTGGCCATGCGTCTCGCCCAAACGCGCACGCACCCGCCCGAGCGCGGACTCGAAGTCCTCGTGGAGCGACGCCGGCGGGTCGAACATCGTCGAATACGTGAGCTTGAAAGCCATGCGGCGTATTTTCGCACAGTCGTCGAGCGCGTAGCTCGCGACCGGACGGCTAGACGCCGCCGGCGCTTTCACGACACACTCGCGCCGTGACCGCCGGCGAAACGCAAGTCCAGAAATCGATCCGGGATGAATGGTCCCGGGATCCCGGCGCAAGCCAACTGCCCGCGGCGGTCGACGTCGCCATCATCGGCGGCGGGATCGTCGGTGCGGCGGCGTCATTCTTCCTGGCGCGCGCCGGCGTTTCCGTCCTGCTGTGCGAGAAGGGGCGTATCGCCGGCGAGCAATCGGGCCGCAACTGGGGCTGGGTGCGTCAGCAGGGGCGGTCGCCCGTCGAGTTGCCGCTGATGATTCGAAGCCTCGCCCTCTGGCGCACGCTCAAGAAAGATCTGGGCGCGGACCTCGACTTCGCACAGGGCGGAAGTACCTACCTCGCGACCGACGCAGCGCAGTTGGAATCCTTCCGTCCCTGGCTCGCCATCGCACGCGCGCACCAGCTCGACACACGCTTGCTGACCTCGAGCGAACTCGGAACCGTTCTCAAGAGCGGCAACGAACGCTGGGCCGGCGGCATGCACACTGCGAGCGACGGACGCGCGGAACCGAATCGCGCGGCGCCCGCCATCGTGCGTGGCGCGGAACGTGCCGGCGCTATCATCCGGACAGGTTGCGCAGTCCGTGGTATCGAATGTGCCGCGGGCCGCGTGCATGCCATCGTGACCGAGCACGGCGCGGTACGGACTTCGACGGTGCTGTGCGCAGGTGGTGCATGGACCAGCCTCTTCTGTCGCTCGCTCGATATCGAAGTCCCGCAGCTCCTCGTCAAAGGCACGGTGGCGCGCATCGCGCCGACCACCGCGCTGCTCGAGGGCGAGGCCTGGTCGCACGATGTGGCGATCCGGCGCCGGCAGGACGGCGGTTACACGGTGGCCCGGGGCTCGGCGCTGGAGCATGCCTTGACACCCGCGACGTTTCGCTACCTGCGGAAGTTCTGGCCCGCGATGCGGCAGGAGCAAGGTGCCGTTCGACTACGGCTCGGTCGAGACTTCCTGCATGCCGCGATGACGCCGCGCCGCTGGGGCCTTTCTGACGAGTCGCCGTTCGAGCGCGAACGAATGCTCGACCCGGCCGCCGATACGCGCGACCTGCACGCGCTCGGCGACGCCATCAGCCGTCGTTTCCCGGAGATTGCCGGCGCACCCATCCTCGAATCCTGGGCCGGCCTGATCGAGAGTTCGCCCGACGTGCTGCCGATCATTTCGGCGAGCGAGCGGATCGAAGGATTTTTCATTGCGACCGGCTTCAGCGGCCACGGCTTCGGCATCGGGCCGGGTGCCGGCGAGCTCGTGGCGCGGATGCTGACGAAAAGGGCGAGCTCTGATGAGCTCGCCCCATTTCGTCTCGGTCGCTTCTACGACGGATCGCCGATCCGGCCGGGCCCTACGATCTAGAACTTCTGGCTGAACTGCAACCCGATCGTGCGCGGCGGCGTCGGCAACACGTACTTGTTCGCAAGCCCGCAAATCGCCGCATCGCACTGCGCGAAGCTGTCGAGCGTCGCGTTCTTGTCGAACGCGTTGTTGACGAACAGTTCGAACGCGTAGCTGTCGCGCTGGATTCCGAAGGTGAAATCCGCGAGCAGATAGCCGCCCTCCTTCCCAAGGATTTCACGCTGGCCAGGGCTGCCGTCTTCCAGATTGACCCTGAGGTCCGGCCAGCGGCTCGCCACGTAAGCGAAGGACGCCTGCGCGTGCGCATCGAAGCCCCCGAGCGGGAACTCGTAGCGGCCCGTCAGGTTCCCCTTGAACTTGGGCGTGACGGGCAGCTGTGTTCCCCTGGGTGCCAGCGGCGGTCCGGGCGCGATGTCGTCCGGCGGCGGGTCGCCCGTCGGATACGGGCAGGGATCGGTCGTGACGGGATTCGCGTTGGCATCGAGCAATCCGCAATAGTTCGCGGTCAGCTCGGCCTGCATGAATGCAAAGCCGCCACCCCAGGTCAGGTGGTTCGTTTGCGCAAACTGCCACTCGACCTCCACTCCCTGCACGCGCGCATTGCCCGCGTTCGCGATCTGGGTGAGCGAGTTCGCTCCAAGGAACGAGAACTGGAAGTTGTCCCAGTCTTCGATGAACAACGCACCGTTGAAGCGCGCGCGGCCGCTCTCCGTGGTGGTCTTCCAGCCGACCTCGTAGTTCTTCAGGAAGTCCGCCTTGTAAGGCGGCAGGTCGCCCTGGCGATTGATGCCGCCCGGCCGGAAGCCCTCGGAATAGGTCAGATAGTACATGTGCCGGTCGTCGACCTTGAAGGTGAGGTTGACCTTGTCCGTGTGGCCCGAGTCCTTGGTCTCCTTGTCGAGGTCCATGCACGGACCACCGTTGATCTGCGTGGCGGAGAAACAGCGCTTCTCTCCGGTCGAGGCGAACTGCTGGTTGAGGCCAAAGCCGTAGAAACCCTCGAGCGAGTTGTCGGCCTTGAAGTAGCGCAGGCCGTACGTCGCCGACACGCGGTCCGAGAAGTCGAAGGTGAATTCGCCGAATGCCGCCTTGTCGCGGTCGACGCGCACCTGTTCGGTGAGCCACCAGGTATCGGGCCAGCCGGTCACTTCGCTGAGATCGGCCAGGTCGTTGATCATGTAACGCTGTTCGATCGCATGCTGCTGGCGCTGGATGAAGAGTCCGGCGATGAAATGGAAACGCCAGTCCTGCGGCGAGCTGAAACGCAGCTCGTTGCTCCATTTCTGGTAGCGGTCCTTGCCCACGATGAATTGCGACGGATTGATGAGTTCGTCGCTGTTGTCGTACCAGTAGGAGCCGTAGCCACAACACGTGTCGTAGAAGAAGGAGTAGTCGGTGTAGTCCGAATTCGCGAACACGTCGCGCTTGAGGAACGCGCCCGCGTACACCATATCGAAGTTGCCGAGCTTGCCTTCCACGGTGAGGGCCGCCTGCCCCCACTTGTCATCGCTCGATTCCTTGTAGTAGTGCGAAAGCTTTTCGTTACCCTGCGCCGTGTCGTAGGCGAAAAAGCCGTTCACCTTCGCCCGCTGCCCCATGACCTGCGGCGTGATGCTCCAGGTGTCGCCGAGGTTGATGCGCAAGGCCGCGCGCCCGCCGTAGATGTCGGAGTCGTTGTAGTTGCTCTTCGCCTGCGCCGGCGTCTGTTCGCAACCAGGAACGGGACTCGGCGAATTCGTGATGCAGATGCCGGAGGTCGGGAACGTCCGGGTGTTCACGACATTGTCGATGTAGCCCGGATTGTGGTCGTACCAGCCGACCATGCGCACCGCCATGTTCCCGCCAAGCGGGATGTTGACGAAGCCTTCGCCGGTGTAGCCCTGGTCACCGCCCGAGACCGTGGTGCCGGTCAGGTCGTAGCCGGCCTTGAAGCCGCTCGGATCGGGCTTGTTGGTGATGATGCGGACCGTGCCGGCCTGCGAGCTCGCGCCGTACAAGGTGCCTTGCGGGCCGGCGAGCGCCTCGACACGCTCGATGTCGTACACGTGGATGTCGAGCGAGCCCTGGATGGTCGTCACCGGCTGCTCGTCGAGATACACGCCGACGCTCGGGAGCGAGCCGGAGTGATTGCCGTCGCCGCCGTTCGCGACGCCGCGCATGTACACCTGCACGAATCCTGGGCCAAGCGTCTGGAACGACAGGCTCGGGATCAGTTTGGCGTAGTCTTCGAAGTTCGTTACGTGCAGCTCTTCAAGCTTCTCGGTCCCGATCGCCGTGATGCTGATCGGCACGTCCTGCAGGCTTTCCGAGCGCTTCTGCGCCGTCACCAGCACTTCCTCGAGCACTCCGGTATCGGCCTGCTGCTGGGCGAACGCTGCGGCCGGGACCGCGCTGAGGATTGCAGTTGCGAGTGGCAAGCGAGTCCAGCCTGCCTCCGTCCGATGCAATTTTCTCTTTCGGCTGCGTGTCATCGTTGGCGCTCCCCTCTGGATTGGACCCCGCGCGGATTGTATGTCGCGTCGACGCCAACTCACAACGTCGGCGCGGCCGGATATGCCTCAACCACCGGTCCTAATGCGTCCCGCAAAGGACCCAGCCACTCGTTGTAATTGCGCCACTGCTCGAGTCCGTCCCGGTAGATGGGCGTTCGTACCTGTTCTGAACTCGCCGTACGGACGGCGCGTTCGTTTTCATGGAATCGCAGGCAACCGGCTTCGAATTCGAGGCCGCAATAGGCCAGCAGGCGCCGCACTTCGCCCTCGGTGTCATCGACCAGCGTCTCGTAAATCACGCGATGCACGCGGCCTGGCAGGACCGTGTCGTAGTGCGCCGTCAGCTCGACGTAGTCGCGGTAGTAACGGCCGATGTCCTTGAGCCCGTACGTAAAATGCTGGCCGCGCGCGAAATGCTGTTTGAATCCCGAGAAGCAGCAGCCGAGCGGATGCCGCCGCACGTCGATGATGCGCGCCTGCGGGAGGATCAGCTGGATGAAGCCGACGTGCGCGAAATTGTTCGGCAGCTTGTCGATGAAATACGGCGCGGCGGTCTTGCGCTGCACGCGCGTCTGGCGCAGGTATTGCTCGCCGAGCGCTTCGAGTTCGGCCGCCGTCAGCGTGCCGAGCACTTCCGGGTAGCGCTCCTCCTTGTCATCGGGTCCGCGCCCGAGCGTGCGCGCCATCGCCGGCAGGTCGGGCAGCTCCATCGTGCCTTCGATTGCCGAATGACTCGCGAGGATCTGCTCGACCAGGGTCGAGCCGGAGCGCGGCAGTCCGACGATGAAGATGGGATCGCGCGCGCGGCTGCCGAATCCGCGCCGCGCTTCGAAGAATTCCCGCGTGAAGAACCGCCGGCTGCGCTCCTGGTACTGCGACATTTCACTGGCATCGTATTTCGCCAGCGCGCGGCGCTGGCGATTGCCCTCGACGTAGTGTTCGAAGGAGCGCGCGTAGTCGTGCGTGTCTTCCAGCGCTTTGCCGAGCGCAAAGTGGAAATGCAGCCGATCCTCGATCGACAGGTCGTTGCGCTTCAACTGGCGCTCCATCGCGGCGACATCGCCCGCTTCGAAGCGGAACGTCTTCAGGTTCGCAAGACTCCAGTACGCCTCGCCGAGTCCCGGTGCGAGGCCGATGCTGCGCCGGTAGGCATCGATACTCTCCGCCCGGTCCCCGGCGGTCTTGAGTGCATGGCCGAAGCTCATCCAGACCTTGGCTTGTCCCGGATATTCGCCGAGCACCTCGCGATACACGGCAATCGCCCCGTCGTACTCGCCGAGGCGCGCCAGCGCCGCGGCCTTGAGATTGCGATAGCCGGGATTGCGCGGCTCGGCCGCGAGCAATCGCTCGATCTCCCGGAGCGCTGCGACCGACTTCGTCTGCCGGTGCAGCACGACGGCATAGTTGTGACGCGCGCCGGTGAAGCTCGGCGCAAGTTCGAGACACCGTTCAAGCAGAAGCTCGGCATCCACCAGCCGTCCGAGTCGTGTTGCGACCTCCGCCAGCATGCGGATGGCGGCGACGTCCGTCGGGAAAGCCTTGAGGTGTTCGCGAAGCAGCGCCTCAGCCACGGCGACGCGTCCATCGCAGAGCGCCGCAGCCGGCTCGAGCAGCCGCGGATCGCGGGTCGAGGTGCGGATGTGGTTGGCATACGCGGCATCCGCGCGCTCGGTCTCCCCCATGGCGGTGAGGTGATCGCCGAGGGTGCGCCAAGCGTCCGGCAGGTCGGGCTTCAACGCCACGGCGCTCAGCAAGGCGCGGACCGCGGATTCTCCGCGACCGGCAGTGCCATAGGCGAACGCAAGCTCGAGGTGAGCAAGTGCAAACTTCGGATGCGCCCGGGTCAGTTCCTCCAGCGCCTCGATCGCAGCAGGCACGTTGCCGCCCCGGCGTCTCGCGACTCCGAGGAGGAGCGCGGCAGCGGGATGTCCCGGACTCACCTTGAGGATCTCGATCGCCTGTTCGGCGGCGAGCCCGGGATCTGTTTCCAGCAACCGGGTGGAATGGGCCAGCGCGACTTCGACGGTGCCGACCGGCTCGGAATTGCCACTCATCGCGTATCCTTCCAATGGTTCGATTCCAATGTCAATGCCGGGGGAGGCAAGCGCACTTGCGCAATGACGTCATCGTCGTCGGTGCCGGGCACAACGGCCTCACCAGCGCCGCGTATCTCGCGGCCGCGGGCCTGAAGGTGCTCGTGCTCGAGCGGCGCGAAGTCGTCGGCGGCTGTGCCGTCACCGAGGAAGTCGACGCCGAGCTCGCGCCCGGCTGCCGGGTGAGCACGGCTTCGTACATTGCAAGCATGCTGCGCCCCGAGGTCATCCGCGACCTGAAGCTCGCGACCTACGGACTCAAGATGATCGCCTGCGAACCTGGCGTGCAGGCGGCGTTCGAGGACGGCGATGTCGTCGCGTGGTGGAACGATGCCGCCCGCCTGCAACGTGAACTCGAACGCGTCGCTCCGCGCGACGTGCAGCGCTTCTTCGAGGTCGAACGCGAACTCCTGCGCCTCGCCTCCTTTCTCGAGCCGTTCTTCATGGAACCGCCGCCCAATCTCGATGCGCGCGGCCCCGGGCGTATCCGCGAGCTGTGGCGGGTCTTCACGCGGTTGCGGCGCGCGAACGGCACCGACATCGCCGGGCTCATGGAATTTCTTACGGGTTCGCTCGGCCACTTCCTCGATCGGCGCTTCGCATCCGAAAAGCTGAAGCGCCTCATCCTCGCGAACAGCGTCTACGGCAAGCACGGCGGTCCCTATCACGCGGGCACCGCGATGGGTCTCCTATTTCATCTCCTGACCGGGGGCGAGGCGCGCGAGCCCGGTTTCCAGGGCCACGTGATCGGCGGCATGGGCGCGATCACGGAAGCGATGCGCCGGGCCTGCGTCGATCGCGGCGTCGAGATCCGCACGCAGGCTCCCGTTCAACGCATCAATCAGTCCGGCGGACGCGTGCGCGGAGTGACGCTCGAATCGGGTGAGGCGCTCGACGCCGGCATCGTCGTGTCGAACGCCGACCCCAAGCGCACGTTTCTGGGACTGCTGGACGCATCGGACCTGGACGATGACTTTCGGGCCCGTGTGCGCGCCATCCGCATGGCGGGACCCTGTGCGAAGGTGAACTACGTGCTCGCGGCGGAACCCCGCGTCATCGGCATGCCCGCCGACCGCGACCCGCAACAGCGCAGTTTCTTCACGCTGGTTCCGACGCTCGCCGCCGCCGAGGATTGCTACAACCGCTCGCAGCGAGGCGACATACCGGCGGAACCCTGGATCGATTGCGTCGTCGCCTCCAACGCCGATCCGACACTGGCGCCGCAAGGCCGCCACATGCTCACCTGTTTCGTGCAGTATCTGCCATGGCAGCCGCGCGCCAGTTCCTGGGATCGCGAACGCGAAGCGCTCGGCGACCGGGTGACGGCCATCATTGGCCGCTACGCGCCGAACGTGCCGGCAAGCGTCATCGCGCGGCGCGTGCTGACGCCACTCGACCTCGAGCGGACGTTCGGCATCACGGAAGGCAACATCTTCCACGGGGATCTTGCGCTTGAGCAGATGTTCTTCATGCGCCCGGTCCCGGGCTGGAGCCGCTATCGCACGCCGATCGACGGACTCTATCTCTGCGGCGCAGGCACCCATCCCGGCGGGGGTGTCACCGGTGCGCCGGGTTACAACGCCGCCCAGATGATCCTGAAGGAGCGCACAAGATGACGATCCGCTTTCGCCTCGGCCTCGCCCTGTCCTGCGCTGTTGCGGCGGCGGCCTGTTCGCACCCGACGCTGCGCGTGACGTCGGACAAGCCGGTTGCGCTCGCGGCCCTGCCGGTCGCACCCGACAGCGGAACGCTCGCGATTCATTGCGGAACGCTCATCGACGGCGTCAGCGATCAGCCGGCGAAGGACGTCACGATCGTCATCCATGACGGCCGCATCACCTCGGTGCAGACGCTCGTCCAGGTGTCGGCGACGCTGCCGACCCTCGAACTTGGCGAGTACACCTGCCTGCCGGGGCTCATCGACATGCACACGCATCTCACCGATCGCGCACCCGACGCGAGGGATCTGTCCTTGTACTTCCGCCGGTCCGCGGCGGAGACCCGGCGCATTTCGGCAGAGAACGCTGCGGTCACCTTGCAGGCGGGATTCACCTCCGCGCGCAACGTCGGGACCTACCTGGCCTGGAGCGACCGCACGCTGCGCGACGCCATCAATCGCGGCGAGGTCGCGGGGCCGCGCATGCAAATCTGCGGCTACTATCTGACGATCCCGCACGGCGGCGGAGATCTCTTCGTGCCGGGCTACCAGGAGCCGGCGGACAGTGCGCGCTTTCACGCAGGCGTCGCACGCAACCCGGAGGAATTCCGTCGCAAAGCGCAGGAAGCGGTCGCGGGCGGCGCGGACCTTCTCAAGGTCATCGCTTCCGGTGCCGTGCTCGCCTACGGCGGCGTGCCCGGCGATCGCGAAATGCAGCCCGGCGACATCGCGGCGGTGGTCGAAGTCGCGCACGCGGCAGGAATCCGTGTGGCCGCTCACGCGCACGGCGCGCAATCGATCAAGGACGCGATCCTCGCCGGCGTCGATACGATCGAGCACGCCTCACTCATCGACGAAGAGGGCATCCGCCTCGCCCGCGAGCGTCACGTGGCCTTGTCGATGGACGTCTACGACGGCGACTACATCGACACCGAGGGGCGGCGCCAGCACTGGCCGGAAGAATTCCTGCGCAAGAACATCGAGACGACCGAAATCCAGCGCGTGAATTTCTCGCGCGCGCACGCCGCGGGCGTCGACATCGTTTTCGGTACGGACGCGGCCGTTTACCCGCACGGCCTGAACGCCCGCCAGTTTCCGATCATGGTCGAGCGCGGCATGACGCCGATGCAGGCCATCCAGTCGGCGACGTCGCTTGCCGCGCGCTACATGGGCTGGCCGGATCGGGTCGGCCAGGTGAGCGCGGGACACTTCGGCGATGTCATCGCGGTCAAGGGCGATCCGCTCAAGGACATCTCCCTGCTGAAGAACGTCGCCGTGGTCGTGAAGGGCGGCCTCGTCTTCAAGTTGCCGCGGCCTTGACGGGAGCGAGCCGGAGACAGAGGCCGTGAACGCGACAGTACCCGCGCTCCAGCTCAACGTGCGCGCGGTGCGCTTCAGGATCATGGGGCTCCTCGTCGTCCTGAGCTTCGTCAATTACCTGCTGCGCAATAACCTCTCGGTCGCCCAGCCGAGCATTCAGCAGGAATTCCATTTGTCCCATGCGCAATTCGGCTGGATCCTCTTCGGATTCAATCTCGCGTACACCGCCTTCCAGGTTCCGGGCGGCATCTACGGCGATTGGCTGGGTCCCCGCAAGTCGCTCACGATCATCGCCGTCGCCTGGGGACTCCTCACGGTATTCACCGGGCTCGCACCCGGTCTGCTCGCGGCCTCGGCCGGCGGAGTGCTGTGGTCGCTTGCCGCCGTGCGTTTCCTCCTCGGCGCCGCCAACGCACCGATTTTTCCCATCATCGCCGGGACTTTCGCCAACTGGTTTCCCGTTGCGAGCTGGGCCCTGCCGAACGCCATCACCAACGTGGGCATCTCGCTCGCGCAGGCGTCGCTCGGGCCGGCCGTCACGCTGCTGATCATCCATTTCGGCTGGCGCGAATCGTTCTACCTGCTGGCACCGTTTGGATTTGCCGCGGCGGCCTGGTGGTGGTGGTACGCGCGGGATACGCCGAAAGAACATCGCTCGGTCTCGGCGGCGGAGCTCACACTCATCCAGGCGGGCCGCCCGCCGCCGGAATCGACACCCGTGCACACGCGCTTCGCCGTTCTCGTGAACCGCGACGTGTTGCTGCTGGCCGCGAGCTATTTCTGCATGAACTGCGTCTTCTATATCTTCGCGCAGTGGCTGTTCGCCTACCTGGTCGATGAGAAGGGTTTCAGCCTGCTGACCGGCGGCTGGCTATACGCCCTGCCGTTCATTGTCGGCGCAATCATGGCCGTCGCCGGCGGCGCCACCTGCGACCGGCTTTGCCAGCGGATCGGCGCGCGCTGGGGCTGTCGCATTCCGGGGGCCGCCGGGCTCACGCTCGTAGCCGTCTTTCTCCTTCTCGGCGTGCACGCCGCCAATCCTTACGTCGCGGTTGCGCTATTGTCATTGTGCTTCGGTTTCACCCAGTTCGCTGACGGCGCCTATTGGCAAGCGGCGACCTTCGTCGCCGGGCCCCATACGGCGGCGGCATCGGGTGTATTGAATACGGGAGGCAATCTGCCGGGACTGCTGGCGCCACTCATCGGCTATGCCATCGATCACTATGGCTGGATGACTGCGTTCACCGGCGGCGCTGCCTTCGCATTGGCCGGTGCCGGGCTGTGGTTATTCGTCCGGGTCGTCAAGGTCCCGTCAAAATCCATGCAAGGAGCGCTCGCGTGAGGCTTCGTTGTCTGCCCTCCTTGGCCCTGGCGCTGCTCGCTTCGATTGCGTGGCAAGCGGTCGTGAGCGCCGGCGTTCCCGCCAAGCCGCGCGCGCGCGACCTCGGCGTGCCCTTTCCGGGAAAACCCGGACCGCTGAACGCCATTACCGACGTCGCGGGCGTCGAGGTTGGCGAGACCACCCTCCTGTCCGGCGCGGGCAAGGTCAGGCGCGGCGAGGGGCCGGTGCGAACCGGCGTGACGGCAATCCTGCCGCGCGGCAAGGACGCGCCGCTCAATCCGGTTTTCGCCGGCTGGTCGACTTTGAACGGCAACGGCGAGATGACCGGCACGACCTGGGTCGACGATTCCGGCCTCCTCTGGGGTCCGGTCATGATCACGAACACGAACAGCGTCGGTGTGGTGCGCGATGCGGTGATCGCCTGGGGCCAGGCGCGCTACAAGACCGACATCGGCGATCACTGGCAATTGCCGGTCGTCGCCGAAACATCGGACGACTGGCTGAATGACATGGACGGCTTCCACGTGAAGCCGGGCCACGCGTTCGCCGCGCTGGATCACGCAGCGGGCGGTCCCGTGCCGGAAGGCAATGTCGGCGGCGGCACGGGCATGGTCTGCTATCAATTCAAGGGCGGTACCGGCACGGCCTCGCGCCGCGTGGCCGATGCCGCCGGAGAGTTCACCCTCGGCGTGCTGGTGCAAGCGAACTTCGGCAGCCGCTACCAGCTCACCATCGCCGGCGTGCCGGTCGGGCGCGAAATCACCGACCACGCCGCGTACGACGACCTCGCGAGCCGCCGGAGCGGCGCCGACTTCGGCTCGATCATCGTCGTCATTGCCACCGACGCCCCGCTCCTGCCGCATCAGCTGAAGCGCTTGACGCGGCGCGCGGCGATCGGCATGGCGCGGACCGGCGCGATGGCGAGTGACGGATCGGGCGATATTTTCGTCGCTTTCTCGACGGCGAACCCCAACAGCGGATCGCCTGACGGCCTTGCGTCGATTAGAATGCTGCCCAACGAGCGGCTCACACCCCTGTTCGAAGCAACGGCAGAAGCAACCGAAGAAGCGATCATCAATGCCCTGGTCGCGGCCGAGACGATGACCGGGGTCAACGATCGGCAGGCGGTGGCGCTGCCGCACGAGCGGCTGGTGGAGCTCCTCAGAAAGTACAACCGCCTGTCGCCAGGCACGTAGCAAGCGCCGATTGAGAGCGCACCCGCGCGCCCTGCGTGCGGTTCGACGGGAACTATCATGGCAGCAGAAATCGCCGGGTCGCGCGTGACCCAGCCGGACCGCGACGCGTTGCGCGCCGTCGCCGCGGATCTCGAGCGCACACGGCAGCCCTTCGATGCTGCGCGCACGCTCCCGGGCGCCGTCTATACGTCGGAAGAAATCTTCGCGCGTGAGCAGCGCGGCCTTTTCGGCAGGCACTGGCTCTGCGTCGGGCGCGAAATGGACATCCCCGCACCGGGTGACTATTTCCTCAAGGAGTTCGCCCGCGATTCGATCATCATCCTGCGCGGGCAGGACCGGCAGGTGCGGGCGTTCTACAACGTGTGCCGCCACCGCGGCTCGAAGCTTCTCGATGCGCCGCAGGGCCGGGGCCTCGCGGGCGTGCTCTGCCCCTATCACTCCTGGAGCTACAACCTCGACGGGACATTGCGCGCGGCACCGCTGATGGGCGAGACCTTCCGCAAGGCGGACGCGGGCCTCGTCCCGGTGCGGCTCGGCATCTTCCATGGATTCATCTTCGTGAATCTCGACGAGTCGGCCGAGCCGCTCGACCGCTATCTCGCCGACCTCCCGGACCTCGCCCGCTTCCAGATGCAGAGCCTTCAGTGCGGCAAGCGCATCGAATACGACGTCGACGCGAACTGGAAGCTCGTCTGCGAGAACTACAGCGAGTGTTATCACTGTGCCGCGAATCACCCGCAGCTCATCCGCATCAGCGAACACATCGCGCGCGGCGAGCGCGTCCAGGAAATCGGCGCGTGCTTCAATGGCGGCCCGATGCGCATGCGCGAAGGCATCGAGACGATGTCGATGAGCGGCAAGACGACACTGCCGACCATCCCCGGGCTCACGCACGACGATCGGCGCTACGTGCACTACTACGTCATCTACCCGAACATGCTGTTGAGCCCGCATCCCGACTACGTGCTCGTGCACACCGCGTGGCCGATCGCACCGGACCGCACGCACGTCGTCTGCGAGTGGCTCTTCACCGGCGAAGCGGTGACGCAGCCGGGCTTCGATCCGCGCGACGTCGTGGAATTCTGGGACGTGACCAACCGGCAGGACTGGGCGCTCTGCGAGCGCGCGCAGGCCGGCATCAGCTCGCGCGGTTTCCGGCAGGGGCCGTACCAGCCGACGGAAGACTGCGTGTACACGTTCGACCGGTGGTACGCCGATCGCCTGGCGGCCCTCATCTGAGCGGCCGCCTGCCATGAGCCGTTACGACGTCATCGTGATCGGTGCGGGTCACAACGGCCTCACCAATGCCGCGTTTCTCGCGCGCGCCGGGCTCAAGGTCCTCGTGCTCGAGCGCAATCCCTGGATCGGGGGCGCCGCGGTCAGCCGGTCGCTGCACGAGGGCTTCACCTACTCGAACTGCTCCTACGTCTGCAGCCTCCTCAGGCCCGAGATCTATCGCGGCCTCGATCTCGCGCGCCACGGCCTGCAGGTCGTCCCCTATGGCGGCGGTGGCACCTTCACGCTCGACGGCGACTTCATCGGTGGCTACCAGGACAAGGACGTGCGCCGGCGGGAATTCGCGCGCTTCAACGCACGCGATGCCGACGCCTACATGCGCTACGGACGCGACACGATGCGTCAATGCCGGCTCATCCGGCAGCTCCTGATGCGCACGCCGCCCGATCCGACGTCTTTCAAGTGGCAAGATCTCGAGGAGATGCTCTATCTCGGCAAGGAATTCGCGAAGCTCGGCGAGGCGGCGATCTACGACACCATCCGCTTCCACACGATGAGCATCGCCGACTACCTCGATGAGTACTTCGAGACGCCCGTCATCAAGGCGCAGCTCGCGGGCAGCGGCATCATCGGCACGGCACTTGGCGTGCAGTCGCCGGGCACCGCTTACGTCCTGCTCCATCACTACATGGGCGACGTCGACGGGCAGATGGGCGCGTGGGGCTTCGCACGCGGCGGAATGGGCGCAGTGTCACAGGCTATTGCCAGTTCTTTCAAAGCCTTCGGTGGTGATATTAAGGTCGATTCTTCCGTCGCCCGGATCAAGGTCCGGCGCGGCAAGACCACCGGCGTCGCGCTCGAGAACGGCGACGAGTACGAGGCCGAGATCGTCGTCTCGAACCTCGACGCCAAGCGCACGTTCCTGAAACTCCTCGACCCGCGCGACATCGGTCCCGAGCTCGTGAAGCGCGCGCGCGATTTCAAGATCCGCGGCTCCTCCGGAAAGCTCAACATTTCACTCGACGGCCTGCCGGACTTCCCGGCCATGGGCAAGGACAATCCGCTGCACGCGGGCGACCTGCACTTCCTCGATTCGCTCGAACGCTACGAACGTGCCTACGACGACTGGAAAGCCGGCACCTGGTCGAAAGACCCCTACCTCGATCTGCTGATTCCCTCGCTCACCGATCCGACCATGGCGCCGCCCGGCAAGCACGAGATGTCGGTCTTCGTGCAGTACTGCCCGGTGAAGCCGCAAGGCCGCGACTGGACGGATGCCGACCGCGACGCGTTCCGCGAAACCGTGTTCGACCAGATTGCGCGCTACAGCCCGGACTTCCGTTCGCTCGTGCTGCACGCGGAGGTGCGCACGCCGAAGGAACTCGAGGCGGAAGTCGGCCTCACCGAGGGCAACATCTTCCAGGGCGAGCTGACCTTCGACCAGCTGCTCTTCAACCGCCCGTTCCCGGGATTCGCGCAGTACCGCGGACCGGTGCGCGGCATGTACATGTGCGGCTCGGCGACGCATCCGGGGGGCGGCGTCATGGCGGCGCCCGGTGCGAATGCCGCGCGCGAAATCCTCCACGACCTGCGCAGGGACTCGACCGTGCCGGAAGGATGGAGCGATGACTGACCCGAAGCGCGTCATCGTCGTCGGCGGCGGGCACAACGGCCTCGTGTGCGCAGCGTATCTTGCGCGCGCCGGCCGCAGCGTCCTCGTGCTCGAAGCCGCCGCGCAAGTCGGCGGCGCGGCGGTGACGCGCGAGTTCGCGCCGGGCTTTCGCGTTTCCGCCGTCGCGCATCTGCTGCACCTGCTCGATTCGAAGGTCGCACGCCATCTCGATCTCGCACGCCACGGCCTGAGGCTCGCCCATCGCGATCTCAAGACCGTCGCGATGTCCGACGCCGGGCCCGCGATCGTGCTCGACGGCCCGCGTGTCATCGCCGGTGACGTTTCCGATGCCGACCGCCGAGCCCTCCTCGAGTATCACCGGCGGCTCGCGAAATTCTCGCACCTCCTGGCGAAACAGCACGGCCGTATTCCCGCACGCGTAGCGAGCGGCAGCTGGCGCGAAGCGTTCGCGGCCATAAAGCTTGCGCTCGACATCCGCCGGCTGGGCCGGCGCGACATGCGCGAGTTCCTGCGCCTCGCGACCATGAATATCTTCGACGTGCTCGAAGACAATTTCGAAAGCCCGCTGCTCAAGGGCGCCCTCGCGATCGACGGCGTGCTCGGCGCGCAGCTCGGCCCGCGCTCCGGCAACACGGTCTTCACGAGCCTCTATCGCGCGAGCGGCCACTCGTATTGCCTGCCGCAAGGTGGCATGGGTGCACTGACGGATGCCATGGCCGACGCGGCGCGCGCTGCCGGCGTCGAGATCCGGACGTCGGCGCCAGTCGGCGCCATCACACTCGAAGGCGATCGCATCCGCGGCGTGCGTCTCGCAAGCGGGGAAGAGATAGCGGCGGACCTGGTGGTCTCGAACGCCGATCCGAAGACGACGCTCCTGAGACTTCTCGGGGCGCGTCATCTCGAAACCGAGTTCGCGCGCCGGGTGCAGAACCTGCGCGGACGCGGCAACGCGGCGAAGCTGCACCTTGCATTGTCGGCCCTGCCGCGTTTCCAAGGCGTCGCGGCGGAGCATCTCGGCGAGCGCCTCCTCATCGCGCCGACCCTCGATTACATCGAAGCGGCCTTCAATCCCGCGAAGTACCGCGAGCACTCGACCGAGCCCGCGCTCGAGATCACGATTCCATCGGTCTACGACAGGAGCCTCGCGCCCGCGGGCCAGCACGTGCTCTCGGCAATCGTGCAGTACGCCCCCTGCAATCTCGGTGCCGGCTGGGACAAAGCGAAGCACACGTTTCAGGAGTGCGTCCTCGACGTGCTGGAGCGCGCGGCGCCGGGCCTTCGCGGTCTCGTCGTGGGGATGGAATTGCTCACGCCGCTCGACATCGAGCGGCAGTTCCGCATTTCGGGAGGCCACTGGCATCACGGCGAGCTTGCGCTCGACCAGTTCATGATGCTGCGGCCGGTGCCGGGCGCCGGGCAGTACGCCATGCCGGTGAACGGCCTTTATCTCTGCGGCGCGGGTTGCCATCCGGGCGGCGGCGTCATGGGCACCGCGGGCCGCAACGCCGCGACGGCGATCCTGCGAGGACCGCGCCGATGAAGCTCGATCGCCAGCACTTCCGCACCGCCGTCTACCAGACGCCCTTTCACCCGCGCACCGCACCGCTCAACGTGCTGAATCTCTGGCACCGCTGGCGCGACTACACGACCGCGGACGGCTATTTCGACGTCGGCATGGAGTACAACGCGCTCCGCAATGCCTGCGCGGTGTTCGACCTCTCGCCGATGACCAAGCACCTCATCACGGGAGCCGACGCGCTCGCATTCATGAACCGGCTGGTCACCCGAGACGTCGCGAAGATCAAGCCCGGCCGGGTCGGCTACGCCGTCTGGTGCAATGACGCGGGCCAGGTGATCGACGACGGCACGATCTTCCACCTGCGTGACAACGTCTTCCGCCTCTGTTCACAGGAGCGCCAGCTCGACTGGCTGCATGCATCGGCCCTCGGCCTGGACGTCGCGATCGCCGAGGAGAGCGACGACGTCGCGGCGCTCGCCTTCCAGGGACCGACGAGCTGCGCCGTGTTGAAGAAGCTCGGGCTCGCGGGCATCGAGATGCTGAAGCCATTCGGATTGCGGGTGTTTACGTTCGCCGGGACCGAGCTCCTGGTCTCGCGCACGGGATTCACCGGCGATCTTGGCTATGAACTCTGGATCGCGCCCGGGCATGCGCTCGAACTCTGGGACCGGCTGTTCGAGGCGGGCCGCAACTACGGCATCCGGCCGATGGGAACGCTGGCGCTCGAGATGAGCCGCATCGAGGCGGGCTTCATCGCCGCGCTCGTCGACTTCCTGCCCGCCGATCGCGCCGTGCGCACCGATCGCACGCGCTCGCCCTTCGAGCTCGATCTCGCCCGCATGGTGGACCTCGACAAGCCCAATTTCACCGGGCGCCGCGCACTCCTCGAAGAGCAGCGCAGAGGCTCGCGCTACCGCCTCGTGCGGCTCGACATCGAGGGCAACAAGGTTGCGAAGGATGCGTTCATCTACGACGCCCGGCGCAACGTCGTCGGCACAGTGACCTCGGCGATGTGGTCGCCGGCCGCCAAGGCGAGTATCGCGCTCGCCAGTCTCGAGATGCCGTGGGGCCGGCCGGGCGATGAGCTCTTTGCGGAGATCTACTATCAGAAGGAACTGAAGTGGAGCCGCATCACCGAGCGCTGCCGCGTCGTCGAGGGCGCTTTCTACGATCCACCACGCCGCCGCCAGACGCCGGCGCCCGATCTTTAGCCCGCCCCCGCCGCTCCCCCCGATCGGCACCGGACCGCGACGGCGCTACTGCTGCGTGTTCGGAAAAACGTAGATCAGGTCGCCGGCCTGCTCGCGCACGAACGGCACGCCGTTCGCTGTCGCCGTCGTGCCGCTGCAGAGCTCCAGTTGCGGCAGCGCCGGCGCCGGAATTTTCGCTTCGGGGATCTCGATGCTGACCTCGCGCACCGGGACGTTGAGGGCGCCCGCGACGCCCCGCAGGTAGGCCTCGAGTTCCTTGACGAAGTAGCCGCGCAGCGTCGGGTCGTGCTTGAGGAAGTAGATCGACAGGTAGCGCGCGACCGGCGTCGCCTGCTGGATGGCCGCGTTGCCGATGCTGGCATCGGTCGAGAGGTTCCAGAAGGGATTGTCGGCGGCGAACTGGGCCAGGTCGCTCGGCACCGCCGGCTCCTCGGTCTCGATCGGCGGCGTCGCAACGTGCAGGACGTCGCCGCTGAGGGTCAGCTGGCTCTTCGCCAGGTCGAGCGTATAGAGGAGCCGCCCCGGCCAGATGACGAAGACTTCCGGGTTGATGCCCGGCACCTCCGGGCAGGACTTGTACCAGACCGTCACGCGCCGTTCGTGCTCGATCAGCGCACGCGTGCGCATCTGCGTGATGAGCACCATCACCGGGTCCGGCGGCTCCTCGCGCGCGATGAACCACCAGTACCCGATCGCAAGCACCGCCGCGAGCCCGACCAGCAGGATGAGTTTTCGGAACATATCTGGCGCAGCACCCATGGCGCGGGGATTCGCGCGCCCATCATAATGCCAGCGTGCCGTCCCATCGTCTCCAGGGCATCGCTTCCATGCTGCTCGCCGCCGCGTTCTTCTCCGGAATGGACGCGACGCTCAAGCTCTTCGCGGGCTTCTACCCGCCGCTGCAGGTGAGCGCCGTGCGCGGCGCCGCCTCCATTCCCTTCGTGCTCCTGTCGATTGCCTGGTCCGGGCGCTGGCGTGACCTGGCGCCGGTGCGGTGGCCGCTGCAGCTGCTGCGCGGCACGCTCGGCGTCGCCATGATCGTGAGCTTCGTCTACGCCGTGCGGCAACTCTCCCTGGCAAACGCCTACGCCGTGTTCCTGGTGGCGCCGCTGCTCATCGCGGCCCTGTCGGTTCCCGTGCTCGGCGAGCGCGTCAGCGGCCGGCAGTGGATCGCGATACTCATCGGCCTGGGTGGCGTCCTGATCATGCTGAAGCCGACGACGGCCGGGCTCATTTCGCTCGGCGCGATCGCCGCCCTCATCTCGGCCGTGCTCTACGCGCTGACGGCGCTGACATCGCGCGTGCTCCTGCGCACGGACAGCACGCCGAGCGTCGTGATGACCTTTCTCGTGTGCGTGACGGTCGTGGCCGGCGCCTTCTCGCTGCCCCACTGGGTTGCAATCCGTCCGGAGCACTGGATCTGGCTCGCCGCGATGGGCCTGCTGGGCGCGCTCGGCCAGCACTTCATCATCGATGCGTTCCGCCACGCGCCCGCCTCGGTGCTGGCTCCCTTCGAGTACACGGCGCTGGTCTGGGGCGCGCTCATCGACTGGTTCGCCTGGACGACGCTCCCGACCACGAACGTACTGATCGGTGGTGGTATCGTTGTGGTGACCGGTATCTACCTGGTGCGCCGCGAACGCCAGCCGGTGCCGGCGCTGCCCGCATCCGGCTGAGTCCCGGGGACGTAAATGTCCAGGATGGACAACACCCATTCCGAGGCGCCCGCGCCCGACGAAGCGGCCGTGGAACATCTGCTCGAGCGCTGCGCAGATGGTGATCGGGCGGCGCTTGAACGCCTCTACCAGCTGACTTCGCGGCGCCTTTTCGGCGTCCTCCTGCGCATCCTCAAGCGCCGCGACCTGGCCGAGGACGCGCTTCAGGAAGTGTTCGTGCGCGTGTGGCAGCGGGCGCGCCAGTTCGATGCCTACCGGGGCCGCGCCACGGCTTGGCTCGTGTCGATCGCGCGCTATCGCGCGATCGACGTCGCGCGCAGCGGCCGCGTGCTCCTCTCGCTGGATGCACCGGATGTCGAGCCGCGGCTGGAAATCGCGGCCGCGCCCGAGCCGACGCCCGAATCGAACCGCACGCGCGCGGCGCTGGAACGCTGTCTCGGCCTCCTCAACGAAGGGCAGCGGCGCTGCGTCACGCTCGCTTTCGTCCACGGGCTGTCCCACGACGAGATCGCGACGACCGTCGGCAGTCCCCTCGGCACCATCAAGAGCTGGGTGCGACGCGGGCTCCTGAGCCTGCGTCAGTGCCTTGAAGCATGAACGAGCGCAACCGCGAACTCATTGACCGGCTCGCCTCCGAATACGTGCTCGGGACGCTCCGCGGCGCCGCGCGCCGCCGCTTCGAGAGCCTGTCGGCAAAGAGCGGCAGCATCGCGAGCGTCGTGCGCCGCTGGGAGGATCGCTTTCTGGGACTTGCGCCGGGAGCAACCGCCGCGCAACCGTCGCAGCGCGTCTGGACGGGCATCCTGCGGGAGATCGACGAATACGAGCGGACGAAGCCCCGCGACAGCACGCGACGGGCGTGGACTTTCGCGCTCGCCGCGGGTCTCGTCGGCCTCGTCGTAGCCGTCGGGTGGTATCGCTACATGCAAGAACCGCCGCCCGGGGCCGTCGCCATTTTTACGACGACGGCGGGTGGCGAGATCTGGCGGGTCGAGGCCTCGAAGGACACAACGTCGCTCAGGATGGCAACGCTCGGACCCGTCCCGCTCGAGGCCGGCCGATCGTTCGAACTCTGGGCGCTGCCCGAGGGCGGAAATCCCGTGTCGCTCGGCTTGATGCCGACCGCGGGCTCGGCGAGTGCAAAGCTGACGGCGGAGCAGCGCGCGGCGCTCCTCGCGTCCCGCAAGCTCGCGATCAGTCTCGAACCGGTGGGTGGCTCGCCGACCGGCTCACCCACAGGACCCGTCGTTCACGCCGCGGACTGGGTTATCGGCGGCTGAATCAGGCGTCGCCCGCAAACCGCGGCAAGCCATCGGCAAGGTCGTACCACGGGGCCCTGTCGGCGACGAACAGGTGCAGCTCGGGCCGCACGCCCGGGTCGTCGTCGAGCACACCGAGTGCGATCGCGATGCGATCCGGCTGCGCCCGGTGCAGGTACTCGAGCCTCGACCCGCATACCGAGCAGAACGTGCGCGTGACGTCTCCCGAGGAGGCATAGCGGGAGATGCTGGCCTCGCCGGCCGTCCAGCGCAGGGCCGCCTTCGGCACCCCCGCGTAGCTGCCAAACGCCGCGCCATGTGCTTTGCGGCACATGGAGCAATGGCAGTGCGAGGCGCGGTCGAGCGCCCCGGAAATCTCGAACCGCACGGTTCCACACAAACAGCTGCCTCGAATCATCGATTTGCACTCACTTCGGGTGTGGGTCGATTTCTACATAATCCGGCTTCTCGCCTCAATCGGAATCTGCATCAAGGTTCTGGAATCGCAGGTCCGCGACACTTCACGCCATGCCGGGGCTCTCGCCCGCCCCGCCTCTTTGCTTACCTCGAGGTGTCGCCGATGACGACCGCACGTTGCCTTGCCGCCGGCCTGTTGCTGAGCGCCCTCGCGGGTTGCGCCCATGAAGAGCGCATCGCGCAGATGCCCGGCTGCCATACCCAGGTCATCGTGGAAGTCGGCAAGACCGGCTTCGATCTCGGACGCGAGCGTGCGCTCAAGGATCTCGCCAAGGAAACCAGGACCGAGCTGACCTACGATCGCTGGCTCGGTGGCCGGCGGTACCTGCTGGGCCTCAAGACCGTCAAGTCGGCCGACCGCTGCGAAAACGCCGTGGCACGCCTGCGTGAGGACGACCGCGTGCTGCGCGCCGAACTCGACGAACGCCGCAGCCTGAGTTCCGACTGGGGCTGGTCCTCCAACTCGCACTAGCTCCGCCGCGCGTCAGTTCGGCGTCGCGGGCTTCGGCAGATCCATCAGGTCACCCCCCAGGTTGCCAAGCATCTGCTTGCGCACCAGGGGAATCGGCGGCCCGCCATACGACAGGAACTGGTCGTGGAACGCCTTCCACGACGCGCGCCCGCCGTGCGTTGCCGTCCAGTCCGCGCGGAGCCGGCGGATCATGAGCTTGCCCAGCGTGTAGTTGAGATAGGCCGGATCGTAGACGCCGCGGGCGGCCTGCTGGCGGGCGTTCCCGGGATCGCGAAACGCCTGCTCGCGGAACATCTTTTCGCAGTCCTCGGGCGGCTGTTCACGTGCGTGGATGGCGATCGCGCAGAGATAGCGCACATCGCGCGTCAGCGCCTGCTGCAGCTGACCGATATGAATCTCCGGATTGCCGTTGCCGAGGCCCGCTTCCCACATCATCTCCTCGGAGTAGTGCGCCCAGCCCTCGGCGAACGCATAGCCGACGAATAGCTGGCCGAAGCGCCAGCTCGACCGGTTGGAGTGCAGGAATTGCAGGAAGTGACCGGGCCAGACTTCGTGCACCGACGTGAAGAGCAGCGTGCCCTGCGAAGGGATGTAGGCGTCCTGCTCCGCCTTGCTCCAGCTCGCGTTCGGCGGCGCTACGTTGTAGATCGACGGCAGGTTCTTCTCGTAGGGGCCCGGGATATTGATGAAGGCGAAGTTCGAGCGCGCGTACGGCGGCGCTTCGGCGACCTTGGCCTGCTCCGTGCCCGGGATCGTCACGAGATCGTGTTCGACGATGAACGAGCGCAGCACCGGTAGCTGCGCGGTCGCGGCCGCCACCGTGCCGCCGGCGGGCTTCTTCGCGCTCGCCCGCGCGACGCATTCCTCGACGCTCTTGCCCTTCAGATAATCGACGCAGGCTTCACGCAAGGCCTGGAGATTGCGCTCGAGGTCCGCTTTGCCCGCCGCCTCCAGGTCCTCGAGCGGCAGGTTCACGCCCTCCGTGTCGCGCACCATGATCGCGAACAATTCCGCGCCGAGCGCGAATTTGGGTTTCGCCGCCGGCAGCTGCGACTTGAGGTAGGCGGTGAAATCGCGGTAGGCGGCGATTGCCTTCGCGTTGTTCGCGGCGAAGTCCGCCTTGAGCTTGGGGTCCGTCACCGCGGCGAATGCGACGGGAACGTCCTGCTCGAAGTAGTCGGCGAAGCCGCCGAAGGAGTCGATGCCGTACTGCAGAAGCGTCCGCGACAACGGCATCACCAGGTTCTTGCGCGCATCCGCAAGCACGCGAGGCACCTCGCCGGCGTACTTCGTGAAGGCTGCAATGCGCACTTCGGGCGCGGCGTATTCGCGCGAGATGTAAAAGTTCGGATCGAGCACGCCGACGTAGAACGCCGGGTTCCAGAACGGCTGGCGGGCCTTGTCGAGCCAGTACAGGTCGCGGTCGATGACCGCGACGATGTAGTCGCGCTGGAAGCGCTCGGCGGCCGACAGCCGGCTCTCGAAGTAAGCGACGGCCTTGCGGCGCTCGGCGCGCAAACGCTCGATCTCCGCGGCGATGCCGGCCGCACTCGTGTCCGGCAGCTGGCCGTCGAATTCGTGGCGGCCCGAACCCACGGCGAAATCCGGATGCGCCCTGAAATAGCTCTCCGTGAATTCGTCGACATACTGCGTCCAGCGCTCGCCTGCGCCGCCGCCCGAATCACAGCCCGCCAGCGCAACAAGGGCCGTCGCCAGGAAACGTGCAGCGCGAACGTAGCCCCGCGGCCCGATCTGCCGGTGAATGAACATCGATGACCGCCTCTGGTTCTGGAAGCTGACGTGGATCAGCCGCTCGCACTCGAGGGTGTCGAGCGCATGCGGCGGCTCAATTCGAGGAGCAGCAGGCCGATGCCCGCCACGATGATGGCGAAACTCAGCAGCCGCCCGAGAATCGGCAGGTGACGCAGGATCTCGATCGCGATCAGCACGGTGACGAGCGCCAGGATCTGCCAGCCCGCGGCGCCCGCCCGGGCCGGCGACACTCGCGCGAGAGCCCATTGGCCTAGCGCCACCACGCCGCTCGCCGCTCCCGCGAGGAGGAGCAACAGGAACGCGAGCAGCAAGACCACCGCCAGCGGCAATCCGATGATCGTGATCGCGCACAGGACGAGCGCGATCGGTGTCGCGATGAAGCACACGAGGCCCCAGCCGATCGCCGCCCCCGCGCGAGACTTCAAGTGATCGAGCAGGCGTCCGCCGAGCCCAGGGGACGCGAGGATCATGATCGATCCTACGACGAAGATGCCAAACCAGCCGGGGCCTCCGACGGTCGAACGGGTGCTGAACCAGCGGCCATACCAGCGCTGCGGCTTCGCTTCGAGTCCGCCAGCGATCTGTGCGGCGGGATCGATGCTCGGCGAACCCGTCGTTTCGTACTGCAGCCGGCCCGCAACGCGGGTTGCGGGCCCGATGTCGAGCTCGCCCGCGCGAACCGTGACATTGCCCTGCACGGAACCGTTGAGCCGTACGTGCCCGCCCGCCACTTCCAGATCGCCCGCGATCTTGCCTTCGACGATGGCGCGGCCGGCCGCGATCGTGGCATCGCCAAGGACTTCGGCTGCCGGCCCGAGCGTGACCTGGCCGCCGGCCGCACGCACGTCGTTCCCGACCCGGCCGTCGATCTCGATGTCACCGCCCACCGCATACAGGTCTTCCTTCGCCTCGCCGGTCATGCGCACATCGCCGCCGAAGAGCACCGCATCGCCATGCACTTTCGCCGCCGAATCGATCCGCCCACCCGCGAGCACGGAGGAGCCGCTCATCTCCCCATGCGAGGCGACGTCATCGCCGGTGATGAATGAGTCCGAGTCCGGCGGCTCGACGGTCACCGGCTCGGTGTCGTCCGCCAGCAAGCTCGTGGCGAGTGCGCAGGCCGCGGCCAAACCGGCGACGAGCGCGACTATGGTGCGGCTGAGCTCTCGCATGGATGGCCTCCGAAGCGCGTTATCGACGAAGCGGGAGTTTCGCGAGGTAGGCGGCGAAGTCGCCGCCGATCTCGGGGTGCTGCAGGGCGAATTCGACCGAGGCCTGCAGGTAGCCGAGCTTGCTGCCGCAATCGTAGCGCTTGCCTTCGAAACGGTAGGCCCAGACGCGCTCATCGGCGAGTAGCGCGGAAATTCCGTCAGTGAGCTGGATTTCCCCGCCGGCGCCGCGCTGGACGTTCTCGAGTTTGTCGAAAATGCGAGGTGTCAGGATGTAGCGACCGACGACGGCGAGCGTCGACGGAGCGACGGCGGGCTTCGGTTTCTCGACGATGCTTTCGATCTCGGCAACGCTGCTCGGCGCGCCACGCACCGCGACGATGCCGTATTTGTCGGTGTCGGTTTTCGGCACTTCTTCGACGCCGAGGACGCTCCCGCGACGATCGGCGAACACCTCTGCCATCTGCGCGAGGCAGGGAACCTCCGCGTGGATCAGGTCGTCGGCGAGATGCACGAAGCAAGCCTCGCGTCCCACGACCGGACGCGCGCAGAGCACCGCGTGGCCGAGGCCGAGCGGCGCCGGCTGGCGGATGTAAACGCAGGACGCCGAGGGCGGCAGGATGCCGCGCAGCGAACTCAGCAGGTCTTTCTTGCCTTGCGATTCGAGCGCCGCCTCGAGTTCGGAATCGGAGTCGAAATGATCTTCGATGGCGCGCTTCGAGCTGCCGGTGATGAAGACGAGGATGCGGGCGCCGGCCACCAGCGCTTCTTCGACGGCGTACTGGATGAGCGGCTTGTCGACGACCGGCAGCATCTCCTTGGGGCTCGCCTTGGTAGCCGGCAGGAAGCGCGTGCCGCGCCCCGCAACCGGGAAAACCGCCGCCTTGATGAGATTCGTCTCGGCCACCGGGCAGACTCCCGCAGCAATGCCAGTGACGGCGATCTTACACGAAGGTGCCGCACGTCAGGCAGGTCGGGCGGCCGCGCTCACGGGAGTGAAAAAAGGGAAAAAAAGATCGAGCGCGTCCGCCGGTGCGGCGCGAACGCGCTCGAAAATCCCGACGCTGGGGATGGCTGGAAGCGTGCGCGGCGGGTTACGGTTCGGCGCTCGCCGGGCCCGCGCTCTCCGTGCCCTTCGCATCGCCCGCCTTCGCCTTGTCGACGCGGATGTTCGCGCGATTCTTGTCGACCATCTGCTTGCCGATGCCCTTGACGTTCGCGAGATCGTCGGCCGTGCGGAACGGCCCGTTCTTCTGGCGATAGTCGACGATCGCCTGCGCTCGCGACAGGCCGATGCCGTTGAGTTCACGGGCGAGCGTCTTCGCATCGGCCGTGTTGATGTTGACGGGCCCCGCGAGCGCAACGAACGGCTGCGCCAGGAGCCCGATGGCGGTGACGAGAAGACTCGCGGTGAGCGGTGCGGGTTTCATGGTGTTCCTCCGTGAATGGGTGAACCCGGATTTCGAAGCTGCGTGGCATCCGCCACGCGCCGGCAATCTACCGGCGGCACCTGCGTGCCGACAGCGCGCGAGGCTGCGCGAAACACCAGAAATCTAGCGGCGCCGCGAACCGCCCGGCAAGCCGGCGAGCATCCAGATCGGCTTCATGCTGTCCCAGCTGCGGCATCCGGGACATTGCCAGAAGAGCGCCTGGCTCGAAAAACCGCAACTCGCGCACTGGTAGCGTTGGCCCCGGGCGGAGTGTTTCAGCAAGGCGCGCACCGCCCGCCGGCGATCCCCGGCCGTGCGCGGCCCGCCGCCCGCATCGAGGACCGTCAGCAACTCCGCGAACTCGGCTTCGCCCGTGATGAAGTCGTCCACGAGTTCGCCGAGCGGTCCGTCGATGGCGACGTCGGCGAGGATCAGCGCCTGGGCGAGATCCGCCGCACGCCCGCCCCGTTGCCGGCCGACCTGGTCGACGAGCGCATCGAGGTGGCGCGTGTGGCCCGAACGCTGTACCGCTTCGATGAGACGCGGCAGCGCCTCTAGCAGCAGGTTCCAGTCGTCGCCGAGCGCGCGCACCAGGAGGCGCGCGGCAAGATCATGCGCACCCCGTGCGGCGGCCAGGTCCGCGCGCATGAGGCTCGCGCGCGCAAACCCGGGCGCAAGGCGGCGCGCGAGCCGCAGGTAGCGGCGCGCATCGGCGGGCTTGCCCTGGCGGATCGCGCCGAGCGCGAGCTCGCAATGGTAATGAGCGATGGCCGTCGCGCGGCTCGCAGCGACTTCGGCCGGCAGGTCCCGATGGATCGCGACCGCAAGCGCCCACTCGTTCTCCGTCTCGTAGACCCTGAGGAGGGCCAGCAGCGCGGCATCGCGATGCGCAGGCGTCGCCGCGAGTTCACGCAGCAGTTTTTCCGAACGGTCGAGCACGCCGGCTCTCAGGAAATCCTGCGCAAGCGCCCAGAGCGCCTGCTGATGGTGCTCCCTGGAGAGCTTTGGCCGCGCCAGGATATTTTCGTGGATGCGGATGGCGCGATCGACCTCGCCGCGGCGCCGGTAGAGGCTGCCGAGCGCGAAGTGCGTTTCGATCGTGTCCTGGTCGACTTCGACGAGGCGCGTGAAGATTTCGACGGCCCGGTCCGGCTGCTCGTTGATGAGCGAGTGCAGGCCCGCGTAATAGCCGTCCGGGAGCTCCGGCGGCGGTCCCGGCTTGTGCGCGGGTGCCTTGCGCTTCAGCGCACCGCGCCCATAGAGCCAGCCGATCAGCCCCGCGGTGAGCGCAAGGCCAACGAACGCGGCGAGCGTTGCCGCGGCAGTCACGCTGGATCGCGCCGCACGGCGCGCTCAGTCCCGGATGGGTTTGCCGGCGTTCTCGTTGACCCGCTCGCGCAGGTCCTTGCCCGGCTTGAAGTGCGGAACGTACTTACCGGCCAGTGCAACGGCTTCGCCGGTCTTGGGATTTCTGCCCTGGCGCGGCGGGCGGAAATGCAGGGAGAAGCTGCCGAAGCCGCGGATCTCGATGCGTTCCCCCTGCGCCAGGGCGTCGCTCATGATCTCGAGGATCTGCTTCACCGCGAGCTCCACGTCCTTCGCCGGCAGATGTTTCTGCTTGGCCGTGATGATCTCGATGAGTTCCGACTTGGTCATGCGCGGGCCCGTTCTTGTTGTTCGGCTGCGTCGAGTCCCATTGTTGCCATCATATCAGGAGCTTAGCGCCGTCCTGCAACTTAGCCAGGACGGCGCCATTGAACCTAATCCTGGCCGCCAATGTGTTCCTTCAGCAGGTCGCCGAGGGTGGTGCCGCTACTCTGGCCAGACTCGCTCTTGTAGTTCTGGACGGCTTCCGCTTCCTCGTGGGCCTCTTTCGCCTTGATCGACAGCGCAATCGTGCGGCCTTTACGGTCTACACCCGTGAATTTGGCTTCGACTTCGTCGCCGACCTTCAGGAACTGCCGTGCGTCCTCCACGCGATCGCGCGCGAGTTCCGAAGCCCGCAGATTCCCTTCGATGCCGTTGCCGAGATCGATGATGGCGCCCTTGGCATCCACGTCCTTGACGGTGCCCTTGACCATGCTGCCTTTCGGATGATCCGCGAGATAGCTCGAGAACGGATCCTTCGCGAGCTGCTTGATGCCGAGCGAAATGCGCTCCCGCTCCGGATCGATCGAAAGCACCATCGCCTCGACCTGGGCGCCCTTCTGGTAATTGCGCACGGCTTCCTCGCCCGGTGCATCCCATGAGATGTCCGAGAGGTGCACGAGCCCATCGATGCCGCCCGGCAGGCCGATGAAGATGCCGAAGTCGGTGATCGACTTGATCTGGCCGCCGACCTTGTCGCCACGGTTGTAGTTGTCGGCGAATTCCTTCCAGGGGTTCGCCTTGCACTGCTTGAGGCCGAGCGAGATGCGGCGGCGCTCTTCGTCGATGTCGAGCACCATGACCTCGACTTCCTGGCCGATGTGCACGACTTTCGCCGGGTTCACGTTCTTGTTGGTCCAGTCCATTTCCGAGACGTGCACCAGGCCCTCGACGCCCTCTTCGATCTCGACGAAGCAGCCGTAATCCGCAATATTCGTGACCTTGCCGAAGAGCCGCGTATTCGGCGGATAACGGCGAGCGATGTTGGCCCAGGGATCCGCGCCGAGCTGCTTGAGGCCGAGCGAAACACGCGAGCGCTCGCGGTCGAACTTGAGGATGCGGACTTCGATTTCATCGCCGACCTTCACGACTTCCGACGGGTGCTTGACGCGCTTCCACGCCATGTCGGTGATGTGCAGCAAGCCGTCGATGCCGCCGAGGTCGACGAACGCACCGTAGTCGGTGAGGTTCTTGACCGTGCCCTTGATGACCGAGCCTTCCTGCAGGTTGTCGAGGAGCGCGTTGCGCTCCGCGCTGTATTCCTGTTCGACCACGGCGCGGCGCGAGACCACGACGTTGTTGCGCTTCTGGTCGAGCTTGATGACCTTGAACTCGAGCGCCTTGCCTTCGAGATAGGAAGGGTCGCGCACCGGCCGCACATCGACAAGCGAGCCCGGCAGGAACGCGCGGACGTTGTCGATCTCGACCGTGAAGCCGCCCTTGACGCGGCCCGTGATCATGCCCGTGACGATTTCCTGCGCTTCGAACGCCTTCTCGAGGCGTGTCCAGGTGCGGGCGCGCTTGGCCTTCTCGCGCGACAGGCGCGTTTCGCCCGAGCCGTCCTCGACGCTGTCGAGCGCGACTTCGACGTCATCGCCTGCGCTGACTTCGATTTCGCCCTTCTCGTTCTTGAATTGATCGGCGGGGATGACCGCTTCGGATTTCAGGCCGACATTGACGATGACCATGTCGGGTCCGACTTCAACGACGCGGCCCATGAGAATGGTGCCGGGTTTGAGGCGTTGGCTAGCCGGGCTTTGTTCGAATAGCTGGGCAAAACTCTCGGTCATCATGATGGTTGATTGGTTCCGGGCGGCTTTTCGCCGCCATGCATTTGGCGTGGCCCTTGACGGCAATCCCGCCGGTCGAGGGGAAACACAAAAGGGACACGGCTGCTCCCTGCCCGTCCCGCCTTAAAAATATCCTCGTGCCTGCGCGAGCCTCAGCACCTCGTTCACGACCTCGTCGATCGTGAGCCGCGTCGAGTCCAGCACAACCGCGTCTTCGCTTGCCCGCAACGGTGCTACGGCCCGCGTCGTATCGCGCTTGTCGCGCTCAGCTATGTCTGAAAAAAGGGCGGCAAGGCTAGCATCAATCCCCTTGTCCTTCAACTGCTTATAGCGACGCCGGGCGCGCTCCCCCGCGTCGGCTGTCAGGAACAGCTTGAGGCCCGCGTCCGGAAAGATAACGGTGCCCATATCGCGCCCATCGGCCACGAGGCCCGGAGCCCGGGCGAATGCCCGCTGGCGGCCGATGAGCGCGGCCCGCACGGGCGGCTGCAATGCGACCACCGAGGCGGCGCTACCTGCGGATTCGCTGCGCAGATCGCGCGTGACGTCCCGTCCGCCGAGGCGAATCAGTTCCTCTCCCGACTTCGTGGAATCGAATGAGGCGTCCATCGCGGCAGCCACCCGCGCGACCCGGGCGCCATCGGTGAGGTCAACACCGGCCTGCTGGCTCGCGAGCGCCGTCAGGCGATAAAGCGCCCCGCTATCCAGCAGGTGCCATCCGAGCTTGCGTGCCACGGCCCGCGCGATCGTGCCCTTGCCGGACCCGCTCGGGCCATCGATCGCGATCACGGGTGCCGCCGCCGGCGCGCTCATGGATCAGCCCTCCTCGCGGACATCGATGCCTGCCCGGTGCGCCAGGCCAACAAAGCCCGGGAACGAGGTCGCCACGTTGGCGGTGTCCCGTATCCGGATCGGCGCCGTGGCCCTGAGGCTCGCAATCGCAAACGCCATCGCGATGCGGTGATCGCCGTGGCTGTCGACGGTGCCGCCCTTCAGCGTTCCACCACGCAGGCGCATGCCGTCAGGCAGCACCTGCACGTCCGCGCCGAGCGTTGCCAGCCCCTCGGCCATGACCGCGATCCGATCGCTTTCCTTGACCCGCAATTCCTCCGCACCGCTCACCCGGGTCTCGCCGCTCGCGCAGGCTGCCGCCACGAAGAGCGCCGGAAATTCGTCGATCGCGAGCGGCACGAGCGCGCGGGGAACCTCGATCCCGTGCAACTCGCTCGGCCGAACCGTGAGATCCGCGATGGGCTCGCCGCCGCTCACGCGCGCATTGCCGACTTCGATCCGCCCGCCCATGCTCTGGAGGATCTCGAGGAGCCCGGTGCGCGTCGGATTCATTCCGACTCCTTCGAGCCTGAGCTCCCCGGCTTCGGCGAGACAACCGGCGACGAGGAAAAAGGCGGCAGAAGAAAAGTCCGCGGGCACGATCACGTCGCAGGCCGTGAGCTTCGCGGGGCCGTTCATCCGCACCAGGGGGCCCCGCTGCTCGACCGCGACGCCGAAGCCCTTCAGCATGCGTTCCGTGTGATCCCGCGTGGGCGCGGGTTCGATGAGTTCGGTGGTGCCTTCGGCATAAAGTCCCGCCAGCAGCAGCGCCGACTTGACCTGCGCGCTTGCGACCGGCAGCTGGTAGCGGATGGCCGTGAGTCGCGCGCCGCCGTGCACGACGACGGGCGGCATGCCTGCCGTCGTGTCAATGCGCGCGCCCATCCGGCGCAACGGCGCGGCAACCCGTTCCATCGGCCTGCGGCTTAGCGAGGCGTCACCGACGAGGCGCGATGTAAATGCCTGGCCCGCGAGCAAGCCCAGGCTCAGCCGGATGGCGGTGCCGGCATTGCCCATGTCGAGGTCCTGCACCGGCGCCTGCAATCCCGCGGCGCCCGCCCCATCGACGATGACGGTGGTCGCCTCCGGCCGCTCGATGCGTACGCCCATCGCGCGCATCGCGCCGAGTGTTGCAAGGCAGTCCTCGCTGTCGAGAAAGCCGCTGATACGGGAACGCCCCGCGGCGATCCCCGCGAGCATCAGCGAGCGGTGCGAAATCGATTTGTCGCCCGGCACCCGCAACGCACCCGACACGCGGCGGGCCGGCGTTGCGACGAATGAGCGAACGCCGGCGTTCACGCCCGGTCCCGCAGCGCGGCGCCGAGCGCCTCGAGGCAACGCTCGTCCTGCTCGCGCGTACCTGTCGTTATGCGAAGACAATTCGGCAGGCCATAGCCCGTCATTGGCCGCACGATCACGCCGGCGCGCAACAGCGACTCATAGACTGGGGCCGCCGCGCGGCCGCAATCGACGAGAACGAAATTGGCGGCCGATGGGAACGGCTTGACCCCCAGCGCACGGCAGCCCTCAGTGAGCCGTTCGATGCCCGCGCGATTGAGTGCCGCGACCGATTCGACGTGGCCGCGATCCTCGAGCGCAGCGCTCGCGGCGGCCAGGCTTACCGCGTTTACGTTGAACGGCTGCCGCACGCGGTTCAGAAGCTCCGCGACCTGCGGATGCGAAAGGCCATAGCCGATGCGCAGGCCCGCAAGTCCATAGGCCTTGGAGAACGTGCGCACGACGACGAGGTTCGGAAATTCGGCGAGCCAGGCCGAGGCATCCGGACAACCGACGCTGCGGCCATAGTCGCAGTACGCCTCGTCGGCCACGGCGAGCGTCGTGGCGGGCAGTGACGCGAGGAAGCGCTTGAGTTCGCCGCCACCGACCCAGGTACCGGTCGGATTGTTCGGGTTGGCAAGAAACACGAGTCGGGTCCGCGCGGTCACGGCCGCGCGCAGGGCCTCGAGATCGTGTCCGAGCGGCATGGCGGCGTCCCGGCCGAAGGCCGGAGCCACTTTCGCGGTGGCGCCCGTCGCCTGCACGGCGAGCGGATACACGGCGAAGCAATAATCGGAATAAACCGCCTCGACATCGGGTGTGAGGAAAGCCTCGGCCAGCATGACGAGCAGGTCGTTCGAACCGTTGCCAAGCGTGATGCATTCCGGGGGGACGGCGTGGAAACGCGCCAGCGCCTGCCGCAGTTCATGGCCGTTGCCGTCGGGATAGAGCCGCACGGCGCGCAGTGCCGAGGTTGCCGCCGCGACGGCTTTTGCCGAGGGACCCAGCGGATTCTCGTTCGATGCGAGCTTCACGCTGTCGGCGATGCCGAGCTCGCGTTCGAGCTCGCCGAGCGGCTTGCCGGGCACGTAGGGAGTGAGGCCGAGGACGGCCGGTGCGGCGAGCTTCGTGAAGTCGACGCTCACAGCACCGCTTGCGGATAGGACCCGAGCACCTTGAAGAGCTCCGCGCGCTTCTTGAGCTCGCGGAACGCGCGCTTCACGTGCGTCTCCTCCACGTGCCCCTCGATGTCGATGAAGAAGACGTAGTCCCACTTGCGCCGTTGCGAGGGGCGCGATTCGATGCGGGTCATGCTGATGCGATTGCGCGCAAGCGGCTGCAGCAGCCGGTAGAGAGCGCCGGGCGCGTCGGTATGCGCGGCCGTCACGAGCAGAGTCGTCTTGTCCTTGCCGCTCGGCGCGAAGAGCTTGCGGCCGACGACGAGAAACCGCGTCGTGTTGTCCGCGCGGTCCTCGATCTCGGCGGCGAGCACCGTGAGCCCGTACACCTCGGCGGCGGCCTGCCCTGCGATCGCGGCCGTGCCGTCTTCATCGCGCGAGCGCCGCGCGCCTTCCGCATTGCTCGCAACGGCCACGCGCTCGACATCCGGCAGGTGTTCATCGAGCCAGCCCCGGCACTGCGCCAGCGCCTGCTGGTGCGCGCAGATGCGCTGGATGCCGTCGAGCCCGTCCATTCGGCCCATCAGGTGCTGGCGGACGCGCAGCTCCACTTCGCCGCAGATCCGCAGCGGCGAGCGCAGGAAAAGGTCGAGCGTGTTGTTGACCGTGCCTTCCGTCGAATTCTCGATCGGCACGACCCCGAAGTCGGCGTTGCCCGCCTCCACCTCGTGGAAAACCTCGCGCGTGCCCGGCAACGCGAGCGCCCGCACCGAGTGGCCGAAGTGCTTGAGCACCGCGGCCTGGGTGAAAGTGCCCTCGGGCCCGAGGAAGGCGACCTTGAGCGGTTCCTGCTGCGCGAGGCAGGCCGACATGATCTCGCGAAAGAGCCGCAGCACCTCGTCGTTGCGCAGCGGCCCGCGGTTGCGCTCCACGGCCATGCGCAGGACCTGCGCCTCGCGCTCCGGCCGGTAGAAATCGACCGTGCGTCCCTCGGCGCCCTTGGAAATGCCGACCGCCTGCGCGAGCCGCGCGCGCTCGCTGATGAGTTCGTGGATGCGGCCGTCGATGCCGTCGATGCGCGCGCGAATGTCCTCGATCGCCGGCTTCAGCGGCTGGGTCGGTGGCTTCCTCGGTTTGCGCGCCATGCCCTACAAGATACGCGCAGCCAGCACGCCCCCGATAGAGCGGATCTGCTGCAGCACCGCTGCGCCGATGGTCGCGTCGGTATCGATCACCGTGTAGGCGATCTCGCCGCGCGACTTGTTCAGGAGGTCCGCGATGTTGAGTCCCGCGCCGGCGAGGCAGGTCGAAATCTGCCCGACCATGTTCGGCACGTTCTCATTCGCGATCGTGATGCGGCTCGTGCCCGCCACACGGGGCATGACGGTTTCCGGAAAATTGACGGAATTGCGCACGTTGCCGCTCTCGAGATAGTCGCGCAGCGTGTCGGCGACCATCACCGCGCAGTTCTCCTCCGCTTCGTAGGTTGAAGCGCCGAGGTGCGGCAGGGCCACGATCTTCGGATGGTCCTTGTTGCGGTTCGTCGGAAAGTCGCAGATGTAGGCGGCGAGCTTGCCGGCGTCGAGCGCGGCGATCACCGCGCCCTCCTCGACGATCGGCGCGCGCGAGAAATTCAGCAGCACCGCGCCTTGCTTCATCACCCGGATGCGGGCGGCGTTGACGAGCCCACGGGTCGCCTCGGCGAGCGGCACGTGCAGGCTGATGAAATCGGCGCGCGCACAGAGGTCATCGAGCGACAGGGCCTGCTCCACGGCCGACGACAGCTGCCAGGCGCGCTGCACGGTGATCTGCGGATCGTAGCCGAGCACCTTCATGCGCAGCGCCGCGGCGGCATTCGCGACTTCGACGCCGATCGCGCCGAGCCCGACGACGCCGAGCGTGCGGCCGGGCAGCTCGAAACCGACGAACTTCTTCTTGCCTTCCTCGACCTCGACTTCGAGTGCGTGATCGTCGCCGCTCAGCGCCCGCGTGTAGGACCAGGCCTGGCAGATATTGCGGGCCGCGAGCAGCGTGCCCGCGAGCACCAGCTCCTTCACTGCGTTGGCATTGGCGCCCGGCGCGTTGAAGACCGGAATGCCGCGCTTGCTCATCGCGGGCACCGGGATGTTATTGGTGCCCGCGCCGGCGCGGCCAATGGCGAGCACGCTGTCCGCGATCGCGACCTTGTGCAGGTCCGCCGAGCGCACGAGGATCGCGTCCGGCTGGCTCACGTCGGCGCCGACCTCGAAACGCTCGCGCGGCAGCCGCTCGAGACCGAGCCTCGAAATGTTGTTGAGTGTCTGTATGCGAAAGGCCATCGTTCCTCAGCCGTGCTTGCGGGCAAATTCGCGCATGAAGCCGAGCAGCGCCTCGACGCCGGCGATCGGCATCGCGTTGTAGAGGCTCGCCCGCATGCCACCCACCGAGCGATGCCCCTCCAGATGCGTGAGGCCGGCGCTGCGCGCTTGCTCGCAGAATGTCTTCTCGAGCTCCGGGTCCGGCACGGTGAACGGGACGTTCATCCACGAGCGGCACTCGCGTGCCACCGGGTTGCGGTAGTAGCCGGAGCCGTCGATGTAGTCGTACAGGAGCCCGGCCTTTGCGCGATTGCGCTTGCCCATGGCTTCGAGCCCGCCCTGGGCCTTCAGCCATTTCAGCACCAGGCCCGCGAGGTACCAGCCGAAGGTCGGCGGCGTATTGAGCATCGAACCGTCGTCCGCCATCGCCTTGTAGTCAAAGACGGTGGGAGTGCCGGGCCGCGCCTTGCCGATGAGGTCCTCGCGCACGATCACGACGGTGATGCCGGAAGGGCCGATGTTCTTCTGCGCGCCCGCGTAGATGAGGCCGAAGCGGCTCACGTCGAGGGGCCGCGACAGGAGCGTCGAGCTCATGTCCGCGACGAGTGGCGCGCTGCCAGCCGGGATGAACGGGAATTCGACGCCACCGATCGTTTCGTTCGGCGTGTAGTGCAGGTACGCGGCGTTCGCCGAACGCTTCCAGCCGGCCTGCGCCGGAACGTTCGTGTAGTTGCCCGCCGCCGCATCGGCGGCGACGTTCACCTGGGCATAGCGCTTCGCTTCACCGATGGCCTTCTTCGACCACTGCCCGGTGTTGACGTAGTCGACCGTCGACTCCTGCCGCGCAAGGTTCATGGGGATCGCCGAGAACTGGCCGGTCGCGCCGCCCTGGACGAACAGCACCTTATAGCTGGCCGGCACCTTCAGCAGCGCGCGCAGGTCGGCCTCGGCGGTTTGCGCAATGGCGACAAAGGCCTTCGAGCGGTGACTGACTTCCATCACCGACATGCCGCTCGCGTTCCAGTCGGTCAGCTCATCCCGGGCCTGCTCCAGGACTTCGAGGGGCAGCACCGCCGGGCCGGCGGCGAAATTGAACGCGCGCATCCTTGGAATTTCCAGCGAGAGAAACGGGGGACGAGGGGATGGTATCAGGCCGGTGGCGGCGTTTCAGCCGTCTCCACGACCTCACCCGCCTCGCCGTTCAGCGCTTCGACGCGCTCGAGGCCGACCAGCCGCTCGCCATCCGGGATGCGGATGAGACGAACGCCCTGGGTATTGCGCCCGACGACCGAAATCTCGTTGACCGGCGTGCGCACCAGGGTGCCGCTCGAAGTGATGAGCATGACCTCGTCTTCGCGCGCCACTTGCAGCGCGCCGACCATGCTGCCGTTGCGGTCGGAGGTCTGCAGGGCGATGACGCCCTGGCCGCCGCGCCCCTGCAGCGGGAAATCCTCGATCGGGGTGAGCTTGCCAAAACCGTTCTCGGAGGCCGTCAGGATCTGTCCGTCGCCCACGACGATGAGCGCATTGACCTTTTGTCCGTCGCCCAGCCGGATGCCGCGAACGCCCGCCGCCTCGCGCCCCATCGGGCGCACTTCCTCTTCCGGAAAGCGGATCGACTTGCCGCCGGTCGAGAACAGCATGATTTCCCGGCGGCCGTTCGTGAGTGCGACGCCGACGAGGCTGTCACCGGCGCCGAGGTCCACGGCGATGATGCCGCTCGAGCGCGGTCGCGAGAACGCGGACAGCGGCGTCTTCTTCACCGTGCCGAGCGCCGTGACCATGAAGACGAAGCTGCTGTCCTCGTATTCCTTGATCGGCAGCATCGTGTTGATGCGCTCGCCTTCGACGAGCGGCAGCAGGTTCACGATGGGCTTGCCGCGCGCGACGCGCCCGGCCTGCGGCAACTCGTAGACCTTGAGCCAGTAGACCTTGCCGTGACTCGAGAAGCACAGCAGCGTGTCATGCGTATTCGCCACGAAGAGTTTGTCCACGAAGTCCTCGTCCTTGACGGCGGTCGCCGCCTTGCCGCGCCCACCCCGGCGCTGCGCCTGATACATGGAAACGGGCTGCGCTTTCGCGTAGCCGGAGTGCGAGAGCGTGACGACCACGTCCTGCGGTTCGATGAGGTCCTCGATCGTGAGGTCCGAGCCGTCGTGCACGATCTCGGTGCGGCGCTGGTCGCCGTACGTGTCCCGGATTTCCGTGAGCTCCGCGCGGATGACGGTGAGGAGCCGCGCCGGATCGGCGAGGATTTCCGCAAGGTCCGCGATGCGCAGCAGGAGTTCGCGGAATTCCTCGACGATCTTGTCCTGTTCGAGGCCGGTCAGCCGCTGCAGGCGCATTTCGAGGATGGCTTGCGCCTGCGCCTCGGAGAGCCGGTAGCCGTTCGCGTGCAGACCCAGTTCCCCGGCCAGGCCGTCCGGTCGCGTGCTGACCGAGCCCGCGCGCTCGAGCATCTGCGGCACGGCGCCCGGGGTCCACACCTTCGCCAGCAGCGCGCTCAGCGCCTCCGGCGGTGTCTTGCTCGCCTTGATCAGCGCGATCACCGGATCGATGTTCGCCAGCGCGACCGCGAGACCTTCGAGGATGTGCGCCCGCTCGCGCGCCTTGCGCAGATCGAAGATCGTGCGGCGCGTGACGACTTCGCGGCGATGGCGCAGGAACGCCTCGAGGAGCTGCTTCAGCGACAGCAGGCGCGGCTGGCCGTCGACCAGCGCGACCATGTTGATGCCGAACACGGTCTCCATCGGCGTCTGGTTGTAGAGCTTGTTGAGCACGATGTCGGCGACTTCGCCGCGCTTCAACTCGATGACGATGCGCATGCCGTCCTTGTCGGACTCGTCGCGCAGCTCCGAGATGCCGTCGATCTCCTTGTTGCGGACCAGATCCGCGATGCGCTCGATGAGGCGTGCCTTGTTGACCTGGTACGGCAGCTCCGTGACGACGATCGCCTGGCGCCCGCCCTTCTCGAGATCTTCCACGTGCGTGCGGGCACGCACCGAGAGGCGTCCGCGGCCCGTCTTGTAGCCCGCGACGATTTCCTGCGCACCGTTGATGATGCCGGCGGTCGGAAAGTCCGGCCCCGGCACCAGCTGCATGAGCGCGGCGAGCGCGAGGCTGGGATCCTCGATGAGCGCGAGGCAGGCGTTGATGACTTCCGTGAGGTTGTGCGGCGGGACATTGGTCGCCATGCCGACCGCGATGCCCGACGAGCCATTGATGAGGAGATTCGGGATGCGCGACGGCAGGACCGCGGGCTCGACTTCCTTGCCGTCGTAGTTCGCGACGAAGTCGACCGTTTCCTTGTCGATGTCGGCGAGCAGTTCCCCGGCGATCTTTTCCAGCCGGCATTCGGTGTAGCGCATGGCTGCGGCCATGTCGCCGTCGACCGAGCCGAAGTTGCCCTGCCCGTCGACGAGCGTGTAGCGCAGCGAGAAGTCCTGCGCCATGCGCACCAGCGTGTCGTAGATCGAGCTGTCGCCGTGCGGGTGGTACTTGCCCATTACCTCGCCGACGACGCGCGCGCATTTGACGTACGGGCGGTTGTGGACGTTGTTCGCCTCGTGCATGCCGAAAAGCACCCGGCGGTGCACCGGTTTCAGGCCGTCGCGAACGTCCGGAAGCGCTCGTCCCACGATCACGCTCATGGCGTAATCGAGGTACGACTGGCGCATCTCATCTTCGAGGTTGACGGAGATGATTTCGCGGGCTATCGAGGGCATGAATAGGGCGTGCGCGCCGTGCGCGGAAGTTCTTGATTCTGGTTGCGTTTCGGGCTAGTCAAAAGGCCGGGCCGGAGCCCCGTTCGAAGGCTCGAATTTTAGCACACGAGCGCGCGCGGACGCGGCCCTTTTTGGGGCGGGAATCGGGGTCCGAAGCCACTCCTATCCGATGCCTGGTGTACTCTCCTTGGCCGCATCGATTGCGCCCCCGACGAGAGGAGCTTTTCTTGACCGCAACGGCCAATGTCGACCCCGCGGAAATCGCCAAATTCGAGGCGCTCGCGGAGCGCTGGTGGGATCCGCAGGGCGAGTTTCGCCCGCTGCATGAATTGAATCCGCTGCGACTCGATTTCATTCGCGCGCGCGCGCCGCTCAAGGGCGCCCGGGTTCTCGATGTCGGGTGCGGCGGCGGTATCCTCGCCGAAGCGATGGCGGCCGACGGCGCCGAGGTCATGGGCATCGACCTCGCCGAGACGCCGCTCAAGATCGCGAGGCTCCACGCCCTCGAGCGCAAGATCGCGGTCAGCTATCGCCTGGACTCGGTCGACGCCCACGCCGACGCGAATGGCGGCCGCTACGACATCGTCACCTGCATGGAAATGCTCGAGCACGTGCCGCAGCCGGATGCGATCGTCGCTCGCCTGGCCGACCTGCTGCGGCCCGGGGGCCAGCTTTTCGTGTCGACGCTCAATCGCAACCTCAAATCCTTCCTGATGGCCATTGTCGGCGCCGAATACCTGCTTCGGCTGCTGCCGCGCGGTACCCACGAATACGAGCGATTCATCCGTCCGTCGGAGCTCGCGCGCTGGGCCCGGCAGGCAAGCCTGACGCAGGGCGCGCTCTCGGGCCTCGTCTACGATCCCTTTTCGCGCCGCTTCAGCCTGAGCGCGGACACCGCCGTCAACTACCTCGCGCAGTTCCAGAAGCCATGAACGACGTTGCGATCGACGCGGTGCTCTTCGATCTTGACGGCACCCTGCTCGACACTGCGCCCGACATGGCCGCGGCGCTCAACGCCCTGCTCATCGAGGAAGGCGCAGCGCCGATCCCGTTCGCGCAGATCCGCGAACACGTGTCGCACGGCGGCGCGGCGCTCGTGCGGCTCGGCTTTCCCGAGGCACGGGATGACGAATTCGAACGCCTGCGGCTGCGGCTCCTCAAGCTCTATCGCCGGGACATCCCGCGTGAAACCCGTCTCTTCGACGGGCTCGAGTCGGTGCTGGGGGAGCTCGAACGGGCACACGTGCCCTGGGGCGTCGTGACCAACAAGCCGGGCTGGCTCACCGAACCGCTGCTCGCCGCGCTCGATCTCGCCTCGAGGGCAGGCTGCGTCGTGAGCGGCGACACGCTCTCGGAGCGCAAGCCCCATCCATTGCCGCTCCTGCACGCTGCGCGGCTCATGGGTCTCGAACCCCTGCGTTGCCTCTACGTCGGCGACGCGGAACGCGACATGCGAGCAGCACGCGCGGCCGGCATGCGGACGCTGATCGCACGCTACGGGTACCTGAGCGCCGCCGACCGGCCCCAGGACTGGCTCGCCGACGGCATGGTCGACCGGCCGCAGGACATCCTGACCTGGATGCAGGCCACTGCTCCGCGTCAGCAGGAGTTCGGCTCGTGAACGTCACGCTGCTGCTGGTCGCGGGCGTCGCCGCCCTCGTCGGCCTGGTCGTTGGATACCTCTGGCGAGCGCTCCGCGCCGCGACCGTCGAGAACGACCTGCGGGTTGCCGTCGAGGTCGCACGGGCCCAGGTCGCGAACGGTGCCGTCGTCGTTGCCGAGCGCGAGGCGGCACTCGCCCTGGCGCAGGAACGCCTGAAGGCATCCTTCGACGTGCTCGCGACCGAGAGCCTCAAGTCGAACAACGAGCTTTTTCTCGGTCTCGCCCGCGAGCACCTCGGCCAGCAGCAGATCGAGGCGCGCGCGGGGCTCGACGCGCGCGAGAAAGCGATCGAGACCCTGGTCAAGCCGATTCGCGACGCACTCGACAAGACGGCCGAGCAGATCGCGAGCATCGAAAAGGAACGCGGCAGCACCTTCGCCGCGCTCCGCCAGCAGATCGCGAGCACCAACGAAGCCCAGGCGGCCCTGCAGCGCGAGACGCGCAACCTCGTCACGGCCCTGCGCCGGCCCGAAGTACGCGGCCAGTGGGGCGAGATCACGTTGCGCCGGCTCGTCGAACTCGCCGGCATGACCGAGCACTGTGATTTCGAGGAGCAGGTGCAGGTCGCCGGCGAAAGTGGCGCGCTGCGCCCGGATCTGATCATCCACATGCCGGAGGAACGCGACCTCGTGGTCGACGTCAAGACGCCGCTCGACGCCTACCTCGAGGCGGTGGACGCACCGACTGATGAACTGCGGGCGCTCGCTCTGAAGCGCCACGCACAGATCGTCGGCGAACGCGTGCGCTCGCTCGCCGCAAAGGCCTACTGGGCGCAATTTCCGCGCAGCCCTGACTTCGTGGTGCTTTTCATTCCGGGCGATCAGTTCCTCACGGCCGCCATGAACGAACAGCCGAATCTGCTCGAGGACGCTTTCCGCCAGGGCATCATGCTCGCGACGCCGTCGAGCTTCGTCGCCCTCCTCAAGGTGGTCGCCTACGGCTGGCGCCAGCTCGCGCTCGCCAAGAACGCGGCGCAGATCCGCGACCTCGGCGAGGATCTCTACAAGCGGGCCCAGGTCTTCGCTTCCCACATGGCGCGTCTCGGCCGAAACATCGGCACGAGCGTGGAAGCCTTCAACAGCGCGGTCGGTTCGCTCGAACGGCAGCTACTGCCCGGTGCGCGCAAGTTCGGCGAGCTCGGTATCAACGCGGACAAGGCGATCGAGACCGTGGAGCCGGTCGAGCGCCTGGTGCGGCCGGTCACCCAGATCCCGGGCGGTAGCGACGGCGATGCGTCGTGAGGCTGGGGCGGATCCGCGCACGCTCGAGCTGACCTTCCGCGAGCGGGCAGCCCCCGCGGGCTCCCCGCAGTATTACGCGCTCCTGTTCGCCGACTCCGAATTGCGCCCCGCGCTGGCGGCGCTCTATGCCTTCGAAGCGGAGATGCGGGCAGCGGTCCATCCGTCGATCGAGCATGCCGCCGCGCATTTGAAACTCGCCTGGTGGGCCGAGGAGCTCGAACGGATCGCGCGTCGGACACCGCTCCATCCGATCAGCCGCGCGCTGGTGCTGGCCGCCGACCCGCTGAATATCGACCTGTCGGCGCTGGCGGATCTCCTGACAGCCGCCCGGTTCGATCTCGCCGGCCACCCGCTCACCGACACCGAGCAGTTGCTTGCGTATTGCCAGCGCAGCGGCGCCGTCACACAGCAGCTCGCAGCCGGATTTGCACAGCCCGCTGTCGACCGTCGCACCGAGACGCGCCGCTTCGGATCGTTGCTGGGCCGCGGACTCAGGCTCACGCAACTCTTGCGAAGCCACGTCGAGGATGCGAAAGCCGGGCGACTGCGCCTGCCGCAGGATCGTTTGCTTGCAATCGGCCTGGCACCCCCCGATTTCCTGGCGCAGCCGCGGCCCGCGGGCGCGACCGCGCTGCTCGATGAACTGGCCGGCCGGGCCGCGGAGCTCCTGACGGCGGCGATCGCGATGCCGCTCGCCGATCGCTCGCGCCAGCGCGCCGGCCTGGTACTCGCGGAGCTCGCGTTCGCCAGCGTCCGCCGCATGCGCACGGCAGGATTTTCCGCCCCGTCGCTCCGCGCCCCACCCGCATTCCGGCTACTCTGGCGCGCATGGCGTACGGCACGCAGATCGTGAACGACGTCGACCCGAAGCGGTACGTCGCGCCGGCCGATGCGCTCAAGGATCGCATCGTGCTGATCACGGGCGCCGGCGACGGCATCGGCAAGGCGGTCGCGCTTGCGGTCGCCGCGCACGGCGGCACCGTGCTGCTGCTCGGGCGAACCGTGAAGAAGCTCGAAGCGGTTTACGACCGGATCGTCGCGGCCGGCGGCGCAGCCCCCGCCATCGTGCCCTTTGACCTCGAGCGCGCCCAGGCAGATCACTACCGCTCGGTGAGCGACGCCATCGCGAAGGCCTACGGCCGGCTCGACGGCCTCCTCCACAATGCCGCGCTGTTCGGAGCGCGCACGCCCATCGAGCAGTTCGACGTGCCGCTCTGGAACCGCGTGCTGCATGTGAATCTCACGGCCCCCATGATCCTGACGCAGACCTGCCTGCCCTGGCTCGGCCTCGCGAAGGATGCCTCGGTTGTCTTCACGACCTGTGATGTCGGCCGGGATCCCCGCGCCTACTGGGGTGCATACGCGGTCTCGAAGCACGCGTCCGACGGTCTCATGCGGATGCTCGCGGACGAGTACTCCCGCTCGCGGCAGCTGCGATTCAACAGCATCGATCCCGGCAAAGTCCGCACCCGCCGGCGGCTCGAAACCTTTCCCGGCGAATCGGCCGCCGCGCTCGTCGAGCCTGCAGCAATAGTCGCGCCTTATCTCTTCCTGCTGGGTCCGGCGGCCGCCGGCATCTCGGGCCGGGTCATCGATGCCCAGTGACGACGGCCGAGGGCGCGTGCTCAGCCGCCGAGCGCGCTCCTCGGTAACGGCCGTGCATCGCGGCCGTAGTAGTCGGGATCGCTCGCCGACAATCCCTTGAAGCGTCGATGGATCCACAGGTACTGCTCCGGCACATGGCGGATGTGCTCCTCGAGCAGGCGGTTGTAGCGCTCGGCATCCGCCACGGGATCGTCGCTGGGATAGCCCTCCATCGGCGGACAGACCTCCGCGCGATAGCCGCGCGCACCTGGCAACCGTTCGAAGAAGTACGGCAACACCACCGCATCGGTCATGCGCGCGAGCCGCGTCGTGAATGTATTGGTCGGCGCGGGGATACCGAACAGCGTGACCATCTCGGCGCCCTTCTTGCGGTAGCTCTGGTCCGGTGCGTACCAGACGACTTCGTTCGACCTCAGGCCCCGGATGAGGAGGCGGATGTCATCGCGCTCGATCGCGCGGCGCGCGAACGGGCGGTAGCTGCGCGCGAGCAGCCATTCCAGCACTTCGTTCTTCGGGCGGCGGTAGAGCACGTTGAGCGGCTCCGCCGTGCCCAGGATGCGCGCGCCCATCTCCATGGTCGTGAAATGCGAGCCGATCACGATCACGCCGTTGCCCTTCGCCAATGCGCGCGTCAGTTCCTCGAAGCCGCGAAATTCGGTGAGCTCGCGGATGCGTTCGTTCGAGGCCCACCACACGTTCGCGGTTTCGAAGACGCCGACGCCGAGGCTCGAGAAATGCCGCCTGAGGAGCCTGCGCCGCTCGCGGACCGACATCTCCGGAAAGCAAAGCTCGAGATTGCGCCGCGCGATCCGCACGTAGCTCACCGGGACGAAGGAGAGGAGCCACCCGATCACCGTTCCGAGCAGCACCTGGATCGCGTACGGCAGGAGCTGTGCAAGCCGGAGGACGCCGAGGATCAACCAGGTCGGCCAGTACTTGGGCGCAAAGAGCGAGGCACGCATGCGGTCAGTCGCGCCGGGCTATCCGTTTGCGCCGGACCGGGGCGCGCCGCGCCGGCCCTCGCGACGCCGGCCCCTTCGATGCAGGCCCCTTCGGCGCCGCCGTCGTCGCGGCAGGCGACTTGAGCTCCGCCGCTGTATACAGCGATTCGAGTTCCGCGGGCTCGAGTTCGCGATGCCGGCCGCGGCTCAACTTGGAGTCGAGAACGACAGGTCCGTAGGCCACGCGGATGATACGGTTCACTTCGAGCCCCGCGAGCGTGAACAAACGGCGTACCGCCGTCGCGCGGGGTCCTCGCACCGAGATCTCATACCAGCGGTTCGCGGCCTCGCCGCCCCCCGCTTCCACCGTCGTGGTGCCGAGGCTCGTGCCGTCATCGAGTTCGCCCGCGGCGATTTGCGCGAGCTGCGTCTCGGTGGCCTCGCCCCGCACGCGCACCGCGAAACGGCCGCCGAGCGTCGTCGCACGGCGCATGAGGGCGCTCGCGAGCGCACCATCGGTCGTGAGGAGCTCGAGCCCGCTGTCCGACGGGTGCATGGGATTCAGGAAGATCCAGCGGCGCCCCGCCCGCTTCGGCAGGTCCGTGAAGAGTTTCGACGGTGGATCGGCGTCCGGTTCGAGGCTCTCCCCGGCCGGACGGTGGTACATGATGCAGCGTTCAGGTCCGGACACCCGCCGGTGCGTACGCAGGGACCGGCCATCGAGTTCGATCCGGTCCGCCGGACCGACGAGCGCGCCGAGATTCGCGACCTGTCCGTTGATGGCAAGGCGTCCGGCGCGCACCCAGCGTTCGATTTCGCGCCGCGATCCGTGACCCTCACGGGCGAGCAGCTTCTGTACGCGTTCACGCATACCGCAGTCCCCGGTGAAGGATCAATGACCGGACCGGCGATTCAGGTGTCGTCGGCACGCTCGGCCGATGCCACGAGGCCCGGTGCCGCCGCCTGCGCGTCGCCGCCCGGCGCATCCTCGTCGTCGCCCGATTCATCGTCGGCGCCGCCCAGCTGGCCCTCGATCTCCGCTTCGGCCGCCGCCGCGAGGCCCGCATCGCCGCCGTCCACCGTCGCCGCATCCGCCGCTGGCAATTCGAGCTGCAGGCCCACGTTGTCCATGTCGCGCAGCGCCGCAAGCGACGGCAGCTCATCGAGCGCCGCCAGGCCGAAGTAGTCGAGAAACTCGCGCGTGGTCGCGAGGAGCTCCGGATGGCCGGGCACGTCCCGATGGCCGACGACGCGGATCCACGAGCGGTCGAGGAGCGTGCGGATGATATTGGGATTGACCTGCACGCCACGCACGTCCTCGATTTCGCCGCGCGTGATCGGCTGGCGATAGGCGATGAGTGCGAGCGTTTCAAGGAGCGCGCGCGAATAGCGCTGCGGGCGCTCCTGCCAGAGGCGCGACACCTCCGCGCCCATGGCGGGACGAATCTGCACGCGGTAGCCGCTCGCGACCTTGCGCAGCTCGATGCCGCGGTCGCGGTACTCCTCCATCAGCGTCGTGAGCGCCCCCGTGACATCCGCCTTTTCCGGACGGCTGCGCTCATCGAAGAGCGCGAGGAGTTCATCGACGCCGAGCGGTCGACCCGCCGCGAGCAGGGCCGCTTCGATCACATTCTTGACGTATTGCTCGTTCATCCGCCGCCAGCCTCTTCGTTGGCCCCGGTAATCTTGATGGCTTCAACCTCCGCGAGCGCGTCGATTTCCGCGAGGCCGCTCACGAGGGTCAGGTGCCTGCCGCTCGACGGCCGCACATGGAGCGGCGCGTAGGGCTCGGCCTGCACGATTTCGATCAGCCCCTCGCGCACCATCTCGAGGAGCGCAATGAAAGTCACCGTCACGCCGCGCCGCCCCTCTTCGGGGCGAAAGAGCTGCACGAATTCGATGAAGCTCGCCGCCCTGAGCGCCGTGAGAATCTCCGACATCCTCTGGCGCACCGACAGCGGCTCGCGATTGACGTGATGATGCGCGAACATCTGCGAGCGCGCGAGCACGTCCTTGAAGGCGACCAGCATTTCCTGCAGGTGCACCTGCGGCACGAGCCGCACGACCTTGCGCTCGGTGAGTTCCGCGTTCGCCGCCCATTGGTCGCGCTCGAGGCGCGGCAGCGCATCGATGTCCTCGGCCGCCTTCCTGTAACGCTCGTATTCCTGCAGGCGCCGCACCAGCTCCGCGCGCGGGTCCGTCTCCTCCTCCGTGCCGTCGCCCGCCGGGCGCGGCAGCAGCATGCGCGACTTGATCTCCGCCAGCATCGCGGCCATCACCAGGTACTCGCCGGCAAGCTCGAGCTCGAGGTCCACCATCACCTCGATGTAGCGCAGGTACTGGCGCGTGATTTCCGCGATCGGGATGTCGAGGACGTCGAGATTCTGGCGGCGGATGAGATAGAGCAGGAGGTCGAGCGGGCCCTCGAACGCCTCGAGGAAGACTTCGAGGGCCTGCGGCGGAATGTACAGATCCCGCGGCAGTTCCGTCATCGGCTCGCCATCGATGATGGCGAAGGGCATCTCGCCCTGCGACGGCGGGGTTTCCGCGAGCGGCAGTTCGCGCTCGTTCGGCACGACCGTCAATTGCGGTTTGGAGCGGCTCGCCATGTGTAGCTCGAGTGCCGAATGTCAGCGGTAGTTCAGACCCATCGCCTGCCGCACGTCGTCGAGGGTTTGACGGGCGGCCTCGCGCGCTTTCTCGCAGCCTTCGGTAATGATGCCACGAACGAGCTCCGGATTGTCCTCGAATTCCTGGGCGCGCTTGCGGATGCCGGAGATCTCCTCGACCACCTTGTCGATGAGCGGCTTCTTGCAGTCGAGGCAGCCGATCCCTGCAGTGCGACAGCCGTTCGCGGCCCAGGCCTTCACGTCCTCGGCGGAGTAGATTTCGTGCAGCTGCCATACCGGGCATTTGTCGGGGTCGCCCGGATCCGTGCGCCGCACGCGCGCCGGATCGGTCTGCATGGTGCGCAGCTTCTTCGCCACTTCCTCCGGGTCTTCACGCAGGCCGATCGTATTGCCGTAGGTCTTCGACATCTTGCGGCCGTCGACGCCGGGGACCTTCGGTGTCTTCGTCAACAGCACCCGCGGTTCGGGCAGGATCGTCACGCCCGAGCCCTCGAGATAGCCGAGGAGCCGTTCGCGATCCGCGACCGTGATGCGGGTGTTCGACTCGACGAGCGCGCGGCCGCGGGCCAGCGCATCGGCGTCGCCCTCCTCCTGGAACTTCTTGCGCCACTGGCGGTACTGGGTACCGTTGCGCCCGCCGAGCGTCTTGATGGCCTTCTCGCACTTCTGCTCGAAGTCCGGCTCACGGCCGTAGAGGTGATTGAAGCGCCGTGCGACCTCCCGGGTGATTTCGACGTGCGCGACCTGGTCCTCGCCAACCGGGACGTACGACGGCTTGTAGACCACGATGTCCGCCGATTGCAGCAGCGGGTAGCCGAGAAAGCCGTAGGTCGCGAGGTCCTTGTCCTTGATCTGCTCCTGCTGGTCCTTGTAGGTCGGCACGCGCTCGAGCCAGCCGAGCGGCGTAATCATCGACAGCAGCAGGTGCAGTTCCGCGTGTTCCGGCACCCGCGACTGGATGAACAGGGTGCAGACGCCCGGATTGAGCCCGACGGCCAGCCAGTCGATCACCATTTCCCAGACCCAGCCCGCGATCTTCGCCGTGTCCTTCTCGTAACCCGTAGTCAGTGCGTGCCAGTCGGCCACGAAGAAATAACACTCGTGCTCGTACTGCAACTGGGTCCAGTTCTTGAGCGCGCCATGGAGATTGCCGAGGTGGAGTTGACCGGTCGGCCGCATGCCGGAGACGACCCGGCCTCGCGGGGGATGGCTCGACACGTCAGGACTTCCCGCGCCGGACTGCGGCGGGAGCTTCGGGAGGAGGATCAGGTAACTCTGTAGTTAAATCCCGTAAGCGCTTATTTCTCAGCACAAAGTACTCCCCAGACTCCCCGGCCGGCAGCCATCGTCCACCTGCGCCGCCGATGCGGGCCGGGATTATACGTGGATACCTCCGTCAGCTGGACGCCAGGACCTCGGTCGAGGTCGAGATTTGTCCGCGCCCGAGGCGCACGACAACCGGCGGTTCAATCGCGAGGTCGATGACCGTCGTCGGCTCCAGGCCGCAGTTGCCGCCGTCGAGCACCGCTTGCACCTCGTGCTGCAGCCGGTCGCGGATCTCCCGCGCGTCGGTGAGGGGCTGCGCGTCCCCCGGCAGCAACAAGGTGGAGCTCATCAGGGGTTCGCCGAGCTCGGCGAGGAGCAGTTGCGGGACCGCGTGGTCCGGCACACGGATGCCGATCGTGCGGCGGCGCGGATTCTGCAGCCGGCGGGGCGTTTCACGCGTCGCCGCAAGGAGAAACGTGAAGGGGCCCGGCGTGTGCGCCTTGAGGAACCGGTACTGCCGGTTGTCTACCCTCGCGTAACGCGCGATCTCCGAAAGATCCCGGCAGACGAGCGTGAAATGGTGGTGCCGGTCGGCGGCACGGATGCGCCGGATCCGTTCGAGCGCGTCCTTGTCGCCGATGTGGCAGCCGAGCGCGTAGCAGGAATCGGTCGGATAGACGATGAGCCCGCCGGCGCGCACGATCGCAACCGCCTGGCGAATCAGGCGCAGTTCCGGGTCACGCGGATGCAATTCGAACAATTGGCTCATGTTTCAGTATGATACGCGCCCCCTGATGCGTGGCGAGCGCACGGCGACCGCGGGGGCGATCGCGAACCGTCGCCGGGGGGCGGGGAAAGCCTTACGAGATGCAGATTTTCTGGGCCTTGCTGCCCCTCATTGCCTTTGTCGTCAGCTTCAAGCTGGCCGGCATCTACGTCGCGACCGGCATCCTGATCGGCGTCGCGCTGGCGCAGCTCTTCGCGCACCGCTGGCGCGCGGGCAGCTACAAGCCGATGCACCTGCTGGTCGCGGGCCTTGCGATCGTGCTCGGCGGGGCGACGCTGCTGCTGCACGACCAGCGCTTCATCCAGTGGAAGGCGACGGTGCTTTTCTGGATCCTCGCGGTCGCCTTCCTCGTGAGCCAGTTCATCGGCAAGCGCACGCTCGTCGAGCGCCTGTTCCAGACGACGACGGAAATCGACTTCAAGCTCGAGCCGCGCCACTGGCGCACGCTCAATGCCGGCTGGGTGATTTTCTACGCCGCACTCGGCGCGCTCAACCTCTACGTTGCCTGGCACTACAGCCTCGACACCTGGGTGAACTTCAAGGCCTACGGACTCACCGCGCTCAACCTGCTCTTCGTGCTCCCGCAAGCTTTCTGGCTCGCCGCACGCGGCGACCTGGGGACGAAGTCGTCCGGGCCGCCGCCATGAACGGGTCAGCCACCGACGCGCCCGGCCGGATCGAGCGCATGCGCAATGCACTTGCGGCGCTCGCGCCCGTGGAACTCGAAATCGTGGACGAGAGCCACCTGCATGCCGGGCACGACGGCGCAAAAAGCGGCCGCGGACACTACCGGCTGCGCATCGTCTCGCAGCACTTCGCCGGCCTCGCGTCGCTCGCACGCCATCGCGCGGTGTACGCAGCGCTTGGCAAGCTGATGTCATCGGACATCCACGCGCTCACGCTCGAAGCCCTGACTCCCGCGGAGGCGGCGCCGCCGTCCAGCCGCATTCTCTCCATCGCACGAGGATCCCATGAAGCGTAGAACGAAAACGACAGCGGCTCCGCGCGCGGCCACCGCTGCAACTGCCATCGCAACTGCCATTGTCGCGGGCATCGCGCTTACCGCATGCAACCAGCCGGCGGGCAACGCGCCCGCCGCAGGCGGCCCGGCGGGCACGACGGCGCAGCCGGCGCCGGCCAGCGCCCCCAGGCCGCCGGCTGTCGTCGACGGCACGCCCATCACCCACGAAGCGCTCGACTTCGTCGCCCGCAACAACGCCGGCAAGAAGTTCGATGAGCTCACGGCCGAGCAGCAGAAGAAGCTCATCGACGAGCTCCTGCGCATCCAGTTGCTCGCGAACGAAGCCATTGCGAAGGGCAAGGACAAGGACCGGGACATCGTGCAATCGATCGAGCTCGGCCGGCTCAACGTGCTCATGCAGTCGACGCTCACCGACTACCTGAAGGACAAGCAGCCGACGGAAGCGGAAGTGCGTGCGTACTACGAGCAATGGATCAAGGACCTGCCGCGCATGCAGTATCACATTCACATGATCAGCGTGCAGACGCAGGGGTACGCGGAGGTCATGATCGCCGAACTGCGCAAGGGCGCCGACTTCGTCACCGTCGCGAAGCGTGAGGCGAGCGGCGAAGCCGCGAAGCAAAGTGCGGCCAACGGCGGCTGGGTCACGCTCGAAACCCTTGCGCCGGCACTGTCGAACGCCATCTCCGCGCTCAAGGTCGGACAGTACACGAACGACCCGGTCCAGCTGCCGGAGGGCTGGGGCATCATCAAGCTCGATGAAACGCGCGCGGCCGAAAAGCCGGATTTTGACCGTGTCCGTCAGAGCCTCGCGCGCGATCTGGCCTCGAAGAAGGTCGACGCGCTCGTCGATGAGCTCAAGAAGAAGGCCAAGATCGAATATGCGACGGCGCCGCCCGCAACCGGCGGCTGAACCCGCGGCGAGACCGGCGACTACTTCGACAGCAACTCGAGGAATTCGCGCTCATCGAGCACGTGCACGCCGAGTTCCTCGGCCTTGCGGCGCTTCGAGCCGGCGTCGTCGCCCGCAACGACGAAATCGGTCTTCTTCGAGACCGAGCCCGCGACTTTCGCGCCGAGCGCCGTGAGGCGATCGGAAGCCGCGTCACGGGTCAGGGCGGCGAGCGTGCCGGTGAGCACCACCGTCTTGCCCGCGAACGGCGAGCGGCTCGCGAGCGGACGCTCGATGCCGGGCCAGTTCAAGCCGAGGCCAATGAGGTCGTCGATGACGTCTGCGTGCCGGGCCTCGTGCAGGAAGCGGTGAATGCTGCGCGCGATGATCGGCCCGACGTCGGGTACGGCGTCGATCTCCTCTTCGCTCGCGGCCCGCAGCGGCGCAAGGTCGCCGAAATGCTGGGCTAGCGCGAGGGCAGTCGCTTCACCAACGTCGGGAATGCCGAGCGCATGCAGAAACCGCGGCAGCGTCGTCCGCTTGCTCCTGGCGAGCGCCTCCACCAGCTTGGCGGCGGACTTCTCTCCCATGCGGTCGAGTTCGGCGAGGGGACGCGCCTCGAGGCGAAAGAGATCGGCCGGTGTCGTGACCCGGTGGCGCTCGACCAGTTGATCGATCAGCTCGGTGCCGAGCCCCTGGATGTCGAGCGCCCGCCGGCCCGCAAAATGGCGCAGGGCTTCCTTGCGCTGTGCCCCGCAGATAAAGCCGCCGGTGCAACGCGCGATCGCCTTCTCTTCCGTGCGCTCGACCGGCGAGCCGCACACGGGACAGACCGCGGGCAACACGACGACGCGTGCATCCGGCGGGCGCCGCTCGAGGATGACGCGCGCGACCTCGGGGATCACATCTCCCGCCCGCCGCACGACCACGGTGTCGCCGATGCGCACGTCCTTGCGCTCGACCTCGTCCATGTTGTGCAGCGTCGCGTTGCTCACGGTCACGCCGCCGACGAACACCGGTTGCAGCCTCGCGACGGGCGTCAGCGCTCCGGTGCGGCCGACCTGGAATTCGACGTCGCGCACGACGGTCAGCTCTTCCTCCGCCGGAAACTTGTGCGCAATCGCCCAGCGCGGCGCGCGCGATACGAAGCCAAGGGCCCGCTGGTCCGCCAGCGTGTCCACTTTATAAACGACGCCGTCGATCTGGTAGGCGAGCTCGCCGCGGCGCGCGCCGATATCGCGAAAATACTCGAGGCAGCCTGCGAGTCCGTGCACCCGACGGGTCTCGGGGCAGGTCCTGAGGCCCCAGCCCCGCAAGCGCGTCAGCATTTGCGTGTGGCTGTCCGCGATCGGCGCCTCGCCGCCGGCGCCGAGACCATAGAAAAAGATGTCGAGCGGACGCGCCGCGGCGAGCCGCGGATCGAGCTGCCGCAAGCTCCCGGCCGCGGCATTGCGCGGATTCACGAGCGCCTTCTCGCTCCGCGCGAGCGCCCCCTCGTTGAAGCGGCGAAAGCCCTCGAGCGGCATGAAGACTTCGCCGCGCACCTCGAGCTCGGCGGGAAAGTCCGCGCCGAGGAGCCGCAGCGGCACCGACTTGATGGTGCGGATGTTGTGGGTGACGTCCTCGCCCGTCGTGCCGTCGCCGCGCGTCGCGCCCTGCACGAGAACGCCCTTTTCATAGCGCAGGCTAACGGCGAGGCCATCGAGCTTCGGCTCCGCCGAGTAGTCGACCTCCGCCTCGCGCCCCAGACGTTCGCGGACGCGTCGGTCGAATGCCCGGACCTCGTCTTCCGAGAACGCGTTGTCGAGCGACAGCATCGGCAGCCGATGCGCGACCTCGCCGAACGCCTTGAGCGCCGCACCACCGACTCGCTGCGTCGGCGATTCCGGCGTGACGAGCTCCGGAAAATCGGCTTCGAGGCGCTTCAACTCCTGCATCAGCCGGTCATACTCGGCGTCCGGCACCTCCGGATCGTCAAGCACGTGATAGCGGTAGTTGTGCCGCTCGAGCTCGGCGCGCAGTTCCGCGGCGCGAGCACCGGCGGCCGCGACGGCGTTCATGGCTTCCGGAGTCAGCGCGGGCCGGCGGCTGCAAGCCGCTCGAGCCGGTGCTGGTAATCGATCAGGCCTTCGCGGATGTTCAGCAACCGCTGCGCCGACAGGCCCGCGCCCCTCTCGTCCTGCACCACGCCGTGCAGCCGGTCGGCAAGGCTCCGTGCCGCTTCGAGCAGGGTGTCGAAGGTCTGCATCGGCGGCAGGGCGCCCGGCAGTACGGCGAACAGCGTCACGCCCGGGTAACGCTTGCCGGCGACGTTGCCGAGATGGAAGGTGCCCGGTTCGACGAGACTCGCCACGCTGAAAATCGTCCGGCCTTCCATCTCCCGGTGGAAGATCTCGTAACGGCCATGGACGAGTTTCTCGGCGATGAGCGCAGCGACGAGCGCCTGTCCCTCGAAGCGCTCGAGCGGCGGCGCCGAAACGCGCAGCGTCACGATCCTCTGTTCCTTCGGCCAGGCGTCGATGGATGCCGTGCGCTCCGCCTGCTTGACGTCGGCCGCTGCCTCATCGAGCGAGGACAGCACGGGCTCGAGGACCGGCATCTCTTCTTCTTCCTCCGCGGCCCTGGACTCCTCGGCCTTGCGCCGCAGGCGTTCGAGTGCCGCCTTCTCGTCGTCCTCGTCCTGCGGCGCGGCGAGTGGCTGCGTGCGTGCCGTCTCGAGATGCTTCAGCGTGGGTTCGAAGCGCTCGCCCGAACGCTTCTCGGACTTGGCGCTCGCCTGCCTCGGCCGGCGCGTTTCCCAGATCCAGAGCCCCAGCAGGAAGAGCAATCCCAGCCCGACGAGAATCCAGCGCAATTCCTGCATGACGGCGCTCACATGGCAGCCATGCGCACCGCTTCGTCGACATCCACGGCCACCAGCCGCGACACGCCCGGCTCGCTCATGGTCACGCCGATGAGCTGGGAAGCGAGTTCCATCGTGCTCTTGTTGTGCGTGATGAAGATGAACTGCACCTGATTGGACATGTCGCGCACGATGTCGCAGAACCGGCCGACATTGTTGTCATCGAGCGGTGCGTCGACCTCGTCGAGGAGGCAGAACGGCGCCGGGTTCAATTCGAAGATGGAGAACACCAGTGCAACCGCCGTCAGCGCCTTCTCGCCGCCCGAGAGCTGGCTGATCGTGCTGTTGCGCTTGCCCGGCGGGCGGGCCATGACCGCGACGCCCGCGCTCAGCACATCCTCGCCCGTCATCTCCAGGTACGCGTGGCCGCCGCCGAACAGACGCGGGAATTTCTCCTTGAGGCCGGCGTTGACGCGGTCGAACGTGTCCTGGAAGCGCGAGCGGGTTTCGCGGTCGATCTTCTTGATCGCCGCATCGAGCGTGTCGAGCGCCTCGGTGAGGTCGGCGAACTGGCGGTCGAGGTATTCCTTGCGCTCGGACTGTTCGCGGAACTCGTCGATCGCCGCGAGGTTCACCTGGCCGAGCTTCTCGATGCGCTCGCGCGTCTCGGCAAGCGTCTGCTCCCACTGGGCGACGCCCGCTTCCGGCGGGAGGGCCGCGGATATCGCCGCGAGTTCGCTGCCGGTCGCGGCAAACTGCTCGGCAAGCGATTCACGGCGCACGTGGGTTTCCTGCGCGGCGAGACGCACGGCCTCCATCTGTTCGCGCAAGGTGGAAACGGCCGTATCCCGATCGATGCGCTCTTCCTCGAGCGCGCGCAGCGCCGCGTCGGCCGCTTCCAGCGCTTCGCGCGCCGCCGCCAGCTCCGCATCGACGGTGATCCGGCTCGAGAGCAGTTCCTCTCGCTGGCGCTCGAGTTCCACCAGGGGTTCATCGCCGTCGCCGAGCTCGTTGGTGAGCTCGTTGCGACGCGCCGTCAGCTGATCGAGCTGGCCGCGCACGCGCGCGAGCGCGCCCTCGATCGTCGACTGCGTCGAGCGGCGCGACTCGAACTGGATCGCGATGTCGCGCATTGCCGTCTGCCGCTCCTGGGCGAGCGAGCGCGACCGCGCGAGATCCGCCCGCAGCTGCTCGCGGTTGTCCTCGAGCTCGGGCTTGCGCCCTTCGAGCTCCTGCAGGGCGATGAGGCCCTCGTCGAGCCTGCGGTGGGCGCCGGTGAGTTCCGCGACGGTGCGCTCGAGCTCCCCCGCGAGCTCGTGTGCTTCCCCTGCGAGCTGCTCGAGGCGCTCGCGGTCGTGTTCCGCGCGCGTCCGCTTGGCTTCGAGGTCCGCGCGCAGATCCGCGTGATTGCGCTGCGCTTCCCCCATGGAAATGCGCAAGGCCTCGCGCGCTTCCTCGAGCTTCTCCGCGCGCGCGCGCGTCCCGGCGAGCGCCTTCGTCAATTCATCCGTGCGCTTCGTCGCGCCCTCGACCGCGGCGCGCGTCTGGCGCATGTCGTGTTCGCGCTCGAGCACACCCGCGTGCGTGTCCCGGTCGCGACTCACCCGCAGCCAATGGCGCCCGATCCAGATGCCCTCGGGCGTGATCAGCGATTCGCCGGGCGCGAGCATGCCGCGCCGGGCGAGCGCATCGTTCAGGTTCTCCGCCGTGAGCACGCCCGCCAGCAGCTCATCGACCACCGACGAACCGCGCACGCGGCTCGACAGCGTCGTCGCGGGACGGGCGCCGCGCGTCACCGACGGACCGCCGCCGACGAAAGACACCTGGCCCGCTTCGAGGTCCATCACCAGCCGCGCGACTGCATCGACCCCCTCGACGCATACGGCCTCGAGGTAGGAGCCCATGACGGTTTCGACCGCACGCTCCCAGCCCCGGTCGACGTCGATCGATTGCGCGAGCCGCGGCTTGCGGTCGAGCGCATGCCGGGCGAGCCATTCCATGACGCCCGCCTGCGACTGGCCGAGCGCCGCGCGCTGCAGGGCCTCGAGCGAAACGAGCCGCCCCTGCTGGCGCTGCAAGTCGCTCCGCGCGGTCTCGAGAGCGTCGGCCTCGCGACGCTCCGATTCCCGCGCATCGCCGATTTCCCCGGCGATCGTCCGCCAGCGTTCCTCGAGGCGTGCGCCCTCTTCGCGCGCAACCGATTCGCGTGCAGCGAGCGCCGCCGCCAGGCCTTGCGAGTCGCCGCCCGCGACCTCCGCCGACTCCGCCGCCAGCTTGTCCTGCTGTGCGCCGAGCCGGCGCTTCTGCGCCTCGAGCTGCTCGATGCGCGCCCGCTCGACTTCGATCTGCTGCCCGGCTTCGCCGGCCGCGCGGTTGAAGGTCTCCCAGTCCGTGCGCCAGGTTTCCAGCGCCTGCTCCGCGCTGCGGACCTCGGCATCGATTTCGGCCTCGGCAACGCGGGCCGCTTCGAGCTCGGGCTCGAGCTGGGTCAGGGCCCGCGCGAGTTCAACGAGCTGCGCTTCGTCGCGCCCGGCGTGCGTCGCCGCCTCCGCCATGTCGGCCACGGTCTGGTCGAGGTCGATGCGCTGCCGCTGGCGGAGCTCGCGCGTGTGCTGGATCGTCTGCTCGGTCCGCGACAGGTCCGCGCCGAGCTGGTAGTAGCGGCCCTGCACTTTCGCGAGCCCCTCGTTGCTCTCGACGTGGCGTACGCGCGCCTTCTCGATCGCCGCCTCCACCGTCCGCAATTCGGCGATGGCTGCCTGCAACGCGGTCTCGCGCTCGCGGACCGCGGCGTTGCGTCCCTGCGCCTGTGAATCGAGTTCCAGGAGCCGCAGGGCGAGGAGTTCCGCGTGCAGCCGCCGCTCCTCCTCCTTGTGGCTCTGGTAGCGGCGAGCCGTGGCCGCCTGCCGCTGCAGGTGCCGGATCTGCTTGTCGACTTCCTCGCGCAGGTCCGTGAGCCGCGCGAGATTCTCGCGCGTGTGCCCGATGCGGTTCTCGGTTTCGCGGCGCCGCTCCTTGTACTTGGAGATGCCCGCAGCCTCCTCGAGGAAGGCGCGCATGTCGTCGGCGCGCGCTTCGATGAGGCGGGAAATCATGCCCTGCTCGATGATGGCGTAGCTGCGCGAGCCGAGGCCGGTGCCGAGGAAGAGCTGCGTGATGTCCTTGCGCCGGACGCGGATGCCGTTGATGAAATAGTCGGAGCGGCCGTCCCGCGAGACGACCCGCTTCAGGCCGATCTCCGCATAGTTCGCGTATTCGCCGCCGATCTTGCCGTCCGCATTGTCGAACACGAGTTCGATCGCGGCGCTGCCGACGGGCTTGCGCGCGGCCGAGCCGTTGAAGATGACGTCCGCCATCGAATCGCCGCGCAGGTGCTTGGCGGAGATTTCACCCATCACCCAGCGCACCGCGTCGATGATGTTCGACTTGCCGCAGCCGTTCGGACCGACGACGCCGGTCAGATTGCTCGGAAAACTAATCGTGGTGGGATCGATGAAAGACTTGAAGCCGGCGAGCTTGACCTTGGTAAGTCGCATAGGGCTGGGCACACCGCTCTTAAAGGACCCGCCGCATGGCACGGCGATGGCGCGGTAGTGTAAATTAAGAATGCTCTCCTGACGATCATTCGACGAGGCTTTTCCATGCCATCCCCCTCGCCGGCCAGGGCCGTTGCGGGCCAGACCCTCGAGACATTCGCGAATCCCGCGGCCGCCCGCGATTACGTGATTCGCATGACGCTGCCGGAATTCACTTGCCTGTGTCCGAAAACGGGCCAGCCGGACTTCGCGACACTCGAGCTGGAATACGTGCCGGACGCGCTGTGCGTGGAACTGAAGTCGCTGAAGCTCTACATCGGGTCTTTCCGGGACCGCGGCGCCTTCCATGAAGCGGTGACGAACGAAATCCTGGACACCCTGGTCGGCGTCACCCGGCCGCGATTCATGCGCCTCACGGCGAAATTCAACGTCCGCGGCGGCATCTGCACGACGGTGGTCGCCGAGCATCGGGCTCCCGGCTGGACGCCTGCACCGGCCCTAAACCCGCCCTGAACGCGCGCTCGGGCCCGCTCGGCCCACCCTGCAATAACTGCGCCTGCGGCCCGACTCGACAGGTCACCCGCCGTCGGTATAATCGCGCGCTCTCTGAATCCTGAGGGGCAGGTGCATGGCGGCAAAAAAGGCTTCCGGCAAGGCGACCAAGCACAAATCGGCAGCGCCGAAGAAGGCGGTCGCGAAGCGGGCCAAGCCTCACAAGGCGAAGGCGGCGGCTCATCGCGCGGCGCCGGCTGCGCACAAGAAGGCGGCTGTCCCGCATAAGCCGGTGAAGGCTGTGGAGAAGCCTCACCCCGTTGCGCGCGCTCCCGAAAAGGCGCCGGAACGCGGCAGGTTCCCCGACAAGGCAAAATCGCCGGCGGGCGCCACGATCCTGCCGCTGCGTCCGATCTCCGTGATGCCGACCGCGGATGCCGGCGACGATGACGACAACGCCAGCCTTCTCGCTGGCCCGCGTAACGTCAAACCGTACATCGCCAAGCGCGGCGAAGAGTACATGAACAAGGAACAGTCGGAGCACTTCCGGCTGATCCTCCACACCTGGAAGCGCGATCTCATGGAGGAGGTCGACCGCACCGTGCTTCACATGAAGGACGAGGCGGCGAATTTCCCCGACCCGAACGACCGGGCCACGCAGGAATCGGAGTTCAGCCTGGAGCTGCGCACGCGCGATCGCGAGCGCAAGCTCATCCGCAAGATCGACGAGGCCCTGAAGCGCATCGAGGACGGCAGCTACGGCTACTGTCTCGAGACCGGCGAGGAAATCGGCGTCAAGCGCCTGGAAGCCCGCCCGGTTGCAACGCTCTGCGTCGAGGCCCAGGAGCGCCGCGAGCGGCGCGAGAAGCAATACGGCGACCGCGACGACCGCTACCGCTAGCGCCCCGGCCGGCTACGTAGGCCGCTTCGCCCCCTCTCCGACCGGACCCCTGCATCTCGGGTCGCTGACCACCGCGGTCGCGAGCTATCTCGAAGCCCGTGCACGCGCCGGTCGCTGGCTCGTGAGGATCGACGACCTTGACCAGGCGCGTGGGCTCGCCGGCATGGCCGACGAACACCTGCGAACGCTCGAAGCGCTGGGTTTCCAATGGGACGGGCCGATACGGATCCAGAGCCGCGCGACCGGGGAGTACGGCGAGGCCCTCGAGCGGCTGCGCATGCTCGGCCGCGTCTATCCCTGTACCTGCAGCCGGGCCGAGATCGCGGCACTACGACCGCGCGACCCGGACACCGACGAAGAGGAGCTGCACTATCCCGGCCTGTGCCGTACCGGCGTCCTGGCGCCCGGGCGGACTGCGGCCCAGCGGTTCGTCGCACCGGATGCACCGGTCAGCTTCGTCGATCGCTGGCAGGGGACGATTACGGAGCGGGTCGGCAGTACCTGCGGCGATTTCATCGTGCGCCGGCGCGACTCGATCATCGCCTACCAGCTCGCGGTCGTCGTTGACGACGCCGCACAGGGCGTCACGGACGTCGTGCGTGGCTCGGACCTGCTGATGAGCACACCGCGGCAGCTCCTGTTGCAGGAAGCGCTTGGCTTGCCCTCGCCGAGCTACGCCCACGCACCGCTGGTTGTCGCCGCGGACGGACAGAAGCTCGCGAAGTCACGTCACGCCGTCGGCGTGGATGAGGGTGCGGCGGCCCGCGCGCTGGTCGGGGCGCTCCGACTGCTCGGCCAGCCCGTGGCCCGGGAACTTGCGCGTGCAGGCGTGACCGAAGTGTGGGCCCGGGCCGAGGCCGGGTGGAACCCGGGATCTTTGCAAAATATGCGCTCGACTCGGGTGCCGGACTAGCCTACTTTTCAGCCATGCGTTTTGGCCGATCCGGTCGGTTTGTACTATTGTAGGGCCCGGCACGGATGCGGACGGCGAGGTGATCTATGAGCGAGCCGCGCGTCATCAAGAAGTACCCGAACCGCAGACTCTACGACACGGTCGAGAGCCGCTACATCACGCTGGCGGACATCCGGCGCCTGGTGGTCGAGCGGATCGATTTTGTCGTCATCGACAAGAAGAGCCAGGAAGACATCACCCGCGCCATCCTCCTGCAGGTGATCTCCGAGCAGGAGCACCAGGGCGAGCCGCTGATGAGCCAGGACTTCCTGTCGCAGGTGATCCGCTCCTACGGCGGCGCCATGCAGGGAGTCGTCGGCAGTTACCTCGAGCAGAGCCTGAAGCTCTTCAATACCCAGCAGCAGCAGATCCGCGACCGCGTGAAGAGCATGGTCGGGGTCGACCCGATCGACAGCGTCGCGGGCTTCGCGCAGAAGAACTACCAGCGCTGGCGCTCGGTGCAGGACGAGATCTTCCGCACGCTCATGAACGCGGCGGGCAAGGGACGCGAGGAGTCCGAGGGCGACAAGCCGCCGCCCCCCTGACGTAAAAGGGGACATTCCCGATTTCCCACCCGCCATGGCGAAATCGGGAATGTCCCCTTTTTCCAGCGTCAGGCCGCGTCGACGTTGCGCATCGAGAGGCGCACGCGCCCCTGGCGGTCGACTTCCAGCACCTTCACCCGCACGACATCGCCTTCCTTCAGCTTGTCGCTGACGCGCTCGACGCGCTCATCGGATATCTGCGAGATGTGCACGAGCCCGTCCTTGCCCGGCAGGATCGTGACGAACGCGCCGAAATCCATCAGCCGAACGACCTTGCCTTCGTAGATGTGGCCGACTTCGACGTCCGCCGTGATGAGCTCGATGCGCCGTTGCGCTTCGCGCCCCGCCGCTCCGTCGACGGCCGCGATCTTCACGGTGCCGTCGTTCTCGATGTCGATGTTGGTGCCGGTCTCTTCGGTGATCGCGCGGATGACCGCGCCGCCCTTGCCGATGACCTCGCGGATCTTCTCCGGGTCGATCTTGATCGTGATGATGGTCGGCGCCCACTCCGACATCTCGGCCCGCGGGCTCGCGAGCACGGCATTCATCTTCTCGAGGATGTGCAGCCGCCCGTCCTTCGCCTGGTCGAGCGCCTTCTGCATGATCTCGCGCGTGATGCCGTTGATCTTGATGTCCATCTGCAGCGCGGTGATGCCGTCTTTCGTGCCCGCCACCTTGAAATCCATGTCGCCGAGATGATCCTCGTCGCCGAGGATGTCGGTAAGCACCTGGAAGCGGTCGCCTTCCTTCACGAGGCCCATCGCGACGCCTGCGACCGGCGCCTTGATCGGCACGCCCGCATCCATGAGGGCAAGGCTCGTGCCGCAGACCGAGGCCATGGAGCTCGAGCCGTTCGATTCCAGGATTTCCGACACCACGCGGATGATGTACGGGAATTTCGTCATGTCCGGCATCACGGCAAAGATGCCGCGGCGGGCAAGATTGCCGTGGCCGATTTCGCGGCGCTTGGGTCCGGTCATCATGCCCGTCTCGCCCACCGAGAACGGCGGGAAGTTGTAGTGGAGCATGAAGGGTTCTTTGCGCTCGCCCTCGAGCGCATCGATGATCTGCGCATCGCGTCCCGTGCCGAGCGTCGTGACGACGAGCGCCTGGGTCTCACCGCGGGTAAAGAGCGCCGACCCGTGCGTGCGGGGCAGGATGCCAACCTTGATGGTGATCGGGCGAACAGTCTTGGTGTCGCGGCCGTCGATGCGGCGCTCGCCCGCAAGAATGCGGTCGCGCACGATCTTGCTCTCGAGATTGAAGAATTCGCCGCCCACCTGCTCCGCCGTCCAGCGCGGCTTGTCGCCCACCGTGACCGCGGCGACGCTCGCGAGCGTCTTGGCCTTGATCTCGGCGATGGTGCCGTAGCGCTGCTGCTTCTCGGTGACCTGGTACGCCGCCTCGAGCCCCGCGCGGGCTGCGCCGGCGACCGCCTTCTCGAGTTCGACGTCCTTCGCCGCCGCCTGCCAGTCCCAGCGGGCCTTGCCGGCTTCCTTCACCATTTCATTGATGGCCTGGATCGCCTTCTGCATCTCGGCGTGGCCGAACATGACGGCGCCGAGCATGACGTCCTCGGAAAGTCCCTTGGCTTCCGACTCGACCATCAGCACAGCTTCGCTGGTGCCGCAGACGACCAGATCGAGCTGCGATTCCTTCACCTGCGCCGCCGTCGGATTCAGCAGGTACTTGCCGTTCTGGTAGCCGACGCGGGCTGCGCCAATCGGCCCCTGGAACGGGCAACCGGAGAGCGCGAGCGCCGCGGATGCGCCGAGGAGCGCCGGAATGTCGGCCTGCACTTCCGGGTTGAGCGAGATGACCGTGGCGACGACCTGCACTTCATTGTTGAAGCCGTCCGGAAAGAGCGGGCGGATCGGGCGGTCGATGAGGCGCGAGGTCAGCGTCTCCTTTTCCGTCGGCCGGCCTTCGCGCTTGAAGAAGCCGCCGGGGATACGGCCCGCGGCGTAGGTCTTTTCCTGGTAGTTGACCGTGAGCGGGAAGAACGAACGTCCGGGGATGGCGACCTTCGCCGCGACCGCGGTCACGAGCACCACCGTTTCCGCCATGGACACGACCACCGAGCCGCTCGCCTGCCGGGCAAGTTCGCCGGTTTCGATCGTTACGCTGTGCTCACCGAACGCAAATGTCTTCTTACTGCCTGCCACGCTCTTCCCCTTGTCCAATTTTCAACCCATGAATGAATGCAAAAGCCGACCACGAAGGGTCGGCTTCAATCGTCTGCCTTCAGGCCGGCGCCATCAGCGCCTGAGGCCCAGACTTTCGACGACGGACTGATATTTTTCGGGGGAAGTCGACTTGAGATAGTCGAGGAGTTTGCGGCGCTGATTGACCATCTTGAGAAGGCCGCGGCGGGAAGCGTGATCGCGCTTGTGGGTACCGAAGTGCTGGCCGAGTCCGTTGATGCGCTCGGACAGGAGTGCGATCTGCACTTCCGGCGAACCGGTGTCATTGGCGCTGCGCCGATATTTCGTGACGACGCCCGACTTCTCGCTCTGGGTCAATGGCATTTGCAAAAAACCTCTGAAATTCGTCTAGCCCCTTTAAGAGGGCGCGCATTCTACCTGCGCACCGGGTCGCTCTCAACCGCCACATTCTGAGCGCAAGCCCTTGAGTCGATTGCCCAACTGAAGAGCCTCCGCGGCCTCATCCGGCCGTCCTCGCCGACCTCGCCGAGGCCAAGGAGCCGCCGGCCGGGTCCGAATACGATCCGGGGTCCCGGAAGGCCTTCGGCGGCGACCTGCTGGCCCTGCGCCAGGCGTCGCATCCGCTCGGAATCCAGGTGTATTTCCTCGCGGCCCACGAGCCCCCGCTCGATGGCCAGGAGCGCTCGCGCCAGGGTCTCCGGGGCCTCTGCCGCCGTCGCCTCCAGGGCCTCCAGCGTCCACATCGGCTCGTTTTCGAAGGGGTCGACCCCGATCCGGCGCAGTTCGCTCACAAAACCAGCCGTTCCGAGCGCCGTGGCGACGTCCTCGGCGAGCACCCGGATATAGGTGCCGGTCGAGCAGGTCACGAGGATCCGCAGGCTCGTGGGCTCGAGTGCCAGCAGCTCGATGAGGTGAATCTCGATGCGCCGCGCGGGGCGTTCCACCTCGATGCCCTGGCGCGCCAGCTGGTAGAGGCGCACGCCGCCGACATGCACGGCCGAGTACATGGGTGGCGTCTGCTCGCCCGGGCCGATCAGGTTCGCCAGCGTCTGCTCCACTGCGGAGCGTTCCAGGGGCGGAACCGGCCGCTCCTCGACGACCTCGCCTTCCGCATCGCCCGTCGACGTGCGACGCCCGAGGCGTATCTGTGCCCGATAGGTCTTGCGGGCGCCGAGCAGGAGCCCGGCGATCTTGGTGGCTTCGCCGATGCAGATCGGCAGCATGCCCGTCGCCAGCGGATCGAGGCTTCCGGTGTGCCCTGCGGGCGGCTGCCCGAACAAGCGTCGCACCCGCTGCAGCGCGTGGTTCGACGACAGGCCAAGCGGCTTGTCGAGCAGCAGGATGCCGTGGAGGGACTTCGGCTCAGGCAATGGCGTACAGGTAATCGACGAAGGATTGCACCATGTCGTGCATGCCGTGGAGCTTCGGATTCTTCGAGTCGACCAGGAACAGCTCGTCAGGCGCATGCGCGCCCGTGCCGTAGCCGAGGCCGAAGTTCGCGAGCGCGAGGCTGAGCGGCGGACCCGTGAAGAGCGATCCCGGATCGGAGCCGCCGGATCGCGGCCACAGCATCGGATCGATGCCGAAACCGCGGTACACGCCGATCTGCGACTGGATCAGCGGCGAGCTCGATGCGGTCGTCGAGGTGTAGTTGAAGCCGCCGTTCACCACGACTTCGATGTCGCCGAAGCCGCGCTTCGCGAGATGCGCCTTGAGCTTCGCGACGATGTCTTCGGGCGTCATGTCGGGCACGAGCCGCAGGTCGAGCTTCGCCGTGAGCTTGTGGGGCAGGATGGTCTTGCCGCCAGGCCCGGTGTAGCCGCCGACGAGACCCTCGATCGTGAGTGTCGGCCGCGCCGCGGAGTCTTCGAGTGCCTGACGCCAGTTCGCGTCGCGCGCCCAGGTCTTGACCCCGGCGACCTTCTTCGCCGTCGCCTCGTCGAGCCGCTTCGCCGCGACGTCGAGCATGGCCTGTTCCGCGCCCGTCAACGGCCTCACGTGCTCGAAAAAGCCATCGATCGCGGGATCGCCGTTCGCCGTGACGAGCGAATACAGTGCCTGCACCAGGTGCCAGGCCGGCCCGTCGACGCGCGCGGCATAGCTCGAGTGCAAGTCGTGATCGGGACCGCGGCCCCACTTCTCGCCGCTCACGATCAGGTCCAATTCGATGTCGCCCTTCGAGCCAAGGGTCATGGTCACGCCGCCGTCGCGCGCCTGCGAGGCGTCGGGCCCGAGCACGCCCAGGCTTCTGGCAAGCGCTGCGCGGGGGGCGGGAGCGAGGACTACCTCCGCGAAATTTGGCGAACCGATCTCCTCCTCGCCGTCCGCGACGAGGACCAGGTTTACCGGCGGCTTGTGGCCGGCTCCGCGAATGGCGTGCAGTGCCGCAAGGAAGGCGGCCTGGGGCCCCTTCTGGTTCACGGCGCCTCGGCCGCGAACGATCGTGCCGAGATCCGGGACGTCGACGAGCCGGGCCTCCCAGGGAGGCGACGCCCATTCCGACGGCTCGACCTGCTTCACGTCGTACATGAAATAGAGCCCGAGCGTCTTCTTGGCGCCGGCATCGAGCGTCGCATAGACACCAGGGGCGCCCCTGGTCGGCATGCGCTCGACGTGCTGGAAGCCCGCGTCGGTCGCGAGCTTCATCATGAGCGCACAGCCCTCGTCCATGCCGACGTTCTCGGCAGCGATCGAGGGCTGGTGGATCCACTCCTGCAAGCGTGCGACGGCCTCGTCGTGGCGGCGCTCCACTTCACGGCGGATGTCGGGCAATTTCGGCGCAGCCGCCGCGCGGCCCGCCGCGAGCAATGCCGCGCTCGACGCGAGCACGCCGCCGACGAAGTTCCTGCGATTGAGATCGCTCACGGTCAACCTCCTAGCGTTTCTTGTCGGAAGCCACGGCCTGGTCGATGAGGGAAGTGAGATGGGCGGCCTTGCCGATCATTTCATCCGGCTTGAAATGCAGCTCCGGCACCTGGCGCATCTTCATGAGCCGGCCGAGCTTGGCGCGCAGGAAGCCCGCCACATTGTCGAGACCCGCCTGCACCTCGGGAGTCGGGTCGCGGCCGAGCACGCCGTAGTGAATCTTCGCGTGGCCGAGATCCGGCGACACCTCGATCGCCGTGATCGTGACGAGCGACACGCGCGGGTCCTTCACCTCGCGGCGCAGGAGCTCCGCGACGAGCCGCTGCAGCTCCGCTTCGACGCGCCGCGCCCGGGGATATTCACGCTGCCCGCTCTTCATGGAGCGCTACAGCGTCCGCGCCACTTCGACCCGTGAATAGCACTCGATCTGATCGCCGACGCGCACGTCGTTGTAGTTCTTGACGCCGATGCCGCACTCCGTGCCCGCCCGCACCTCGCTGACGTCGTCCTTGAAGCGCCGCAGCGACTCGAGCGCGCCCTCGAAGATCACGACGTTATCGCGCAGCACCCGGATCGGCAGGTTCTTGCGGACGTAGCCGTCGGCCACGATGCAGCCGGCGACCGTGCCGAATTTCGACGAGCGGAACACTTCGCGCACCTCGGCGAGGCCGAGGATCGTCTCCTTGATCTCCGGCGCGAGCATGCCGGTCATTATCTGCTTAACGTCGTCGAGCGCCTCGTAGATGATGCTGTAGTAGCGGACATCGACGCCCGTTTCCTTGATGACCGCGCGCGCGGCCGCATCCGCCCGCACGTTGAAGGCGATGACGCGCGCGCGCGATGCCGCCGCGAGCGTCACGTCGGATTCGGTGAGCCCGCCGACTCCACTCGAGAGCACCCGCACTTCGACTTCCGCGGTCGCGAGCTTGGTGAGCGCATCGCGCAGCGCCTCGGCGCTGCCCTGCACGTCCGCCTTGATGATGATCTGGATCGAGCTGACTTTCGCATCCTCGATCTGCTGGAAGATGTCCTCGCTCTTCGCGGTCTGGCGCGCGAGCTTCGAGTCGCGGTACTTGCTCTGGCGATAGAGCGCGACCTCGCGCACCTTGCGCTCGCTCTCGAGCACCTGCAGGTCATCGCCGGCATTGGGGGCTCCCTGCAGCCCGAGCACCACGACCGGCGTCGAGGGACCGGCCTCATCCACCGAGCGGCCGGTCTCGTCGAACATGGCGCGCACGCGCCCGAACTCCTGGCCGGCGATGATCGGGTCGCCGGTACGCAGGGTCCCGCGGTTCACCAGCACCGTTGCGACAGCGCCGCGGCCTTTCTCGAGCGTCGACTCGAGGACGACGCCCATGGCACGTCCGCCGCGCGTCGCCTTGAGTTCGAGCACGTCGGCCTGCAGCAGGATCGTGTCGAGCAGCTGGTCGATGCCCTCGCCCGTGCGCGCGGAGACGCGCGCGAAGAGCGTATCTCCGCCCCAGTCTTCGCCGATGACGTTGTGCTTGGTGAGATCCGTGCGCACGCGCTCCGGGTCCGCATCGCTCTTGTCGATCTTGTTGATCGCGACCACGATCGGCACTTCCGCCGCCCGCGCATGCTCGATCGCTTCGATCGTCTGCGGCATGACGCCGTCGTCGGCAGCCACCACCAGAATGACGATATCCGTGACCTGCGCGCCGCGCGCACGCATCGCCGTGAAGGCCGCGTGGCCCGGCGTGTCGAGAAAGGTGATCATGCCTTTCGGCGTTTCGACGTGGTACGCGCCGATGTGCTGGGTGATGCCGCCCGCCTCGCCCGCCGCGACCTTCGTGCGCCGGATGTAATCGAGGAGCGAAGTCTTGCCGTGGTCGACATGGCCCATGACCGTCACGACCGGCGGCCTCGGCAGGAGCTCGCCCTGCTCTTCGGCGCCGCTCTCGAGGTTGGCTTCGACGGCGTCCGCGCGCGTGATCTTGGGCGTGTGGCCCATTTCCTCGATGACGAGCACGGCCGTGTCGGTGTCGATCGGCTGGTTGATCGTCGCCATCACGCCCATGTTCATGAGCGTCTTGATGACTTCGCTCCCTTTGACGGCCATCTTCTGCGCAAGCTCGGCGACCGTCGTCGTCTCGCCGATCGCGACCTCGCGCTTGACGGGCGCGGTCGGCAATTCGAAGGCGTGCCGCGCTTCGACATTGACGGAAACGTTGCGGCGGCGCTCTTTCTTCTTCTTGTGGCGCGCGGAGAGGCCGCCCGTGACGTGCAGTTCCTGGCGCCCGTACTTCGTCGATTTGTCGTCGGCCTCTTCGGTGACCGCCGCGACGCGCACGCCCTTCGGCCGCTCCGCGTTATCCTTCTCCTTGCGGCGGCGTTCGGCATCTTCCTTCTCGCGCGCCTCGACCTGCTTGCGGCCCTCTTCCTCGGCTGCGCGCTTGCGCGACTCCTCATCGACCCGCCGGCGATTCTCCTCATCGAGCTGGCGTTCCCGCTCGCGCCGTTCTCCGTCACGGCGTTCCTGTTCGGCGCGCTCGGCCTCGCGCTTCGCCGCATCCTCGCTCTCGCGCTGCTTGTCGACCTCCACCTGATGCTGGCGCACCTGCTCCTCGAGCACGTCGCGCTTGACGTAAGTGCGCTGGCGACGCACCTCGACGTTCACGGTGCGGGCACGGCCCTGCGTGCTCGCCATCTTGAGCTCGGTCTGGGACTTGCGCCGGAGCGTGATCTTGCGCGGAGCGCTACCCGTGTCTTCCTCGGCCAGGCCGTGGCTGCGGCGCAGGTGCGACAGCAGCTCCATCTTGGCCTCGTCGGTGATGGTGTCTCCGGCGCCTGCGACCTTGATGCCGGCCTGGTCGAGCTGCGTCATCAGCTTCTCGACCGGAACCTTCAGCACTTCCGCAAATTGGGCGATCGTTACTTCTGCCATGGGCGCTCCTCGTGTATCGACTTCGACTAGCGCGCGGCCTCGAACCAGGGTTCCCGCGCCTTCATGATGAGCGCGCCGGCGCGCTCCGCATCCATGCCATCAATCACAAGGAGCTCATCGACCGCCTGGTCCGCGAGATCCTCGCGCGTGCGGATGCCCGCCCGCGCGAGCTTCAGCGCAAGGTCCGGGCTCATGCCTTCGAGCATCAGGAGGTCATCCGCGGGGAGCGACTGCTCCATGGTCTCCTCGCTCGCGATCGCCTGCGTCAGCAGCACGTCGCGCGCGCGATTGCGCAGCTCCTTCACGATCTCGTCATCGAACTCCTCGATCGAGGACAGCTCGCTCGCGGGTACGTACGCGACTTCCTCGATGGTCGAGAAGCCTTCCTGCACGAGGATGGTCGCGACGTCCTCGTCGACGTCGAGCGCCTTCTTGAAGACTTCGATGAGCGCCTTCGATTCCGTTTCGCTCTTCGCCTCCGCCGCCGACTCGGTCATGACATTGAGGTCCCAGCCCGTGAGCTCGCTCGCGAGGCGGATGTTCTGGCCGCCGCGGCCGATGGCCTGCGACAGCTTGTCCTCCGCCACCGCGATATCCATGCTGTGCTTGTCTTCGTCGACGACGATGGAAGTCACTTCCGCCGGCGACATCGCGTTGATCACGAACTGCGCCGCGTTGTCGTTGAACGGGATGATGTCGACGCGTTCCCCGGCGATCTCGTTCGACACGGCTTGCACGCGCGAGCCGCGCATGCCGACGCAGGCGCCTACCGGATCGATGCGGGGGTCATTGCTCTTCACGGCGATCTTGGCGCGCACACCCGCGTCCCGGGCGGCGCCGAGGATATTGATGAGCCCCTGGCCCACCTCCGGCACCTCGAGCTTGAACAGCTCGATCAGGAATTCCGGCGCCGTGCGCGTGAGGAAGAGCTGCGGGCCGCGCGGCTCCGAGCGTACGTCCTTGAGGAAGGCCTTGATGCGGTCCTGCGAGCGCACGGGCTCGCGCGGAATCATCTGCTCGCGCGAGATGAAGCCCTCGGCATTGCCGCCGAGGTCGACGAACGTGCCGTTGCGGTCGACGCGCTTGACGATGCCGCTGACGAGCGTGCCGATCCGGTCCTTGTACTCCTCGACCACCTGCGCGCGCTCGGCCTCGCGCACCTTCTGCACGATCACCTGCTTGGCCTGCTGCGCGGCGATACGGCCGAAAGCTTCCGAGGCGATCGGCTCCTCGACGTAGCCGCCCACGTCGACGTTCGGGTCCACGTCGCGTCCGTCCTCGAGCCTCAGCTCCCGCTCCGGGAACTCGAGCTCGGTCGAATCATCCGCGAACACCTTCCAGCGGCGGAACGTCTCGTAGTCGCCGGTCTTGCGGTCGATGGCGACGCGCACGTCCCAGTCCTCGCCGCGCTTCTTGCGGGAGGCCGACGCGAGCGCCGCTTCCAGCGCCTCGAAAATGATTTCCTTGTCGACGCCCTTCTCGTTGGAAACGGCGTCCACCACCATCAGGATCTCTTTGTTCATCGATGCCATGATCGTTCTCGCTTACGCTCTCGCTCTAGTACTCCGGCTTCAGCCGGGTCCTTTGAATCAGCCGGAAAGGCAAGGTGAAGGCCTGCCGATCCACTTCAACCGTAATCCCCTCGTCATCGACCGCTCGCAACGCGCCCGTGTAACGCCGCCGGCCGTCCAGCGGGCTTGTCAGCTGCACGTGCACCCGGCTGCCGAGGTGCCGCTCGTAGTGCGCCCGCTTGCGCAGGATCCGATCGAGCCCCGGCGAGGACACCTCCAGGTTGTACTGCCCCGGAATCGAGTCGCTCGCGTCGAGGGCCGCCTCGACTTCCCTGCTCACCGCGGCGCAGTCGTCCAGGTCGACCCCCTCCGGGCCGTCGATGAACAAGCGCAACACCGACTCCCGGCCCTGCGGTACGAACTCGACTTCGATCAGTTCGTAACCCAGCGCCTCGACCACCGGCTCCAGGAGCCCGAGCAGCTCATCTCTCATTTCAACCGCCGCCGGAAACAAAAATGGGCCCAGGGGCCCATTCACGTAAATCACTAATTTAACCGCCCAAGCTGCTGATATCAGTACCTAATATCAGCCACCTCAGAGGGCCGGTGAAGCCAGCGGTCCCGGCCAGGGACGCGCTGAAGCCATAAAAAAAGCCCCTCGGGGGGCCTTTGACAGCGTTCACCTTGGCGGCGGACCGGGAGCTTCACTGCTCGCCCGACCGTGGCCCCGAAACCTTCAGAGGTACCGGGGCTGCCACCCGAGGGCGCGCATTCTAAGGGAAGGGATGGGAAGTGCCAACCCGCGTACGACGGGCCGCCTGTCAGGCGCTTGCGGCGAGGCTCGGCTCGAGCCCGAGAGCCCGTTCGAAGGACATGGGCCGGCCGAGCGCGAAGCCCTGCCCGTAGTGCACGCCGAGTTCGATCAGCCGTGCATGGATGGCCGGCGATTCGACGTATTCCGCCACCGTCTCGATGCCCATGGAGGTCGCGAGCTGGGTCACCGCGCGCACCAGCGATTCCGAGCGCGGGTTCTCGAGGAGATCGCGCACGAACGAGCCGTCGAGCTTCACCGTCGCGACATCGAGGCTCTTCAAGTAGGCGAGCGAGCTCAAGCCAGTGCCGAAATCATCGAGCGCGAAGCGGCAGCCGCGCGCGGACAGGCGCCGCATCAGCATCTGGGTGAGGCCGATGTTGGCGATCGCCGCGGTCTCGGTCACCTCGAAGCCGAGCCACTCGCCCGGAATCGAATGCTCGGTGATGCGCTTGAGCATCCACTCGAGCAGGCCTGGGTCGCTGAGCGTCGGGCCCGAAAGATTGATGGAGAAGCGCCGCGGCTCCTTCTCGAGCTGCGCGCGCGCGTCGGCGAGACGCCGGATGACGTGATCGAGCACCCAGCGGTCGATGTCGGGCAGCAGCTGATAGCGGGTCGCAGCCGAGAAAAAGACGCTGGGCGCGACCGGATTGCCGAGCTCGTCGATCATGCGCACGAGGAGCTCGAAGCGCTGCACCGGCTCCGTGCCGACGAGCGGCACGATCGGCTGCGCCTCGATGCGAAAGCGCCCGGTGTCGAGCGCATCGCGCAGGCGCCCGAGGATCAGGATGTCGTGGTGCCGGCGCACGATGCTCTGGTCGGCGTCCTGGTAGACCTCGACGCGGTTGCGGCCCCGGTCCTTGGCCGCTTTGCAGGCGATTTCCGCGGCCGCGAGCGCGTGGCTCAGGCTCGGTTCGCCGACATCAACCGCCGCGACTCCCCAGGACATCGACAGCGGAATCATCTGGCGCCCGTGCTGCAGACCCTTGCGGTGCATGGACTGGCGCAGCTGATCGGCGAGCTGCTGGGCGCGCGCGAGCGTGCAATTCGGCAGGAACACGGTGAAGCGGTCACCCGACAGGCGGCTGCTCACCGCATGATGGACATCGAGGAGTGCCTTCAATTCATTGCCGACGCGCGCGATCGCAAGGTCGCCGATCTTGAAGCCCCACAGATCGTTCACGACGTGCAACTGATCGATGTCACCGTAGAGGATGCAGGCCTGCAGGTCCTCTCCTTCCGCCTGCATCAGGCTCTGCGCCTGGTTCTCGAACGCGTTGCGCGTGAGCAGCCCCGTCATGGCGTCGTGATCCGTGGCAAGGCTGCGCGAGAGCATGCGAACGAAGCGGTCCAGTCGTCGGGCATCGCCCTCAACGAAATCCGGACCGTCGGCCCGATGCACCGCGGCCAGAAGGCCGACGCAGCGACCGTCCAGCGAGACGACTGGCAGTGCCATGAGTTTGCAGGAGTGCGGACTCTCGGCAGCATCCCGGATCCGGTTCTTGATGATCGGGCGGATGCTCCCCTCCGCGGGCTTGAGCAATCGAGTCCCCAGCGCCGCAAGCATGCGCTGCCCGGCGCGGCGGACGATTTCGGACGCAAACCGCTCCGCCTCAGGGTCGACGCCCTTGCAGATCAAGGCCCGGTAGGCGGGAGCAATGAGAACGACGGCAGCAGCGCCCGTGCGTCTCTGAGCAGCTGCCAGCACGCCTTCGATCGACTGCGGTGTCGATATTGCCGATCCCAATGTCTGTCCCGGCTGCCCTGCGTCTTGCATGGACTTCTTTTGGCCAAACGGCCGCATGCCCGGCTCTGCCGGGCTTTTCATAGGAAGCGCCAGCGTAGCGGGAGCGCCGTTTTTCGGTGAGATTCCTGTCGCACATTCCGTGTGCCGGACAAGCACTTGCAGTCAAAGAGTGACTGGCTGCACATGCCCTGCCCGGGCCGACCGTGGCCGGGGCCGGCTCAGCCCGGTTTGCGCAGCATCTTGTGAATCTCCGCCAGGTGCTCCTCCTCCGCCGCGATCTGGTCCCGGGCGAATTCCTCGAGCAGGATGCTGCGGCCGGTCACCAGGTCGAGAAGCTTGCGGTACTCGTCGAGCCCCACGCCCTCGTGCTCCAGCGCTTCGCGCAGGATGGCATCGATGCTGTGCTTGTGCGTCTCGAGGAGCGAGCCGATCTTGAGGGACGGATGGCCGCCGAGCGAGGTGATGTGCTCGCCGGCGAGCAGCGCATGGCCCTTCGATTCCTCGGCCTGGTCGCGCAACCACGCCGTGATCGGGATGCGGTTATGGCCGAACACCATGAAGCTGTAGTGCAGGTAGCGCACGAATCCCGCCAGTTCGAGCTCGAGAATCTGGTTGAGCGTCGCGATGACGCGCTCCGTATCAAGCCCGACTGCGTCGTTCTTCTTCATAGGCGTCTCCTTTCCCCGGCCAGCCCAGCCGGAGTCTACCGGATGCGCGGGCCTAAAGAAGCCGCAGGGTGACGGCGCGGGGAGCGCCGCGGCGTTCAGCCTTCGAGCGCGTCGAGGGCCGCCAGCACTTCACGCTTGCGCTGCTCGGCCTTCCACAGTCTCAGCCATGCCCGGGCTTCGATCCGTTCGTCGGGATGCGCGTGATATTGGAGATCCTGGTAACGCCGCTGGGCGCGCGCGACAGCCACGGTTGCCCGGGTCCACTGCTTTTCAAGTCGGACGTGTAGTTCGGGAGCGAATTCCAGCGCCAGTGCCATGTCAACGGTCCTCCTGCCAATTCATCTGCCCCGGCAATCCCTCTGCACAGCCTGTGCCAGCCGTCGAGGCCCGTCGCATCAACGACTTGCCGACGGGTGAAAATGCGGGCGGCGCCGTTATGGCGCACGTCGCCGCCCGCCCGCTCCACCGTGGAGCATCGCCAGGCTCCTTACAGCGAGCGCAGGAAATTGAGCAGGTCCTGCTTCTGTCCCTCCGACAGCTCGTTGTAGTTCGAGACCACGCGGTTGGCCTCCGACGCAGCGAACTGGCTGTTGCCACTGCTCGCGTGCGCACGAATGGCTTGCGCGAGGTCCGAAGTGCGGCCGTCATGCAGGAAGAAGACGCGCTGGCCGAGTCCCCACAGCGGCGCGCTGCGGAACTCGTCGCCGGCCGCGTTGCCCTGCTGGATGTTGTCCGCCAGACCCGGGCCCATGCGGTGCACCGCGAGGTCCGAGAACAGGTCGACGTTCTTCGCGCTCAGGGCCGGTACGCTGCTGACCGACGTCTTGAGCGTCGGCGAATGGCAGTAAGCGCAGCCCGTATTGGCGAACAATTGCTTGCCGCGGCTGATCGAGCTCGATCCGCCCGGCGTCGTCGTCGAGCGGGTCGGCGGTGCGAGGAACCGCATGAACATCGAGAACTTGCCGACCCCGCTTTCCGTTTCGGCGCCCGTCGCACCCTGCATGTTGGTGGTGTCGTTCGGGTGGCCCTTCTTCAGGCAGGTGGAGCTTTCCTCGCGCTCGGACTGGAAGAGCTCGTTCGTGATGCCCATCTCGACGTTGTAGGCCTCGCCCGAGAAGATCATCAGCGACTTGTTCTGCGCCTTCCAGCCGAACCGCGTGACCGTGCCGTCGTTGCCGTTACGGTTCACGTGGCCGGAAATGCCGAGATTGCGCTTCGGTCCCGGGAACGCCGCGAGGTTCTGCACGATGGTGGTATCGGAGATCTGCTCGATCAGACCGGCACCGAAGGTCGGCGTCGGAATCCGGAACACGACATTGCCGTTCTTCAGCTGCCCGGCAAAATCGTCCTGCTGGATCACGCAGCTCGTGCCATCGCCGGACTCGTCGACCCGTCCCGTGATGACGAAGAGCGCGTGCACGCCGCCGTCACGCGACCCATCGGCGCGGAACTTGAAGCGCGCCTCGCGAACGGGACCGTTCGCCGTGATGAAGCTCGGCAGCGTATTGCGCGCGCCGAATGCCGTAGCGACGGCGACCTGCGGATTGACCGCCGGCGCGGAACCACCGATGGCCGGCTGTGAATGGCAGCCCGCGCAACTGTCGAGATTGAATCGCGGGCCGAGCCCGTCGCCTACACCCTCCAGTTCCTCGAAGTCTTCCTGCCCAACAGTAAAATATTCCCCTTCGTAAGTTGCGAGCCCTGCGAGCGGCCCACCGGCCGACGCAGTTCCTGTCCGGACTCCCGGATCACGCGCACCGCCCAGGCCGTCGGCTCCGGCTGTCGTCAGCCCGAACCCGACGCCGAGCAGCGTCCAGAGCACCCTCTTTCTCGTAACGATCATGATTTCGCTCTCCCGTAGTTGCGTACGAACACGCCGCCGTCGGCGCGTCACATCCCGGGGCAACGCAGGGCGATCGCGGGGCTGGTCCCCGTCGATGAGAACGAAGTGATGTCGGGCCTTGCGCCCGAATGGCTATCCCGTCGTCGGTTCCGATGTAACCGCACTCCCCTGGCAACCCCGCTATCAAGGGAATCGATCCCTTACGACCGGTGGCTTTGCGTCCCCACTTTTCAGTGGGTTTGCCCTTTTCAGTGCTGCTCGGACGAGAAGCTTTGCGGCTTGAGATTCGATGCAGCCGCCAAGATGAAGCAAGCGCCGTGCCCGTGCACTGCGCCAATGTGACGTGCGTCAACTTCCTGATTTCCTACACAACCGCGCGCACGCGCGCAGGAACATGTCGCGCACTGACGACCAACCTGTCGCCACCTGCGCACAGGGAATTCACCGTATTGCGCCAAGCATCTGATTGTGTGGAAGACGCGTGCGTCGCGTGATGCCGACAAGGACTTAGCCCGAGTCGCGTTCGCTCGCCTCGAGATCCGCGCGCAGCGTGCGTGCACCGCGAAAATAATGAAACGCGGCCCAGAGATTCACGAGGCCGACCGCGACCAGCGCGTAACGGAGCGAGTCCTTGCCGTGGGTCGGCATCAAATGTTCGCTGATCTCGCCCGCGAGGAACGGGCCGATGCCCTGACCGACCAGTGTCTGCACGAGAAGCAGGATCGAAGTCGCCATCGCGCGCATGCGCAGCGTCGCAAGTCCCTGCGTCATCGCAAACGAGGGGCCGAAGAAAAACGAGGCGAGCACCGTCATGATCGCGAACGAAACGAACAGCGGCACGTGCGCGTTCGCGAGGTAGGAGCTGAACTGGAACGGCACCATGGCGAGCGTCGCGATACCGGGCAGCCACAGGTACCAGCGGCGATCGCCCCGCCACACGCTCAGGCGATCGGCGAGAAATCCGCCGAGAAACGTGCCGGCCGTGCCAACGCCGGCCATCACGGCGAGCCAGGACCCGGCCTCCTGCGAGGTCATGCCGTGCGATCGCTGGAAGAAACTCGCATTGAGCTGGCTGCCCGCGTACCAGACAACCGAGTGCAGGCCCGCGGCGAGGCACAAATGCCGGAACGCCGTGCGCTGCCAGAGGTAGCGGAAGACGCCGGCGATCGCGGGCGCCGGGCGCCGATCGGCGGCAGCCCCCGGATTTTCCGCATGACCCCGCGCCGGTTCGCGTACCGTCAGGAGGACCAGCAGCGCGACGATGACTCCGGGCAGGCCGATCGCGATGAACGCGGTCCGCCAGCCATAGTGATGGTTGAGGTAACCACCGAAGTAACTCCCGGCCGCCGCTCCGAGCGGCACGCCGAGCGCGTAGACCGCGAGCGCCGTTGCGCGATGGCTGCGCGAGAAATAGTCGGAGATCAGCGCGTGTGACGGTGGCGTTCCGCCCGCCTCGCCGGTGGCTGTTCCGGCGCGCGCAACCAGCAGCAGGAAGAATCCGGAGGCGAGTCCGCAGCACGCGGTCGCAACGCTCCACACGAGGATCGCGAGGACCAGCACATTGCGACGGTTCCAGCGGTCCGCCCAGGCCGCGATCGGAATGCCGAGCGTGGCGTAGAAGACGGCGAAGGCGAGCCCGCTCAGGATGCCGAGCTGGCCATCGGTCAGCGCGAATTCATGCTTGATCGACTCCAGCAGCACCGCGAGGACCGCGCGGTCCATGACATTGACGATGTAGCCGAGCACCAGGACCAGGAGGACATAGCAAGCGTAGGGCCGCAGGCCCCCGGCGGTCTTTGCCAACGCCAGCTGAACGGCCGGCCCACTCTTATATATAGGCTCCGACGGGCTCAATCAGGATCCCCCTCCTGGCGGGTCACGGCCGCGTCCCGGCATCCTAAGTCGGCTGGCACGAAAACGGGCGCGCTCACTTGCATGAGCGCGCCCTTGTCATTGAGCAACGAAGTCGATCGACCCGCGGCCTGTCAGTGGAAGCTCTTCTTGAAGGACAGGCCCCAGGTGCGCGGCGTGCCGGGATTGCCCTGCTCGCGGCCGAAGAAGCCGATGAGGCTCAACTTGCCGTTGAAATAGCCCTCGTCGGTGAGATTGCGCCCGTACGCCGCGATCTCCCAGTCGTTGTCGGCCGACGCCCAGGTGAGGCGCGCATCGAGGAGCGCATAGCCGTCCTGTTCGCCGGTGTTGTTGGTGTTGAAGTAGATCTTCGACTGGTACTGCGAATCGATCCGCGGCGTGACCGTGCCGCTGCCCGTGTTGATCGTGTACTGGATACCGAGTGCGCCGTTCCACTTCGGCGTGCGCGTCGGATAGCAGCGCTCGCCGTCGCAGTTGTCGCCTTCGAAGAGCAGCACGTTGCCCTCGTTGTCATAGAGGTTGTAGTTGACGTAGCCGAAGGACGCTTCGATCCGCAGTGCTTCAACCGGCTGCGCAAGGAGCTCGCCCTCGACACCCCAGATGTGCGCCTTGCCGGCGTTCACTTCACGAAACCAGTTGGCCCCCGACGAATCGAACTGCTGCGCGAAGGATTGCTGGTCGAGATACTTCGAATAGAAGAGCGCGCCGTTCAGGCGCAGGCGATGCTCCAGCATTTCCGATTTCGCGCCGAGTTCGAGCGTCTTCAGGTACTCCGGCTTGAAGGGCACGGTCTGCAGCTCGTTCGACGGGCGCGGGCTGAAGCCGCCGCCCTTGAAGCCCGTGGCGTACTTGAGGTAGGACATGAAGTCCGGCGTGAACTGGTAGTTGAACGACAGCGTCCAGTCCGTGTTGGTCGTGCTCGTCGGCACGAACTGGTTGTCGATCGGAGTGGCGCCGCTCCCGTCGAACGCCGAGCGGAAGATCGTCGCGTCCTTCTTGTCATCCGTGTAGCGGGCTCCGGCGATGATCGAGAGCTTGTCGGTCGCGTGGAAGTTGCCTTGCGCGAACACCGCCCAGTTGGTCGTGTCCTGCTGGTCGTTCTGGTCCTGCATGTAGATGAACGTCGGATACAGGACACCGAAGCCCACGTTCGAATCGTGCGCGTCGTAGTAGAAGGCGCCCGCCGCCCAGTCGACTTTGCCGGCCGTTCCGGTCAGCTGCAGCTCTTCCGTGAACTGGCGGTGGGCGCTGTCGTCGTAAGTCATGTCGACGGGGAAGGGACTGCCGTCCGAATCGCGGCCGAACTGATTCGTGAAGCGCCGGTAGCCGGTGATGGACTTCAGCATCATGGTGTCGGTGAGCTTGATCTCGAGCGTCGCGGACACGCCCCAGTGATCGAGATTGTTGATGTTCGGGATGGTCCGCGGTCCAATCACTTCGCCCGTGGGCGTCGTGAGCGTGAGCGGATCGCCGTAGCGGCCGTAGTTCGTGTAGAGGCTCGGCGTAATGAAGCGATCATCCCAGGCGACCGGATTGCCACCCGGATCGTTGCCGAACACCGGAGCGGCGAATGCTGCGTTCCATGTCGGATTGACTCGCGGCGCGCCCGGAGGGCCAAGCTCGAACCCGCCTTGACCGTCCATGACCGTGTACTTGTCCCCAGGGCCTTTCTGGCGCTGCACCGTCATGTCGCCGATCAGGTTGAGTTCGACCTTGTCGCTCATCAGGAAGCGGAAGGCCGCGCGCCCTGACTGCACGTTCTCATCCTGCAGCGTGTCGGCGACGCAGCTGCCGCCTGGCGGTACCTGCGAGCTCAGCACGATCCCCGCATAGTGCGCGAACGGCGTATCCACACCGGGTCCGCCATTGCCCAGCGTTCCCGGGCCATTGACGCATTCATAGTCGAGCACCTTGAAGAAGCCGTCCGCCTTCTTGCTCGAAAACGAAAAGCGCGCGAACACTTTATCGGGCACCAGCGCGAAGTCGGCCGAGGCGCGGGCGTTGATGCGGTTGAAGCTGCCGACCTCGACATTGACGAAGCCGCTGCCGTCGCCCTGCGGCTTCTTCGAGATCAGGCGGATCGTGCCGCCGATGGCGTTCTTGCCGAAGAGCGTGCCCTGCGGGCCGCGCAGCACTTCGACGCGCTCGAGATCGAGGAGATCGAAAATCGCGCCCTGGGGGCGTCCGAAGTACACGTCGTCGACGTAGATCGGCACGCCCGGTTCGAACGAGAGGATGTTGTCGCCGAGGCCGACGCCGCGGATGAAAGCGGCCATCGTCGAGCCCCAGCCCGCGCCGAGCGGCTGGATGACCGTGTTCGGGACATAGGCGTCAAGGTCCGTGACGGTATTGACGCCGCGCGTCTCCAGGTTTTCGGCGGTGAACGCCGTAATCGCGATGGGAGTCGACTGCAGCTTCTCCTCGCGGAACTGCGCCGTCACGACGACTTCCTCCAGGACGCCGCTGCTCTCCTGCTGTTGCGCCGGCACCACCGATGGCAACGCGGCCAGCACGGCCGCCCCGATCAGCGTGCGTCTTGGATGAGAAATCCCCTTGGATATAATCATGTCCGCTCCCCCCACCCTTGTTGCAGATTTAGGCTTCGACGACGTGGCGTGGTATTCGTGATACACACGCGCGAGTGTGTCGAGACGGTATCACCGGTCATTTGGTTAGAGAACGGTGCAAAACGCGCGATCAGCTTTCGCGGTAAGAGAACGGCATCAACGCCCTGCAAAACATCAATGCCTTCCTGGTGGTCGCCCGCATGGGAAGTTTCTCGAGCGCCGCGCGCGAGCTGGCGGTCGCCCCGTCGGTCGTCACCAAGCGCATCACCCAGCTCGAGGAGCAGATGGGAACCTTGCTGTTCGTGCGCTCGACCCGGGGGCTCGCGCTCACCTCCGCCGGCGAACGGCACATGCCGCGATTCCTGAGCCTGGTGGCGGAACTGGAGGAGATCCTGCACGGCTCGGCGACCGATAACGAGGCCGTCGAAGGGCACTTGCGCATCAAGGCGCCGACCACGATCACCTCGCTCTTTCTGGGCGCCGTGCTCAGCGATTTCCAGGTCGAACATCCGGGCGTTACGCTCGAGATCGTGCTGCTCGACCGCTCGGTCAACCCGCTGGAAGAGCGCTTCGACCTGGTCGTCGGCGCGCTGCCGGCGACCTATCCGAATGTCGTCGACGTGCCGCTCTGCAACTATCCCGTCGCGCTGGTCGCCGCGCCGTCGTACCTCGCCGCGCATGTCGTGCCGGAACACCCGACGGAACTCGTGAATCATGACTGCCTGACCTCGGTGCTCCTCGGAACGACCTGGCTGTTCGAGGCGTCGGGCGGCACGCTCAGCGTCGAGGTCCACTCGCGCTTTCATGCGAACGACGGGCGCGTCCTCCTCGAAGCCGCGCGCAAGGGGCTGGGACTTGCGACGCTCCCGCGCTTCGTTGCCGGGCGCGACCTCAAGGCGGGCCGGCTCGTGGAAGTGCTGCCCGCATTTCCGGTCGTCTCGTTCCTCCTGAAGGCGCTGGTGCCGCGCGTGAAGCTGCACAAGCCCGCCGTGCGGGAGCTCGTCGCGTTTCTCAAGGCCCGCATGCAGTCACTCCCCCCGTGGGAGAACGGCGACTGAGGCCTCCCCGCCCCGCGCATCATTCTTGAAACGCGAAGACAGCTCGCGCCAAGCGGCATGTTCTGTCATCCGGCGACAGCGGCTACCATGACTTCATGAAACGGCCGCTGCGCAGCAACTACGAGCCCGGTTCGCCCCGCGAGGCGACGCGGCGTGCCCAGTGGAAGGCGCTCGGCCTCTCCGACGCCGACATGCTGAAGCCGAAGATCGCGGTCGTGAACAGCTCCTCGGAGCTCGCGATCTGCTTCAGCCACCTCGACGGCATCGCCAAGGTCGTCAAGGAATCGGTGCGGGAGGCCGGCGGCCTGCCGTTCGAGATCCGCACCGCGGCGCCGAGCGATTTCATCATCGGCGCCGGCCGGGGCGGCGGCTACATCCTCGCCTCGCGCGATCTCGTCGTGAACGACATGGAAATCGCCGTCGAGGGCGCGCAGCTCGACGGCATGATCTGCCTCTCCTCCTGCGACAAGACGCCGCCCGCGCACCTCATGGCGGCGGGACGCTTCAACATCCCGACGATTCTCGTCATCTGCGGCTATCAGCAGAGCGGCACCTACGACGGCAAACACGTCGACATCGAAGACGTGTTCATGGGCTCCGTGCAGGCGGCATTCGGCAAGCTCACGCGCGAACAGTTGCGGGGCATGAGCGAGAACGCCATTCGAAGTCCCGGTGTTTGCGCCGGCATGGCGACTGCGAACTCCATGCACGTGGTGTGCGAAGCGCTCGGCATGACGGTGCCCGGCGCCGCCCCCGTGCTCGCGAACAGCCCCCGCATGATGGACAACGCGCGCCGCTCGGCGAAGCGCATCGTCGAGATGGTGCTCGAGGACCTGAAGCCGCGCGACATCATGACCGCCGGCGCGTTTCGCAACGCCGTTGCCGCGGTGCTTGCGGTCAGCGGTTCGATCAACTGCATCAAGCATCTGCAGGCGAGCGCGATCGAGAGCAGGGTCGATGTCGATGTATTCGCCCTCTTCAACGAACTCGGCGGCAAGATCCCCGTGTTGAGCGCCGTTCGGCCGAACGGCGAGGATTCCATCGAGAGCTTCGAGGCTGCAGGCGGCGCACAGGCACTCCTCAAGCAGCTCGCACCCCTCATCGACACGGGCGTCATGACCTCGACCGGCAAGACGCTCGCCGAGAATCTCGCCGGCGTCGTGGTCGCGGACCCGGAAGTGATTCGCCCGCTCTCGCGCCCGTTTTCCTTGAAGCCGCCGATCGTCATCCTGCACGGGTCGCTCGCCCCCGAGAGCGCGGTGGTGAAACTCGGCGTGCGCACCGACGGGCGGCGCGCCCAATTCGCCGGCAGCGCGATTGTCTTCGACAACGGCGGCGAGGCCATCGAAGCGATCGAGCGCGGCGAGGTCAAGCCCGGCCACGTGCTCGTCGTCCGCGGCATGGGTCCGAAAGGCGGCCCCGGCATGGCGGGCCCCGCTTCCATGGTGGTCTTCGCCATCGATTCCGCGGGTCTTCAGAACGAGGTCGCCTTCGTCACCGACGGACAGCTCTCGGGCCTTTGCAACAAGGGCATCACGATCGCCGAGGTGTCGCCGGAATCCGCCGTTGGCGGTCCCATCGGGCTCGTCGAAAACGGCGACCGGGTATCGATTGACGTCGACCGACAGAGCCTCGAGCTTGACCTGCCTGCCGAGGTGATCGCGGCTCGCCGCCAGAAGCGTGGCCCGGCGACACTGCCGAAAGCCTCCGGCTATCTTGAAATCTACCAGCGCACCGTCCAGCCCATGTCAACCGGCGCTGTCCTCGTCAAGAACGACTGACGGGAAGCTTCATGACCGACCACCCGTCGCAGACGATCGCGACTCGAACCGTGCATCGCCCGCCTGCGCGTGCGCTCAAGACGCTGAGCGCGGATATCTGCGTGCTCGGCGCCGGCATTTCCGGGGTGACCGCGGCGCTCGAAGCCGCGAAGCTCGGCCGCAAGGTCGTGATCGTCGACGGCGCGCCGGCGCTCGGCGGCCAGGCCATCGGCTCGATCATCGGCACGCTCATCGGCCTCTACACGCATGGCAAGGACGCCTACCAGATCACGCACGGCGTCGCGGACGATCTCATCCGCGACCTCACCGCCGAGGGCTCCATCCACAGGCTTCATCACTCGACCGTCGTCTTCCAGTACGACGAAGTGCGGCTGGCCCGCTGGATGGAACGCAAGGTCGAAGAAGCGGGCGTACGCGCGGTCGTCGGCGCGGTGCTCACGGCCGTCAACTTCGCCGATCGCCGGGTCGAATCGATCGACTTCGTCACGCGCTTCGGACCGCTGCGCGTCGCCGCGAACGGCTACGTCGACTCGTCGGGCGATGCGACGCTGAGCTACGAGGCGGGTCTCGACGTGCGGGAGCCTGAGGAGCCGGTCTACGGCACGCTCAACTTCCTCATCGAGGGCTACAACGTCGCGCACGTCGGCGAACTCGTGATGAAGGATGTGCATGCGAAGCTCATCGCGAAATGCAAGGACTACGGCCTCGTGCGCCACGACGGCCATCTCATGCACTTCCCCGGCAAGAACTTCATGCTGGCCAACATCGGCCACTTCGAGACACCGCTCGATCCCGCCGAGACCGCGCACCTCGTGTTCGAGGGCCGGCGCCAGGCCGACAACATCATCCGGTTCCTCAGGACCGAATTCCCGCGCATCTTCGAAAACGCACGCGTGCGCACCTACGGCAACCCCGGTATCCGCCAGACGCGCTGGATCGTCAGCCGCAAGCAGCTGACGGTCGAGGACATCCGCACGACCACGCGGCCCCGCGATGCCGCAGCGCGTTGCGCGTGGTGGGTGGAACTGCATGGCACGAAGGAACTGGTGCACTGGGAGCGCTTCGCCGACGGCCACGTCTATTACATCCCGCTCGGCTGCATGCTGCCGAAGCATGCCGATAACATCGTGGCGGCCGGGCGCTGCGTGGACGCCGACTCGCATGCACTCTCCGCGATCCGCGTGATGGGGCCCTGCATCGCCATGGGGACCGCGGCGGCACACGCGCTCGATCTCGCCGGCGACCGGCCGGTCCACGACATCGATCTCGCGCAATTCCAGGAGCGCTTGCGCGACAATCTCGAGCGCAGGGATTGACCGCGGCGGACATGTCATGAAACTCACCGACGACGAACGCGCCATGCTCGACGGCCGTGACGGCCCCGCCCGCCGCAAGGCGATGGAATTGCTGGTCCGCTACGGCGAAGCGCTCAATGCCGAGCGCTTCGTCGAGACGACGAACGTCGCCGGCGTACCGGGCACGTCGAATCCCTTTCTCGAGAATTATTACCGCGAAGCGGGTGATCGCTATGACGTGATCTACTCACGCTTCGATCTCGACAGCGATGAGGTCGTCGAAGTCCCGCGCATCACGGTGCACGCGTGCCACCTCCAGGGCGGCATCGACCCGGAGAACTGGCAAGCGCTCGGCGCGAAGCCGGAGCACCTGAAGATCAGCCAGGCCGGCGAAGCCTCGGCCGCGGCTCACGGCATCAGGATCCTGAAGACCTGCACGCCGTATCTCGCGGGCAATGTGCCCGGGAAGGGCGAGCACTGCGCGTGGATGGAATCGTCCGCCGTCGTGTACTGCAATTCCGTGCTCGCGGCGCGGACCAACACCGAAGGCCGCGAAAGCACGAGCGCCGCCATGCTCACCGGACGCATCCCGGACTGGGGCTTTCATCGCGAGGACTTCCGCGTCGCGACCCGGCACATCGAAGTCGATGTGCCGGTCGACGATATTCTCAACTGGGGCATGCTCGGCTATTTCACCGGCGACACGGTCGGCGAGCACATTCCGGTACTCACCGGAAAATACGGCACGCCGGGTCTCATCGACCACAAGCACTTCGGCGCGGCCGCGGCGTCTTCGGGCGGCGTCGAGATGTATCACATGGTCGGCGTCACGCCGGAATCGCCTTCGCTCGAGGTTTCGCTTGACGGCCGACGGCCGGTCGAGACGATTCGCTACGGCAAGGCAGAGCAGCGCAAGACCTACGAAACGCTGAACGCGCGCGGCAGCAGCCAGGACGTCGATTTCGTCATGCTCGGCTGCCCGCACTACTCGCTCGAGCAGGTGAAGGACGCCTGCCGGCTGCTCGCGGGCCGGCGCGTGAGCGAGCACAGCAAGCTCTGGATCTTCACCTCGCGCGCGGTCCGGGCGGTCGCCGACCGCGAGGGCTACACCAAGCTCATCCGCGATGCCGGCGGCGTGCTCCTGACCGACACCTGCTCGGCGATCGGCCAGGCGGTTCCGCCCGGCACGAAAGTCGCGGCGCTCGACTCCGCCAAGCAGACCCACTACCTGCCCGCCATCATGGGCATCGAGGCGTGGTTCGGCACGACCGCCGATTGCATCGACGCCGCGACGACCGGGCGCTGGAATGGAAAGTTGCCATGAGTGCTCCGGATTTCATCCTGAAGGGACGCAAGGTCGTCGGCGGCTGTGTCGAGGGCGAGGCACTAGTCACGACCCAGACCATATCCGGCTGGGGGGGCGTGAACCCCATGACGGGCACCGTCATCGAGACCCGACATGAACTGCGCGGAGTCAGCTTCAAAGACCGGATCCTGGTCTTTCCGGGCGCCAAGGGGTCGTCCGGCTGGTCCGCGGTCTTTCATATGACGAGACTCGCAGGAGTTTCGCCCAAGGCACTCATTTTCAAAGAAATGACGACCAAGGTCGCGCTCGGCGCCGTCGTCATGCGGGTGCCGTCGATCACCGATCTCGACGAGGACCCGCTGGCGCTCATCGAGACCGGTGACTGGGTGAAAGTCGATGCCGACCGCGGCGTCGTCGAGGTACGAAAGAAGGCAAAAGACCGGGTGGTACAATCCGCCTCGCCGTCGCGCTGACAAGGCCCGAACAAAGAGCCGGCGGCACCCAAGGACGTCCGGTAGGTGCCAATGGACGCGACACGCCGAATCCCGCTTCTCGCGGCTGCCCTCCTCCTGTGCGTGGCGCTGCCCTGCACCGCACGAACGTTCACCATCGCCATCGTCACGGACGGGCCGACCGAAAGACCGCTGGTCCCGCCGGAAGCCTTGCGGCGGGCGGCCGAGGCGGTGCTCATCGGCGGTGACGTCGAGATCGCCTGGCCAGCGGACAAGCAAATGCCGGGCGACTGGACGGTGCCCGGGATCCAGCGTGCGCTCGACCGCGCGCTCGCCGACAAGGACGTGGACGTCGTACTCGCGCTCGGCATCGTGGCCTCGAACGAAGCCGCCAAGCGCAAGGACCTCGCGAAACCCGTCATTGCGCCGTTCGTGCCGGACCCGCTGCTGCAGAGTTTCCCGCTCAAGGCAAACCGCAGCGGCCGCCACAATTTCACCTACATAACGACCTTCAACGGCATCGAGAATGAGCTCAAGCGCTATGCCGGCATCGTGCGCTTCAAGCATCTTGCGGTGCTCGTCGATGAGCTGACGCTCGAGGCGGCGCCCGCGCTCAAAGGCAAGGCGGATGCGGTTGCGCAGGAACTCGGCGCCACGATCGCCCTCATTCCCGCGAAGGACTCCGTCGATGCCATCCTGCAGTCGATTCCCGCGGACACCGATGCCGTCTATGTGACCTCGATCCCGCGACTCACGGACGCCGAGTTCACGGATCTCGCCAATCGCATTGCCAAGCGGCGCCTGCCGAGCCTCTCGCGCGTCGGCCATCACGACGTTCAACTCGGGATCCTGTTCGCGACGCAGGGCAATCCGGGCGACTACGACCGGCTCGCGCGGCGCATTGCGCTCGAAGTCCAGCGCATCGCGGCCGGCGAGGATCCGGCGACCTTCGAAGTCGGCTTTCCAGCCGACATGCGGCTGGCGATCAACATGCACACGGCACGGGTCATCGGCTTCTCGCCCCGCTGGGCCGACCTCACGGACGCCGTGCTCTACAACGCCGAGGAACCGGGCACGCTCGAGACGCTCTCGCTCATCGAAGCGCTGCGCGCCGCGCTCGCCGAAAGCCCGACCCTGGAAGCGAGCGCCGCCGAAGCCGCCGTCGCCGCCGACGAGGTGCGCGATGCCCGCTCGCAGCTCCTGCCCCAGCTCACGGCATCCGCGACCGCGACGCAGATCGATGCAGACCGCGCGAGCCCGCAGCTGCAAGCGGAAAAATCCTCGAACGCGGCGCTCGATCTGCGCCAGCTGATCTATTCCGAACGCGCCTGGGCGGGCTACAGCATCGCGCAGAAACTGCAGCAGGCCGCCGACGAGCAGCACCGCCAGACCTTGCTCGATACGCTGCGCTCGGCCGCCGACGCGTACCTCCATCTGCTGCGCGCCAAGTCCGTCGAATCGGTGCGACGCGAGTACGTGGAGAACACCCGCAAGAATCTCGAGATCGCGCGAATCCGCGAAGCGGTCGGGCTCTCGCAGCATTCCGATTACCTGCGCTGGGTCTCGCAGCTCGCCGGCGACCGCGCCAATCTCCTGAGCGCCGAGGCAACCCGCCGCCAGGCCGAAACGGAAGTCGCGCGCGTCATCCACCGGCCCGGCAACCGGCCGTTCGCGACGGTCGAGAGCGGTCTCGACGAACCGATGCTCCTCGTTTCCGACCCACGCACGCAGGCCTACATCGAGACGCCGGCGAAGTGGCTCATTTTCCAGGAGTACTCGGTCGCAAGCGCGCTCGAGAAATCGCCGGAACTCGCCGCGATCGACGCGCAGGCGAGCGCCCAGGAGCGCAGCCTCAAGTCCGCGCAGCGTGCGTATTACCTGCCCGACCTGGCTCTCCAGGCGCAAGGGAGCGACCTCATCGAGAAGAGCGGCGCCGGCTCGCAGCCGTTTCCCGGCGCTCCGGACGATGAATCCTGGAACGTGTCGGTACAGGCCTCGATTCCGATCCTCACGGGCGGCGCGCGCGGCGCAGCCACCGCTGAGGCTCGCCACCGGCTGCGACAAGTCAACGCGCAACGCTCGGCGACGGCCGACGCGGTCGAAGCCCGGACGCGCGCGGCGCTGCACAGCACGGCGAGTTCCTACCCTGCCATCGATCTGTCGCGCGAAGCAGCGACCGCCGCGCGGCAGAATCTGGCAATGGTGACCGATGCCTACAGCAAGGGCGTCGTCTCGGTCACCGATCTCACCGACGCGCAGAACGCGGCGCTCAATGCGCAGCTCGGGGAAGCGGAAGCGAAGTACACGTTCCTCATCGACTTCGTCGAGGTGCTGCGCACCAGCGCCAGCTACGACATCCTGTTGGATCCGGCCTCGCGGGAAGCCTGGTACAACCGCATCGATGCCTGGTTTCGCGACCACGCTGCGCCCGCCCAGGAGTAGCCCATGACTTTGCAGCGCTTTCTCGCCATGACCGGCCTCGCGCTCGCGATCGGCTCAACGGTCGCGGCCTGCAAGGAGAAGGAGCAGCCGGCGGTACCGCGCGCCGTGCGCGTGATGTGGGTCGCCGGCGGTGCGGCCGGCCAGAACTCGACCTACACGGCGGACATCCGCTCACGCTACGAATCGGATCTCGGCTTCCAGGTCGGCGGCAAGATCGCGCAACGCATGGTCGACGTCGGCGCGCAGGTAAAGAAGGGCACCGCCCTCGCCCGCCTCGACGAACAGGACTTGAGGCTCGCCGTCGAATCCTCGCAATCCGCGGTGAACGCCGCCAAGGCCGAGCTCGACCGCGCCAAGTCGGACGAAGCGCGATTTCGCGACCTGCTCGAACGCGGGCTCACGACGGCGGCAACCTTCCTTGCGCAGCAAACGCAGACGAAGACCGCGCAATCGCGCTACGAGCAGATGTCCGCCGACCTGCAACTGCGCCGCCAGCAGCTCGGCTACGCGACCTTGCGCGCGGATCGCGACGGCGTCATCACACGCACCTATGCCGACGCGGGCTCGGTGGTCGCGCAGGGTCAGAGGGTCGTCGCACTCGCGCAGCCGAGCGCCCCGGAAGCGGTCTTCGACGTCGCCGAACAGCGGGTCGATGAGGTGCGAGGCGAGCCCAGCATCGAAATCGTCGTGCTGTCGCTGTCCAATACCAAGCTCGGCGGGAGCATCCGCGAAGTGAGCCCGAGCGCGGATCCGGTGACGCGGACCTACCAGGTACGCGTCTCGATCGAGAACCCGCCGCCGAACCTGCGGCTCGGAATGACGGCCACGGTTACGCTGCGTCGTACCGGCCCCGCCCCGATGATCAGCGTTCCCGCGACGGCGCTCTTCCAGAAGGACGAAAAGCCCGCGGTCTGGATCGTGAAGGCTGACAAGAAACTGGAACTGCGCCCGATCACGGTCGATCACTTCGACACGCTGAGTGTCGCCGTCGCGAGCGGCCTCGCGCCGGGTGAAATGGTCGTGACGGCCGGCGTTCACAAGCTCGCCGCCGGCGAAACCGTGCGGATCCTCGGCGACGTCGCCCCATGAGCGGTTTCAATGCCTCAGCCTGGGCGCTGACGCACAAGTCCTTTGTCGGATTCCTCATGGCCGTGGCGACCGCGGCGGGATTTCTTTCCTACGAGAAGCTCGGACGCGACGAGGATCCGCCCTTCACCATCAAGACGATGATCGTGCAGGCCAACTGGCCGGGCGCAACCGCCGAGGAAGTGGCGCGGCAGGTGACCGACCGCATCGAGAAGACGCTCGAGTCGCTCAAGTACATCGACTACACCTCGAGCTTCGCCAAGGCGGGCCAGACCGTCATCATGGTGAATCTCAAGGACACGACGCCGCCGGGCGCCGTGCCCGACCAGTGGTACCAGGTTCGCAAGAAGATCAGCGACATGCGCTACCAGCTCCCCGAAGGGGTGCAGGGGCCGTTCTTCAACGATGAATTCGGCGACGTCTACGGCGTCATCTACGGCTTCACCAGCGACGGCTTCACCTACCGGGAGCTGCGCGACTACATCGAATTCGTGCGCGCGGAACTCCTGCGCACGCCCGACGTCGGCAAGGTCGATCTCATCGGCGTGCAGAACGAAGTCATCTACGTCGATTTCTCGACGCGGCAGATGTCGAGCATGGGCCTCGATCCGGACGTCATCGCGGCGACGCTCAGGGTCCAGAACGCCGTGGTCGCTTCCGGTGTCGTCGAAACGGACAACGAGCGCATCGCCATTCGCGTCAGCGGCCAGTTCGATACCGTCGAGAACATCAGCAACATCAGCGTCCGCGCGAATGAGCGCTTCGTGCGCCTCGGCGACATCGCCAGGGTCTCGCGCGGCTACGAGGATCCGCCGACGACGATGTTCCGCTACCAGGGCGAGCCCGCCATTGGCCTTGGCATCTCGATGTCGGCCGGCGGCAATATCCTCGACCTCGGCCGCAACGTCGAAGAAGCCATGAAGCGCATCACGCAGGCGCTGCCGGTCGGCATCGATGTGCACCTCGTCGCCAACCAGCCGCACGTCGTCGAGGAATCGGTCGGCGCCTTCACGAGCGCGCTCTTCGAAGCGATCGGGATCGTGCTGCTCGTGAGCTTCGTGAGTCTCGGGCTGCGCGCGGGGCTCGTCGTCGCGATCTGCATCCCGCTCGTGCTCGCCCTCACCTTCCTCGTGATGGAGTTCTTCAAGATCGACCTGCAGCGCATCTCGCTCGGCGCGCTCGTGATCGCGCTCGGCCTCCTCGTCGACGACGCGATGATCGCGGTCGAGATGATGGTGCTCAAGCTCGAGGAAGGCTGGGACCGCTTCCGGGCGGCGACCTTCGCTTACACCTCGACCGCGTTCCCGATGCTCACCGGCACGGTGGTCACGATCATCGGTTTTGTTCCCGTCGGCTTCGCGAAGAGCGGCGCGGGCGAGTATTGCTTCACGCTCTTCACCGTCGTCGCCATCGCGCTCTCGGCGTCCTGGATCGTCGCGGTCATCTTCACGCCCTTCGTCGGCTCGGCCGTGCTGAAGGAGCTGAAACATGCCGCGGGCGGCGGCCACCACGAGGGCCGTTTCGCCAAGTGGTTCCGGCCGGTCCTCATCCGGGCGCTGGCGCACCGCAAGCTGGTGCTTGGCGGCACGGCGGCGGCATTCGTCCTGGCCGTGGTCGCATTCGGTTTCGTGCAGCAGCAGTTCTTTCCGGCCTCCGACCGCCCGGAACTCCTTGTCGACCTGCGCCTGCCCCAGAACGCGTCCATCGAAGCGACGCTTGCGCAGGTCAAACGCGTCGAGAAAATCCTCGAAAGCGATCCGGACATCGTGAGCCACACGTTCTACGTGGGGTCCGGCGCCGTGCGTTTCATCCTGGCCCTGAACGTCGAACTTGCGAACTCCAACTTCGCGCAGGCCGTCGTCATCACGAAGGGCTTCAAGGAGCGCGACGCCGTGCAGAAGCGGCTCGCGCGGATCCTCGACGAGCAATTCGACTTGCTGGCCGCGCGCGTGCAGCCGCTGCAGCTCGGTCCGCCCGTTTCCTGGCCCGTGCAGTACCGCGTAGGCGGGCCGGATATCCCGACGGTGAAGCGCTTTGCCAACCGGATCGCCGACGTGATGCGCTCGCACCCCGCTTCCCAGATCGTCGCCTTCGACTGGATCGAGACCGGCAAGTCCGTTTTCATCGACGTGAACCAGGACAAGGCACGCATGCAGGGCGTGAGCTCCTCGCAGATCGCAAGCGCGCTCAACAGCCTCGCGAGCGGGCGCACCGTGACGCAGGTGCGCGACGACATCTATCTCATCGACCTGCGCGGCCGGGCCGCCGATGCCGACCGCAGGGACCTGAAATCCGTGCGCGAACTGGAACTGCACGTCGGCGGCAACACGGTGCCGCTCGAGCAGATCGCGACCTTCCGCTACGAGCTCGAAGACCCGATCGTCTGGCGCCGCTATCGGCTGCCGACGATCACCGTGAGCGGCGAGCTCAGGAAGGGCGTTGAGGCCGCGAGCGTCGTCGAGGATCAGAAGGCGGCGATTGCCAGGATCGCCGCGGAGCTCCCGGCCGGCTACAAGATCGAACTGGGTGGCACCGTCGAATCGAGCAGCAAGGGCTCGAGCTCGATCACGGCCGTGGTGCCCGTGATGCTGATCGGCATGGTGATCGTCATCATGATCCAGCTGCAGAGCGTGCAGAAGCTCATCATGGTCCTGCTCACGGCGCCGCTCGGCATCATCGGCGTCAGCATGGCGCTCCTTGCCACTTTCCGGCCCTTCGGCTTCGTCGCCATGCTCGGCGTTTTCGCGCTCATCGGCATGATCATCCGGAACGGCATCGTGCTCATCATGCAGATCCGCGATCATGAGAAGGCCGGCCAGCCTCGCTACGAGGCCATCATCGACGCGACCATGCATCGCATGCGCCCGATCCTCCTCACAGCGGCCGCAGCCATCCTCGGCCTGATCCCGATCGCGGGCGAGGTGTTCTGGGGCCCGATGGCCTTCGCGATGATGGGGGGCCTGCTGGTCGCAACCATCCTCACGCTCATATTCCTGCCGGCCCTCTACGCGGCCTGGTACCGGGTGCAGCCCGGCTCCGTGGCGACACCCGACGGCGGTGCTAAAATCCCCGCGCCCGATCCACACTGACGGGGCCGCCTGCCGCGGCTCCGCCATAGACGAACGACAGACGAAGAGGTGCCGCCATTACCAAGCACATCGCTGTGCGCGAGATCGCGCGACCCGACCCCGCCGCCATCGCCACGCTCGGCACCCATGGCGTCGCCACGGTGCACGAGGCCCAGGGCCGCGTTGGCCTGCTCGCCTCCTACATGCGTCCTATCTATCCGCGCGCCGCCGTTGCGGGCGCGGCTGTCACGGTTCTCGTGCCGCCGGGCGACAACTGGATGATTCACGTCGCGGTCGAGCTCTGCCAGCCGGGCGACGTGCTGGTCGTCGCGCCGAGCTCGCCTTGCAGCGACGGCTACTTCGGCGACCTCCTCGGCACGTCCCTCATGGCGCGCGGCGTCAAGGCCCTCATCATCGATACCGGCGTGCGCGATGTCGCGACGCTCACCGAGATGAAGTTTCCCGTCTGGTCGAAGGCCATCTGGGCGCAGGGAACCGTCAAGGCGAGCCTCGGCGCGGTCAACGTCCCGATCATCTGCGCGGGCCAGCGCGTCGAACCGGGCGATGCGGTCGTCGCCGACGACGACGGCGTCGTGGTCGTGCCGCGGGCCGACGCCGTGAAGGTCGCGGCGGCGGCCAGCAAGCGCGTGGCGGACGAGGAACAGAAGCGCAAGCGCCTCGCCACTGGCGAACTTGGACTCGATATCTACGGGATGCGCGAGAAACTCGCCGCCCTCGGCCTCGAGTACAAGTGAAAGACCCCGCGCGGCTTTCAGGTAGCGGCAAGTAATGGCGGGTGTGCGGCAAACGGCGATTCCGTGCACGCTGATGCGCGGCGGCACCTCGAAGGGTCCGTTCTTCCTCGCAAGCGACCTGCCGGCCACCGACGCACTCCGGGACCGGGTGCTGCTCGCGGCGATGGGCTCGCCCGACCCGCGCCAGATCGACGGCGTCGGCGGCGCCGAGCCGCTGACGAGCAAGGTTGCCATCGTCTCGAAGTCGGATCGCCCCGACGTCGACGTCGACTACCTGTTCGCGCAGGTCTCGATCGAGAAGGCGCTCGTCGACGTCAGCCCGAACTGCGGCAACATGCTCGCAGGCGTCGGACCGTTCGCCATCGAGCAAGGCCTGGTGCCGGCCGGGGATCCGGCAACGCGCGTCGCGATCTACATGGTCAACACGGGCAATCTCGCTGTCGCAACCGTCCAGACGCCAGGCGGCAAAGTGCGCTACGACGGCGACACCGCGATCGCCGGCGTACCGGGCACCGCGGCGCCGATACCGATCGATTTCCTCGACACGGCGGGCTCCGTCTGCGAGACGCTCCTGCCGACCGGCCACGAGCGCGACACGGTCGACGGGATCGAGGTCACGTGCATCGACAACGGCATGCCGGTCGTCGTGATCCCGGCACGCGCCCTCGGGAAGACGGGATACGAATCCCCGAGAGATCTCGACGCCGACGCGCCGTTCAAGGCGCGCCTCGAAAAACTGCGGCTTGCCGTCGGGCCGCTGATGGGTCTCGGCGACGTGCGCGACAAGGTCGTGCCGAAGATGACCTTGATCGCGCCACCGCGCGCCGGCGGCCACGTCTCGACCCGCACCTTCATTCCGATCCGCTGCCACGCGGCCATCGGCGTGCTCGGCGCCGTGAGCGTCGCGACGGCATGCGTGTTGCCAGGTTCGGTGGCCGAAGGCATCGCGCTGCGCCCGAGCGGTTCGCCGCTCCTCTTTTCCGTCGAACATCCGAGCGGCGAATTCACCGTGAGGCTCGAAGTGTCCGGCGCCGGAGCGAATTTCAAAGTGGGCCGGTCCGGCATCCTGCGCACGGCGCGTGCGCTCTTCGAAGGCCGGATTCTCATCCCGCGCGGCGTCTGGACTGGAAAATAATCCGACACTTTCCGTCGGCGCCGCGGACTTAATGCATCGCGGAGTGAGAACCGAATCGCGCTTTGTCAAATTTCCCGACGGCGCGATTTTCAGCGCGCGCAGCGCCTGAATCTAGCTGCTACGATTCCCTGAAATGGCGTACCGGAGGCAACAGCCGGACGCCCAAGAAGAACTCGCTTCTGAAGGGAAATCGATGACCACCCATCGTTCGCCGGCTTCGTCCGCGCACGCGGCTTTACGTTCCACCCGTTATCGCAAGACGCGCTGGCTGCAACTGCTCTCCGCCTGGCTTGCATTCGGCGCGGCCTCGCTCGCGCTCGCCGACAACGTGACCGGCGACTGGATTTCCCCCCAGGACAACAACTGGCCGCTGATCCCGATTCATGCGGCCCTCACGCCCGATGGCCGCGTGCTCACCTACGGTACGGACGGCACCGGCAAGCAGACGGGCTTCTTCATCTACGACGTGTGGAATCCGGCGTCGGGCCTCGGCGGCGGCCACACGACGATCGCCAATCAGACGGCGACGGACATCTTCTGCAGCTCGCAGGTCATCATGCCGCTCGACGGCACCATTCTCATCGCCGGCGGCGACAACTGGACCGGTACCGGTACGACCAACACCGGCAACAACAACAGCAACCTCTTTGCCTACGGCAACAATTCGCTCGCGCGCGGCGCCAACATGAATCGCGCGCGCTGGTATTCGTCCTCCACGGTGCTCCTCAACGGCGAGGTCTACGTCCAGGGCGGCAACGGCGGCGCCGATTTTCCGGAAGTCCGCCAGAGCGGCGGCACGTTTCGCCTGTTGACGGGCGCCAGCACGTCGGGACTCGCGGCGACCTTCCCGCGCAATTTCCTGGCGCCGGACGGCCGCGTGTTCGGCTACGACACCAACGGCAACATGTACTACGTGACCACCGCGGGCACGGGAACCTTTACCGGCGCCGGCCAGTTCAATTCGGCCTATGCCGGCTGGACTTCGGGCGCCGCGATGTTCCGCCCCGGCAAGATCCTGCAGATGGGCGGCAACTCGAACGGCGCCGTCCTCATCGACATCACCGGCCCGGCGCCGGCCGTCACGACGCAGCCGACCATGTCGAGCAAACGCCAGTGGGTATCGGCCACCGTCATGGCCGACGGTCGCGTGGTCGCGACCGGCGGCACGGAACAGGACAACGTGCTCACGGGTATCAACAACACGGCGGAAATCTGGAATCCCGCGACCGGCCAATGGTTCGTCGGCCCGCCCGGCTCGCGCGCGCGCATGTATCACTCCGGCGCCCTGCTGCTGCCGGATGCCACGGTCATGGTCCACGGCGGCGGCGCACCGGGGCCGCTCAACAATCAGCACGCGGAAATCTACCGGCCGAGCTATCTCTTCCTGCCGTCGAGCACGACGCTCGCGCCGCGACCGACGATCGGGTCATGGCCCCAGACCACCATCGACAACGGCCAGCACTTCACACTCGACGTGGGCGCATCGACCATCAGCCGCGTCACGATGGTGCGCTCGGGATCCGTCACGCACAGCGTCAACATGGACCAGCGCTTCCTCGAGCTGCCGTTCACGCAGTCCGGCTCCGTGATCGACACCCAGGTGCCCCTGAGCGCAGGCGAAGCGCCCGGCGGCTACTACATGCTGTTCGTCATCGACAACCAGGGCGTACCGTCGACCGCAAAGATGCTGCGCCTGAGCGTTGCGGCGAATCCGAACATCGCACTCGACTACACGCCGTCGATCGGCGGATCGGGCGGAGCCCAATTCACCGTGGCCTGCAATCCGGACGAAGTGCTCGTCGGCGTCGCCGGCCGCGCATCGACGACCGACTACGTCTATCAGGTCTCCGGGCAGTGCGTGCGCGTCGATCAATTCGGTCACTGGGTGGGAAGTCCCGTCACGCGCGGCGGCGCCGGCGGCACCGGCGGCACGCCCTTCACCAAGACTTGCCCGACGAATTTCGCGATCAGCGGCTTCAGCAGCCGCTCGGCCACCTACGTCAACCAGATCAATCTCGAGTGCAAGGCGATTACGGCTTCCGGCCGCGTGAGCGGCACCGCCCAGGCGCTCGGTGCCGTTGGCAGCACGCAGGGCACGGCGAACGCGTCCATGAGTTGCGGCACCGGCAATCCGGTGTACGCGATGTACGGGCGCGGCGGGAGCTGGCTCGACAACTTCGGCATGCAGTGCCGGCAGGCGGTCATCACGCCGATTGCCGTCAACTCCCCGCCGACGGTCACCAATCCCGGCAACCAGTC
>DASQOR010000084.1:0-69324 GCA_035644395.1 Steroidobacteraceae bacterium
TACCTCAGGACTGGAAAGGTTCCCACTCCCGGGAATAGGGCCTTTCCGGGCGTTCTGGCCGCCCTGGCGGGCCAATCAGCCCGACCCGCGGGGCTCCGCCCCGGGGGGCAGTGCCACGGAAGCGCGCCAAACCACGTTAACGGGGAACTCCCGCTCGACCGGTAGCAGGGAGTCGTAGCAGCGGTTGACGAGGAAATTGAGCCCGTTCACCGTCACCTCCCGCAACGGGATGTGAACGGAAGTGAGCCGCGGCGCGGAATACTCGGCCGTCTGGGTATCGTCGTAACCGAGGACCGAGACTTCCTGGGGAACCGAGATTCCGGCCTGCTGGAAGTAGGACAGGGCTCCGACGGCCATTTCGTCGTTCGCACAGAAGAGCGCGGTGAACCGATGCTTCGACGCGAGCAGGGCCTTGGCCGACATCCACCCGCCCTCCGGCGAAAAGTCGCTGGTTGCGCTCCAGACGCCATGCAGGTCGATCTTCTGGCGCTTCAATTCCTCGCGAAATCCCTTCAAGCGTGCGACGTTGTCGGGCGAGGTCTCCGGTCCGCCGATGACAGCGAGACGCCGGTGCCGGTGCTGCAGCAGAGCGCGCGCCGCGGCGATTCCACCCTGCACGTGGTCGGCCGAAAAGCACTGCTCCTTGAGGCCAGGGAAGATCTGGTTGAGAACGACGATGTTCGGCTGTTCGCGTCCAAGCGCCAGGACGTCCTTCTCGAGGAGCGCGTTGCACATCACCACGAGACCGTCACAGTCGCGATTGATGAGAAAGCGGATGCCTTCGATCGCCTGGCGGCGTTCGTCCTCGAGGCCGTGACCGAATGCGACGACCATGTGACGGCCGCCGGTGCGCAGCTCCGCGTCGATCGTCTGCAGGATGGGCGTGTAGAACGTGCCCTTGAGGATCGGAATGTAGACGCCGATCATCTGCGTCGAGCCCGAAAGGAGCGACCGCGCCGCATGCGACGGGCGGAATTTGAGCTGCTTGATCGCACGGCGGACGCGTTCCGCCGTGGCGGGCGCCACGGAGCCTTTGCCGCTGACTACGCGCGAGGCCGTGCCGAGTCCGACGCCCGCCAGGCGCGCGACATCTTTAATCGTTGCCATGTTGCTAGTACGGTGTGAATCAAGGTAAACAATGGCATGTTGAGGATAACAATTCACGGGATTTGCGGCGCCCTGCTGCTAACGGCAAGCATCGCCTGGTCCGCGGCCCCGCGCGCGGAGGTCATGCACTGGTGGACCTCGGGCGGCGAGTCCGTTGCGGTGCGCCGCCTCGCCGCGGCCTATCGAGCGGCGGGCGGCGAATGGGTCGACACGGCCGTCGCCGGCAGCGAGCAGGCTCGCGCCGTCGCGATCAACCGCATCGTGGGCGGTGATCCGCCGACGGCCGCGCTCTTCAACACGTCGAAGCAGTTTCTCGATCTCATCGAGCAGGGCTCGCTCGAGAATGTCGATGCGGTCGCCTTGCGCGACCACTGGGACCAGATCCTTCCCGGGCCGATCCTGGCTTCGATCCGCATCCAGGGCCACTACTATGCGGCGCCGGTCAGCATCCACATGCCGACCTGGATCTGGTATTCAAAGGCGGCGTTCCGCAAAGCCGGGATTGCCGCGGAGCCAAAGACCATTGACGAGCTCTTCGCCGATCTCGACCGGCTGAAGGCCGCGGGACTCATCGCGCTCGCGCATGGCGGACAACCGTGGCAGGAGAACATCCTGTTTCGCGCGATGCTCGCGAACGTCGGCGGCCAGGAACTCTATCTCAAGGTCGTGCGGGACCGCGATCCACGCGCCATGCAGTCACCGGCCTTTCGCCAGGTGCTGCTGAGCTTCAAGCGACTGCGCACCTACGTCGATGCTGGTGCGCCGGGGCGCAACTGGAACGATGCGACCGCGCTTCTGATCACCGGCCGGGCCGGGGTGCAGATCATGGGTGACTGGGTCAAGGCCGAGTTCGCGCTCGCCAAAATGCAGCCGGAGCGCGACTTCGGGTGCATTGCCGGCTTCGGCGCGCGCGCGCCCTACATCGTGCAGGGCGACGCGTTCATCTTTCCGAAGAGCGGCAATGTGCGGACGCTCGCCGCGCAACGCCTTCTCGCGACCGTCGTCACGGCGCCGCGGACGCAGGTCGACTTCAGCGCCAATAAAGGCTCTATCCCGATCCGCGCCGACGTCGATCCCGCCGCGCTCGACGCATGCGCCCGCAAGGGGCTCGCGATCCTCAAGGACCGGACTCGCCTCGTCGGCAATGACGAGGCGTATCTCACGCCGGACCAGAACGGCGCGCTTTCCGATCTCCTCACGGACTACTGGAATCGCAGCATTGCGGTCGAAACCGTGCAGGCGAAATTCAACGCGGCCCTCACCGAGTAGCCGATCGCATGAGCCGCCGCGCGCGATTCGCTCCGCTCAGCGCCCACGTCGCGCTGTTGCCGATGGCCCTGACCGCGCTCATCGCCTACGTGGGCGCGACATTGTGGTCCCTGGGGGTCTCGTTCACGAGCTCGCGGACTTTTCCAGTGGACCATTTCGTCGGTCTCGCCCAGTACGTCCGATTGTTCGGCAATGATCGCTGGCTGCTGTCGCTCGGGAATCTTGCGATCTACGGCACGCTCTTCATCGCCGCGACCCTCGTGATCGGATTCGTGCTCGCGGCGCTCATCGACCGGCAGACACGGATCGAATCGGCGCTGCGCACGGCCTTTCTCTACCCGTACGCGCTTTCCTTCATCGCGACGGGCGTCGTCTGGCAGTGGCTCTTGAATCCCGGCCTCGGCATCCAGGAGGCCGTCCGTCGTCTCGGCTTCGTGAACTTCCAGTTCGACTGGATCGTCGATCCCGACAAGGCGATCTACACGATCGTCATCGCGACGGTCTGGCAGTTCTCAGGCTTCGTGATGGTCCTCCTGCTGGCCGGCATGCGCGGCATCGACCCCGAGATCTGGAAGGCCGCCCGTCTCGACGGCATTCCGGCCTGGCGAGTCTACGGGTCGATCGTCCTGCCGATGCTCGGTCATTCGCTCGCCACGGCCGCGATCCTGCTCCTCACCGCTGTCGTCAAACTCTACGACGCCGTAGTCGCGATGACGCAGGGGGGCCCCGGCACCGCGAGCGAAGTGCCGGCGAAATTCATCATGGATCACCTCTTCGGCCGGGCGAATATCGCGCTCGCTTCGGCCGGATCCGTCGTTTTGCTCCTCACGATTGGCCTGCTGCTCGCGCCGGTCCTTTATTGGCGCCAACGCGCGGCCAGGGCAACCGGCGCGTGATCGACGCCGCATCCCTGCCCTTCACGCCGCGGCGGTCGTGGAATCCCGCGCGCATCGGCGTTTACGCCTTTCTCGTGACGGCCGCCGCAGCTTTCCTGCTGCCGCTTTACGTGATGATCGTGACTTCGCTGAAGCCGCTCGATGAGATTCGCCTTGGCAATCCGCTGGCGTTGCCCCTCGCGCCCAGCTTCGATTACTGGCGCGCGGCCTGGAGTTCGGCCTGCACGGGCGTCGACTGCGGCGGCGTCCGGGTCGGCTTTCTCAACTCGCTCGTCATCGCGCTGCCGAGCACGCTGCTCGCGATCCTGCTCGGGGCGCTGAACGGCTACGCCCTTGCCTTCTGGCGCGCGCGCGGCGCGAACCTGCTGTTCGCCCTGCTCATGATCGGCGCGTTCGTCCCGCTGCAAGTCATGATCTACCCGATGGTGCGGCTCACGGCGGCGCTGCACATTTTCGGGAGCCTCAGCGGTATCGTGCTCGTCCACGTCGTTTTCAGCATGCCGATCATGACGCTCCTCTTTCGCAACTACTACGCCGCGCTGCCGCTCGAGCTCATCCATGCCGCACGGGTCGACGGCGCCGGATTCCTGCGCATCTTTCTTCACGTCGTGCTGCCGCTGTCGCCGCCGATCCTCATCGTCGCTTCGATCCTGCAGCTCACCGGCGTGTGGAACGACTATCTCCTCGGCCTCGTGTTCGCCGGTCGCGAGCACCAGCCGATGACGGTGCAGCTCAACAATGTCATCAATACGACGACCGGGGCCCGCCTCTACAACGTCAACATGGCCGCAACGCTGCTGACGGCGCTCGTGCCGCTCGTGCTCTATTTCGCGTCCGGCCGCTGGTTCGTCCGCGGCATCGCGACCGGCGCGCTGAAGGGCTGAGCGCATGGCCTCCCTCACGATCCGCAGGCTTTCGATCGCTCTCGGCGGCACTCGCATCGTCGACGACGTATCGCTCGAGGTGGCGGGCGGCGAATTCCTGGTGCTGCTCGGGCCGTCGGGTTGCGGCAAGTCGACGCTGCTGAATGGAATCGCGGGACTCGTCGAGCCGGCGAGCGGCTCGATCCTGCTCGACGGGCAGGACATCACCCATGCGGACCCCGCGGCGCGCGATGTCGGCATGGTGTTCCAGTCCTATGCGCTCTATCCAGCGATGACGGTCGCCGGGAACCTCGGGTTCGGCCTGCGGGTACGCGGCTTGCCACGGACCGAAGTCGAAGCGCGGGTCCGGAAGACTGCGCAATTGCTGCAGCTCGAGTCGCTCCTCGAGCGCAAGCCGGCACAACTCTCGGGCGGCCAGCGACAGCGCGTCGCCATTGGCCGCGCGCTGGTGCGCGATGCGCGCATCTTCCTCCTCGACGAGCCGTTGTCGAATCTTGACGCCGGTTTGCGCGCCGAGCTGCGCCGCGAGCTCAAGCTCCTGCACCAGCGCCTCGGCGCAACGATGATTCACGTCACGCATGACCAGGTTGAAGCGATGACGCTCGCGACGCGGATCGCGGTCATGCGCGGCGGGAGGATCCTTCAGGTTGGCGTGCCGGCCGAGGTCTACGCGCGCCCGCTCAACCGGTTCGTCGCGGGGTTTCTCGGTTCGCCGGCGATCAATTTCGTGCCCGGCATCGTGCAGGATGTGGGCGGCGCTCTCGGAGCCGTCGCGAACGGCTGCCGGGTCGAGCTTGCCCACTACGCCTGGAGCGATCCGCGGCCCGCCCACGGACGAGAGGTTACGCTCGCCATTCGCCCGGAACATATCCGGCTCGCCGAGCGCGGCGCCTTCGAAGGGCGCGTGACGCTGGTGGAGCCGATGGGTAACCAGCAGGTCGCCTGGATCGACTGGGGCGGGAATCTCCTGTCGTGCCTCAGTCACGATGCGCGCGAGTTCCGGGCCGACGAAGCGGTGCGCTTCGACGTCGATGCAACGAAGCTCTCGCTGTTCGACAATGACAGCGAGCGGCGCCTTTAGGGGACAACGGCATGGTCGACCAGCGCATTGTGAATGCGGCCTCCTTGAGGCCGCGGCTCGCAATCTGCGCGCTGCTGCTCGCGGTCGGCCCGCTGGCCGGCGCCTCCGACGTTGTTCAGGCCTGGGTAACAACGGCGGACCAGAGCCGCCTGCTCGCGCGCGAGCCGGACACGTCGTTTGGCACGGCGGCGCCGCTTGCGATCCGCATCGATATCGATACCGGGCGTCGCTACCAGGAGATGGTAGGTTTCGGTGCTGCCGTGACCGATGCCAGCGCCTGGCTCATCCAGAACCGCTTGAACGAGACGCAGCGGGCGGCCTTGCTCAAGGAATTATTCGGCCGCGACGGCGGACTCGGTTTGAGTTTCACCCGAATCTCGATCGGCGCATCGGACTTCTCACTCACGCACTACAGCCTCGATGACCCGCCCGGCGGCAAGCCGGATCCGGAACTCGCGCATTTCTCCATCGAGCCGAACCGCGCCTACCTGTTGCCCGTCCTCAAAGCGGCGCGCGCGATCAATCCCGAGCTGCGCATCGTCGCCTCGCCGTGGAGTCCGCCGGGCTGGATGAAGACTTCCGGCAGCATGGTGAGTGGACGCCTGCTTCCCGAGGCGCAGCCTGCGCTTGCGAACTATCTCATCCGCTTTGTCGATGCGTATGCCGCCGAAGGCGTGCCGATCTTCGCGCTGACGCTGCAGAACGAACCGGGGTTCGAACCCGGCAATTACCCCGGCATGAGGCTCGATCCGAAGGAGCGCGCGAGCATCATCGGGCGCTACCTCGGGCCGGCGCTCGCGCAGCGACAGTCGGCGCCGCTGATCCTCGACTGGGATCACAACTGGGACGTGCCCAGTTCACCGCTCGCGGTGCTCGCCGATCCGGTGGCATCGCGATTCGTCGCCGGCGTCGCCTGGCATTGCTACAACGGCAAGGTCGAGGCTCAGACGCCGGTGCACGACGCGCATCCCGACAAGGACGCGTACGTGACGGAATGTTCGGGTGGGGACTGGGCGCCGAACTGGGCAGACTCGTTCCACTGGAACGTCAGCAAGCTCATCATCGGTTCGACGCGCGGCTGGTCGCGGGGCATCGTGCTCTGGAATCTCGCCCTCGATGAGAAGCACGGTCCGCACTCGGGCGGCTGCAAAGACTGCCGCGGCGTCGTGACCATCGATTCGGCAACTGGCGCGATCACGCGCAACGTTGAATACGTCGCGCTCGCGCATGCGAGCCGGTTCGTGCGGCCTGGCGCGCATCGCATCGAGTCGACCACCGGCGTCAAGGACCTCGAGAGCGTCGCCTTCCAGAATGCGAACGATGGGTCAGTGGCGCTCATCGTCCTGAACGGTGCGCGTCGAGAACGTCAGTTCTCCGTGGCCGCCGCGGGCAAGTCGTTTGAATTCTCGCTACCGGCCGGCGCCGTGGCGACCTTACTCTGGAATCCCTAGTTCCAGCCTCAAATCGCGCGACGAAGCTCCGACGTAAACCTTGCGCCCGCTCGCGAAGACGTGCCAGGCAGAATCCGCATTCGACCAGGAGCGCAGCCGATCGGGCGCGACATGCAGCGGCACTCGCTTCGCTTGGCCCGGACGCAGCGTGATGCGCTCGAAGTCCGCGAGCGCGCGCACCGCGAAGTCCACACCGGCCGGCGGCGCCTCCGGAGCACCGAGATAGACCTGCACGACTTCGTCGGAAGCGCGCGCACCGACGTTCTTCACGGTGCACACGACGTCGAGCCCTCCGTCTGCCGCGTGCAGGACGGACAAGCGCGAATACTCGAATCGTGCATACGAGAGGCCGAAGCCGAAAGGAAACAGCGGTTCGATCCGCTCGCGGTCGAACCAGCGATAACCGATGTGGATGCCCTCGGCGTACTGGGTGCGCCCGTCAACACCGAACGACGAGCGCTCCGGATGAGCCGGATCGTTCGCCGGCCCGTCTTCGAGGCGGCGCGGCCAGGTGATGGGCAGGCGGCCGGCCGGACTCACCTTGCCGGTGAGCAAGTTCGCGGCGGCCCAGCCGCCTTCATCGCCCGTGTACCACATCTCAAGCACGGCACGAACGTCCTTGAGCCACGGCATGGCGACCGGCTGGCCCGTGTTGAGCACGACGATCGTGTTCTTGTTGACCGCCGCGACTTCCGCGATCAGGCGGTCCTGATCACCGGGCAAGCCGAAGAACGGGCGATTGCGGCTCCAGGCGAACACCACCGCAAATTTCGAGGTGCGCGCGGCTTGGATCGCGTCGGCGAACGCGCGCGCTTTCATTTCGGGGGTGACCCAGGCGAGGCGCACTTGTACGGGATCTCCGCTCGAGTCAGCCGTCGCCTCCACGGTGATGGCATGCGGGCCCGCGCTCAATTTCACGGGGCGCCGCAGGTTGTCGAGGCCATCGGTGGTCGGGATGACGTTGTCACGATTGGCGAACACGATGTCGCCGTGCCCGCCCCACCAGCCCATCTGCGCGATGATCTTGCCATCTACGCCCAGCTTCCCGGTCGCTCCGAGAAGCTGCAGGGAGATTTCGTAGTCGCCGGCGGCCGGTACGGACAGCGTGCCGCTCCACTTGATGTTCGTGCCGGCCGGCAGTGCGCGGCCGGAACGGCGCGTGAAGTCGATATCAGTGGCCGGCGCCGTCGATGGAGCATCCACTCGCTTCAGATTGCTGAGCGCGCTCGAAGGAACCGGGACGCCGGTCATATCGTTGGCGACGGCCAGTTTGAGCCCATCGCTCTTCGTCAGTGCCTTGAGCGCGTGCCATGCCCCGACCTCGCGCTCGGGTCGACCGTACGATTGCTCCTGGCCGGTGACGATCGCGAAGGTTTGAAGTGCACCGGGCCCGATGAGCGCCAGCGAATCGAGATCCGCGCGCTTGAGCGGCAGGACGCCTTCGTTCTTGAGCAGCACGGCCCCGCGTTCAGTCGTTTGCTGAATGATGCGCGCGTTCGCCTCGATGTCCTGCGCGACCACCGTGTGTCGCGGCGCGTGGTCGAGCCAGCCGAATCGTTCGAGCTGTCGAAGCACGTGCCCCGTCGCGCGATCGATGTCCGCTTCGACGACGCTGCCCCGCGCGAGCGCTTCGCCCAGCTTGGCGGAAACATCTTCGGGCGGTCGCGGCGGCGCTTCGGGGCGCTGCGCAACCGGATAGCGCTGCTCCTCGGGGACCCCGAAGAACATGATCTCCTCGAGATTATCGACCTCCTCCGTCGACATTCCCGTCTCTTCCGGCTCCTTCGCCAAGGCAAGGAACGCCCAGGGACCGGTGCCCGGTTGCTCCATGTCGAGGCCGCGCGCGATGAATTCGGCTCCGTGCGTCGCGCCCCAGTCCGACGTGACGAAACCTTTAAAGGCCAGTTCACCGCGGAGGATGCCCTTGAGCGTCGCTTCGTTGCCGCACGAAAAGATGCCGTTGATCCGGTTGTACGAGCACATGATGGAAGCGACACCGGCATCGACGACGGCCTTGAAGGGCGCGATGTAGACCTCGCGCAGCGCCTGGCCATCGACGATCGTGTCATCGGCCCCGTCGTAGGCCACGTAGTGCTTGGCCTGTGCCATCACATTCTCGCGCTGCGCCGCCACGACGAACTCCGCCGCCATCGTTCCCGTCAGCACCGGATCCTCGCCGAGCGTGTTGTACGCGCGCTCGAACGTCGCGTCGCGGTACAGGTTGATATACGGCTGCAGGATCACGTCCACTCCGAGCGCGCGCGCATCGCGCCCGATGACCGCACCGTTGGCCGCAGCCTCTGCGCGGCTGAATGTCGCGGCTACGGCAAGGGTCGCGGGCATCCCGGTCGATGCGCGGCGCACGAGGACGCCCGGAGGACCGTCAGCGAAACGAAGGTCTGGAATGCCAAGGCGCGGGACGCCGCGAATCCAGCCGGCCTGGCCCATGAATACGGCTTCGGGTTCGTGCGTTCCGCGAATGACGGCGAGCTTTTCCTCGCGCGTCATCTGCGCGAGTAGCCCGCGCACGCGCGGAGATGCTTCGTCGGATGGCGGCTGCCCCGCCGCAGCGGTCGCACCAATCAGGACGATTGCGAGTGCGAGGCTGCGGCGGCCCTGGGGGTTCATTCAGAGCCCATAGCGCAGTGCTCGGCAATGAACTCGGCATGCGTAGGCATCGCCTCGACACACGCCGAGATGACGCGCTGCGTGTCGGTGAGGAACGCGCGTACCTCGTCGATCGGCCGCAGGTCGGCAAACGGGTGGTAGCCGATCGCGCGAATGCGCTGCCCCTCCATCACCTGCACCCAGCTCAACTCGCCAAAGAGCTCATTGTCCTCGCGGAAGAAGCGGCCGTTGCTACGATACAGGTCGATCTTGTGCTGCAGCGTCGCCGGCACTTCCATCGTGCGGCAGTACTGCCAGAACGGCGTGTCGTCGCGCTCCGTGGCCTTGTAGTGCAGGACGATGAAGTCACGCACGCGCTCGTACTCGATGCGCGCCTGCGTGTTGAGCTCGTCGATGTCCGCCTGGTCGAAGCCGCCGCGCGGGAACATCGTCATCAGTCGCGACACTGCCGTCTGGATCAAGTGGATGTTGGTGGACTCGATCGGCTCGAAAAACCCGGCCGCGAGGCCCATCGCGATGCAGTTGCGGTTCCAGACGCGCTTGCGCCGCCCCGGCACGTAGGAGATATGCCGAGGTTCGGCCAGCGGCTCGCTGTCCAGGTTTCCCATCAGGATCCGAGTGGCGTCCTCCTGGCTCATGAAGCGGCTGGAGTAGACGTGGCCATTGCCGATGCGATGCTGCAGCGGGATGCGCCACTGCCAGCCGGCGCCGTGCGCTGTGGCGCGCGTCATCGGGATCAGGGGCTCCACGAAGCGGCTGGGGACCGCGATCGCGCGGTCACAGGGCAGCCAGTGCGACCAGTCTTCGTAGCCGGTGTGCAAGGTCTTCTCGATGAGGAGGCCCTGCATGCCCGAACAGTCGACGAACAACCCGCCTTCGACGCGGCGGCCATCGCCCAGCACGACGGCGCTGATGAATCCATCCGGCTCGCGCTGCTCGACGACGCCGATTTTGCCTTCAATGCGCTCGACGCCGTTGCGCTCGGCCAGCTGGCGCAGGAATCGGGCGTACAGTCCGGCGTCGAAGTGGTAGGCGTACGCGATTTCGCGCAGCGGCGAGCCCGCCATGTCCGGCCGCGGCCGCATGAACTTGGCGCGGCGCGGGGCCGCGGTGTTGATGGAGTAGTCGCCGAGGCCTGCGGCGAGACCTGCATGCACGCCGCGCAGCCAGAAGTGGTGGAACGGCAGTCCGTCCAGGTCGGGGCCGAGCTTGCCGAAACCGTGGATGTAGCGGTCGCCCGCCGCGCTCCAGTTCACGAACTCGATGCCGAGCTTGAACGTGCCGCGCGTCGCGCGCAGGAACTCGTCCTCGTCGATGCCGAGGATGCGATTGAAGGAGACGATGTGCGGGATCGTCGCCTCGCCGACACCGACGATACCGATCTCGTCGGATTCCACGAGCCGAATCGAGCACGTGCGTCCGAAGTGGTTCGAAAGTGCGGCCGCCGTCATCCAGCCGGCGGTGCCGCCACCGACGATGACGATGTCACGGATCAGCGGTCCCGGCATGCGCCCGCCCGTCGTGACCTCAGAACTTGTATGACGCGCCTAACAGCACCAACACCCCGTAGTTGTCGTCCTCCCAGGGCAGCAAGCCCGCAGATGAGCCGACGGCACCCACGGTCTCTGGCGATTGCCGTGTGACTGAGGGCGCATTGGTGAGGTTGTTCCCCTGCAGCAGCAGCGTCAGGCCATTGAGCGCACCTGAGTTGAACGCGTAGCCGAGCTGCGCGTCGAGCTGCCTCTCGGCATCGATGTGCGTGCTTCTCAGCGTGTTCAGGATCACGCCGCGCGTGGTGGCCGTAAATGCCGAGCGGTAGCGTTCGCTGATCCGGGCCGAGAAACCGCCCCTCTCGAAATACGCCTCGATACTGTTGACGGTGCCGGAGAAGCCGTCGAGGTTGATCGGATTGCCGTTCTCGTCGTCCGGCAGGCCGTTGTACGTTTTCGAGTCACTCAGGACCAGGCCGACGCCGTCCAGCGCGGGCGTGAAGAGGCTCCCGTCCAGAGAGACCGACACCTCGAAGCCGTAAACCTTGCCCCCGCTCCCATTGTCCTGCGTGGTGATCTCACCGAGGTTCGGGTCGCAATTGGGCTGCGACACCGAGCAGCCCGGCGTGAGCGTCGGGTCATAGTTTACGAAGCCGCTGAAGTCGCGCGTCGTGGTGCGCTCGTAGATGAAGCTGTTCAGCTTCTTCCAGAATCCAGCGACGGCGACGTAGCTGCGCCTCTGGATGTACTTCTCCACCGACAGGTCGACCGAATCTGCGCGCCAGGGCTGGAGGTCGGGCTTTCCTCCGCCACCGGCCACCCAGTGGCCAGGGTCCACAGGATCTGGAGAATGCGTCGGCAACCAATTCTGGAGCACGGGTTGGTCTGCACCGGCGCGCATGTCGTCCATGCGCGGCCGCGCCATGGTCTTGCCGAGGCCAAAGCGCAGGATCAGGTCCGTTTTCAGATCGAACACCAGGTTGAGGCTCGGCAACACGTCGGTATAGGTGTCACCCCCGTGCACTGGCACCACGGCACCCCCGCTCGGCGTGCCCGCACCGTCGTTCCAGGAAAAGCCATCGGAGGCCTGATCCGTGTGGACGACCTGCACGCCCAGATTGCCGCGCACCGGCACCGCGCCCCACTTCGAGTCGATGTCGAACTTCAGGAAACCGGTATCGACCTTCTCATGCACTTTGAATTTGCTGGTCTGGGCCGACCACGGGTCCTTCGGGACAACGTCGTACAGGCTCATGATGCTCGGCACATCCCAGCTCAGCACGTTCTGCTGGATGCCGCCGACGTCGATCATCACCGGAGCGCGCAACGCCTCCGCCGGGATCGCCTCCAGCGGGAGCCCCAGATTAGGGTCGGACGCCCCGTTCAGCTGCAGATAGAAGGAGTCGGAGGTGACAGACTTGTCGCGCTGATTGTAGGCGAGGCCCATGTCGAGACCGCCGAACCAGCCCCAGCTGACACTCCGATTGGCCGAAAGCTGCAAGGACTTGATTTCGTCCTTGATCTTCGGGTCGCGCAGCTCGGCATAGTTTGGATCATTCGCAAGCTGTACGACGGCCGGGTCGGTCAAGTCCTGCGGCGTGGACCAGGCCGTTTGGCCGTTTCCGCCGGGGATGGAGAAATCGAACGAACTGACTGCGTTCGCCCGCGCGACGGACTGGATGTAAACCTCGTCCCGGTCGGAGTGCGAATAGCCCAGGTCGAGGCTGCCTTTCCACTCGGTGCCGAGCTCCAGCTCGTTTCGCCAGCCGATCGACTTGATCTTGTCGGTACGGTCCCAGTTCTTGTCGTACACCAGGCTGTGGCCATTGGCCACCGTGCCGCTTTCAATAATCGTATTGCCGTTGACCACCTCGGTGCCAACATTGGTGAAATCGGCCGGCGTCCCACTCCACAGACCGATGTCGCCCACCCAGAAGTGCCCCACGCGGTCCTGCGTGAACTTCGAGTAGTAGAGATCGACAACGCTCGAGAAGCGGTCGTTCGGCTTGTACTGCACGACGCCGAGCACGCCGTCTCGCGCCTGCTTGCTGGAGGTGACGCTGGACTCGAAGCCTTGCTGGAACACCGCGCAGTCTTGTACTGGGAATCCGTCTGGGAAGTCCGGGAATCCGGGTCGCTGGTCCCCAACCAAGCAGTTTCCGCTGCCGTCCGCCAACGGAACGCCGGCGGCGTCGCTGCCCCACTGGCCGTCGTAATCGCCGAAAGCCCAGGCGCCATACTTCTTCGCCTGGCCCGGCGAATCGAGGTGCGCGTAGCCCAGCGCCAGGCCGAGAGTGTGGTTGGCATACTGGTCCACGTACGAAGCACTGTAGCGGCTGCCGTAGGCGCCGTTGCCCGTGGACGACAGGCTGCCGTTGGAGTTGTGCTCGGCGCGCGCACCAATCGCCACTTGCCGGTGATCGATGCTAAGCGGCATCAGCGGCCGGACGTCGATGGTGCCCGACAGGCCCTGGCCGACCACTCCGGCGTCCACGGTCTTGTAGACCAGGACCTGGTTCACCAACTCTGACGGGAACTGGTCGTATTCGGCGGAGCGCCCTTCACTGGAGCTTACGACCTGGCGTCCGTTGAGCAGCGCGCCGGCGTAGTCTTCACCCAGACCGCGGATGGAGATCGCGGCCGGGCGGCCGTCAATGCGCTGCGCCGTCACACCCGGCAACCGCGCGATGGAATCCGCGATGCTGGTGTCGGGGAGCTTGCCGATGTCTTCGGCGCTGACAACCTCGACGACGGAATTCGATTCTCTTTTGGTGGCAATCGACGTCTCGATCGAGTGCCGGATACCGGTGACCATGACCTCTTCGATCACGTCGTTGTTGCTCTTGTCCTGCTCTTGCGCGCGCGCCGTGCCGCTTGCGCCCGCGAGGACCGCTGCAACCGCGGCGGCCACGGAATTCACGGCGACGCCACCGCGGTTCGATGTGCGACGGCGGACCAAATGTTCCGTACGGATTTTCATCGTTACCCCCCAACGTCAGATCGGCTCGGTATTTCGCGGGTTCGGTGCACCTGCTCGGAATCCGGCTCTTTGCTGCTGAAACGCTACAAGGTGATACGCAGCCCTCGAGTCACTGGGAATGGAAACCTTCCCACTCTGCCGTGTGGAATCTACTGGGGCCGCATGGGCGTGTCAATCACCCGCTGCCCCTCCGTGCGGAGCCGGACCCGGTTGCGCCGCGCATCAATGTAGCGCCCAAGGCACAAACGAGCGTGTCGGCGCGCCTTCAACCCCTCCGGGAGCGGCCGCGCAGCGCCTGCACGCGTGAATTGAACCGGCGCCGAGCCAAGGGGAACGCGCGGGTCCGGTGTTACGCTTCACCCCCGCGACGACTCAACTCGGACCGGCAATGCTTGAATCTGCGGAGACCACGGAGTTGCTGCTGACGCACCAGCTTGTGCCAGCAGGTCCGATTCCCACGACGAACGACCCGGACGGATTTTATCCGTACGAAAGTTTCTGCGAGACCAGCAAGCGGCCAGTCCTGAAGAGCTACCGCATGGTTTCCCTCGAAAACGACCAGGTTCGCGCGATGATTTGCCCGGATCTGGGAGGGCGCGTCTGTTCGATTTTTCTCAAGGACGCCGCGGTAGAAACGCTCTTTCTTCCGCGCGTCGTACGACCGGTACGAATCCTGCCCAGACAATCCTTTACCGGGGGCGGGATCGAGTTGAGCTTTCCCATCTCGCACAGCCCCGTCCAGAACGTTCCCGTGCAGCATGTGGTGACGTGCGATCGGGAAAGAATCTATGTCTCCTGCGGGGAGCGAGAGCTCAGGTTTGGAATGCACTGGACCGTCGAATATTCTCTTGGCGAGCACGATGCGTTCCTGACCCAGCGGACGGTCTTCTTCAATCCGGATCGTGATGCTCACCCGTGGATGTCATGGTCCAATGCGGGCGTCCCCGCCCGGCCTGACACCGAGTTCCATTTCCCCGGCGGCCCCGTCCTTGTTCATGGTCGTGATCTTCGGACCATCGACTGGAACGCAGAAGGCCCCCGGCGCCAGTCAGATGTGCGGAGGATGACCGGATTCTTCTGGAGGAAACCGGATTGTTCCGCATTTGGAGCCTTCACCCCAAGTTTGAGTGCGGGTCTCTATCATGTGGCCGACCTGTTGCACGTACCCGGGATCAAACTATGGACCGATGGCACAGGACGGGATGAAGCCTGGGTGACTCAATACACGCTGGACGGTGAGCAATGCCTGGAGATCCAGGCCGGTCCGCTGGTCGATCAGTCAGTGAAGAGTATCCTTCAGCCCGGGGAGCGGCGACACCACATCGAATTCTGGATTCCTTCCACTACGAGGCTCGACATTCGGGAAATTCCCCTTCCCGATCCGGCGCTAAGGGCCGTGGACAAGGTTCCCCTTTTTGATTGGGCGGCGAGCGACGATGTGGGCTCCTGGCAGAGTCTCACTTCGGCATGGAAATCTGGCCTCATCGATCAAATCCCGAGGGCCCCCGGGGTGGACAGTAACCGCTGGGCCATCAGTGGCATGACCGACTTGGGCGACGCGCTTTCCTGGGCGGCTTCGGCTACACAGGGAAGCGAACGGGACCGGTGGTTGTTCCAACGCGGCGCCTGGCTCGCCGCTCGCGGCGAAACAGACTCCGCATTGGAAGCGCTGGCGCAGTCGCGCGACGATCGCGCGCGGGCGTTGGCAGGCCGCCTTTGGCTGGTACACGGGCGGGACGGGCGTGCTGCGGCAGAATGCTTTCGAGGCATCGAGTCGGAGGCCATTGCGCTTCATCCCCAGGTCGTGATCGAGCGGGACAAAGCTCTCGCCGCGCTGGGGCCGGAAACCTTCGCGGAGCGCAGACGTTGGCTCGATGCCGTCTCGGCTCTTGAGGACGAATGGCTGGCCGAGCGGCGAGCGAGTCTCTTGATTGACAGCGGAGATTCGCAAGCGGCTCTCAACGTGCTTCGAAACACGCGCTTCCAATGGGTCCATCAGCGCTATGAACGGACTCGCCTGTGGAGACAGGCCGAAGCCAATCTTGGCCTGGCGGCCGTTGACTACCCTTCATGGCTGGGGGAAGACGACCTGGCGGAATTTGGCGCCTACCGTGAGCATCCTTAGCGAGGCAAGAGTCGCAGTGCGTTTTCGCGATAGACACGCCTCAGCACGTCGTCCGGCAGGTAGAGGCCATAGATATTCCAGCGCCCCTGGCGCGACGAATGTGACGGGTATTCGAAGTACTCGTCCGCGGTCTCCAGAAACCGGAAGTGCAGACGATACATGCCGACGTCGGGAACCAGGTCCGTGCCAAACAGGATCCGGTCGCTGTGCTTCAGAAAGAATTCGCGCGCCGTGTAGGGCTGTCGCCCGAGTTCGGCTGAACGTGCCCCGATATCGACCAGAACATTGGGAAACTTCTCGAGCAATCCGCTGACGTAGGAAAGCTCCTCCGCGCGTTCGGCGACATGGGCGGCAACGAAGGTCGTGCGGGGATGGCGTGCAAACACGCGGTCGCGCTGCCGCAGGAGTTCCTGCTTGCCGAAGTGCGCAGAGTGGAAACTCCACGCCGGGTGCGCCGCCAGCTCTTCAAAGCGCTCGTTACGCTCATCGACGGGCAGGAAAAACGCGTCCGGGTCTGCGATGTGAAACATCACGGGCACGCCCAGCTCGGCCGCTTTCTCGAACGTCGGCGCAAGCCGCTCGTCATCGACCCGCAACAAATCGCCGGCCGAGTCCTTGAGACTCGTGCCCAGATCCTTCCAGATTTTCAGACCGCAGGCGCCGTGCTCCACCATCTTCTCGAGCCGATCGGCGCAGCGGCTGAAGAAACCGGCCGCGTGCAGGTCGGTCCAGTCCATCCACGCGTAAGTGGCGAACCGCCCGGGAGCCGATGCGTGAAAGCGCTTGATGACCGCAAGAGCCTCATCGCCGACCTGCATGGTGATGTTGACGATGCGTTCGATCCCGCACGCATCCATCACCTTGAGGACTGCGGCCGGGTCCTGTGCGTCGAGGTGGTTGTGGTAGTCGATCGCCGGAAACTTCGCCCGCTTCAGGTCGTGCACGGGCGTGACCAGCATCGAACGCGGCTGAAAATCACTGAGACGCAGGTTGACCTCCACCTTCGCGGTCACCATTGCGATGAACTTGTCCTTGTGACCTGGCGGCTCACTCATGACGCTGCCTTCTCTGCTCCGCCAGTCCGCTGAACATTGAGCGCAGGTCCTTGTAGCCCTTCACCATGACGATCCCGGTGATCGCCGCGAACGAAACTCCGGCGATCGCCAGCCAGGCGGTCCAGAAGATCAGCCAGTAGTTCATGCTGCCTCCTTCAATGTGGATGGCGGAGCGTGCTTGCCCATCAGGGAACCGAGCACGAGTCCGAGGGCGGCCAGACCAAATGCGCAGAAGCCGGTGATGTTCTCACTCCAGTGCAGGAAGAAAAAAGGAATGATCGCCCCGGCCGCGCCCATCAGCATGGCCAGATAGCCGCCCGTCGTGTTCGCGCGTTTCCAGTACAGGCCACCGATCACGCAGATAAACGTGCCCGCCAGATAGATCGTGCCAGTGACGTTCAGGTAGAGATAAACGGCGCCCGGCGGCGTGTAATACAAACCCCAGAACATCAGGAACAAGCCGACGAACAGGTTGGCGAGACGGTTGACGAAGATCTGGCTGCGCGAACCGAGAGGCGGCTTACCCATCTGTTCGCGGACGGGCAGGATGATGTCCTGGGAAATGACAGCGCTCCAGCCGAGGAGGTACGAACTGTTGACCGACATCGTCGCGGCCAGCATGCCCGCAACCACAATTCCTTTGACGCCCGGGCCGAGGATGTTCGCCAGCATGGCCGGCATCGCGTCGATCGGGGCCAGCGTCTGCCCATCGACGACCGGCAGAGGCACTCCATTGCTGACCGCGCCCACGCCGAATAGCGTCAGGGCAGCCGCGCCCCAAAGCATGGGCAGCATTCCTCGACCGAGATAGATGAACCCGGTCCAGGTCATCACCCGCTTTGAAATCTCGGGACTCCTGGTCGAGAACACGCGCATGGCGGTGGTCTGCCAGCAGGTGTGGATTGAAAACCAGAGCAGGACCTGCCAGATCAGAAAGGTGATGCCGAATTTCGGGTTCTCGATGGGATCAAAGCCGGCGCTTCCCATGGTGCTCGAAACCTTGGCGACGATATTGTCCCAACCGGCGTGGTAGACAGCGTAAATCGACACCAGAATCGTGGCCACCGACAGCAGCACATACTGAATGAAGTCGGTGATGACCACGGCCACCATTCCGCCAACGACCGTGTAGACAAGTTCGAGCAGCAGGATGCCCGACATGACCGCAACGAGGTACCGGCTGTCGATGCCGCTCACAATGGTCAGGAATTCGCCTTCGATCTTCAGGAACACGCCCATGTTGAGGATGCCCCCGGTCGCAACCAGAATCCCGGCAAGAAGGCGTAGTCCGCGGCTGTATTTGCGCTCGAAGTACTCCGGCACGGTCATCAGTTTCAGAGAACGAAAACGAGCGACTACCAGACCCGTTCGCCCGACGACGATCATGACGATTCCGGAAATCAGCGCCGCGGCAAAGGCGGCGAAACCATACTTGTAGCCGAGTTCGCCGTTGTACATGAACGTGATCGTGCCGATCTCGGTGGCCGCGAGCGTCGCAATGCCGGCGTACGTTCCCAGTTCCCGTCCGGCGACGAGGTAGTGCGAGACGTTGCCGATGTATTTCTTGCCGAGGAGTCCGACCGCAACGGACGCAATGAGATAGGCAACGACAATGAACCAGTCAATGGCGGCGAAATGCATACCGTTATCGTACACCTCGTACGGTGTTACCCTTCGCTCAGGAAGCCACTGCGCCAGTTGCTGAAATGCAGTTCGATGTAGCCGTAATCGCCGATCTGTGCGTCGACATCCTGATCAAAGGAGACGTCGTACCGGTTTGGGGCCAGGCGGAGGTGTTCGTCGAGGACTACTGCCTGGAGCTCGGCGGATCGGCCGGGATCTTCGCTTCGCAATTCGCGCGGCTCGGCGGAAAGGTCGGTCTATACGGCAAGGTGGGGAACGATCTGTTCGGGCATTATCTGCGGGACCGCATCACGGGCCTCGGGATTGCAGCGGATCACGTGTTCACGTCGGAGCGGTTCAGGACACCGGTCGGGCTCGGCCTGATCATGAAAGCGGACCGGGCAATGCTCACCTACCGGGGATGTCTGCAGGAGCTCAGCTTCGAAGCGGTCGAAGCGTCGGGATTGCTCGCGCAGGCCCCACATCTTCACATTGCGGGTTACTTCCTGCTCGAGGCCTTGCGCCCGCACTGGCCCGAGTTGCTGCCGAGGCTCAGGCAGCAGGGCATGACGGTGTCACTCGATACCAACTGGTCTCCCGCCGGGGACTGGGACGCCGTGCGGGAGATCCTCGGCTACGTGGACGTGTTCGCGCCCAATGAAGAGGAGGCTTTGCACATCTCCGGGACGGACAACGTCGAGGACGCTCTGCAATGGCTGAGCCGGCTCGTGAAGTTGACGGTGATCAAGCGGGGAGCGCGCGGCGCCGTGGCTTCTGACAGAGAGTCGGGCAATCGAGTCGATCTCCCGGCCGAATCGCTCGATGAGCGGAGCATCGCGGACACGACGGGCGCCGGCGACAACTTCGATGCCGGGTTCCTCTACGCGTGGTTGAAAGGCGCCCCGCTCGCCCATTGCGTCAGGCTTGGCGTGCGCTGCGGTACGGCAAGCCTCACACGCATGGGCGGCATCGAAGGACAGCTCGTTGGCAACGCGGAGTGCAACTGAAATGGCGAAGCGCGACACCGTTGGAGTCGGCCTGGTTGGCTCCCAGTTCATCAGCACGATCCACGCGGAAGCTTTGCGGATGGTGCCGCAGGCCGAGGTGCTGGCCGTGATGTCGCCCACGGAAGGCCACGCGCGCGACTTCGCATCGAAATACGGCATCGCACACCCCTTCAAGGACCTGGATGCGATGCTCGCGCTGGACGAAATCGACATGGTGGTCGTCGGCGCACCGAATTTCGCCCACTGCGAGATAGCGGTCAAGGCCGCAAGGGCCGGCAAGCACGTCGTCGTCGAAAAGCCGCTGTGCCTGAATCTCACGGAGGCGGATCGCATGATTGCGGCATGCGCCGAGGCTCGCGTGAAGCTGATGTACGCAGAGGAGCTTTGCTTCACACCCAAGTACGTGAGGCTGAAGCAATTGCTCGATGACGGTGTACTCGGCGATCCCGTGCTGCTCAAGCAGTCCGAGAAGCACGATGGCCCGCATGCCGCGCATTTCTGGGACGTCGAGCGCTCGGGCGGCGGCGTCACGATGGACATGGGCTGTCACGCGATCCAGTTCTTTCGCTGGCTGAATCCCAATCAGCCGGTAAAAAGCGTGTATGCGCAGATGAACACCAGCGTCCACACCGCCAGGACACGCGGCGAGGACAACGCGATCATCATCCTCGAGTTCGCGAACGGCGTTGTCGCCCTCGCCGAGGAAAGCTGGACCAAGCCCGGCGGAATGGACGACCGTGCCGAGATCCACGGTTCGAAGGGCGTGGCCTACGCGGACTTGCTCCACGGCAATTCCATCCCGACGTACAGCACGACAGGGGTGGGCTACGCGGTGGAGAAAGCCGGCAGCACCATCGGGTGGAGTTTCGTGATGTACGAGGAGATCTGGAACTACGGCTTTCCGCAGGAGTTCCAGCACTTCGTCGATTGCGTCCTGCACGACCGCCAGCCGCTGGTGACCGGAGCAGACGGCAAGGCGGTCCTCGAGATCCTGTTCGCGGCGTATGAATCCGCGGGCGCGGGCCGCAAGATCATGCTGCCCTCCTCGACCCGGGCGGACATCCCCTTTGATCTTTGGAAAAAGCGCTAGCCACCGCGGGCTCACGAACGCTCGCATGGCCAAAGTCCATCATTGCCGTGATTATCAGGAGATGAGCCGGGAAGCCGCTGCACGTGTCATCGCGGCGACGGCGGCGAAGAGTGATTCGTTGCTCTGTGCTCCGACCGGCAACTCACCGGCAGGGCTCTATCAGGAGCTGATTCGGGAAACCGGGAGGAAGCCGGATCTCTTCGGGAGCCTCAGGATCGTCAAGCTCGACGAGTGGCTGGGTGTGCCGGCGAGCGATGCCGCAAGTTGCGAGCATTTCCTCAGGAGCCGGCTTCTCGAGCCACTTGCGATCACGGCGCAACGGTATATTTCCTTCGATTCGGAAACGGGGGACCCGTCGAAGGAATGCGCCAGGATAAGCGCGGAGCTCAAGCGCCAGGGCCCGATCGATCTCTGCATTCTCGGCCTCGGAAAGAACGGCCACATCGGCTTGATCGAGCCCGGCCGCGCCCTCAAGACCCATTGCCACGTCGCGCAGCTGTCCGAGGAAACGCTGCGGCACGCGATGATGAGTTCCCGCGAGCCCAAGCCGGCATACGGAATGACGCTCGGCATCGGCGATATCCTGCGGGCCCGGAAGATTGTGCTGCTGGTCACCGGCCAGGGGAAAGAGCGCGTCATCGCGAATTTTCTCGAGGCCACCGTGACCACGGACCTGCCCGCCACCTTCTTGTGGCTGCATCCCGACGTCGAAGTCTTCCTGGATGACAGCAGCGGCTAGCGTTTGCCCAGCGCCTCGACTAGCGACGGCGCCGCGGCGCGATTGAAGGAGCGGAAGTCCTCACCGACCAGCGCCGCGATGGTCGCGGCGATTTGCGATTGGGTTACCGCCGGTACGTTGCGCCGCTCGCCGAGCGGTGGTGTGTCCGGGCCGATCACGGCGATCCAGATATTCTCCGAGCCCTTCTGTTCGACCCCGTGGTCCTTCCACTCGACGGGCCCGCTGCCCCGGCCGTGATCCGTCGAAATAATCAGCGTCGTCTTGTCCTTGTAGCCTGGAGTCGACTGGATCTGCCGCCAGAGATCGGCCATGTACGCATCGAACGAGTGCGCGGTTTCGAGAAAGTTGTCGTAACGGCTCATGTGCTGCCAGGTATCCGTATCCCCGTAACCGATGAACATGACGCGCGGCTTGTGGGTACGAAGATGGTCGCGCACGGCGACGTGCAGGAATGAGTCGAAGGGATCGGAGCCTTCGAGACGGGTCGTCGTCTGGTAAAGCTCGGTCAGCAATTCGCCCCGCGGGCTCTTGTCGCTTGCATCGACGAGGGTTTCGCCTGCGCGGATGGGGAGGCCACTGCGCTTGCCATTGAAGATGTCGGCGAACGTCGCCCAGGTGCCGAAAATCTCGACCTTCCCCGTGAAGCCCGGCCGCGTATTGAGCCACTCGAACACCGTGACGTTGGGATTCGGCCCGAATTCATTCGAATCGACGCGGGGATCGGCGACGCCGGTCGACATCTCGTTGTAGCCGGGATAGGAGAACCACATCGTGTTCGCAACCTGCGCGACGCTGCCCGCCTGCTGGTTGCCGAACAGCTGCCCCTGGGTCGCAACGGTCCCCCACAGGAAAGGAAACAGGAGCTTGCGCCGCACGGCCGGATCGTCGCTCCAGTACTTGCGCTTGAGTTCATCGACCGGAGTCCAGCTGCCGCCGGCGTCGGTGAGGAGCGTCGGATCGACGCCGGTAAACACCTCTTGCCAGCGCACGCCGTCGGCGATCACGAGGATCACGTTCTGCGTCTTGCCGGCCCAGGCGGCCGATGCGACAGACAAGCCAACGGCTGCCAGGAAGAACAATTTCACGAATCGGGACATGAGGGACTCCAATTCAGGCCACTGCATTGTTATCGCTTTGCCGCCGCTCTCGCGGCGTTGAGGAGCGGCTCGATTACGTCCATTGGAAACGGAAAGATAATCGTCGAGTTCTTGTCGGCGGCGATCACCGTCAGCGTCTCAAGGTACCGCAGCTGCAGCGCCTGCGGCTCGCGTGCGAGGATCTGGGCCGCCTCCAGCAACTTCTCGGCGGCCTGTTGTTCGCCTTCGGCGTGGATGATCTTGGCGCGACGCTCCCGCTCGGCCTCCGCTTGTCGCGCGATGGCGCGAATCATCGATTCGTTGATGTCAACGTGCTTGATCTCCACCATGGTCACTTTGATGCCCCACGCATCGGTCTGACTGTCGAGTATCTTCTGGATATCGAGGTTGAGGCGCTCACGCTCGGACAGCAGTGTGTCGAGCTCGTGCTTGCCGAGCACCGCACGCAACGTCGTCTGCGCGAGCTGGCTGGTGGCGTTGAGAAAGTGCTCGACCTGGATGATGGCCTTTTGCGGATCCACGACCCGGAAGTAGACCACGGCGTTGACCTTGACCGAGACGTTGTCCCGCGTAATGACGTCCTGCGGCGGTACGTCCATGGTCACGAGGCGCAAATCGACGCGCACCATCTGCATGATTCCCGGGATGACGAGCGCCAGACCCGGACCTTTGACTTTCCAGAAACGTCCGAGCAAGAAGACGACGCCGCGCACATATTCCCGAAGAACCCGGATACACCTCAGCGCGAGCGCGATCCCCAGCAGTAGCGCAATGACCCACACAATGCTCTGATCCAATGGCATGTCAGTCTCCTGGTGTCCGAACGGCTGGTTGCAGATTCTTGGGACTCACGTGCAATGTCAGACCGTGCACGGCGGTGACTCGAACGCGTTGCCCGAGCGCCAGAGGAACGTCACTCGTAACTCGCCAGCGCTCACCGTGCACCTGGGCGTAACCTTTACCATTGTCGGCCTCGAGAAGCTCGCCTTCAAAGCCGATCAGCTCTTCCTGGCCGCTGACAATCGGTCTGCGGCGCGCGCGCATGGCCATGGTGACGACCAGCAGCAGGAAGCAGGCACTGACGACCGCCAGACCGGCAAGCAGAGACAGTGATACGTCGGCACCTGCCGTGTCTCGATCGAAGAGCAACAGGCCTCCGAAAATGAAGGCTGCAATGCCACCGATGCCAAACACACCGAAGCTCGGCAGGAAAAACTCCGCGGCGAGGAGCCCGAGCCCAAGAACGAGCAGCGCGAGGCCCGCATAGTTCACCGGCAGCGCCTGGAACGCGAACAATGCCAGGATGAGACAAATGGCGCCGATGACTCCCGGCACACCAGAACCTGGATTTGCAAGCTCAAAGAAAAGGCCATACATGCCGAGCATCATCAGGATCAGGGCGACATTCGGATTTGCGATGGCCGATAGCAGTCGCGTGCGCCAATCGGGCTCGATGAACTCAACGTGCGCTCCAGCCGTCGTCAGTCGAAGCGGCGTTGTTCCGACTCGAACGGCGCGGCCATCGATCTTGCGCAGAAGATCGGTGACATCGTCAGCGATGACGTCGATCACTTTCTGGCGTAGCGCTTCATTGGCCGACAGGCTCGCAGCCTCGCGTACGGCACGCTCGGCCCACTCGGCATTGCGCCCGCGCAACTGCGCGAGGCCGCGAATATACGCCGCGGCGTCGTTCACTTGCTTCGCCGCGAGCGCGTCCTTCGGCATCGCCCGCGGCTGGTCGGCGTCAGGCGCGTGACTATTGGGTTTGCCGGCGGGCCTTGCGGTCGGCGTTGAGGGTGGTGGCTCGGAGGTTGGTGACGAGGCGTCACCCGGAGGCGTCCCGCCAATTTCTATCGGCGTCGCTGCGCCAAGCGTCGTCGCCGGCGACATAGCCGCAACGTGGCTCGCATAGAGGATATACGTGCCGGCGCTCGCGGCGCGCGCCCCGTTCGGCGCCACGAACGTTGCAACCGGCACGGGCGACGCCAGAATATCGCGAATGATGTCCCGCATGGCGCTGTCGAGCCCGCCCGGGGTATCCATGCGGAGGACAACGAGCGCGACATGCCGCTCCGACGCACGGCGCAGCGCACCGTGGACGAAGGATGCCGCCGCCGGCGTGATCGCTCCATCGAGCGCAACGACCCGGACCACCGACGGTGCTTGTGAAATCTCCTGCGGAGCCTGCTCAGAAGCCTCGAGATCAACACGCAAGAACACCAGCAGAAGTGTCAATGCCCTCGCGACGATGGCGGGTAATCGGTTGCTGCAGAATCGACAATGTGTCCGCTTCATGGCGACCTTGCCGCGAGCACCACGCAGGGAAGCAGCGCCGCGCTCCGGGGCGGTTGTCATTGTAGTCCGTCGATCCTACACCGCATGACACGCAACCCACCTGCGTACTCGGCTCGTAGGACGCCGGTTGGCGGGCACGCACCCGTTGGCAACCTATTGATCGTCTGTGGTCACCGAGGATGACGGCACGTCACGTAAGTCACTGTTTTGACCAGCATCCGGCGGCCGTCGGGTCGAATCGGTCGCAAATCGAAATTGGCGTGGTCGCCACACCGAGTCGCGACATCACGGGAGTCGAATGACGAACTCGACTACCGATGTGACGCTCTAGCGATACGCCGCCAGCTTGCTGTGCGTACGCGAGGCTTCGTCTGCCGCGGAGCGGTCCTCGGCTTTCTGCCAGTCGCGGACCAGCTCGGCAAATTCGGCCGCGGGGAGCGGCGGACTGAAGTGGAAGCCCTGGTACTGATCGCAGCCGAGGGCGCTCAGAAACTTGAGCTGCTCGGGCGTTTCAACGCCTTCGGCGACCACTTTGAGCTGCAGACTGTGGGCCAGTGAAATGATCGCCTGAACGATCGACCCATCATCGCTCCGGGACGTCAGATCCTTGACGAAACTGCGATCGATCTTGAGCTTGTCGATTGGAAAGCGACGCAGGTAACTCATGCTCGAATAGCCGGTACCGAAGTCGTCGACCGACACCAGCACGCCCATGCGGCTCAACTGCTCGAGAATGGCGGCGGACTCTTCCGGATCGGTCATCACGGCGCTCTCCGTCAGCTCGATCTCGAGAAAGCGCGGGTCAAGCCGTGCGTCCGCAAGGGCACTGCGAACGATCTCGAGCAGGTCGCCGCGTCGAAACTGCGCGGCCGCCACGTTGACGGCAATGCGCAGCGGCGGCAGACCCGCGTGTTGCCAGGCCGCGCACTGACGGCAGGCTTCCTGCAGAACCCACGCGCCGATCTCGTGGATCAGTCCGCAATCCTCCGCCAGGGGAATGAATTGCATGGGCGCAATCAGGCCGCGCTCCGGATGGTGCCAGCGGATGAGCGCCTCGGCGTTGCGAACGTCGCCGGTCGCCGTGTCGACCTTCGGTTGATAGTAGAGCTCGAATTGCTCGAGCTTCAGCGCCTGGTGCAGATCGCTCTCGAGGCTCACCCGCTCCACGGCCAGCACATTCATGCCGGCGGCGAAGCGCTGAAGATTGTTGGGGCCCCGTTGCTTCGCGAAATACATCGCGGCATCGGCATGCGCGAGCAGACTCTCCGCCGAGGCGCCATCTTGCGGGTAGCAGGCGATGCCGATACTCGAGGAGACGTGCAGTTCAACGCCGGCATAGCGGATGGGCAGGCGCAGCGCGGCGTTCGCCTGCCGGGCCATCTCCTCGGCATCGGCCTCCGCCGCCGAGGGGCTCACTACCAGCACGAATTCATCGCCGCCAACGCGGGCCACCGTGTCGATGCTGCGAGCGACGCCGAGCAGGCGCCGCGCAACCTGGTTGATAACGGTGTCGCCGGCGCGATGGCCCAGCGAGTCGTTGATCAGCTTGAACCGGTCGAGGTCGAGCATCAGCACGGCGAACGGCTGGCGATCCCGGCCGGCGTGCACGATAGCCTGAGCCAGCCGGTCGTCGAGCAACGCGCGGTTCGGCAACCCCGTCAGTGCATCGTGAGTGGCCAGATGGCGCAGCTGCTGGTTCGCGGCCTCGAGCCCTTCGGTACGGGCGGTGATGACCTCCTCCAGGGACTCGACGTGCTTTCTGAGCGCGCGCTCGTGCTGCCACTTGCGCGACAGGGCGCTCGCGCACTGCAGGACTTCGATCGGCTCGAACGGCTTCTTCAGGATGAGCAGCTTGTCGGAATAGCCGAGCCGCTCGACGACATCCACCCAGTCGTAGTCCGAATGCGCCGAGCAGATGACGACCTGCATGTCCGGATCTTTTTCCCAGAGGCGCTCGATGGTTTCGAGACCATCCCAGCCTGGCGGCATCCGCATGTCGACGAACGCCATGGCGTACGGCCGACCGGCCTGCCGGGCGCGTTCGGCGCATTGCACCGCCTGCTGGCCCTGCAGGGCAAAATCGATCGAATAGCGGGATGGCTGTGCGGGTGGCGCTGCGGCGTCTCCGAACAGCAGGCTTTCCGCCGCGGACAGGTTCGCGTCGACCGACGCGTTCCTCGCGAGGATCCTGCGAAAATCGTCGTGGATCGCCGCGTTGTCGTCGGTGACCAGGATGCGAATCTCGTCGATTCGCTCGGTCGCAGCGCCACTCATGCGTACTTCCTCGCGCTCAGCTCATGGGTAGCGCTCAGTGGCAAGCGCAGCGTGAAGCAGGCACCGCGGCCCGGGCCCTCGCTGTGCCCGCTCAGATCGCCACCCAGTTCCTTGGCGAGATTCGCGCTCGCGTGCAGACCGAACCCGTGCCCGTCTTTCTTGGTGGTGAATCCGAACTCGAACAGCCGCTCGAGCGCACCCGTCTCGATCCCGATTCCCGTATCCTCGATGTCGATCGCGAGCGAGCCCGGCGCCTGCTCGCGAATACGAACCGTCAGGAGGCGCGCGCCCCCGGTCTGGTTCCTCAGCGCATGACGTGCGTTGCTCAGCAGGTTCCCGAGTATCTGAATCAGCTTGTGGCGGTCGAGCGTGAGGCGCGGAGCGAGCCGGTAGTCGCGCTTGACCGTAATATCGGCGCAGTCGGAGAAATTGAGCGCCAGGGCGTTGTCGGCCAGTTCACCGACATCCACCTCTTCGCTGATGCCGCCGCGGCGCGCATGGCTCTGCTGCGCGGCGACGATCTTGCCGATGTGCTCGACGTGCGTGACGACGGCCTGCATGTCGGCCTGGAGCGTGCGGTTTTCGGCCCCGAGATGCTCCCCCAGCTGGGCGAGATAGCCCGGCACTTCGTGCCCGCGCGGATCGTTTTCGAGGAACGCCCGCAACCGATCGCCCTGCGCACTGAGAAGCTTCGCGACGCGATCAACGTTGCCGACGCGCGAATCACGCAGGCCCGCGAGCACCAGCGCCGCCGACACCCCGAGGCTGTTGAGCACGTTGCCCACGTTGTGCAGCACGCCGGTCGCAACTTCGGCCTTGCCGGCCTGGTGTGAGGCGTCGCGCAGCTGCATTTGCAGCTCCAATCGACGCTCCTCCTGCCGCACCTCGTCGGTGACGTCCCAGCAGACGCCGAGCACGCGTTCGAGCTTCCCCTGCGGGTCGCAGGTCAGCCGGGCATGGGCCTGCAAGTGCACCGTCTCGCCCGTCGGGACGACGATCCGCACGCGCAACGCGCACACGCCGCGACTCTCGGCGATGGCCGCACGAATGGCGGCGAGCGCGGTGCAGGCGTCGTCCGGATGAATCATCGCCATCAGTTCATCGGGACGCCCGCGCATGTCGATGCCCGCCGCCCGCAGCGACTCGATTTCATTCTCGATCCAGATGGTCGCCCGTGTCGCGACCTCATACTGCCAGCAGGCAATGCCGGCGGCCTGCGTCGCCAGCGTCAGCAGATTCTTGCCGTGCTGCAGGTTCGCGTTGAGTTCCTCCAGGCGCAGCGAATCCCGGCGCATACGTGATTCGAGGTGCGCATCGTAGATGGCGGTGATCAGCGCGATCGCGAGCAGCGCGAGGGCGATCAGCGCGATGGTCACGGCCAGCCAGTTATTGTCGAGCGATGCGCCGCCCGAGCAATAGGCGCCCGGCTCGATCATCGACGCCGCCATGGCGGTGTAATGCATGCCGCTGATCGCGCATCCCATCACGATGGCGGCGGCGGCGCGGGCCAGGATCATGTACCAGGACTGCCCGCTGCGCAGGCGAAAGGCAAGCCACAGGGCCGCGAAGGACGCGGTGATCGCGATCGCGATGGACGCGGCGACGAGCGGCGGGCTGTAGTTGATCATCGGCATGATCGGAATGGCCGCCATGCCGGTGTAGTGCATCGCGCAGATGCCAAGGCCCATTACGACGGAACTCGCAGCAAGGCGCTTGAGACCGAGATTTCGACGGCTGGCGATCGCGAGCGCAAAGCCCGACGTCAGAATGGCAATGGCGAGCGACGCCATGGTCGTGCGGATGTCGTAGCGCAGCGGGATGGGCACCGAGTACGCCAGCATGCCGATGAAATGCATCGACCAGATGCCGATACCCATGGCGGCGGCGCCGCCGACGAGCCATCCACGCCCGCCTGATCGCTCCGATTGGGCAACCCGCCCGGCCAGTGTGAGTGCCGTATAGGAGACGACGATCGCCACCACGATCGACAGTGCTACCAGCCAATAGTTATAGGTCGCGTACATTTGCCAAATGCCCCAGCCGTGCTTCCTCGCTCGCAGATGCCCGACGGCGCTGCCGACGGCAACGCGGGTCGTCCCCGGAAAACATAAAAATAGCCCGGATACGCCGCGTCCCAACGGCACCAATTCTCAATTCGTCGCTGCCATTTTGTGATGGAGTCGCCAGTGGTCAGCGAGCGCGGATTCGCCCCCCTCGTAAGGACCTGCACCGGTGGTGACCGCTCGTCGCCACCAGCATCTAAGACCCTGCCGGGGCCGGGTCGGGCCGCGGCATGCCCCCAACCAATTCCCAAAGCGGCTTATCGGCGTCGGCCGCGTCCCTGTGATCCACGGCGCCCCAACGCTGGATTGAAGATTGATGCGGAGAACTACGAGTCGCAGCTGGTGGCACAGAGTCCCGGCTTCGATTGGCCGGTCTTCGACGAGAATACGGGCGCCTTTCTTTGCTACACGTCAGGCTCCAGCGTCTCTTGATCGGAGGCCCCGCGGCCAAGCTCGCAGCCCGCGGCGAGGACGCGATGAACGATGTGATCTGGAGCCGGCAGGGCCGCCTGCTGTTTGGCAGCGATACCGCAATTGCCTGTTGGACGGCGCCAAAGAGACCTAGCGCGAGCTTACATTTGTCTGCTTGGCGCGAGCGACCCTCAGGTCAGTACTTCAGCGGCTCGAGGTACGACGCGATGCTTTGCTCGCGGTCCCTGAACACCGGCGGAATCTGCAGGCTCTTGCCGAGATCCTCGTAGCACTCGTCGACGAGAAATCCCTCTTTCTTGGAAACGCACGCCTCGAACAAGGCACCCGCCGGCGTGCGCACGTAGATGGAGTCGAAGTAGCCGCGATCCTTCCGATCTGACGTATCCGTGTAGCCCAGGCCCTCGAGCCGGAACTTGACGTTGCTCTGGATATCGAGCGTTGCGACCTTGAAGGCGCAGTGATGCACGGTTCCTTCGCCATAGGCCCACGAACCTTGCGCAACCGTCGGCTCCTTGAGGAAGTCGACAATCGTGCCCGTGCCGCCCTTCCCGACCTCGTAGCGAATCGTCGCGCCGTCGGTGCGCCGGTTCTTGCCGCTCCAGCCGTCCTGGATGAATTCTTCGGAGTTCTCCGCATCCCGCACCGACACCGTGATGCCGTGCGTGCCGCGAATGCCGCACTCCGAGGGAACGACGCCGTTCGAGTAGGGCTTGCGATTGTCATCGTCGATGCCGGCAAAGGCATATTCGATGCCGCACGGGTGCTTGAACCGGAGCATCCGCTCGCCAAACCGCTCGTCCTCGACCGTGCTTACACCATGCACCTTCAGGTGCTGTTGCCAGAATTTTAGCGATGATCGGGGCACCGACAGAACGAGCGTCTTGATTTGCCCAGTGCCGGGGCGCGACTTGCGGCCGGATTGGCGCATCGGAAAGCAGGTGATCAGCGTGCTCTCGTCGCCAAGGTCGTTGCCGTAGTAGAGGTGATAGACCGGCTCGTCGCCGTCGTAGAGCGCGGTCTTCTTCACGCTCTTCAGCCCCAGCACTTTCGTGTGGAAGTCGTAGTCCTCCTGGGCCGTGCCCACATTCAAGGTGATGTGGTGGTGCTTCAGGATGTGCGGATTTGGTTCCATTGGTTTGTCCCCCTGCCTCGTTTATACCCGAGTTCACCCGGACTTTGAATTCCAGGTGGTGCGCGCGCACGGGAGCCCGAGCGAATCGCGCTTCGGCAGCGCGTAACCGCAGCTCGCTCCCCAAAATCCCCCGATCGTCGCAACCACGCCACGCGGGGCAGCGAGTCCGGCACGCCATGCCCCATGAGGCCTGTCACAGCAATGACTTATGCGCATATGGCGCATGGCCCGGCATGGCTCGACGACGACCGGCGTCCGCTGGACTGGAACGGTCCCGTTGATCAAGCCTTTACGCGGTTTCCCGAGTCGGCTCTGGATCGGCCGATCATCGATCACTTGGAGCGCGTGGCTCGCCTGCATCACGACCGGATCGCGATCAGGAATTCCGAAGGAGCCCTGACCCACGGCGAACTGTGGGAAGGCGTCGGCGGGCTCGCGGAAGCCCTGGCCGCCGATAGTCATGCGGGCGAGCTGATCGGCATCTTGCTGCCGGCATCGCCGATGTTTGCGCTGGCGATGTTCGCGTGCCTCGCCGCAGGACGCCGCTTTGTCGCACTCGATACGGATCATCCGAAAGGCTGGCTGGATCACGCGCTCGAGGACGCGCGGCCCGGATGAACCGGCCTGCGTCCTCTTCACTTCCGTGAGCACCGGCCGGCCGAAGGGGATCGTCAACAGTCAGAGAAACCTCCTGCAGCGCGTGGCTCAATCCATCAACGCCGCGCACCTCAACGCCGCGCACCTCAACGCCGACGACCGGTTCCTGACGGTTGCCTCGCCCTGCACGATCGTCGCAGTGCGCGACATCATGACGGCACTCCTCGCCGGGGCAAGCATTCACCTCCTCGATCCGCAGCGTGCCGGCGCGCGCGAGATTTCGACGGTGATCCGTGCAGAGGCCATTGCTGCAATGGTTTGTCGACGACTCGTGCCGAGGAGAGGATCCCCGCGTTCCCATCGGCTATCCCCTGCCGGGCAATCGCCTCGCGGTGGTCAACGAGGATGGCCGCGCCACGCCGCCTGGTGAAGCCGGCGAGCTCGTCGTCTCGAGCCCCTACGTGTCATTGGGGCGTCGGACCGGTGGACAGTGCGCGCACGAGCGCGCTGAAACCAGCGGATTGCCCGCGCGGCGGCTTTCGGAATCCGGAGATGAAGTCAGCTTCGTCGGACTTATCGATACATTGATGAGCCCCCTGAGGTGGACGCTGCGGGCCTGGCTCTCCATCATCGGCCGACGCATTGCCCGCTTGCCCGGCAATATGCGCCCATGGCGGACTACGACTCCTGCATTGATGCAACCGGAAGTTGCGCCGGCCCAGGCTGCGGACCCGTCTGCGGCGAAGCCCGCGAGCGCCGACGTCGTAGCCAAGGCACTCACGCTCACGGCCGGTCAATACGCCGACAACTTCGCCAACCTCACGGACGCGGACTCGCTTGCGTACGTCACCGCGTTGCTCGAGCGCGATGCGAAGATCCATGACCTTCGCGTCAATCGGCGCGTGACGTTCGCTCCGATGCGGCGTCAGGCGCCGGGTCAGTTGAACCGCACGTATTCGAAGTCGAGCGGCTGCTGGTTGATGCCGACCGAAGGCGGCGCGATCCAGTTGGCAAATTGACCGGGCTCGACCACACGACCCATCAGTGAAGCCACGAACGCCCGATCCTCATCGGTGGGCAACCAGTCGCGTGCGCCTGCCTTCCACTCCACGTCACTGACGAGTCGCCCGTCGGGCGAGACCTTCACCTCGGCGAGCGGCCCGATCAGGCGATTGAACGCTTTGTGGGGCACCTTCAGACGGAAGTCGATGTGGTTTTTCTTGAGGGCGAGGTTCCAGGCCTCGACGCCCGCGATCGAGTCCTCGATGAACTCATCGCGCAGGCGCTCGTTGAGCGAATTGAGCGCGGGCGCCTCGCGCGTCATGATCCGGCCGTCCTTGATTTCCTGGATGGGATAGCTCGCATCGATCAGCGTGTGATCGTCCTTCTGGCGATCTTCGAAATAGCGCCCCTTGAGACCCGTCGTATAGAACGTCGCGGCGTTCGAGGAGAGATCCGATCCGAAGAGGTCGATCGTGACGCTATAGTGAAAGTTGAGATAGCGCTGCAGCGTCGGCAGATCGATGACGCCGAGCGCGCGAACGCGCGCGGGATCCCCCGCTTTTTCGCGCGCCATGACCTCGGCCGTCCGCTCGACGATGCGTCGCACGCCATTGCGACCGACGAACATGTGATGGCCTTCCTCGGTCAGCATGAAGCGCGTCGTGCGTGCGAGCGGATCAAAGGCGGATTCGGCGAGCGCCGACAACTGAAACTTGCCGTCACGATCCGTGAAATAGGTGAACATGAAGAAGGCGAGCCAGTCCGGCGTCCGCTCATTGAACGCACCCAGAATTCTGGGATTGTCCGCATCGCCCGAGCGACGCGCGAGCAGCGCCTGCGCTTCCTCGCGTCCGTCGCGGCCGAAGTGCCGGTGCAGGAGATACACCATCGCCCAGAGGTGCCGGCCCTCCTCGACATTCACCTGAAAGAGATTTCTGAGGTCGTACATCGATGGGCTGGTAAGTCCCAGGTGTCGCTGCTGCTCGACTGACGCGGGTTCCGTGTCGCCCTGCGTAACGATGATCCGCCGGAGGTTGCTGCGATACTCACCGGGCACCTCCTGCCACGCGGCCTCGCCGCGGTGCGCGCCGAAGCCGATCTTGCGGTCCGGGAGCGCCGGGTTCATGAAGATTCCCCAGCGGTAGTCCGGCATCTTCACGTGAGCGAACTGCGCCCATCCCGCCTTGTCGACGCTGACCGCCGTGCGCAGATAGACGTCGTGCTTGTGCGTGCCCTCCGGCCCCATCTCGGACCACCAGTTCAGGAATGCGGGCTGCCAATGCTCGAGTGCGCGCTGCAGCGTCTTGTCGCCGGCAAGATCCACGTTATTCGGAATCCTGTCGTTATAGTTGATGTCCACCACGCACTCCCGGATTCAAATACGTTCCCAGTTGAATTTCGCCTTGCTGCCGGTGCCGAACACCTTGAGCGCGCCCGCCTCGCCCACCGCATTCGGGCGGACGAAGACCCAGTTCTGCCATGCGCTCAAGCGCCCGAAGATACGGGTCTCCATCGATTCATGGCCCCCGAAACGCAGACTCGCTTCCATGGCCGTGAGCGCATCTGGCGAGAGGCTCGTCCGCTCCTCCAGCGCAATCCGCAGCTCATGATCCCAGTCGAGCGCGTCGGGCGTGCTGGTCACGAGGCCCAGCTCCAACGCGCCATGCGCATCGAGCACGCGGCCCATCGATTCTCGCGCCCGCGTGATGATGTCCACATTTCCGTAGAAGCGCGATTCCAGGCGGCTCATTCCTGCGACGGTCGGATACGCCCCGCAATTCACGTCGCTGAGCGCGACCGTGGGAGCTTTGGGATCGTCCGGCGCCGCGAGCATGTAGCTGCGATCCGCCGCAAGGGCGAGTTCAAAGAGAGTGCCGGTGAAGCAGGAGCCGGCATCGATGACCGCGAACATCGATCGTGAACTCACATCCAGGCGCGCGAGCGTACGGCGCAACATTCCGATGGTCTCGCGCACGAACCAGTGCTGCGCATGGCTCCCGAGGGCGGTATCGACCGCGAGCACGCGCGCCGCGTCGCCGCGAGTCTTCAATAGCCATGTCCCGATCTCGAGATCATTCGTCCGCAGCATCAGGATGGCGTCATCGAGTTCACGCGCCATCGCGAGCGGCCACCAATGCGCACCGCGCGCCAGGATCCCATCGACCGTCGCCGGCTCGTCGATCGACGGAGCAGTTACGCTGATCGTCGCCGTGCGCGCCTTGCGATCGATCTGCGCATCCACCCGGCTGTAGTGATAGCCGTTTTCATCGATGGTGCGATCGAGCGGGGTCAACGCGATACCGGCAGCTCCGCGCGGCCGATCGCTCAGCGCGGCCAGTTCCGTCGCGCGTTTGGCGACATGCGCCGTAAACTGTTGCGGCTTGACGTGCCCGTCGATCAGCCGCCACTCCTTCGCTCGCTCGGCGCGCACGCCTTCGGACACCGTGCAGAACTGGTCGGCGTGGTCGCGCCGCACTTTGCGCTTGTCGGTCAGCCGCGTGAGCCCGCCGGTGCCCGGCAGCACACCGAGCAGCGGCACTTCGGGAAGGCTGACCGTGGACGAGCGATCGTCGATCAGCAGGACTTCGTCACAGGCAATCGCCAGTTCGTAACCGCCGCCCGCCGTTGCGCCATTACAGGCCGCGAGGAATTTAAGACCCGAGTGCGCGCTCGAGTCTTCGATGCCGTTGCGCGTCTCGTTCGTGAATTTGCAGAAGTTGACCTTCCAGGCATGCGTCGAAAGGCCCAGCATGAAGATGTTGGCGCCCGAGCAGAAAATGCGGTCCTTGGCGCTCGTGATGACGACGCAACCGACCTCCGGATGCTCGAAGCGGACGCGCTGCAGGGCGTCGTTGAGCTCAATGTCGACGCCGAGATCGTAGGAATTGAGTTTCAGCTTGTATCCCGGTCGAAACCCTCCGTCCTCGTCCACGTCGAGGGCCAGCGTCGCCACGGATCCGTCGAACGTCAGGTGCCAGTGGCGATAGCGGGCCGGTTCTGCATCGAACATGACACGATCGGTCGATCCGGCGGGTGGTACGGTCGCGCCTTGAGCCATCGCTGCTCCTACCGGTTCCGCTCAGCGGTCGTCGGGCTGACGCATTTCTTCAACGCGGCGAGACTCTGCGGAACGCTTTGCCGGGAGGTATCGATCGCCACATCCGCCTTGCCGTAAAGCGGCTGGCGGGACGCCAGGATCCGGCGCAGATCCTTCATCGCTTCTGGTTGACCGCGCATGGGGCGCAGGTCCCCCTGTGCGACGACGCGGGCCATATGCTCCTCGGGAGACGCCTTGATCCAGACGGTGAAGCAATTCGCCAGCAGCCGGTTGTAGGTTTCGGCCTCGGAGACGATACCGCCGCCGACCGTCAAGACAAGCTCCTGCTGGCTCTCGATCAGGCGCTCGAGGCAGCGTCGCTCGATGCGCCGATAGCCCGCCTCCCCATACAACAGGAATACCTCGCTCAGGCTCATGCCGGCGTCGCGTTCGATTTCGCGGTCGAGTTCCACGAAGGGCCGACGCAAGGTCTTGGCCAGCTGACCTCCGAGCGTGCTTTTGCCGGCTCCCCGCAACCCGATGAGCGCAATCCGGTTACGCCGCACGGGCCTGCGCTCGCTCGCATCCAGCAGGTCTTTGAGGCCGATTCCAAGCGCCTCCGCAACGCGGCGCAGCAGGGTGATCGATGCATTGCCCTCGCCCGCTTCGAGCTGCGCGAGGTAACGCTCCGACACGTCCGCGACGCGTGAGAGCATCTTGCGCGCCATGCCACGCTGCTCGCGCGCTTCGCGAACCGTCGCGCCGATGGCGGCGAGGAAGCCGGCATCATCGACGGGCCTCGCGTCGGGTTCGAAGGGTTTCGGCCGGGCTTTCATGGCATTGCGTTATATCGCATTATTGGTATAGGCTTCAAGCATTATAATGCCTGCCCGGGATTCGCCAGACCATGGCCCTGTTGAGTTCCGCCGACCACAGCTTTAGCCCGCCGGTTGTCACCGTGCCGCGGGTCTACAACGCGGCGCACGACCTGCTCGAGCGCAACCTGCGCGCAGGCCGCGGTGAGAAAGTCGCTTACATCGACGATCGCAGCCGCTGCACCTACAGCGAACTGGCAGCGCGCGTCGGCCGGTGCTCTGGCGCGCTGACCGCGCTCGGCCTGCAAAGAGAGCATCGGGCGCTCCTCTGCATGCACGACAGCATCGATTGGCCGGTCGCTTTCCTCGGCTGCATCCAGGCCGGGATCGTGCCGATCGCGGTCAATACGCTCCTGCGGACCGAGGACTACGACTACATGCTGCGCGACAGTCGAGCGCAGGCGCTCATCGTTTCATCGGCAGTCCTGCCCTTGTTCGCGCCCCTCATCGGAAAGCTTGCGACGCTTGAGCACGTCATCGTTGCCGGCGCTGACAGTGGCGGACCATTGAGTTTTGACCGGCTTGTTGCCGAGGCATCGCCGCAATTCGACCCGGCGGCGACGCTCGCCGGTGACGTGTGCTTCTGGCTGTATTCCTCGGGCTCAACCGGCGCGCCCAAAGGCACGCTGCATGCCCATGGCAGCCTGATACAGACAGCGGAGCTCTACGGAAAAGGCGTGCTAGGCATGCGCGAGGACGACGTCGTGTTCTCGGCGGCCAAACTCTTCTTCGCTTATGGACTCGGGAATGCGCTGACTTTCCCGATGTCCGTCGGCGCGACGACGATCCTGATGGCGGAACGCCCGACTCCCGCTGCCGTCTTTGCCCAGCTGCAACGCCGGCAACCAACGCTGTTCTGTGGGGTTCCGACTCTCTACGCCGCCCTGCTCGCCCAGCCGAATCTGCCTGCGAAGGCAGCGGTGCGCCTCCGAGCCTGTGTTTCGGCCGGTGAACCCTTGCCGCGCGACATCGGCGAGCGCTGGCGACGGCATTTCGAGGTCGACATCCTCGATGGCATCGGCTCGACGGAAATGCTCCACATCTTTCTTTCCAACCGTCCAGGGCAGGTCCGTTACGGCACGACCGGCCAACCGGTGCCCGGCTATGAGCTGACGATTGTCGACGACAAGGACTGCCCGGTGACGGCGGGAGAAATCGGCGAACTCAAGGTGAGTGGCCCCTCTCGCTCGCTCGGTTACTGGAACAATCCAGAGAAGACCCGCAAGGCGTTTCAAGGCCCGTGGACCCGCAGTGGCGACAAGTACCACGTCGACGCCGACGGTTACTACGTCTACGCGGGCCGGAGCGATGACATGCTGAAAGTGAGTGGCATGTATGTATCGCCCGCGGAAGTCGAGTCCGCCTTGATCAGCCATGATGCCGTGCTCGAAGCGGCCGTGGTCGGCAAGAGCGATGCCGACGGGCTCGTGAAGCCGATCGCCTTTGTGGTGCTCGCCTCGGGCCACACGGCGAACGACGCGCTTGCCGAAGAACTGAAGCGGCACGTGAAATCCCGCCTGGCGCCCCACAAGTATCCGCGCTGGGTTGAATTCCTCCCGGAGCTGCCGAAGACGGCCACCGGAAAGATCCAGCGCTTCAAGCTGCGTGACACGGCCAGCCGCGGCACGGGCAGCCGACAATCGTGATGCTGCACGAAGGCCTCGGTTCGGTCGCACTGTGGAAGGACTTCCCGGCCGCACTGGCACATGCCACAGGTCACCGCATCGTCGCCTATTCACGCCGCGGTTACGGCCACTCATCCTCGCTGACCGAGCGACGGCGCGTCCATTGCGATCATTCACGCGGGCGGATCCGGGCGAAAAGTCTCCGGCCTGATCCTGCTTGCGCCGCACGTGATGGTCGAAGACTTGTCCGTCAGGAGCATCGCCGCCGCCCGTCAGGCTTACGAGAACACGGGTCTGCGCTCGAAACTGTCCCGTTTCCACGACGACGTCGATTCGGCATTCCGCGGCTGGAACGACATCTGGCTGGATCCCGAATTCCGGAGCTGGAACATCGAAGAGTACCTGCCGCGCATCGCGACCAGGCGGACGCCGTCCTGCTGGCGACATGCACCTTCGTATCGCGCCTTTGACCGGATCCGGCCTCCGTTCAGCTGCCGTTTAGCCAGTCCGGGCGGCGGAGCCACTCTTATATATGTGCGCAAGCCCCCAAATCGGGGGTCACGGTCCCGGCTCGGTCGGGTCGCGTGCCGCGACCGCGGTTGACAGAGCACTCGCTCGCACTGACACTCCGGTCGGCAGCGGCACCAGCGCGCAGCGCGGAGTAACGTCGATGGTCAGCAAGATCACGGTTCACGACCCACGCGGCTTTCCACCGAAGGTCACCGGAAAACGGCTCGCGCAGCGTCTCGAGCGGCTCGACGGCAAGATCGTGTATCTCATCGACTGCCTGTTCGAGAACTCGGACAACTTCATGGTGCAGATGCGGGAGTGGTTCGCCGAACACCTGCCTGCCGTCAGCACGCGCATCATCAAGCCGCGCGAGTGCTGGATCGACGACCCGGACATGCGGGCCACGATTGCCGCGCAGGGCAACGCCGCCATCATCGGCGTCGGTCTCTGAAGCACCTGTTGCCCCACGGTCGTGGGGTTGGCGCTCGCCCTCGAACGGCAGGGAATACCCACCGTTCCGGTGAGCACCCACGTGTTCGCACGGCTCGCGAAGGCGACGGCGCTCGCCGAAGGCATGCCGACGGCGCGCAACGTCTTCGTTCCCCAACCGGTCGTCGGCCGTTCACCCGCGGAGCTGCGCGCGTACATCGATGGCATCGACCCGATTTTGAAGCGCCCCTTCATGCAGGGCGTGATCGAAGGACTGACCCGGCCGCTCGGCGCGGAGGATTTCAAGGACGCGAGCTTCGAGCGCAACATCCCGCGGCTGCTCGAGCCCGATACGGAAGACAATCTGCAGGAGCTGTTCATCCGCAACAGCTGGACCGATTTCCTGCCGATCATCCTGCCGACGGAGGAGCGCGTCCATCGAATCCTGAAAGGCACCAGGCACGCGCGTGACAAGATCGTCGGCCGGCTGCAGCCAACGGCGTATCGCGAGAGTTGGGAGTTCGATGTCGAGAAGGTCGCGGTGAATGCCGTCATGGCGGGTGCGAGGCCCGAGTACCTGCCGGTGATCCTCGCGATGGCCGCGAGCGGCATCTCGGCGCGCTCGAGCAGCACCAACTCCTTCGCCACGCTATCGCTGGTCAACGGCCCGATCCGCAACGAGATCGGCATGAATTCCGGCATCGGCGCGCTGGGGCCGTACAACCACGCCAACGCGACGTTGGGCCGCGCGTATGGCCTCTTCAGCCAGAACCTGCAGGGCGGATCGGTGCCGGGCGACACCTACCTCGGCACGTTCGGTAATTTCCTGAATTACTCCGCGTGCTTTCCGGAGGCCGAGGAGCGCAGTCCCTGGGCGCCCTTCCATGTCGATGAAGGCTTTCGGGCGAACGACAGCACGGTCAGCATCTTCTTCGGCGGCTGGTACACGCAATCCGGCTATGGCCCGCGCGCGACGTGGCAGGAGAAGTTCATCCGCTGCCTGACGGCCGATCATTTCAGCCCGCCGCTGATCGTGATGGACCCGATCGTGGCCCGCGGCTTCGTCGACCTCGGGTACACCAAGCGCTCGCTGATCGAATGGTGTGCCGAGAACGCGAAGCTCTCGGCGCGCGATTACTGGGACGATCAGTGGGTCGGCACGCTCCATCGTCCGCTCGGCGTCGCGGGCGTCGAACCCTACGCGAGCCGGCTCAAGGCCGCGCCGGACGAGATGGTGACGCTCTTCAAGCCGGACGACATCAAGATCGTCGTCACGGGCGGTGAGACGCAGGGCGCGTTCAAGATGTTCGCGGGGCGGCTGCAGAAACCCGCACCGGGAAACTTCCTCGGCGGTACTGCGATCAACGTCATCGACGAGTGGCGCTGACCTCGAGCTCGCGGCTCACGCAGCATTCGGCTTCGGCAGGCCGAAGAGCGTGTGCAGTCCCGGGTGCCGGCCGAGCCCCCCGTACAGGTCGAAGCCGCGATCGATGTAGTCCTTGAGCGTGTCGTCATCGTGCAAGGGCGGAATCTTCGCCACCGACGCCGTCCACAGAAACACCGCGAGCACCTTGAAGTCCGCATAGTTCGGCTGTGCACCCCCGAGCCACGGGTTCTGTTTCAGGAGCTGGCGCAGCAGCTCGAGTTGCGGCGGCACGAGCGGGAGGCGCTCCTCGCGGCCCGCCTGCACGTCTTCGAGCTTGCGCCCGCCGAGAAAGAGGGTCTGGCGGCTTTCGCGCACGTATTCGTGATCCTGCGGCAGCGACAGATCGTGGTAGTCGAGGATGTAACAGGAGAACCACGGCCGGATTGCGGTGGCCCAGAGCCAGCCGTCGATGAACTTCGTCAGGATCTTCATGCTGTCGCCCGAGAACAGCATCGGCCGGTCCGGATACTGGCGGTCCAGGTACTCCGCGATGTCCCAGCTCTCCTTGATCCAGACCCCGTCGTCGACGATCACGGGCACACGATCGTGAAATCCCTTGGTGCGTTCGCGGATGCCGGTGAAACCGCCGGGAACGATGTCGATCTCGAAGCCCTTGTGCTTCAGCGCGTATTTGGTCGCCCAGACGAACGGGCTGATGGTGGCGCCGTTCGCGAGCTGCAGGTCGAAGAGCGTGATCGTGTTGTTCTTGGCCATGGGTCAGTCCGCTAGGGTTAGTCCGCCTTGGCGCCGGGCATGCCGCGGCCGGATTTCTTTCGCCGCTGGTAGTCCGGGTCGTTCTCGTATTGCCTGAGGGCCGCGATCACTTCGCCGTTGTACTTCTCGATCATCGGAATGAACTCCGGGTACGGCAGGACCCAGAATTCGTTGCGCCGGACGGCCGCGACGACAATGCGCGCGAGGTCGATCGGATCGATGCCGCCTTCGATGACTGCCTTCAGCCGCTTGAACACTTCCGGGTCCGCGCCGTAGTAGCCGGTCTGGCCGTATTTTCCCTGCCGCGAGAGCACCGATTCATGGATGTTGGTGTTGACGCCGCCGGGACAGAGAATCGACACGCCGATGTGGTGCGGTTCGAGCTCGAGGCGCAGCGACTCCGAGAGTCCGCGCACGGCATATTTGGTCGTGCAGTAGATCGCCGTGCCCGGCAGCGCCACGAACGCCGACATGGAAGCGGTATTCACGATGTGGCCGCCCGACTTGCGCTCGATCATCCGCGGCATGAAGACCTGCACGCCGTTGATCATGCCCTTGAGATTGACGTCGATCTGCCAGTCCCAGTCGTCGTGCGTCGCCTTCTCGACCGGCCCGAACTGGCTGACGCCCGCCGTGTTCAATAACAGCTGGACGGGTCCGAAGACGCGTTCGGCTTCGTCGGCGGCATGCGCGTAGGCCGCGCGGTCCGTGATGTCGAGATGAATTGCATGCGCGGGCAGTTTCCTCTTCGCGAACCACTCCATGGCCTCGCGCAGATGATCCTCGCGGATGTCCGCGATCACGACTTTGACCTGCGCTTCCTCGGCAAGCACCTTGGCCTGACCGAGCGCGACACCCGAACCGCCTCCGGTAATGAAAGCGACCTTACCCTTCAGATCCTGCATGGCTCGCCCCTCTCGCATGAATCAGTGCCGCTCGCTCTGGCGGCGAGTCACGGCAATCGGCTTCAGATTACCCGACACGCGCCCTTTGCACATCTCAGCCGCTCGTCGCTACACTCCCACCGATGAGTCACCCGTCAACCGCCGCACCGTTGCCCTTCGCTCTCGCGGCACTTTTCATCGCGCTGGGACCCGTGGTTCCAGACCGGGCGGCCGCTTCGGACAAGGCCAAGGGCGCGCAGTGCGCGGCGATCGACGATCCCGTGGCTCGCCTGGCGTGCTTTGACGCGGCGTTCCCGCGCCCGCCGCACGCCACCGCGCCCGCCGCGGCGCCAACCAGCGCGTCGGCCCCCGCGCCCAAGCCGGCTGCGCCGGCTGCCGTGGCCGTCAAGCCAACATCGGACGCCGAGAAATTTGGCCTGTCCAACAAACAAAAAACCGCGCTCGAGGCGAAGCCTGGCGAGCCGGCGGCGACGCCGGCGCCAACGACCACAACGACGGCAGGCGTCAAGACCGTCCGCAAACTGCCCTCGGGCTACCTGCTCATCGGCCTCGACAACAATCAGCTGTGGCAGCAGACGGAAATCGATGCGCTGGTCGTGCTGCTGCCGGGCGATCGGGTGCAGATCAAACAGGCTTCGATGGGCTCCTTCCTGCTCGTCACGCCAGCGCACTACAGCACTCGGGTCCGGCGGGTTCAGTAGCCATTCGGGCGAAAACAACTCAGCCGCAAGGCTCGATCAGCACCGCGCCGGTCGACATCGGCTGCACATTACGCCGATAGATTCCGAGGTAGCCATGCGCAGGGATGGCGTAGCCCTCGGGCAACGCGGCGCGGCGCACGGCCAGCTCCTCGGCACTCACCTTGAGCTCGAGCGAACGCTCCGCCACGCTGATGCGGATGGCATCGCCCGTTTTTACCAAACCGATGGGACCGCCGACCGCAGCCTCGGGCGCAACCTCGGCAACCGTTAACCCCTTGAGACACAGGCCCGAGAGCTGGCCGTCCGTGACGATGGCCACGTCGCGCGCGAGCCCAACCGCGTCGATGGCGAAGAGGATCAGCGACGCGCCGCCGCCCATGGCCGGCCCGCCCTTCAGGCCCTGGCCGCGACAAACCATCACATCGCCGGCCTTCACCGTGCCGTCGCGGATTTCACGCATCGCAACCGCGGTATCGTCGTAGACGCGGGCCTTGCCCTCGAAGAGCTCGGGCCGCTTGCCGTCCGGTATGCCCATCTTGAGCACGGCGCTCTCCGGCGCCAGCGATCCCTTGAGGATCACGATCGCAGGACCGGGCGCGATCGGCCGGTCGACGGCTCGGATGATTTCCGGGTCGGGCACGCGATACCCGGCCAGGTCCTGCGCGAGCGTCTGCCCTGTGCAGGTCGTCACCGAGGTGTCGATCAGGCTCTCGAGTTGCTTGAGCACGGCGCGCGCACCGCCGGCATCTTCGAAGCCTTCGATACGCACCGCGCCGTTCGGGCGCACCGCGCTCAGGATCGGCACTTTGCGGCTGAGCTCGTCCCATAGCGCGAACACATTGACGTCCGTGTGCGCCTCCACGGCGGTGGCCTGCAGGTGCTTGATCGCGTTGATCGAGCCCGACACGGCGAGCACGGTTGCGATGGCATTGCGGAACGCGCCCTCGGTGAGGATCTGCCGGGGCCGCAAATCCTCGTGCACCATTTCGACGATGCGCGCGCCGGCGCGCCGCGCCGCGTCGAACATCTTGCCGCTGTTGGCGCGCACCGGCGCGGAGCCGGGAACGCACATGCCGAGCGCCTCGACCACGCAGTGCATGGTGTTGGCCGTGGCCATGCCGGCGCACACGCCCGGGCCGCGCACCGCCTGGCGCGTCATCTGCTCGAGGTCGTGCGGCAGCGGCTTGCCGAACTCCAGGCCGACGACTCCGGACCAAAGGTCCTCGAGGTCGACCGGCTTGTCGCCGATCCGCCCGGAAGCCTGGTACCCGCCGATCACGAGGATCGTCGGAATGTTCAGCCGGCCGGCCGCCATCAGGTGCCCTGGCGGAGTTTTATCGCAGGAGGTCAGGCAAATCATGCCATCCAGCAGCGCGGCCTCGACCTGCGCCTCGATGTCGTTGGTCACCAGGTCGCGCGCCGCGAGGATGTAGGAGCCGCGGCTGGCGGTGCCGGTGATGAAATCGGACGGGGCCGTCGTGCGCACCTCGAAGGGCACGCCGCCCGCGGCGCGGACGGCTTCCTTGACCACTTTGGCGACTCCATCGAGGTGCGCGTAACACACCGCCAGCTCCGACGAGGAATTGACGACGGCGATCTTCGGTTTGTGCATGTCGGCCTCGGTGAGGCCAAGGGCGTACCAGTGAGCGCGGCGCCACGGGGAATCGACGGACAGGCTGCGGAGCTTCGCCATTTTTTTACTCCCGCTCGCCCGTAGCGTGACAGACGAGATACATTAAAAGCATTGCGCAGGAAGAACCTTGAGCGGAGACGAGCCTGGTATGTCCGACAACGTGAAACCCACCGTCCAGAGGGTGGAGCAGACCGAAGACCGCTTCCTGATGTCGGACCTGTTCGAGGCGCGCGGGCGCACGCAGACGCCGCGCAACGGCAGCGGCTTCGTGCGCGAGGCCGCGCGCGACGTCCCCGTGTATCACAGCTGTGACGTGCTGGTCGTCGGTGGCGGGCCGTCCGGCAGCGCCGCTGCCTATGCCGCCGCGAAAATGGGCGCGGACGTCGTTCTGCTCGAACGCTACAACCACTTGGGGGGCCTTTCGACCGGCGGACTCGTCATCTGGATCGACCGCATGACCGACTGGGCGGGCCAGCAGGTGATCCGCGGCTTTGCCGACGACGTGCTCGACCGCCTGCCGGCCGATGCGAAGGCGGGTCCGCCGCCTGCGGAATGGGGCTCGCGCGACCCCGCACTGGCGACCTACTGGGGTTCGCGAACGACGGCCTTCCACGGCATCGTCACCTGGGCGCCGACCATCGACCCCGAGTGGCTCAAGGTCGCAACCCAGGAAATGTTGCTGGAGGCCGGCGTGCGCATCGTGCTGCATGGCTGGGCCGCGCTGCCGATGATCGAGGAAGGACGCGTGACCGGCGTCTTTTTCGAATGCAAATCCGGCCGGCAGGCGCTGCGCGCGAAGGTCGTGATCGACGGGACCGGCGATGGCGACGTGTTTGCGCGCGCCGGCGCGGAGTTCGAGAGCGACATCGACCAGGGCGACGTCCACCACAGCATGAATACCGGTTTCCTGATCGCGGGCGTCGACATGGACCGCTGGATCGACTTCCGCAATCTTGAGCCCCAGCAGTTCTCCGAGTTCATGCGCCAGGGTCGCGAGCGCCTCGGGTTCTTCCAGTCGCCCTACGTCTCCTGGCGCAAGGACATCGCGCTTTTCCTCGGGCCACGCCAGTCGGGCATGTCCGGCATCGACGTCGACGACATGACGGAGGTCGAATTTCGCTCGCATCGCCTCATGCTCACGCATTGCGCTTTCTTCCGGCAGCACGCGCCTGGGTTCGAAAACGCCTACGCGCTCCAGAGCGCGAGCCAGCTCGGCGTGCGGCACACGCGCCGGCTGAAAGGCGTCGCCAAGATCCTGCGCGCGCAATGGGATCACGGTGTCGTGCTGCCCGGTGAAATTGGTGTCAGCCCTTCCGTATCGCCGAAGTTTCCGGTGCTCTCGGTGCCGTACGAGTCGCTCGTGCCGTTCCGCCTCGACGGATTGCTGGCATGCGGCCGGCACATTTCGAGCGATGCGAGTTCGCACGGCTTCATGCGGGAGATTCCTCAATGCTGGCTCACAGGGCAGGCCGCGGGAGTCGCTGCGGCAGTCGCGGTCAATGCAGGCGTGCAGCCACGTGCCGTTGACGTCCGCGCGGTGCAGGCTGAGCTTCGCAAACAGGGGGTCTACATCCGGGACGCGAGCAGCGTTTGAAGGCCGCGGGACGGGCGCGGAGTGACCTCGAACAAACAGGCGCCGACCGTACGCGCATCCTAATTCCCGCCTTCGGCCTTCATGAGGGCCTTGGCTTGTTCATTGACGTAGGCGCGAATGCCCTCCGCCTCCTCCGGCTTGAGATAGCTCGCAAAGCTCGCCATGCCATTCGGCGCGAGCGCGCCACCGATCACGACCGTCTGCCACGCGCTCTTGTCCGTGAGGAAGCTCGAGCGGCGCAGGTCGGGATTCACCGGCCCGCCGTGGCAGATGGTGCAATAGGTGAAGTAATACTGGTTGCCGGTTGCAATCTGCGCCGACGTAAACTGCTCGCCGCTCGGATTCGGCTTCGCAAGCGGCACCGGCGTATAGGGTGGTAGCTCTGCTTTGCCGTCGAGCCGGAATGCGACGACGAGGCCGTTCGGCATCCGGCGCTTTTCAAATTGCGACGCGCTCGCCATGCCCATCGAGCCGCCGTAGCCCGCCATCACCGCCACGTATTGCTCGCCCTTGATCCGATAAGTGACGGGACCGGCCAGCACGCCACGATGCGTCTGGAAGGACCAGAGCCGGGCGCCCTTGTCGGCGCTGTAGGCCTCGAGCTCGCCATGCACGGTGCCCTCGAAGACGAGATTGCCCGCCGTCGCCAGTGTGCCGCCGTTCCAGGGCCAGTCGCGCTCGACTTCCCAGCGCGCCTTCTGCGCGACCGGGTCCCAGGCCACGAGCTTGCCGCGGATCATGGCGTGCAGGGCCGCACGCCGCGCGTCCATGTCCGCCGGGAGGCCCGGGAGCGGCGGCGGATCGAGAAAGGACACGCCCGTGTTCCAGCGGCCCGGATGAACCTCGAAGGGCCTGGAATCCGCGTAGACGAGCGGATATTCCATCGCCGGGATGTAGACGAGGCCGGTCCTGGGCGAATAACTCATCGGCATCCAGGCGTGCGCGCCGATCCCCGACGGCACGACCATGGCCGGCCCCTCGGTGTAGCGCGCGTTTCGTTTCTCCACCGGGCGACCGCTCGCGAGATCGATGTGGTCCGCCCAGTTCTGCGGTGCGTAGGCTTGCGCCGAGATCAGTTTCCCGTTGGCGCGATCGATGACATAGAAGAACGCGTTCTTCGGCGCCTGCATCAGCACCTTGCGCGGCTGGCCGTCGATCTTGAGATCCGCGAGCATGATCTGCTGGGTGGCCGTGAAGTCCCAGGTCTCGCCGGGATTCAACTGGTAGTGCCACTTGTACTTGCCGGTGTCCGGATCGACCGAGACGATCGAGGCGAGGAAGAGATTGTCGCCCCTGCCTTCCGAGCGGTACTTCTGGTTCCACGGCGAACCGTTGCCGACGCCGATGAGCAGCTGGTCGAGCTCCTGGTCGTAGACCACCGAGTCCCAGACCGTGCCGCCGCCGCCGAGCTTCCAGTATTCGTTGCCGAACCAGGTCGGCCTGGCGATCTTCTCGATCGCATCGTCCGAAGCCGCGCCATCCGGTCCGGCCGCGGGATTCCCCGGTACCGTGTAGAAGCGCCAGACGAGCTTGCCCGTCGCCGTATCGTAGGCGGAGACGTAGCCGCGCACGCCGAGCTCCGCGCCGCTGTTGCCGATGATCACCTTGTCGCGCACCACCCTCGGGGCCATGGTGATCGTGTAGGGCTTCAGCTGGTCGACCGTGACCACCTCCCACACCCTGGCGCCGGTGCGGGCATCGAGCGCGATCAGCCGGCCATCGATGGTGCCGACGTAGACTCGGCCCTTCCATACCGCGACGCCGCGGTTCACCACATCGCAGCAGGCGTGCGCGCCCTTGGAACCATCGTTGTGCGGATCGAATTGCCAGAGCCGCTTGCCCGTGGCCGCATCGAGCGCCAGCACCTTGGACCAGGCCGTGCTCGTGTACAGGGTCCCGTCGACGACGATCGGCGTCGCTTCCTGCCCTCGTGCCGTGTCCAGCTCCACGGCCCACGCGAGCCCAAGGCCGCCGACGTTGCCATCATTTATTTTCGCGAGTTCGGAAAAGCGTTGCTCGGCGTAGGTGCGGCCGTAGGTGAGCCAGTTGTCGGCATCGCTGGCTGCCGCTTCGAGCCGCGCCTGATCGATGCGCGCCGGGCCTTTGCCGTCCGCGCCGCTCCAGCTGCTGGCGAGCGCCAGCAGGGCGGCCGCCGCCAGCAGGGATTCGAATCGCTTGGTCATGAATGCGCGGCGGGACCCCTTCGTTACGAAGGGGTCCCGCTCGCGTTGCACTCGATGCGCGATCAGAACTTCATCGTCGCGCCGAGATAGAAGCGCCGGCCAATGAAGTCATAGAGCGCAGGATTAGTCGGATCGGTACCGCCGAACGAACCGCCGGCATTCAGGAACGGCGGCGGCGCACTGTTGACCTCCAGAAGGGGCGGCTCCTCGTCGAACAGATTTTCGACGCCGAAGCGCACGACCAGATTCTTCTCGAAAGCAAATGTGCCGGAGAGAGCGAATAGATCGTAGGACCCCGTGCCCAGGATCGCTGTGTCGTGGTTCGTCGGGTACGTGATCGACCTGATCGACGGCAGGTGCTGCCACTGCAGTGAAACGTTCCACTGATTGATGGAGTAGCCGACCGTGTTCAGCATCTTCCACTCGAAGGAGCCCGAGTTCAGCTCGTTCTGCGTCGGACCCAGCGCACCGGCGTAGTCGACGAGCGGATCGGTTGCCAGCTCCGAGGTCTTCAGGTCGAGCAGGTAGGTGATGACCGTGTTGAGGGTGAAGCGGCCAGGCCCCATCTTGAACGCCCAGTCGAGCTGGGTGTCGATGCCGGACGTTTCGAAGCGGCCGTTGTTGTAGTAGGTGAGCAGGATATTCCCGAGTGCGCCGTCATTGGCGACGCGATTGATGCCGTCGCAGAAACTATTGTTGACATCGAACGTCGGGTTGAACGCCGGATCGAAGCACTGCCGCTGGGCGACGTCGACGGACTGCGGGCCGATGGCATCATCCACCTTGATGCTGTAGTAGTCGACCGACAGATGCAGATTGCTCAGCATCTCGCTGTCGGACGGCGAGTTGAAGACGAAGCCGAACGTCCAGGTATCCGCCGTTTCCGGCGTGAGATTCGGATTGCCCGTGACGGACGGGAATGCGAATGCCGGACCGACGGAGTTGGCGAACTGCGGATTGGCATAGAAGGTGGCCGCAGTTCCCGGAGCAGCCCGCTCCATGAGCGCCTCGCACAGGGCCCGCGCCTGCGCCCCGTTAGCGTTGGCCGGATTGGCGGAAAACGGTGACGGGTTGGCGAGCGAGCACAGGTCGCCCGCCGCGCCAATCTGGAAGGTCTGCGACGGCGCGAGATGCAGCTCGCCGATGTTGGGCGAGCGCTCTGCCCGGTTGAAACCGCCACGGAAACGCAGCCAGTCGACCGGTTTCCAGGTGGCGAGTGCCTTCCAGGTCTCGCTGTTGCCGGTCGAGTCGTAGTCGGAACTGCGAAAGCCCAGCTCGAGTTCGAGGAGCTTCACGCCAGGCAGATCCTTCAGCACCGGCATCAGCAATTCGCCATAGAATTCCTTGACGGTATCCTCACCCGTCGCGTCGCCGCTCGGATAGATGCCGATGGCCTGATCGTTGAACTCGACACCCTGCGACGTCAGCGTGTCGTTCAGGAACTCGTAGTTCGTCTGGCGATACGAGGCACCGACGGCCGCACGCACCTCGCCGGCAGGCAGGTTGAATACCTTGCCCTGGGCGTTGGCCTCCCAGATGTCCTGCAGCATGGTGGAACGGGTCTTGAGGCTCGCCGAGATCGCGTCGATGCAGTCCTGGCTGATCGGCAATTCCTTTTGGAACGGATCGATGCCGCTCGTGCAGGTCGCGAAATTCGCGCCGAAGCCGCCGAAAGCCGGGTTGCTGTAGCCCGCGGCACTCGAGTCGAAGCCTGCGCCCCAGTTGGGAGCGCCGATCACCGCGCGGAACCTTTCGAGCGAGGCGACGCCGGTCGTGAGCGCCGAGGTCTGCGATTCACCCTTCGAGCCGTAGAGTTCCCAGGTCCAGTCGCTCCCCGGGATCGTGCCCTCGAAACCACCGACCACGTTGTAGGTGAACACGTCGGCCCTGAGATCGCGATTCGCATAGTTCAGGTAATACGTGAGCCGCCAGTCGCCGGTCGGATCGGGCCGGCTGGCGAGCACGGAGGCAAGTTCGGCCGGTATGGCGCGGCCATCGACGGGTATAAAGGCCGCCCAGCCGTTCACCGACGGCGACGGCTGCTGCACCGTCCGGGTCTGCACCTTGCTGAAGAGGCCCTGCGCAAAGAATCCGATCCAGTCATTGATCTCGTAATTGCCGCGCGCATAGATATTGTCGCGCTCGAGCGGAATCAACAGGCGTGCGTCCTGGAAGTTCTGGCCGAGGAGCCCGGTGGAATCCACCTTCCACTTGGTGCCGGTCGTGTCCTGGTTGAAGCGATAGACGCCGCCCGGTGCGAAGCTCTGGAAGAATCCGGTGAAGGCCGTGCCATCCGGATTGAAGTAGAGCCGGGTGGGTGAAGGAACGGCGCCCGCCGGCCCTGCGTTGAAGATCGCGTCGTAAGATGCCTGCGAAGGAATATTCGTCGGATCAGCCGGATCGAAACCCGAGAAGTCCGGGAAGAACTCGTCGCCCCCGATCGTCGGGTCCTTCATGGCAGCGCGGAACCACGGACGGTCGATCCGGTCCGCGCCCTGGCGCCGGTTGGTGGCGAAAGAGAGCATGACATTGCCCTTATCGTCGGCGAGATTCGACCCCATGATCGCGGCGATCTGGTACTCCGTGCCGTCGCCGCGGTCCGTCTGGCCCGTCATGGCGTCGAACTGGAAGCCCTGGAAATTCTTCTTCATGACGAAGTTGACGACGCCGCTCACGGCGTCCGCACCATAGGTCGAGGAAGCGCCGCCGGTGATGATCTCGACGCGCTCGATAGCCATGGAGGGAATCGTGTTGATGTCGATCACCTGGGACGCATTGCCCGGTGTCACGCGACGGCCGTCCATCAGGACGAGGTTGCGGTTGGCGCCGATGCCGCGAAGCGAAACCGTTGCCGCGCCCGGTGTGTTGGTCGCCGTCGGCTGGATGTCACCACCCATCGTCGGCGTCTGCACCGCATGGAATTGCGGCAGCTTGACGAGATTCGCCTCGAGCGCCGCGGTGCTCGAGTTCTTCAGGAGCGAGTCGTCGACGGACAGGATCGGGCTGTTGGCATCGTAGTCGCGCCGGTGGATGCGCGAGCCGGTGATGACGATCGTGTCCAGCGTTTCGCCGGATTCACTGGCGGCGGCTTGTTCCTGGGCCTGGACGATCGGCACTGGTGCGAACAGCACAAGGCCGGCCGAACAGACCAGCGCAGCGCGGATGACTCCGCCTTGGATTAGCGACATGGCTTGATCCCCCCACTGTTTTGTAATTCTGCCAACTCCGGATTCGCGCAAGGCGAATGCCATCACCGTCGGTTTCGACTAGCGAAATTGTTTTCGTATCAGGGTTGCGCCAGCCATATTGGACCCCGCGGCGGCTCTGTATTCCACAACGCGCGAAGTCAAAGTCGACTAATACGGAAACGTACGGCCGTTCGCGGGCATGAATATCAAGTCAATGCGTTGCGCTCAGCGCCACTCGTCGATGCGGCCTGCCGCGTGCGGGGTAAGCGAAGCCCCCGGGCCGCGCCAGGTGTACATGCCGCCGAACATCTTGAAGGCCGCCTGCGTTTCGCCGCCCGCAACGACGATTTTCACGTCATTCGGCGTAAAGATGCTGATGAGCTCGTCCGGCGCCGCCTTGAGCCGGGTCGCGTACGGCTCGATGCCCGCTACGGCCCGCGGTCGGATCACCGACTGGATCGATTGATCATCCCAGTACTCGCGGGCCGGGAGCTTCGCGTTCTCCGCGCACCAGTCGATGAGCGCCCGCTTCCCCATGCCGATCGCCTCGAAGCCGCGCGCCACCAGCGGGTCCATCACGATGAGCGGCGGGCTGAAATGATCGGTCGCCGTGAGGCAGCGGTAGAACTTCTCCTTCCAGGTCTCGCGCGGCCCGTAACCGGACTGCGTGTACCAGCCGCCGAAGAAGATGCTGACGGTGCTCTCATCCGCCCGGAAGCCCTCATCGACGTGGAACGGCGACCAGGGGCTGCGCTCTTCGGCTTCCGGGAAGCAGGCGGAGTAACTGAGGAAATTGCCGAGCGTTCCAAGGTACGACTCGCTCGGCACGGAGCCGCCCTGCAGGTTCTGGCTCAGGAGGCCGTAGGCGCGTCCGAGCGTGGCATTGGCGTGGTTATAGGGCCCGAGCGCGCCGATGCCGGAATTCATGCCGATCTCGTTGCGGATCGGGCCGTTGATCACCGAGATCGCCGCGAAGGACGTCGTGCTGCTCGAGCGGGCGGTCGTGCCACTCGCCGCCATCGCGAGGATGACCGGCAGGTACTCAGGACGTGCGCCCGCCATGACCGCGTTCACCGCAACTTTCTCGACATCGAACTCCCAGTACTCGCGGAAAGCCGTCGGCCGCAGGCGCCCGACGATCTTGCCGGCCGCGTGGCTGGTGCCCTTCACCATCCGCTCGACGCGCTCCTCGGTCGGCAGGATGATCGGCAGGAAATCCGTCCAGCGGTTCTGGTTGAAAAGCTCGCGGAGGTTTTCCTCGGTGTCCGGTTCGAGGAAACGCGGGGTCGTGCGCTCGAAGCTCGCTCCCTTGAAGTCATCGTCGTTGAGCGGCCGGGTCAGGCCCTCGATCACGCCCTGCATGAAAGGCTGCTTCAGGACGGGATCGGTGCCCTCGATGTAGGCGCGCAGCTCACTTACCGAGCGGCCTACGACCGGCTGCGGAACGAACACGCTGCGCGCCGTCGGCATGCCCTCGGCGAGCGCCGTTGCCTTCGCGAGCCGGGCGAACACGTGCGTGCTCACCGGAACGGTGGGGATTCCCTGCCGTTCGAGGGCCAGAGCCAACCCCACGACCGTGGGGCAACAGGTGCTTCAGAGTCCTACACCGGTAATCGCCGCGTGGCCATCGGCCGCGATCGCGGCGCGCATGACGGGGTCGTCGACCCAGCTCTCGCGCGGCTTGATGATGCGGATGATCACCGCGGGCATGTGCTCCGCGAACCAGAGCCGCAGCTGCTCCATGAAGCGGTCGGAATTGTCGAACAGGCAGTCGACGAGATACACGACCTTGCCGTCGAGGCTCTCGAGCCGGTTCGCGAGTCGCTTGCCGACGACCTTCGGCGGATAGCCGCGCGGATCGTGAACCTTGATCTTCTCGCCCATGTCTCGATCCTCCGGATACAGGCCGCCATCGAGTTTCAGCGCAGTACCCAGGTCTGTCAACGGCGCCCGTCAGCCCGGACAAGCTCCGCGCCCCGCTCCGCGATCATCAAAGTCGGGGAGTTGGTATTGCCGGACGTGATGGTAGGCATCACGGACGCATCGATTACGCGCAACCCGTCAATCCCGATGACTCGCAGTTCGCCGTCGACCACCGCCAAGCGGTCGTCGCGTGTGCCCATCTTCGCCGTACCGACCGGGTGGAAGATCGTCGTGCCGGTCAGGCCCGCCGCTGCGATCAGCTCTTCCTCCGTCTGATACCGCGGCCCCGGGGCGACCTCCTCCGGCCGATGCCGCGCAAACGCCGGTGCGGCCACGATACGGCGCGTCAGGCGAAGAGCGTTGGCGGCCACATGCCGGTCGAAGTCGGTCGACAGATAATTCGGCGCGATGACCGGCGGCGACGCGGCGTCGGGCGATGCGATATGGACGCTGCCGCGCGAAGTCGGGCGCAAATGGCACGCCGCTGCGGTGACCGCGTCGTAGCGGTGCAGCGGCTCACCGAAGCGGTCGAGCGACAGCGGCTGCACGTGGAATTCGATGTCCGGGCGGGTAATTGCAGGATCCGCCGCATCGCTCTTCGTGAAGGCTCCGAGTTGCGACGGGGACATGGACATCGGTCCGCGGCGCGTCAGGAGGTACTCAAGGCCGATGGCGAGTTTGCCCCACCAGCTCGCGGCCCTGCTGTTCAGCGTTGCGACGCCGCTGACGCGAAATGACATGCGCATCTGCAAGTGATCCTGCAGGTTGGCGCCAACGCCTGGAGCGTCGAGCACGATCGGGACCCCGAGCTGCTGCAGGCGGCTGCCGTCGCCGATTCCTGAAAGCTCGAGCAGTTGCGGCGAATTGAGCGATCCGGCGGCGAGCAGCACCTCGCGGCGCGCGCGCACGCTGACGCGGCCCCCGGCGGCGGCAACGAACTCGACACCGCTGCAACGTCGCTGCTCGACGATGAGTCGCTGCACCAGCGCGCCGGTCATCACGGTCAGGTTCCGCCGATGCCGCACCGGCCGCAGGAAAGCCTTGGCCGCGTTCCAGCGCCAGCCCTTGCGCTGATTCACGTCGAAATAGCCGACGCCCGTATTGTCTCCGCGGTTGAAGTCATCTGTTCGGGGAATGCCCGCCTGCTGCGCCGCCTCGCGAAAGGACTCGAGCACCGCCCACTTCAGGCGCTGCCGCTCCACGCGCCACTCACCGCCGCTGCCGTGGTACTCGCCCGCGCCGCCGTAGTAGTCCTCGGTCTTGCGGTACACCGGCAGCACCGACTCCCAGGACCAGCGCGAGTCCCGCGTTTGGCGCGCCCATTCGTCATAGTCCTCGCGCTGGCCGCGCATGTAGATCATGCCGTTGATCGAGGAGGAGCCGCCGAGGACGCGGCCGCGCGGATAAAGGAGCGAACGCCCATTGAGGCCGGGCTCCGCGACGGTCTGGTAGAGCCAGTCGGTCCGGGGATTGCCGATGCAGTAGAGATAGCCGACCGGAATGTGAATCCAGTGATAGTTGTCGCTCCCGCCCGCCTCGAGGAGCAGCACCCGCGCGTCGGCGTCGGCGGACAGCCGATTCGCAAGGAGGCACCCGGCGGTTCCGGCCCCCACGACGATGTAGTCGTACTCGTTCGCGTGTGCCACGACTGCATGATAGCCTCGAAGCGAGGCCGTGGCGCACGACGACCACGCCCACGGGAGCCGGTCCATGTCGCGCGAGCCGCGCACAATCGATGTCGCCGCACTGATCGACGGCTCCACGCTCGGCCGCTTCAACTACCGCGTGATCGCCCTCTCCTGGCTGGTGACCGCGTTCGACGGCATCGATAACCTGATGAGCGGCTTCGTCGTTCCGTACTTGCGCGATGAGCTGCACCTTGGTTTCAAGCAATTCGGCTGGCTGTCATTCTCCGCAAGTTCCGGCATGGTGATCGGCGGCTTCGTCTTCAGCTACATCGCCGACCGGATCGGTCGTCGGCCCGCCATCATCCTGTGCGCCGTCGCGTTCGGCCTGCTGACCACGGCGACGGCCACGGCCTCGAGCTTCGAGGCGCTGCTCGTGCTGCGCTTCTTCGACGGGCTGCCGCTCGGCGGCCTGATTCCGCTCGCCTGGGCGATCAACATCGAGTTCTCGCCGCGACGCATGCGCTCCTCGATGGTCACGGTCGTGATGCTGGGCTACAGCTTCGGCGGTCTCGCCGTGGGCCCGTTGACGAACGCGCTAGCCCCGGGCTACGGCTGGCAAGCGGTGTATCTCGTGGCCGGCATCGCGACGCTCGGATGCGCGGCGATCCTCTGGGCCGGATTGCCCGAGTCCGTCCGCTTCCTGGTCGCCAAGGGCCGCGAGCCCGAGCGCGTCGTCGCGACCCTGCGGCGCATCGATCCGAACTGCCATGCGGCGCCGACGGATTCATTCGTGCTGGGCGATGAGCGCGCCGCGCCGCGCGAATTCCACCTGCGCGAGCTGTTCCGGGGCTCGCTGCGCTGGGTGACTCCGCTCCTCTGGCTCGGCTATTTCATGAGTACGATTGCCATCTTCGTGCTCACTTACTGGGCGCCGATCATCATCGAGTCGCTGAACTTCGCGCGCAGCACGGCGGCGAATGTCGCGTCGCTGAGTTCCATCTGCGGAGCGATCGCCGCGCTCGCCCTGATGGGCTTCACCGATCGGCATGGGCCTGCGGCGATTACCGCGTGCTCGGTCGCGGCAGTGCCGGTGTTGCTCCTGGTCGGCCTTGGCTTCGTGCCGCACGACCTCTTCCTCTATGTCACCGTGTTCGGCGCCATGCTGATGAGCGGCATGCACTACGGCCTGCATTCGATCGCGGGAATCTATTACCCGAGCGCGATCCGTGCGAGCGGCGGCGGCTGGGCGAGCTCGGTAGCGAAGCTCGGCGCCGTCCTCGGCCCCCTCGCCGCCGGCTTCGTACTCGCAACGGACCTGCCCAGGGAAAGGATCTACGCGCTACTCGCCGCCTGCCCCGCAGTGGTTACGGTGAGCGTGCTCGCTATCGCCGCGATCGTGCGCGCCGGCAACCGTTCGGCTGGCGGAAGAGAGTGGGTGTCGAACCCACCAAGGACTGGCTTGCAGCCCCACCCGGATTTGAAGTCCGGACGTTCCACCGGGAACGATTCTCCTCCGTGACCCGATTGCAATTTTGAAGCTAGGACGCGCGCGCGACCAAGTCAAGGCGCCGCGGATTGATCCTGCGCAGGTCACCGCGCCGCACGGTCACGCCCTGCCCGTCGAAGTATTCGAGAATCTGGATCGCCACCTTCCTTCCGTTATCGAGCCGGTCGCGCAACTGCGCCGCGGAGAAATGACCGTCTTTCTGCGCGCGCGCGATCTCGACGACGATGCGCACGATCTCGTCGACCGCGTCCCGGCGGAAGAATCGATCAATCGCCACTTCCACGACGGTGCGCTGACGCGCAAGCGTCTTCAGCAACCGCCGCACCTCCGCCTCCGGCTCCTTGAGAGCGGCCGCGATCTCCAGCGTGAGTGCGGGACGGAAACGCTCTTCAGCCGACAGGAACGGCGCGATGCGTGCCCACAGGTCCGCGTCACGTCGATCGAGGACAAAGCGATGTCCGGGCGCTCTCAAAGCGCCGCTTTCCAGCGCGAGCGTTCCTTGCTGCACGAGCGCATGGGCCGCCGCTGCGAAAACCTTGGGTGGCAGGCGCGGTTGCACCAGTGCCGCCAGCCGCTCCATGGAGAGACCGGACAGCTCCGGATGGCTGCGATGAAAGGCATCGAGCGCCGCGCGCGCTTCGGTGGCAATCCGCTGGAAGGTTCCCGGTGACAGTGCAATGGCGTTGCCGCCCACCGCAAGCTTGACGTGCGGGACGGCGCGCCACAGCGCCTGGGTCTGTTCCTCCGCCAGGGCGCGATCGCGCGCGAACGCGGTGACGTCCGTGAAGAACGGAGCCCGCTCGATCAACGCGGCGAGCGCCACGGCCGGGTCGTCGTGCTCCAGCGCCTCGAGCTGCGCAATGCGTGCCGGTATCCGCCGATACCGATGCGGAGCACGCAGGTCCACGAATGCGCCGCCGCCCATCGTGCGTGACCCGGAAGTGTCGCGCAGAATGAAGCGATCCCGCACCGCCGCCGCAATCGGTTCCTCCAGCACGAGCTGGATGCGGCCGCTGTCGCCTGGCGCGATCGGCTTTTCCCGCAGGAGCGCGACCCGTCCCGCAACTTCCGCCGCCGCGTGATAGACACGCACGGGGGTCCAGTGTGCGAGCACGCCGGGTTCCGTTGCGAGCAGTCGCATCGTCGCGTCGATGCGATTCGCAGGCGCATGCAGGGCCGGGTCCAGCACGACCGCGCCGCGGGTGATCGCGCGCTTGTCGATGCCTTCACCCACGAGGTTGAGCGCGCAACGCTGTCCGGCGACGCCCCGTTGCGTGGGCGCGTTCTGCGCGTGGATCGAACGCACGCGTGCGCGCAGTCCGCGTGGACTGACTGTCACGGTATCGCCGACCGCTACGGCCCCGGACAGAACGGCGCCCGTCACGATGGTTCCCACGCCCGTCAGGCTGAAGCAACGGTCGACGGCCAGTCGAAAGCGACCGAGCGCGCTGCGCGGTGCGGAATCGGGCGCTGCCCTCAGCAGGCGCTCCCGCAACTCATCGATCCCCTCGCCGGTGGCGGCAGATACAGGAATCACTGGCGCCGACGCCAGACCCGTCGTTCGCAGCAACGCCCGCAATTGTTGCTCCACCTCCGCCCGCCGCTCGGGCTGTACCCGATCGATCTTGGTCAAGGCGACGACACCGCGCGTGAGGCCGAGCAGATCGACGATGGCGAGGTGCTCGCGGGTCTGCGGCTTGATGCCGTCGTCCGCGGCAACGACGAACAGGACGAAGTCGATGCCGGTCGCGCCCGCCAGCATGTTGCGCACAAATTTCTCGTGCCCGGGAACGTCGACGAAGCCGAGGATGGCGCCGTCAGCGACCGGCAGATACGCGAAGCCGAGATCGATGGAGATCCCTCGCGCCTTCTCTTCCTTCAGCCGATCCGTGTCGACGCCCGTGAGCGCACGCACCAGCGCCGTCTTGCCGTGATCGATGTGCCCGGCCGTGCCGATGATCATGCACTGTCAGCCGGTCCGGCGACGGCGTGCCGCACGCTGCGCAGCGCCTCGAGATTTTCCAGGAAGCCGTGTTCGTCCTCGAGGCAGCGCAGGTCGAGGAGCAGCGCCTGATCGCTGATCCGCCCGATCACCGGCACCGGCAGGCGGCGCAGCGCCGCGGCCAGACGGGTGAGCGCGCGTCCCGCGCCGCGAATTGCCGCCGGGCGAATCGCCAGCGCGGCGCTGCGCAGCGTCTCGATCGGCACCGCACCCGAGCCGACCTGGCTCGCACACGGCAGGACGTCGACGCTATAGGCATCGCCGATCACTTGCGCGACGGCCGGCGCGAGCCGACGCGCCCGGGCGTCGATCTCCTCGTAGCTGCGCGTAAGCGCCCGCAGCGTTGGCAGCCGCTCGCTCAACCGGTCCGGGTCGCGGTACAGGCGCAGCGTCGCCTCGATCGCCGCGAGCCGGATCTTGTCGATCCGCAACACGCGCTTCAGTGGATTGCGATTGATGCGCGCGATCAGGTCGCTCCGCCCGACGATGAAACCCGCCTGCGGCCCGCCGAGCAGCTTGTCGCCGGAGAACGTGACGAGATCGGCGCCGGCGGCGATCACCTCGGCAACCGTTGGCTCGTGCGGCAAGCCCCAACGTGTCGGGTCGAGCAACGTTCCGGAGCCGAGGTCGACAATGAGTGGAATGCCGCGCTCGCGGGCGAGCGTCGCAAGCTCGCACGCCGGGACCTCGGCCGTGAAGCCCTCGACGCGATAGTTCGACGTGTGAACCTTCAGGAGGACGCCGGTTCGCTCATCGATGGCATCGACATAGTCGTGCCGGTGCGTGCGATTGGTCGTGCCGACCTCCACGAGCCGCGCGCCCGCGCGACTCATGATCTCGGGCATGCGGAAGGCCCCGCCGATCTCGATCAGCTCGCCGCGCGACACGATCGCACCGCGACCCCGCGCGAGCGTGTTGAGTGTCAGCAGCACCGCCGCGGCATTGTTGTTGACGACGGTCGCCGCCTGCGCCCCGGTCAAACCGCACAGGAGATCACGCAGCACATCGTCGCGTTCGCCGCGCCGCCCGCCGCCGAGGTCGAATTCCAGGGCGACGGCGCTACGCATCGCCGCGCTCGCTGCCTCGACGGCCTCTTCGGCCAGGATGGCGCGGCCGAGGTTGGTGTGCAGCACCGTGCCCGTCAGGTTGAAAACCCTGCGCAGACGCGGCGCCTGTTCCGCCTCCAGTCGATCGGCCGCGCCTTCGGCCGCGTCCTCAGCGGTGAGTGCGGTACCGGACTCAGCCCGCGCCGCGGCGATCGCGACGCGGATCGCATTGACCACCGCCGCATGACCGAAGCGCTCGACAAGTGTTACAGCCCGAGTCGTGCGCAGCACCGCATCGACGGACGGCAGGCCACGAACCCCGGCATTCTCCTCAGCGTCGTCGTTCATGCTGGCGTCCGCTTGCCGTCAATCCGGGTCGCGCCAGCGCCCGGTTGCCAGGTACCGATCGATCGCGAACGCTGCCGTCGCGCCGTCGCCCATGGCGGCGGCCGCACGATGCGGCGAGCCCTCGCGCACGTTGCCGGCCGCACAGAGTCCCGCAGCGCGAGTCCGCATCGCCGCGTCGACGCGGATGCGTCCGCCGGCGTCCAGAGGCACCAGCCCGCCGAGCAGCTTGGTGTTCGGAACGAGGCCAGTGCAGGCAAAGATGGCGGCGGCGATGAGATCGGACTCCTCGCCCGTCGCGACGTTCTTGAGGCGCAGGTGGGTGACGCCGCTCTCGCCGAGGATCTCGGACACGACGACACCGAAACGCAACTCGATTTTCGCGGTGGCCCGCACCTGCTCCTGAAAGCTCGGCATGCCAGTGAGCGCAACACCCCGTTCGATCACGACGACCTTCGACACGTGCTCGGCGAGGGTCAGGGCCTCCTGCAGGCCCGAATCCCCGCCGCCCGCGACGACTGCGACCTGATTGCGCAGCAGCGGCGCATCGCAACTCGCGCAGTGGCTGACGCCCTTGCCTTGCAGGCGCGCCTCCCCGGGGACGCCCAGCGCCGCCCGCTCCGTTCCAGTCGCAACGATGACCGCGCGCGCGACCATATCGCCTTCCGTGCTTGCCATGCGCCAACCGTCGCCGTCGGCGATGAGCGAATTGCAGCCGGCCATCGAGAATTCGACGCCGGCCTTGTCCGCCTGCTCCTGGGTCATCGGACACAGGTCGTAGCCAGGCACGCCATCCGGAAAGCCCGGTACGCCCTCGATCTTGTTGATGCTGACCAACTGGCCGCCCGGAACACCGCCCGTCAGCATCGTGGTGCGCCGGCCGAGCCGCGCGCTCGCAAGCGCCGCACTGAGTCCAGCGAGACCGCTTCCCACGACCACCACCTCTCGCACATCGCTCATCGTCAATGCTCCCGCGCAGATTCAGTCACTGTGATTCCGCCTTCGCCCGGCTCCGCTCGGCCGATCACGCGTGCTGCGCGTAATCCTGCGTCCTGAACTATCTGCAACACCGCCGCTGAACGCTCGGGCGCCACCGCCACCAGCAAGCCGCCCGATGTCTGCGGATCCGTGAGCAGGGCTTGCCGCCAGTCAGGGAAGCCCTGCGGGAGCGCGACTTCGCGGCCGTAGCTCGCCCAATTCCGTTGTGAGGCTCCGGTCACGAAGCCCTGCTGCGCCAGCCCCGCGGCGCGCGCGAGCAGCGGGACGTTATCCATGTGCAGCACGAGACGCAGCCTGGAGCCACGCGCCATCTCGAGGCCGTGCCCAAGCAAGCCGAACCCCGTCACGTCCGTCATGGCATGCACCGCGGGCTCGCGCGCGAGTGCGGCACCAACCGAGTTCAGCTGGGTCGTCGTTTCGATCATCTCGGCATAACCGGCCGGCCCCAGCGCTTCGCGCTTGAACGCGGCCGAGTAGACACCGACGCCAATGGGCTTGGTGAGGATCAGTACATCGCCCGGCTGTGCGTCGCAGTTGCGCCGAATCTCGCGCCGCGCGCACGTGCCGACGACGGCAAGCCCGTAGATCGGCTCGGGCGCGTCGATGGAATGGCCGCCGGCGACCGGAATGCCGGCGCGTGCGCACATCTCCGACCCGCCGCGCAGGATGTCCCGCACGATCTCCGGCGCGATCTTGCCGAGCGGCATTCCGAGAATGGCGAGCGCCATGATGGGCCGGCCGCCCATGGCGTAGATGTCGGACAAGGCATTGGCGGCCGCGATGCGCCCGAAATCGGCGGGGTCATCGACGATCGGCATGAAGAAGTCCGTCGTCGCGATCACGCAGGTGCCGCCGTCGAGCTGCCACACGGCCGCGTCGTCGCCGGTTTCCGTGCCGACGAGCAGCTGCGGAAAAGCCGCCGCGACCGGCTGATTCGCCAGTAGCTGCTGAAGGACCGCCGGGGCGAGCTTGCATCCGCAGCCGCCACCGTGCGCAAGACTGGTCAGTCGGACGTGCGGCATATTCACTGCTTATCATCCCCCTGCCGCTGCCGCAACGTCCTCCTCACTCTCTCTCTATATATATATATATACCTCATATGCATGCCCGCGTAGCACGCGTCATCGAGCTGGATCACTATGAACATGGAGATACATGTTCATTGACGGTCCTCGCCGAGAGCGGCGCGTCGACCCGCTTCAAGCGGCGCTGCTTGTCGAAGCTGTCCCACGTAACGTGGCCCGGCATCGACCGCAATGATGGCCTCGCTTGCATCGGAACGGTGGCCCGGCTTCGCCGGAATACGCAGGTCCCCGCCGGCAGCGCGATCATCGGCGCAAGAGCTCAATCACCCGCGCCAGTACGCTCGCGTCCGTGTCAGCACTCGCGTGCACCTGCACGCCGCCCGCAAACTCGATCCGCAGCGCGCCCGCGCTGTTGGCCGATGGCGATGCCGCGGCTTCGACGAGCTTCACCGGCATCAACCGCCGGCCCGTCATGCGGCGCGTGTGCGTCTCGAGTAACCCTTGGCTCTGCAAGCGCCGCCACACGAACACCAGGTTCGCGTTCACGCCGTGGCGGCGCGCAACCTCCGCGACCGAGGCACCCGGCGCGAGCGTCTCGGCCACGATCGCGCGCTTCTCCTCGATCGGCCGGTGGCGCCGAGCTGAAATCCGTCGTCCCCGCGTATCCACCGCCACCGGCTCGTGTGCCACAAGAGTGTTCGTGTCCATCTGTACTCCACGCGGACACGTCCACTCCTGTCCGCTACGTGTGTACCGATGTTCGCCACGTCACGCCCGTCGCGCTACCTGCCTTGGCCGGACGGTTACCTTCGTAGTCACTTGTCTGCTCCTTTGCTGCCTTCGCGTCAGGCATATCGAGCAACAAGTGCCAGGTATTTACGCCATCATCCCAGCGCGCATCAAGTGGTTCGCGGCACACGCATAGAGGTTGAAGTCATCACCACGCCGTGTTCTTTGACATCGCCGACCGAAGCACGATCGCTTTCCCGCTCGACGCGCTTGCGTTCTCCTGGGACACCGCCCGCAACCGCCTGCTCCTCGAGTGCACCCGCTCGGGCGAACGCGCTTGATGCGCAGGGTGTGCAAATCGCTTCCGTCGCGGCGCGAGTGGATTCCGGTCGAGGTCGGGCCGGCGTTTCATCGCCGGGCTGGCCCCGGCATCGGGACCGATCGAACCCCATCGTGGCCGCGAACGCTGGCCCGCCACGGCCCGCTATCCGTCGAGTTGTAACACTTTGCGGACGCCAGTCCATCCCGCATCACGCCAAGAACATCGCGCGCCGATCATTGGTCGCCCTTGAACTCCGGTGGCAGTGGATCTCGCTGGGCAGGCTCCAGGCCAGGACAGCGTCGGCGAAAGTCTTGGTCCAACGTCGGAGCTTTGATCTTGCCATTCCAGTCCGGATCTGTGTACCCGGCCTTTCGCGCTCGCTGGATCCAGAAGCGCGCCCGGTGGCAGCTCTCGACATCGCGACGGTCAGTGAATAGGTAGCGCGCATAGATGATCATTCCGTCAATTGAGCCGTTTTCCGCCGCTATTCGCGCCCAATACACCGCGAACCGGCCTCCTTCCTTAGTCGACGAGAAGCTGTAGTGCAGATAGATCGCCCAAGCGGCACTGCCACTGCCGTCGAGCGCCGCGCGCGAATACCGCTCAAGTTTATCCGCCGACAATGAAAAGCCGGACGAGCCCGACGTACTTTCTGTCGGCAGCGCCCCCGTCATCCGAGCGCCTTTAGCCGATTGGCCATTCGGAGTGGTTTGCGTCGGAGGCGGCACCTCCGCGCCACGTGCAACGCCATCGTCACCTTTCAGCACTCCAGGCAATCCGAGTATGCAAGCGACGCACGAAAGACCGACGAGCAGTTGAGTTTTCATTGGTCCTTACACACGCCTTTGGAATCACAAGTGAATTTGACGGTACGAGCAATTCTCGAACCCGTCGGTGTCTCGGTTCGCTCTCCAGAAAGACTGATCGCACCGTCCGAACCGATGCTAATACTCGTAAACGTGCGCCCGGTCACGTGCCCGCTGGAGGAATATTCAACAAAGCTTCTGTCCTGATTGTTCACGTCTCTACTGGAACTCACGCTTAGCGAGACGCTACCGAGCCAGCTCCGATCGTGAAAGACAAATCCATTCGCAGCCAGGGTCGTCGTACCGGTCTCCTTTGCGATGTTAGCGCCGGCGTTCGTGGATGCCGCGTTGCACGCCGACACAATGGTCATTTGACGGCGGTCGAAGTTTGCATCCGCCCTCAGTGCGTTCGAGATTGGCGTCGATGCTAATGGATGACCAAACTCCATGTTCACATAGAGGCCTCTCGAATCGCCATGCAAGAATGCAAAGTTCGCCTGACTTGCGTTCACGCTTTGAGCCGTCGCGTAGAGATTTCGCTCTGCGGCCACGGCAACTTTATTGGTGGATTGGTACCGAGTGTTCTGTGGGTCCGCGCGAAATCCATTGAATAAAGCGCCTTCACCATCTGGATCAGTGAAATCCACCGGATCACTGTTCGCGTACAGATAGAGGTTGAGGTCATCCTTGGTCCCGATCGGATCGGTCTGCAGGAATCGCGCCTCTGCGGACAGCGACAGAAGCAGCGCTACGAGCGCAAGGATGAATTGTATGCGGATCGTCATGGAGTCTCTCCCTTGACCAACCGAGAGAGTGGCTACGGCGCCGCACGCCAGCCCAGGGCTTCAGCTCGGTCAAACGATGAACGGTTGATGTTGATCAGTTGGAGGTAGGCGGCACGCTCGCCCACTGGAATCTCCCCCTCCGTCGGGTAGCGTCGATAGTACTCATCCTCGAGCAGGTGTGCGGCCGCAGTCCCGCGGCTCACCAAGGCGTGCACAAACTGCGGGTAGGCCGAGAGGATTTGGTCCGCCACCGCAATGGCTTCCTCGTAGCGACCGGTCGCGAGCTGGTACTCAACGAGCGTGTCGGCCATGAGCGCGATCGTCTCGCGCCTGCTGAGCGGCGCCAGGTAAACACCGTTTGCGATTGCAGCGTCGGTCATCGGCATCTTCTCCCGGTACCAAGCGTCCCGCGCCACGTGGGCCCCGCTCGTCGTTTCGATGTTGAAGCTTTTGCCCGTCTCTCGATCCGTGTACTTCACCAGGATATGTAGCGGTGCGGTCGAGACCGCGACGGGCAGGTCCAACCGTCCGGCCAGGATCACGAATAGAATCGGCATCGTCACACAGTTGCCGCGCCGACTTGCCAGGTAAACCGGCAGGAGTTTGTTGCGAATGTTTTCCCCTAGGGGATCATTCAGGTCGTACTGATACGGTCGATCGTCATTCCATGACCCGCTCGCATAGAGATAGTCTCGAACCGCAGTGAGCTTCTGCCGTTCGGTCGGTGATGGTCCTGCCATCCGCCGAATGGTTGCCACCATCTTGTCGATCTGTGCGAGCGTTGCCGGCACATCGATGCTCGGGTCAATGCGCTTGTCGATCGCGAGCTTCGCCGCCGCGAGATCAACGTCGGCGCCAAGCCGTTGTAGCAGCTTCGTCACGATAGCAACATCACGGGAAACGCTGCCATTGGATTCGCCGACGGTCGGCACCTCCGATGCGACCGGCTGGGCGACAGCCGCCGACACGAGCGCAGCAAGAAGTGCTGCGGCAAATCTTCGTGCGACATTACGCGTCTGCGCCATCGCGTGAGCTGAAGGCAGTGAACTGTCCTCGAAAAGTGGAATCGGACCCATAGGTGACATTTGCCGTGCTGTCGAAATCCTGCATCCGTGCTGTTTACAGGGCTTCCCCGCTACACACACCTCGGCCAGCATGCCCCGGAGTATCGACCCGGCATAAATTGGTACGTGGGCCCCGCTTCGTCGGAATCCGCACACAGGATAGTCGCCAGTAATTGTCTTGGGGGCGTTCGGTTCGGTGACGATCAGATTAGTTACGACAGTTGGTACCTAGAGTCGCTCTCGGGAGTGCTAGTGACGCGCGCAGGAAACCCTTCTCCGCGACCAAAACATAGGTCAGCAATGGAATCGCCTCAGCCAGCATTTTCGAATCCACACCGACTGCGGCGGGCGCACCTATCGTATAGAAGGCAGTGATGCCCAGTTCGCGCGAGAAGTAGAACGTCGTCGCTCTTCCTTGCACCGTGGAGCGGCAACTACAGGTCTGAACATCCGCGCAGGCGGATTTGATCACGGCTATTCCACACGACGCCTGATCCCCAAAACATTGCTCGACAGTGAGGTTTGCACCGAACGCAGTGTACTTTTGCCCCACGGTCAGACCAGCTTTAGGAATGGCTAGCACATCTGCAGAATTGAACAAGCATTCAAACTGCTCGTCGGAGCAATCAGAAAATACCTGCTCCGTTATCCCGGAAGTTTCGAGGGACCCGCATCCACCTGGCACATGGCGGCTTTCGCACTCGATGACCTCTCGTCCGTCTCCTCTCTTGTACATTACACCGGGCCTCCCCTGGATCTGGATCAGATCGTGGTCATAGGGTTTCTCGCCAGCACAGCCCGGAACACATAGCGTCAAGAGCATCGGCCACGACTTTGCATTCATGGGCACGTCAAAACCCAAGAAGCCTAAATGCTGTCTGATTGAAGGGCCTATCGTGAAACCTTTCCCATGTATCTCGAGGGCCCAACTGCTCATGAACGCGATTTGAATGCATCCCCTCATGAGTCCAAGCCACCGTCAAGTCTTGATCGAAATTTCTAAACCAAGACGTAGGATCGGTGAAACTCGGGCCCAAGAGTTTCTCGATGCCGCCGCCGATCGACATGTTGTTTTCGTCCCTATTTGACGTCTCCATGATCCTCGGCGTGCTTGGGTTATAGCCAACCTCACGCTTGATCAAGTTGTCCGCGATGTCTCCCGCTCTGACGGTCGCGCTTGCATTTTCTCCTGTCGCCTTTCCGTTGGAATCCGTTTGGTCGACGTCGATCGTGTCTGTTTCATCTGCGCGTGCCAGCAGCCGGTTAACAGCATCCCTGTAGGCGGTCTCCAGCCTGGCCACTGCCTTCTCTCCGTACTGTTTCACAAGCTTGTCCCGGTCAACGTCGATCTTGCAGCTTTCAGCGCGAACTTTACCGCTGTCATCGGAAGTGGTCTTGCACGACGTCCCGGTTGGATCAGTCTTGTTGGCCGGATCGTTGTAGACATAGGCATAGAGGTTGAGGTCATCCTTCGTCCCAATCGGATCCGCCTGCAGGAAGCGTGCATGCGCGGACAGCGACAGCAAGGGCGCAACGAGTGGGAGGATCAATTGTGGCCGGAATGTCATACTTGCCTCTCTGGTCCAGTCACTGCGCCCGCTGAAGCGGGTGCCAGACTCCACCGTCGGTACTGGCGCGGCGCGCACATTCATCGTCGCCGGCTTGCTGCACTCTGGCCGCGATCTGCAGGAACTCGCCAACCCAGGCTTGCTGTTTTAATCCACGCTCCACGTCACGCGGCCCTCGTGCCGCACATGGAGGACAGCTCGTTATCCCATCAATGCAGTTTTCCCGCGCATAAGTTTGCGTGGGAGCCGCACACAGAAAGAAGGGCCAGTCAAGGACGTTTATTGCTGAACGCGTTTGCAACTGCCGTCCACTCCTGCAGCTTGATAGGCTTTCTCGATCATCTCTTGTTCAACGGCAACCTGCTCAGCAGTCGCGCCTGCCGGCGGGTGATATACGTCGGGGCGATCTCGTAGAAGCCGAGCGCGGGAGATGAACAGTCCATCGACATCCAACATGCCAGGCAATCCAGCGGCGTCACCCGCAAGCTGCGGACAATAACGCAACCATGATTCGTAGCGGAGAAAGCCATTGGCGGGGTCAAATATTCGACAGTACAACTCCCCAGCCTGAACCCCCCGACAAGCCAACCAATCGCCGCCGTCTTGTCCTCCCGCATAAACAGCGTCGGCCGGAAGGCCCGCGGGCCTGGGAGGCGAGTACGGAGAATTACCACCGCAACCCGCAGTTCCACAGAGGAGGAGTACGTACACGCCCGCGCGATGGTTACGGATGCTCATCGATGCGTTTCCCCTCAACGAACATGCCCCGGATTGCAAGACAGCGGATTCCTGCTGCACTGATCCTCAATGGGCTGTTGTGTCGATTGCGGCGACTGTTGCTGCTGCTGGTATATGGCGATAATTTGACCAGCGACGGCTGCAAGGTTCGCGCGAGTCAATGTCGCAGAATATCGAGGTCCGTTACCGCCGCCCGCCTGCGTAGTCCCTTCGCAGAAACCATGGCAGTTCGTTCCCCACGGTGTCCACGCGGGATCATCTTGACGAACACCGGTCACGTAATTTTCCATCCGTTGAAAATCTGTTCCAGCATCAAACGTGATTCCTATGTCTCTCGAATTCGCGTGTACACCAATATCGAGAACCCGCCCGAGGACCGCCTCAACGCTCTTGAGCGTCGGCACGCCGTTGTTGAACTTAAGATCCGGTAGGCCCAGCTGGCGAACTTGGGACCCGCCCGCGTAGCGGCCAAACTCATAGTAGTGGGTGAGTCCGTTTCGCTCATTTATCGTCACAACGCCGCTGTGTCCCCCGGAGATCCATTGAGGGATGACATGTGATCCCGCATGTACCGGCTGATCACGGAACTGAACCGCTATGGAGTCCTCGCCGTTCGGGTCGAAATGATTCAGCGGATCATGGCGCGTGAACGCGTAGAGGTTAAGGTCATCCTTCGTCCCAATGGGATCGGTCTGCAGGAACCGCCCGGTGGTCGGTGAGTAGTAGCGGGCGCGATAATAGTAAAGTCCTGTCTCCGGATCGACCCGCCGGCCCGTGTATCGGAACGGATTGCCGGTGAGCGCATCGGCGGGCGTCCAGTTCGTGCCCTCGCCATAGGGCCCATAGTGATAGGTCGCGTTGAGCGTGCCGCTCTGGTTGACGAGCGTCGTCGTCGAGCCCTGCCAGTTGGTCAAGTAGAAGCAGCGGCCGCCGCCCGCGCAAGCAGTTGAGTCGAGCATCGCGATGCGATCATCGATGCCGGAGCCGTACACGTACTTGCGCAGCACGTTGTTCGAGCCATCCCGCTCCTCGATCTCCTCCGCGCCGTCCGAGGCGAACTTCGTGGTCACGCTGTTGACCACCTTCGCCCGGCGTCTGCCGACCGGGTCGTACTCATACGCCGCCGTGGTGCCGGCCCCGGTGGCACTGCGCAGGCGGTTCTCCTCGTCGTACTCGAACGTGAACGTGCCATCCGAGGTGAGGTTGGCATTGGCGTCGTAGCCCTGGGCGACGCCCCCGACGGTCGAGTACTGGTTCAGCTTGTTCGGCACATAGGCGCTCGTCGTCGTGCTCGCGGGCCGAGAGAGAAATGCCCCATCGCTCGCCGCGAGGCTTGTGATCTGGCTCGAGTGGTTGCGCCCGAGCGTGAACGTGAGCGGTGCGGGGCCGGTGTGCACGAGTGAGCTCAGGTCATCGTCCTCCTCGTAGTCCGGGTTCGAGGTCAAGGCGTTGTTGTCGAGCTTGACGAGATCCCGCCGCGAGAGGAGATCCCAGTCATTGTCCGCCAGTGTCACGCCGCCCTCCGTGACCGTGTCCATCCGGTTGAGCGCATCGTAAGAATATTTAGTTCGAGTCCCGGGCCCGCCATTGATGCAGTCGTCGTTCGCTGCATGAGTTTGCAAGTCTCCAGTTTTGATTCGAGCGAGCGCTGGCATCGGCTCCGATGCTACGCCGGGCCCATGCGAGTGCCTAGTTCCCAG